>NZ_CP017599.1:7642714-8319512 GCF_001767235.1 Moorena producens PAL-8-15-08-1
ACCCCCCTCCAAACCAATTTTGGAGCAAATATGCTAGCCCTGGTGGGCAATGAACCCCAGTTGCTGACCATAAAGCAGTTCTTAAACGTTTTCCTGGATTTCCGCATTGAAACCATTACCCGACGGACTCAATATCAATTGCGCAAAGCTGAGGAACGGGATCATTTACTGCAAGGGTTACTAATTGCCCTAGATAGCTTAGATGCTGTGATTGCCGTGATTCGGGGGGCGGCAGATACGACTACAGCACGAGGACAATTAGTTACAGAATTTAGTCTATCTGAAGCCCAAGCTGATGCTATTTTGCAAATGCAGCTGCGCCGTCTGACTGCTTTGGAAGCCCAAAAGATTCAAGCTGAGCATGAGGAATTACAAGTTAGGATTGCGGATTTACGGGATATCCTAGCTCGCCGAAGTCGCATCCTGGAGATTATTGAAACTGAAGCCCAGCAACTGAAACAGAACTTTGCCACACCACGCCGCACACAAATTCAACAGGTTGAAGGGGAACTAGATGATACTGACCTGATTGCTAATGAAAAAGCTGTGATTCTGCTGACTGAGCAAGGGTATATCAAACGCATGCCTGTGGATGAGTTTAGAGCTCAAGCTCGGGCAACTCGTGGTAAAGCTGCTGCCAGGATCAAAGATGATGATGAGGTAGAGCATTTCTTCACTTGCTGCGACCACGATAGCATTTTATTTTTTAGCGATCGCGGTGTAGTCTACTCTCTGCGTGCCTACCAAATCCCGGCTGCATCTCGCACCGCCAGGGGGGTACCGATTGTGCAGATGTTACCCATTCCCCACGAAGAAAAAATTACTTCTATTGTACCGGTATCTGAATTTACAGATGATGAATATCTAGTCATGTTAACCCATAAGGGTTACATTAAGAAAACTGCCCTAGATGCTTTCAGCAAAATTCGGGCAAATGGATTAATTGCTATTTCCCTCGGGGAAGGAGACCAGTTGCGGTGGGTACTTCGTGCTAGGCAAGAAGACAGCATCATAATTGGGTCTCGTCATGGCATGGCAATTCACTTCAAGTGTGACAATGATCAACTCCGCCCCCTCGGTCGTGCGACCAGAGGAGTTAAGGCTATGAAACTCAAGGGTGATGATGAATTAATCGGTATGGATATTTTGTCCGGTCAAATCATCGCTAGTTTAGCTGCTACTGAGGATTCAGAGGAAGAGACAGAAGACCTTAGTGATTCTGAGATGGTGGAAACAGCGGCTCAGGGTCCTTGGGTATTAATTGTTACCATGGGAGGCTATGGCAAGCGGGTACCGGTATCCCAATTCCGGTTACAAAACCGTGCTGGTATGGGAGTTCGCTCAACCAAATTCCGTTTACCCAAAGACCAACTGGCAGCCCTACAGGTAGTTAATGAAGGGGATGAATTGATGATAGTCACTAGTCGAGGGATTATCATTCGTCAAGCTGTTGATGCTATTTCTCCCCAATCCCGCATGGCAACTGGGGTCAGAGTGCAAAAGTTAGATGATGAAGATGCGATCGCAGCGGTTGCTTTAGTACCTATCTCAGATCAAGAGCAAGAAATCGAAGAGCCGGAAATCGAAGAGCAGGAAATCGAAAAGCCGGAAGAGTCAGTAGATCAATAACAATAGGCCACTAGAAATAAACCTACAATAGGTTTTTGTAGACGGTTGACGGTTAACCGTCTACAAAACCCACCTTAACTACACTAATAAACCGGTTCTCTAGGAGGCAACTCAAATGATTCAAACTGCAAAAAAGTTTTACACATTTGAAGAGTATCTTTCCTACCATGATGACAGTGACTACAAGTATGAGCTTGTTAATGGAGAGCTTATTGCTATGCCACCTGCTAGTGGACTACATGCCCTGATTATGCTTTTTTTATTCAAGGAATTTGATAGAGAAATTGAGAGGTTTAGTTTAGATTGGGTTGTTATGCCTGGTAATCTTGGGGTTCGCATAGCTGAGAATAAATCTAGAATTCCTGATTTAGTCATTATCTCAGAAAGTCAGCGGCAAGCTATCCGTTCCATGTCATCAGCGGTGCTGGAATCAGCACCACTACTAGCAGTAGAAATTGTCAGTGCAGGTAATCCCCAAGATGATTACCGCTACAAGCGTTCTGAATACGCGGTGCGGGAAGTGCCTGAATATTGGATTGTTGATCCAATAAAGTCTAAGGTCTCGGTTTTGCGTTTAGTTGATGGGTTTTATGATTTGACAGAATTTACAGGAAATAAAAAGATTGAATCACAAACGTTTACCGACTTAGCTTTGACAGTTGAACAAGTCTTGCTAGCTTAGACTAATTGTTAATGATAACTTTTAAAAAAAGCTCTTGCACCAAGTTAAAATTTATCTATTTTAATATCAATACTAGGTTTACATATCAACTAAAATGCTAGATATAGCGCTACGCGCAAGTCAGAAGTTAGAAGTCAGAAGTAAGCTATGACTAAGTTTCAGAGTTTAGGAATGTCCTAAGCTTAATGCGTAGTGCTATATATAGCGTTTATCATAGCTATGAGGTACACATTCTTTTTTCCCTCTTCCCACTTCCGACTTCCCTCTTACCTGCTCCCTAAAACCTAAAACCTAAAACCTAAAACCTAAAACCTAAAACCTAAAACCTAAAACCTAAAACCTAAAACCTAAAACCTAAAACCTAAAAATTTGTACCTCATGGGTATAATACTTGCTATATAATAGCGTAATTACTATTACTTCTCCACCCGATATCCCAACTCTAATAACCGTAAGCGAGATTGTCGCCATTTCGGTTTTACTTTCACAAACAATTCCAGGTAAACTTGACCAGCAACTAACTTTTGAAGTTGCTGGCGGGCCGCAGTACCAATTTGTTTGAGCATAGTACCCTTTTTGCCAATTAAAATACCTTTTTGGGAGTCTCTCTCTACATTAATCGTAGCAAAAATACGGGTAATTTTTGGTTGCTCCTCCACTAAATCAATAGTAATAGCAACCGAGTGGGGGACTTCCTCACGAGTTAGGAGTAAGATTTGCTCTCGAATCAATTCCCCCATGATAAACCGTTCTGGCTGGTCAGTTAAGAAGTCAGGGGGATAATAATATGGCCCTGGTTCTAAGCGCTCAATTAATTTCTGCTGCAATAGGTCTAAGTGATTACCTGTTAGGGCAGAAAATTTGACGACTTCCCAGCCTTGAGCAGTAGCTAGTTTAGCGTAACTAGCATCAATTGATTTTCCCCTACTCTGGCGAGGTTGTATATCTGATTTGTTAACACCCAAAATTACTGGTGTCTTGGTATGGCTCAGTAGATCAACAATAAAGCGATCGCCTCCTCCCGCCTCCACCGTACTATCCACCACCAACAGCACCACATCCACTAACTCAATGGCTATTTGGGCGTTTTTCACCAATACCTTACCCAGTTGATGATGAGGTTTGTGAATCCCTGGCGTATCTACAAAAATCAACTGAGCTTCCGGTGTGGTCAAGATACCTCGCAGCCGATTTCGGGTGGTTTGAGCCACTGGCGAAGTGATGGCAATTTTTTGCCCTACCAGTTTATTCATCAGTGTGGATTTGCCCACATTCGGGCGTCCCACAATCGCCACAAAGCCAGACTTAAAGCCCTCTGGAGCAACCGGAATAGTTTCTATAACTGAGGACTTGATAACTTTTTCCTCTAGGTTATCTTGGGAAGAGTCTATGGTCGAATCCTCTTGTTGGTCTTGGATTTGAGAATTGTCAGTCATTGAACCAATCGTAGTTTTTATGGTTTTATGCTTAAATGTATGTTACCAACGTAGATAGGGACTATGTTGAGGATGTTGTTACATGGGATAACACCCCGGTTAATTGAGCAACAATATCAGAAATAGAACTGATCGTGGGCTTGAAATAAAAAATTCCAAGTTAGTTGCCCACACTAAAGCAGTTTAGACTACATACTACTGATGACCAATACCGCTACTTTCCCTGACCTGGAAAATCATTGGGCGAAAGATTGTATCAACCAACTGCGGGAGCGTAAGTTGGTCAGTGGTTACCCGGATGGTAAATTTCGTCCTAATTCTAGGATTACCCGTGCTGAGTTTGCTGTCTTAATGCTGAATGCGTTTCCCTCAGCGCCGATTCAACGAGGTGGTATTCGTTTTCTGGACGTACCTAGTAATCATTGGGCCAAGAATGTGATTCAAGATGCCTACAAGCGGAGATTTTTTTCGGGCTATCCTGGCAGACGATTTAAACCGAATGAGTCCATTTCTCGAGTGCAAGCGATCGCCGTTTTAGCAGGAGCCAAGAATTTCCCTATCCCGTCAGATCCCGATGGAACTATCAGACGGTATTTTACTGATGCTAGCCAGATTCCCCAGTATGCTAAAAATGCGATCGCATCCGCAGCAATTAATACTATTGTGGTTAACTATCCCAATCTCAAACAGGTCAAGCCAAATCAGAGTGCTACCCGTGGTGAAGTAGCGGCTTTGCTGTGTCGGGCCTTAAACATCTATGCTGTTCCACCTCAGTATATTGCTGGAGTGGACGTTTCTCCTGATGATGTTCGTAGTTTACCAGGGCAATTGGATCAGGTGCCTGTCTTTAATAGCAATAGTCCAGAACTAGTCAGAAGTGAGGGAATTTTGCTGTCTACGTTTTCACCGGAAGGGAAACAAGTTCCTTCTGGCCACCTTGACTATGGCTTTAATGGACGGTTTGATATCTTTACCCACCATATTGCTAGAGCAGAGACTCAGGCCGAAACCCATCCCCTTTACCAAGGATTGATAGTTTATAATCCCAATGACACACCTGTTACAGTGGAGGTCTTGCAAGGGGCGAGTTATCTGTCTACCCCAGATGCACCGTTTATCTCGTTGCCGGATATGGTGGATAATCCCAACGGTACAGTCTATGCTGGTCCTGGCAGTCGGACGATGAATGATGTACTCAGGGGAATTCTCCAAGAACTATTTCCCGCCAAACTGGTGCTGAAGGCAAAACAAAGCCAGATGTTAATGAATCAGCCAATTCCAGTTAAACGATCACCAGCTTCCAATGGTCGTTCTACCATGATGCGCTTACGGAGTGATGGCATGGTTTATCTGGCTAACTTAGCGATGAAAGCCCCTCGTGATGGCAATGGAAACTATCAGGAACCTACGGTAGCAGAATGGCAACAGTTACTGGATACGGGAGGCTTAGCTCAACCCCGTGGACCGATACCCACTCCTCTCGAACCACCTCAAGAACCGACGGTGTTTGGTCGGGTGGCTGGTGTTTCCCAAGGTTCTAAATGGCAAGTGCTGATTCAAGATAATCCAAATGTTAACTATTTGAGTATTCCTCAGCTAGGGCAGGGGTTTTCTTATGTGCTGGGGACTCTACATCTGATTACTCTGAGTACAGGGCAAATTCAAAGTGCACCGATGTTAAGGCGCTATCCCGATACGGCCTACTTTGCCCACAGTAATTATGGGGTAGAATACAATATAACTTTGCCATTGAAGAATACTACTAATCAACCCCAAACGGTGACGGTATCGCTGCAAACGCCATTGAAGGATGAGGGGGGTACTGATCGACTGCTGTTTTTGAACCCACTGGTTGAAAACGTGTTCTTTCGGGGTACACTCAGAATAAATTATGATGATGATGATCGAAAGGCTCAGACGCGCTATGTGCATTTAGTGCAGCGACGAGGACAGCCAGGGCATCCATTGGTGACGTTGAATTTAGCCCCTGAAGAAGTTAGGCAGCTAGAGGTGGATTTTCTCTATCCCCCGGATTCGACACCACCCCAGGTGCTGACAGTTCGGACTTTGGAGGGTTAGGAAAGTTGGAAATCGGCTCACAAATGCAAGGTCGCGATTGTGCGATCGCACGATCAAATATTGATCTCAATTCTAGTAGTCTGACGGATTTAGCCTGAATCTGCTATTGTTTAACGTTAGCAGCATACTGAACTTTATCAAAAATAGCTGATGCCAGCAAAAGCGATCAGTATTAACTATTTAGGAGTTTATTTATTGCTGACGAAGTTTTGCCTAAGATCATCAAACCAGCAGAAATGCTTACTCTAGATGATAGAGATGATCTAGTTACGGCAGCCAGTGCCTAGGGATATACCTAGAATTGCTGTCGGCACCAGAACAACTATATCACACTCAGGTTCCTTGATAACTGTTGCTAGATAACTATATGAGACGTTGAACACTTATGCCTTCTCAAACCTTTATCGTGCGTGCTCACACTCGTACGATTCATACCCGTCCAGTTACATTTTTTTGCCCGAAATGCAATCATATGACTACTCGTGAGTGCTATCCTGGTAAGCCTCCTAAATACTGTCTCGAATGTAGTCCGAGACGAAAACGTCAGCAAGATGAGCTTTATATACCCGAAAAGGGGATGTTCAAGCCAACACACAACTTGGTTAATCTTACCAGTGGCCAGAAAACACCAGTATGTCTGGAGAAGTCTCCCCAAGCTGGGTGGCTTTTTGTGAGGACAGCCCTAGATTGGTTTAGCGGGGAAAGCATCATCAAGTATCACACAACTAAAGGGGTTTACAGCCAGGAAGTGCCGTTGGCAGATTATATCGTCGAAGCTCTCCCAGCTGACGAGGTCACTACAGCATTTCCATCAGCTACCTCTGGAAGTAAGACAGACAAGACGATTACAAAGAAGATTACTCCTGCTAAATCTTCATCAGAGCTGATTTTAGTAGAACCCTACAGTGTGAAGAAGATGTGCGATCGCTTCCGGTGTGGGGACAGGTTACTCAAGAGGATGCGCACTGACCCAAACTTCAGCCAGTGGAGTCGCTCTCGAGATCCCGAGGGCATCACTTGGGAGTATCGGCAAGGAAAATATTTTCCTTTAGTTGATCAGCTTAATCAGGTTAATCAGGAATCATCAGCCACCTCTGAACCTGAAATAGAGGATACTACCCCCACTACTAATGGGTTATCGCAAGGTTTTTTAGTAAAACCCTACAGTGTCAAACAGATGTGCGATCGCTTCCGGTGCGGGGACAGGTTACTCAAGAGGATGCGCACTGACCTAAACTTCAGCCAGTGGAGTCGCTCTCGAGATCCCGAGGGCATCACTTGGGAGTATCGGCAAGGAAAATATTTTCCTTTAGTTGATCAGCTTAATCAGGTTAATCAAGAATCATCAGCCACCTCTGAACCTGAAATAGAGGATACTACTCCCACTACTAATGGGTCATCCCAGGGTTTTTTAGTAAAACCCTACAGTGTCAAACAGATCTGCGATCGCTTCCGTTGTGGGGACAGATTACTCAAGAGGATGCGCACTGAGCCCAACTTCAGCCAGTGGAGTCGCTCTCGGGATCCCGAGGGCATCACTTGGGAGTATCGGAAAGGAAAATATTTTCCTTTAGTTGATCAGCTTAATCAGGTTAATCAAGAATCATCAGACACCTTTGAACCTGAAATAGAGGATACTACTCCCACTACTAATGGGTTATCGCAAGGTTTTTTAGTAAAACCCTACAGTGTCAAACAGATCTGCGATCGCTTCCGTTGTGGGGATAGGTTACTCAAGAGGATGCGCACTGAGCCCAACTTCAGCCAGTGGAGTCGCTCTCGGGATCCCGAGGGCATCACTTGGGAGTATCGGCAAGGAAAATACTTTCCTTTAGTTGATCAGCTTAATCAGGTTAATCAAGAATCATCAGCCACCTTTGAACCTGATAGCGATGAGACTACTGCCACCACTAATGGGTCATCCCAGGGGATTTCAGTAGAACCCTACAGTGTCAAACAGATGTGCGATCGCTTCCGTTGTGGGGACAGGTTACTCAAGAGGATGCGCACTGACCCAAACTTCAGCCAGTGGAGTCGCTCTCGGGATCCCGAGGGCATCACTTGGGAGTATCGGAAAGGAAAATACTTTCCTTTACTTAATCACCAATAATTCATTAATCTCAAACCGACTCAGCAGATGCGAACGCGCCCCGCGTGACCTACGGTCAATCGCATCTGCTTTTCTATTTCACCGGATACGAGAAATTGAACTCTCCCTGGCTTGAAAGCACAGGGATTCTAAGCGGATTTCACTTCGCGGGTTAAAACCGCGCTTGGTGCGCTTTCCGTTTGAAGAATTAAATTACGGGGTCGCACCTCTGCGTGAAGTTGCTTCACGATACGATTTAGAAAGTGAATCTAATCTGTATCGTTGTGGCAGGCTCAAAACTGCTCTACAGACCTTGGCTAGGGGAAACCCTAGCTGTGTCTCTACTTTCCTGAGGATGTTACCAGCCCCATTACAGTCGGCGTTAATTAATTCACCTTTTCGAGACCTATAAAGTCCACGCTTTACTCGCCTTCCAGATTCTTTCCACCCCTTGGGTTTCCCACCAAGCGTAGGTAGAAAATCATTATCTAGAAAACTTGCCTTGCTGGTATAGCTCTCTTCAGTCTCAATAAATTTAATACCGTACTCAATACATAGCTGCTCAATTCTATTTTTTAATTTAGCGGTAGGGATTTGAACAAATTGCTGATTATTTTTCTTCCCAATATTGATACCATCTTTATTCCTTTTGTTCCAACCGAAAACGACTATACTGATTTGATGTCTTATACACCAGTTAACAACAAATCTAGCCGCTTTGTTCACGTTGTCGCGCATTTGACAGTTGCGTCTTTCAGTCAGAGATGCTAGTTTTTCATCCCAATAGTCCCATTGTTTACCTTTTTTGATTGCAGATACTCGCTTATTGTACCACTGGTTTTGTGACTTGACTTTTCTGCCATCTACGATAAAAGATTTTCCAATATTAGAAACGCAAGTTAACCAGTTATTGAGGCCGGGGTCGATACCTAATACATTCTCTGTAGGTGTTACCGGCTTTGGTTTTGGTCGCTCGTATACAAACTCCAGATAAAAACAGCCATTCCTGGGGACAAAACGATACTCTTTAATTGACTTGAAGTCTATATTGGATGGCATAGGTAGTAGAAAGTGATCAATGCCAAACCAGGCTTTAACTTGCTTTCCCAGGGTAAATTTGAGTTGACCTTTTACCAGCTTTACCCAGCGGGCAGGATAGCTAACTACAGATAACCCTCCTTTCTTACGATACTTTGGAACTCTAGGCTTATCTGTCAATTGCCCTTTGTCATACTTTTTCTTGAGAGCTTTGTAAGACTTGAAAGACTCAATGACTCCGTGTAAAGTTTGTTGAGCACATGCAGATCTTAATGCCCTGAAGTGGACATTTGTCTTCATTATCTTATCCAGTTCCGCGTTGTTAAGGTATTTGCCAACCTTAAACAACATTTGACGGCAATAATATAAGCCACAATTTGTTAACTTGTTGGCTTCCGAACAGATGAACTCTATGAATGCTTGATTCTCAGTCGTTGTAGTTATTAGGTGCTGCTGACATCCGTACATTCTATCGACCTTTTGTTGTGCTACATTAATTATATACCCTGATAATTAATGTGTCAAGCAAATGCCAGAAAAAATCAAGAAAAAAGTGGGAAGACCGAGCTTGCATGGTGTGCGAAAAAAATCCTATAGTGTAATGACTACAGAAACGGCCTGGAATGGACTAAAAGAAATGGCTAAAGAAGCCAATTTAAGCCTTTCTGAATTTCTAGAAACTTTGGGTAGGACAAAGCAGCTCCCATGACACGAGAGCCGGTATAAATACCGGTACGCTCCCCGGCCACCCAATAAATTAGGTGGCTAACTCTCGCTTGTTACTCCTGTGTTTGGTCTTTCCCAACTTGCGGTCTCTTCCAGTCTGTTCTCCCTCTTCCCCTTCTGCGGGTTCTAGTCAGGGAAAGTAGTTACTGATTTTTCCTTTCCCTGGGCTAGCTGCTATTTACCCCTAACCTTTAGCTGCCATAGATAACATCAGGTCAATCATGCGGTTAGAGTAACCCCACTCATTGTCGTACCAACAGACAACTTTAAAGAAATTAGAATTAAGTTCCATTCCCGCTCCAGCATCGAAAATGCTTGAATGAGGGTCGCCTTGAAAATCGGTGGACACCACTGGCTCCTCTGTATAGCCCAAAATTCCTTTCATCGCCCCAACTGACGCTGCCTTCATTGCTGCACAAATCTCTGGGTAGCTGGTTGCCTTTTGAGTCCTGAAGGTCAAATCTACCACTGATACATCCGGTGTTGGTACCCGTAATGCCATCCCGGTAAGTTTACCTTTCAGTTCCGGTAACACTAGCGTGACAGCTTTGGCCGCACCCGTAGAAGCGGGGATAATGTTCTGAGCAGCACTTCGCCCCCCCCGAAAGTCTTTCTTACTTGGACCATCTACCGTTGGCTGGGTAGCAGTCATGGCATGGACCGTAGTCATTAACCCTTCCGCTAGCCCAAAATTGTCATTAATCACTTTAGCAATGGGAGCAAGACAGTTAGTTGTGCAACTGGCATTGGAAACGATACTATCTTTAGCCGGGTCATAGGTATCGTGATTGACACCCATCAACAGGGTGGGAACCAAATCAGGGTTTTTAGTCGGAGCAGAGATTACCACCCGCTTCGCTCCCGCTTGTAAATGCTTAGATGCCCCATCATAGGTGGTAAATAGACCCGTAGATTCTACTACATATTCCACACCGAGTTTCGTCCAAGGCAGTTCCTCTGGGTTTTTAATTGAGACACAGGGGATTTTCTTGCCATTGACCACAATTCCATCAGCTTCAGCTTCTACGGTACCCTTGAAACGACCATGGGTTGAGTCGTATTTGAGTAAATAGGCGATAGTCTGTGGTGGAACTAGGTCATTAATGCCCAGCACTTCGATTTCTGGGTAGTTGAGGGCAGCACGGAATACGAGTCGTCCGATACGACCAAATCCATTGATACCCACTTTGACAGTTGCCATGGACAAATCTCCTTTAAGAGGTTTACAAATTTACGTTTTTCGATAGCGATGCAGCGCGGTCTTGGGGGTTTCCCCCATGAGCGACTGCATCAAGACAATTAATAATCCTCATCCAGCGATGCAGAGGTGCGACCCGTGATGGCGAACGCGCCCCGCGTGACCTACGGTCAAGGCATTGCTCGCCATCACGGAAAACGCACCATTACGGTCTTGGAGAAACTCCCATTCGCTTTCTGCATCAAAACAATGTCATCCAATCGGTAAGATTAATTCTTCCTGTGTTGTTGACAGCTGGGAGCATCAAAACTATCATGAACGGATTGCAAAGCAACCAGATGTGACTCAATGATTTTTGCTAGGCATCCAAGCTATTGTTTATAGCTCACTCTACTCATTATTTGTTAATTCTTTAACTTAATTTAAGACTGTGGTAATTGGTATCAATCTCTACCACTGCTCTGTCTTAAACTTCAAAGAAAGAAAAGATAAGGTAAGCATTTACATGACCGCTGATAGCTGACTGTTAAATGCTTACCAGAGAATTAACCTTTTCTTTAAACCTAGTCTTTAAATTTTTATCTACAATTTAATTAAGCTGGTTTTGAGATTAGGTCTATGAAAGTCGCTGTCTTTAGTACAAAAGTCTACGACCGACAGTTTCTGGAAGCTGTTAATTCCCAATATGGTCATGAATTAACTTTTTTTGAACCGCACCTCGATACTCAAACGACTATTTTGGCATCAGGATGTCCAGCAGTATGCGTTTTTGTTAATGATACCCTCAACGGACAAGTGTTGGAAAAGCTGGCGGAACAGGGAACTCGTCTGATTGCTCTACGCTGCGCTGGTTTTAATAATGTGGATGTCACAAAAGCGACAGAATTGGACATGACAGTAGTGCGTGTTCCGGCTTACTCCCCTTATGCGATCGCTGAACATACCATTGGCTTAATGCTAGCCCTGAATCGCAAGATACATCGTGCTTATTCTCGAGTACGAGAAGGAAATTTTTCCCTAGATGGACTCTTGGGATTCGATATGCATGGTCGAACTGTAGGCATCGTGGGAACTGGTAAAATTGGTGTTATCGTAGCCCAAATTCTCACTGGTATGGGGTGTCAATTAGTAGCATATGATCCCTATCCGAACCCGGAGTGTCAAGCTTTAGGGGTCAAGTATGTAGAGCTAGCTGAACTCTTTGCTATCTCTGATATTGTCACCCTACACTGTCCCTTAACTACTGAAAACTATCATCTGATTAATTCCGAAGCTCTAGAGCAGATGAAACCAGGTGTGATGCTAATTAATACTAGTCGAGGGGGATTGATTGATACCAAAGCCATTATTGGTGCCCTGAAGTCCAAGAAAATTGGCTATATCGCTCTGGATGTCTATGAGGGAGAATCTGACTTGTTTTTTGAGGATTTGTCCAATGAAGTCATTCAAGATGATATTTTTCAACGTTTACTAACATTCCCTAATGTAATCATTACTGCTCATCAAGCTTTTTTAACTGAAGATGCCCTCCATAACATTGCTGAAACTACACTCTCTAATATTAGCAACGTTGAGAAAGGTCTTCCTTGTCCAAATAAAATTATTATTCATAGGGAATAGGGCATAATATTAAATCAGCTTGAATAGCAAATCTTAACAACTAGTGACCTCGGCAAAATTCAATTAATATTTTAGTAATTGGTAATCCTAATCCAATTACCAATTATCAATTACCAATTACTAAATTAGCCTAAAATGCACTAGGAGGAGGGGGAACAAACGCAAGAGGAGGGAATACTTTCAAATCAATATCCTGCTCTGGACTGAAATTAAGACCTGCTTGTAGTTGAGCAAATTGTCGCTCTTCAAAGGACAGAGCACCTGTAGTTTTATTGTAGGAGATTTGATCAATATCAAGTTCCCCAAAACTAACAATTTCAATCCTGTCTCCCTGTTGGACATTGAAATCGGTAATCCTGTCAATTCCGCTTTCCGGTCGTGGAACTTCCGAGTCAGAGTTCCTCGACAATAGGGAACTATCAGTTATGTTGATTCCCGTTGAAGGTTGTAGCGCTTGTGATGAAGGGATTGAAGGGGGAAAGATGGGTAATGGACGATTTCTAAATGTGAACTGAAAGATATCAGCTCCATGACCACCAGTCAGGGTATCGCTACCGTTGCCACCTACTAGAGAATCATCACCATTCCCACCAATTAGATAATCATTCCCGCCACCAAAGACATTTTGATCATCACCATCACCAATTAGGGTATCATTGCCAGTTCCACCAATGAGAGTATCACTGCTACCTCCACCTTCGAGGACATCATTTCCGTCTCCACCATCAAGGATGTCACTACCTGGATTATAGTTTATGGGAATTCCAGTCAAACGCCTACGAACATCACCTAAAAGGGAATCATCACCAGCTCCGCCTTTTAGGACATCATTCCCATCTGCTCCGTTGAGAGTGTCATTTCCTGTTCCACCATCGAGGAAATCATGATCAGATGTCTGTTTAACCTCAAACAAATTCAATCCAAAGCTAGGACCGGGTCCACCAGTAAGGACATCATTCCCTGAGCCACCAATCAGGGTATCATTACCCTCTCCACCATCGAGAGTATCCGAATCCTCCTCCCCTTCAAGACGGTCATTACCCCCTCGACCATTGAGAATATCATCCCCAGCTCTACCTTTGAGGGTATCATTCTGTGAGCCACCGTTGAGAGTATCGTTGCCACTGCCACCTATGAGAATTACACTAGTATTTGTAGTATTTGTTTCCAAGTCCACTTTCAAGTTAAACATTTCTTCGAGCACCTATTCCTATCCAACTCCGACCTCCTTTATTGTCTGGTGTTAGGTATGGTAAGGCTAGCCAATTTGGCAGTATTTAGCCAATTTGACCGATTTATTGGTGCCCGTTGACGCTTGTCGGGAAACCCGACCTGGGTCGCACCGCAAAATACCGTTAAAAATGCTCAATAACTATTGACGTTTTCCGAAAATTTTGCTCCCTAGGCGAATCATCGTTGCCCCTGCTTGAATAGCCTGCAAATAATCTCCCGACATTCCCATTGACACTTCTTTTAAGTTTAAATGAGTTGTTTGATTAAGCTGTTCCTTGAATTTAGCAACGTCTACAAATGCATCAAAAATTTCAGCTTCCGATAACCCCAAGGGAAGAATTGTCATTAACCCTTGAATATCTAAGCAATCGCAAGCTTCCAATTCTGGTAATGTTTCTAATAACTGCTCAACAGACCAACCATATTTATTAGGATCGGGCAATATCTTGATTTGTAAACAAACCTTAAGTCGTTTATCTAACTCATTAGCTCGCCGATTTAAACTCTGGGCTAATTTTAAATCATCAACGGAATGGATCCAGTCCATTGTTTGAACAGCAAGTTTTGTTTTATTCTTTTGTAAGTGACCGATAAAATGCCAGGAAATATCTTCTAAATCTTGTAACTGTTCCTGCTTAGCACAAGCCTCTTGCAAGCGATTTTCTCCAAAATCCCGAATTCCCGCATTATAGGCTTCCCGCATTTTGTCTACAGATACGGTTTTGCTAACTGCAATTAAACGGACATTAGGTTTTAACTGTTGACGAATCTGCTGGATATTATCAGTAATAGGTGTAGTCATAGTTGAAGGTATTGTTTCCATTGTCTTCCCTATTGCCTTTTTCCTCCATGGCTTCACCCACCAATCACTTTGGACAAATCCTGCAGGATTACTTCAGCTGACTTGTATCTGTCAGCGAAATGATAGCTTACCATCTTTTCTATAATTTGGGCAAATTCTTCAGGTACATCTGCCAGGTTGCGCCAGATCACTTCACCAGTTTCTGGGGAAATGGGCAAATGATAGGGACGAATTCCAGTTAATCCTTGAATCCCAATCATACCTAAAGCATAAATATCACTATTGAAACTGGGGTGTCCCGCTAATTGCTCTGGTGGGGCATAACCACGAGAGCCAATGGCAACCGTATCATTTTTTTCCTCACTTTGCTCTGGGCTTTTAATCTGTTTAACTGCTCCGAAGTCAATTAGTACCAGTTGACCATCAGTTTGACGACGGATAATATTGCCAGGTTTGATATCCCGGTGGATGACGCCGTATTTGTGGATAAAGACGAGAATTTCTAAAATATCTTTCAGTATATCTGCGACTTCCTTCACTCCAAGCCGTTTATCTACTGGTAATTCGTCACTAAGGGACTGACCGGGAATATATTCTTCCACTAAGTAAAATACTTGATCTTCTTCAAAATAAGCTAGTAGTCGAGGAATCTTTAAATGATTACCCAAAATTTCTAATATGTCTGCTTCAGTGCTGAATAGGCGTCTGGCAATTTTCAAGAATTGCGGATCGCTACGAGCCGGTTTCAATTGCTTGACCACACACTGGGGTGAACCAGGTCGCTGAGTATCTTCTGCTAGATGGACTAGACCAAACCCACCCGAACCGAGAACACGCTTGGTTTGGTAGCGTCCAGCTAGGAGGTTATGTTGGGGTCGGTACTCTACCGATGTGCCATCAGAGTCTGCACCTGCTGTTGGGTTCCAAATTGCTGTGGCATCTTCTTGAGATAAATCGGTTTGTGGTATCGGTATAGTTTTGGTGGTGTTAGCGCTGGAGGTGGTTTCGTTTTTTTCCTTCAACAACGCCTGTAACAGGGCTAAGTTCTGTTCCTGTTCTTGAGCTTTTGCTTCAATTTTGCGGCGCTCTTGCTCTGCTTTTATGCTCTCCTGTTTAGCTTTGTAACCGGTGTAAGTCATTACACCAGTACCCGAAAGGATTAATGCCAACGCAGGTGCCACGACAGGTATCCATCCTGAGTTGAGAAATAGCAGGTAGGATGTTCCTACCAAAATACCTAAAGCAATACTCTCAGACAGTACTAACTGTCGAGTGTTGCGGCTTACCCCAACTAACACGCCCCCGATTAGTGTCCAACCCCAAAGCCACAAGCCTTCTGTCCACTCAGACCAAAACCAAAACTGTCCTCTTCTCTCTCCAAGTGCGCCACTGAGCAGTTGACTCACGATTTGACCATGTATCATGACTCCTTGCATATGCTTGCTTTCTTTTTGAGCAAAACTGTAGGGTGTTAAGAAGTCATCATTTTTAATACTAGGAGCATTCATACCGATTAGGACAATCCGGTCTTTGACCAAGTCCGGTTCAATCTCCTCTTTCAGCACCTTACTTAAGGTAACGGTATCGGCAAGGTGATCAGCAGAGCGGTAATTCAATAAAATTTGGTAGCCTCCCGTATCTCCCTTTTGGTAACCTCCAGCAGTAGGAGATATCTTGTTATAGACTGTTTTTCCTAGCTTCATCTGTTTTGGGGAGATGTTTTCGGGCTTGATTCCCTGCTGTTCCAAATAGCTTCGCGCTAACTGAAAGCCAAATGCTAATCTGGTGGTGCAACCTGAGATGCTGGTATTCTCAAAATATAATGGAGCCCGCCGGACGATTCCATCGGGGTCTTCAAGTAGATTAACAAAGCCGACACGATGCGGAGAAATCTTTGGGGGGGCTGCAACACTGGATGCTTCTGATTGACCCCGATAGCAAATTGGAATTATGCGATCGCTACTTTGCAGTAGTTCATTAAATTCAGCATTACCCGGTCCTACCGGACTGTCTCGAAAGATATCCACACCAATAACGGCGGGTTTATGTTGCTCCAGCTTCTGTAATACCTCATACATTACAGCATCTTTGATTGAAGACCCTCCTGGAGCTGTTGTGCCTTTTAAATCTGGCTCAGTCACCTCTACTACTAAGATGCGGTCATCGGGAGGTAAAGCTGGTCGCAGCTCTATCATCCGGTCGAAAGCCTTTAACTCAAAAAACTGTAACATTCCTAGGTGCTTAGACCCTAGCATTAAACCAGTTACGGCCAAACTCGCTACCAATGCTGGGTTTATCCCAACATATTTTCCCAAGCGTTTCAGCCGCGACCAAGTTTTCGCCGGTTTTGGTGGCGGGGGGGAGGGATTTTCCTCTTGGGGGCTAAGTTTTGATTTGTTTGGTGACTCTTCTGTCGCCACTTTTACCAGCTGAGCACTCATATAAAATAGTTATCACTAGAAACGATCACCCTTGATGTTCACCCTTGATAATTCTATAAATAATACGATCAACGGTTCGATCACCCTGTAGAGTAGTGACTCATTCCTTGATTCAATGCCCTGACCTAAGTCCGAAAGGTTGCTCTGAGTATTTTCCCGATCGATGTCTTGATGCAGTCGCTCATGGGGGAAACCCCCAAGACCGCGCTGCATCGCTTTAATTGATTTATGATCAGCAATGGAAGGCTTGTTGCTTACACTACCATTTTGCTTTTTCGTGGGCTTGGAAGCAAGTCGTCCTTATTCTGTCAAGCTATCAATCGGATTATCTTAAATTTGTCTTCAACTTCGTCGTGGTCAACCACCCTGATGCCAATTATTATTGATGCGCACCTGACTCATAGTATTGGCTAATTCCACGTTGATAGTTTTGACAGCAAAAACTGGCACTTAGCTTATACAAATAGCTTTCTGTATTTTAGCTTAACAATCGGTGGATAGTATGTATCCCAGATATCGGCAAGCTTTACTACTCACAGGATACCCTACTACGAACGTTCCTGTTTTTGATTGCTTTATCCACACTATTCGGTTCAATCCCTGGTTGATATTTCCTACAGGCGCACTATTAATCTACACCATCATCAACCCTGCCAACTGATCATCCCACCATGACCTAAGTGGTTCATAGGTGGGATGAATCGTAGGGCTTATTGATTACGTAGTCTTTCTCACAGACAAACGTTGGTCAGGTATTGAGCTTACTCACCTTCTGACACAACTAGCGAGATTTTTGGTAGATATGTCTAAATTTGTTGATATTTATCGATAAAACCAACCCCTAGAGCCAAACAGGTTTTCTAGGGCGGGAGAAGTTTACCGGAAACCCACGGCGGCTTGCCAGACAAAGGCTAACAGCAAGAAGAATACAGGGATAACTGGTAGAACGTCCACCACTGGACCAAAAATAGAGTAAGCTTCGGGTAATGTTCCTAACACGAGTGCAGCTTCCATATCTTAAATCTTCCTTTTCAACACAGATTTAATAATTGACATGTATCTTAACATGAAGTGAACAGCCAACGAGCAAATTGTGTAGTGAATTGATCACTTAAGATCGCTGCCCTGATCGCTTGAGTAAACCGAATTAGCTCAGTCACATTGTGGTGAGAGAGTAACATATAGCCTAGAGATTCACGCGATCGCACTAAATGGTTCAGATAAGCACGACTGAAATTCTGACAGCAATAGCAAGGACAACTGGCATCTAAGGGGGAAAAATCTTCCCGAAACCGGGCATTTTTCAAGTTCCAGCGTTCCCCCTGCACTAAGGCAGTACCATGACGTCCCAGGCGAGTGGGAATAACGCAGTCAAACAAGTCTATGCCAGATGCGATCGCTAAAACCATTTCCCTGTAGGTACCGACCCCCATCAGATAACGAGGCTTATGCCATGGCAGTAATGGAGCAGTTGTCTCGACAATTTGGTGAATCAATTCAGCTGGTTCCCCCACACTGACACCACCAATGGCATAACCTGGTAAATCCAACTCGACCAAGGATTCGGCAGCCTTTTGACGCAAATCTAGGTACACCCCACCCTGAACTATACCAAACAAAGCTTGTGCATTGGGGCGATTGTGAGCAACAATACAGCGTTTGAGCCAGCGATAGGTTCGTTGAGTTGCTAATTCCACCTCAGTTCGCTCAGCTGGATAGGGGGGACACTCATCAAATGCCATGATCACATCTGCTCCCAAGGCATGCTGAATTTCCATACACCGTTCTGGGGTTATATCAATCATCCGCCCATCCCGAGGAGATTTAAACCTCACCCCCTCTTCAGTAATAGTACGGAGCTGACTCAAGCTAAACACCTGAAAGCCACCAGAATCAGTCAAGATTGGTCCGTTCCAACCCATAAATCGATGCAGCCCACCGGCTTTTTTAATGATGGCTTCTCCTGGTTGCAGATGGAGATGATAGGTATTAGCCAAAACCATTTGGGCCCCAGCTACCTCTAACTGGGCTGGTGTTAGAGTTTTTACCGTTGCTAGGGTGCCTACTGGCATAAACCTGGGAGTTTCCACCACACCATGGGGGGTCACAAACACCCCAGCTCTTGCTTTAGTGTGGCTACAGGAAGCCTGACATTGAAATGAAAAATTAATTTTCTGTTGATTCAAGTTGATCTAGGTCTTGAAATATTGTTAACTAGACCATAGCGTCTAATTCGGTTAACCCAGGTGAAACTCTTGTGTATTCGATATTGTGTATTCGATGCATCCAACGTGGAGCAAGCCAATACTTATACCCTTGAATTTCATTAATCAACCTGTAACCTGTAACCTATAACCTATAACCTTCTAACCTTCTAACCTTCTAACCTAAAAAGGACAATCTCCATCATCATCAATTTGCACATCCCATTTCGCGCTTAGAACCTGTGTGACCATAGCTTCAAGGGCTTCCGCCTGAAGTTGGTCAACACACTCTTGTTGCAAGGGATTCAACAGGGGAATCAGCCGCAACTGACGATTTTCGTTAATTAGGTCAAAGTATGCTTCTTGCTCTGGAGACTGACTCAGTTGTAAATAGTCAAAACTATGGACATTGATGTAAAGTGTCCGATTGGCAATCAGGGTAGAGCAATGGGGATCAGCAAATACTTCCTGAACTAACCCTTCCCCCTGGTTTTTTAGTTGACCATCGAGAGTGTGGATGTAACGGACGCAACCTAAATCACCAAGCAAGCGTTTCATATCTCGCTTGTTGATGATAATGCCAGTTTCAATGATGCAAGGAGCTGGGAGTTGGTGTCGAGATTGGTGGTGACTCATGGATAAAAGCCTATAATGCTTTTCAGGGCTGATATTGACATGCAACTGGTTAATTTAATTGATTGGCGAGGCAACCCTAAAGGTGAAACCAATTGATGAGAACACAGCTACGGCAACGGGTTAAAACCAACAATAAAGGTTAATAGTGTTAGGTTTTGGGTTAATGGTTATCGGACTTTATACCTAATCTAAGCATGCTTAATGGTTAATACAAGGGTATAAGCATGTAAGCGTGCCTAGTAAGCAGCAACAGATAATTCCAATAGATGCAGGGAATAATCGCGTGAAATGGTGTTTATCTTTAAATAGTTCACAGTCAACTAGTCAAATCTAGACAACCAGATTACTCCTTTTTAAGGTTTTACCCTGATTGAGTAAACACCAACAGCTTATATCCCAAATGGGATAAACCCATTGCCAACTACATTTCTACCAAGGAATGTTGATTGAGCCGTTTTGGTCGGCACGAACTAACTATATTAGCAGCCCGTTGCTGTTGAGACCTAAGCCATAGGGTGAGGTAACTTGCTGCTTGTAACAACAGCTTATGACACAATACTATCTCAATCTTTCGATGGTGCTCAAAGGAAAATTCCATAAATTTCAGTAACTGCTGTTACCCATGAAATATTTCACTGGACAACAATTTAGGCAATGGGGACGTCAACTTTTCCGTTCTTTGAGTAGTGCTGTAACTTTTTATACTATTCTCCCCCTACCAGCTAGCTGGGGAATGGAGTTTCGGGGCATTGCCCGTTGGGCCCCGATGATCGGATTGCTGATTGGGGGGATACTTGTAATATTAGACATCTTATTGCAACAGTTAGGGATGCCAGCACTCACTCGCTCTGCTGTAGTTGTGGTCAGCTGGGTTGCCCTGACTGGAGGATTACACTTAGATGGGGTGATAGACGCAGCTGATGGTTTAGCAGTTCCAGATCCCCAGCGCCGTTTAGATGTGATGGCAGATAGTGCTACAGGAGCGTTTGGGGCAATGGCAGCTTGTACTCTATTTTTGCTAAAAACTGCTGCCCTAACTGATATCGGGGCTTATCAGTGGGCAGCTTTGATGGGAGCAGCTGCTTGGGGACGCTGGGGACAAGTAGTAGCGATCGCATTTTATCCCTATCTCAAACCCACCGGTAAAGGGGCATTTCACAAACCATGGATACGTATTCCCCAAGATATTCTCTTGGGATTATTCGTTGTCTTAAGTTTATCTCTAGTGCCAGTGTTGCTAGATCCGACAAATACTTGGTTATCCTTAACCATGGCCATTGGAGGATGTGCGATCGCTCTACTGACTGGCGGCTGGTTTCACCGCCAGCTAGGGGGACATACTGGAGACACTTACGGAGCAGTGGTGGAATGGACAGAAGCCTTGTTTCTGTGCTTACTGACCCTCATCCTTCACTAGACTTCGCGGCAGTTGTCAGGGAATAGGGAATAGGGAATAGGGAATAGGGAATAGGTGTCAAAATTGACTTAGAAGCTATCCAAAATGATTGCTTAGTTATTTTTGCAAGAGGTCTACTAATTATTTCACTCATTCTTTGCCCAAGACGACCTGTTGGTTAATCGAGTACTTACCGACTCGACCACTGACGGACTAAATTGGTTTAAGTCGGGTTATCTTTAATCTGAACGTGCCACCGCCCGTTGACCCAAAGGCACGCACCCTGATAATGTACTCATCTGTCTCAGTAATGCGAGCAAATAGCAAGGAGTTAGTACTGCCATCAGGTCCATCATCATTTTCCGCTACCATAGAACCGTCAGAAGCTATCACAGAGATCATCGTGTCAAAGTTGTCTGAGTGAAGGTCGATGGCAACTTGGTCTCCCGCATCAAGAGTTACTACATAGTCTCGGGCAAAGCCACCGTCGCCGATCGGAATATCTTTCTGAGTCAGGGTGTCAACAATTTCTTTGCTATGGGAAATTGGCTGCGGATTGTACAGGTTTTGTGCTCTGGCTACCGGTGCAGTTACGCTCGTTGCCAACAACGTTGCTGCCACAGGCATAACCCAGCTAAACCAAGCAGCAAAAGCTTTACTCATTTAAATATATCTTTTAGTTGGTAACATTTATAACACTGTACCCTAACCCCCTTAAAAAAGGAGGGTCGTGTGTATGGGCTTGAAGCAGCCCAGGCTATACCCTGACGATACAACTAGCTTACTTTAATATTGACGGGATGTCTCACCGCCAAATTTCTGATATTTTCCCTACTTTACTCTAGTTATTTTAGCGAATGCGATCGCTATTTCCACCTCACTTCGATATCACCAACTTTATCCAATAATTAAAACCTTCGAGTCAGTTCTCCTCACTCCTCAAAAAAACCGCCATTTTCTGACATCAAACTGAGGCTATTAAACTTAATAGTTGCTTCGGAAGAGTTTTTTTAACTAGAAGTTGTCAATGATTCATTTTGCCTATATAATAGTATTATCGGAATAGTTAAGGAAAAAGACAAATGAACAAGTGTGTTTGTACTACCGAAGCAGCATCTCTATTAGGTATTTCTTCTCGGCGATTGCGCCAACTTCTAGAGTCTGGGCGAGTTAGGGGTGCTTATAAAAGTGGGAAATTCTGGATTATTCCCTTGTTTAACAATCTGCCCCAAATAACTAAAGGCTCTAGAGGACCAAAAGGCAAATGGCGCACTAATCGTCCTCCGGCTATAGCTAAAATCAATGTCAATCGCAATAATATTGGCTCGAATATCCACAAAAGCCCCGAAGAACGGAAGCCAGTGATTTCCGTAAAACGCAGCGGCAACAATATATACGGCAACCAGGTAGAAATCCTTGGCCCGTGCCGCATTGTCTATAACCCGGATAAACCACTATCATGTGGTGCTCGTCTATGGATCGAGACCTTCAGTGATGTCCACTTCATTGGTGGCAGTTTCCCTGCCAGCTAATGATCGATTTTGGAGCGTCCGCTCACCATAGCGCAATAATCGTTGGATCGCTTCCAGACGGTTGTCCCATACCTGAACTTGATACGGTTGCTCAACCGATTGTCCAAACATCCACGTTTGAAAGCGAGTACGGAAGGATGACATGGACAATTGTGCTGATAGCAAGCTCATCATGGATGGCTTGTCGGCTAGTCGATTCAGCAACAGGGAAAGGGTATCGGCTTGTTGCCCCCAGTCTGAAAGGTCTGGTTCCCCAATTACTATTTGATTATTTGCCAACATAAAACTCCATTCCTGTTGCAGAGCCTGATAACGTTCTGCTGCAGCTAGGAACGGTTGACGGTAAGGTACTTGTACTTCAGTGGTAGGCTCTTGTTGTCCTTGAGTGCGAGTCAAGATACCCCTGAGATTATCATTGAGATTTTCTACTGCAAATAGGGCATAGCCAGGAGCTGGTAAATCTCGCAGCAGTTGAATTTGGTCAACAGCTACAATATCGGGCAAATTCAATAGGCGAATTCCTGGCAAAACTAAGGCTGAGCTGAGGGAGGATTTTTTTAGCCATGGTTGGGCTAATTTTTGTAACTCTTCCGTTTCCAGGGCATAAGTCATCGGTACCATCAGGTCAATCTCACCCCGAGACGCCCAATCTTCCCAGTTTTGTTGGATTTTTTGCAATCGGTCTTCCCTAGGCATGGGAAACACAGCAGCAGAGATAATCAAGTCGGGACGTTTCTCGCGCAGCATCTGTGACACTGACTTGACCAAAGTGTCGATTTGCTGTATACGAAAATCTGTCCACTGTCGCCATAAGTTCTGATTCTTTGGGTCAATCTCAATCGGGTCAACACCGGTCAATGCCTGGAACTGTTCACGGGCGGCCTTACCATAGCCAAAGGTATGACCAGCTTTCGGGTCTTGAAACGGATAGCGAATATAGTCCAGCTGAATCCCATCTACTTCATAGTTGCTGGCTATTTCTTCCAATAGCTTGGTTAGATAATCCCGCACTTCCGGATTAGCCGGGTCAAGAAATGCCTTTCTAGTTCTCTTGTGAAACACACGTTTTTCGTTATCCAAGATTGCCCAGTCTGGATTCTTGGATAGCACTGGTCCGAGATAGTCTGCTGGTTGATCCAAAACTGCATTGTGCCGCTGGTTAGCTGCAGCAAATATCCAAACCCAAGCGTGCAACTCCATCCCTCGTTCATGGGCTAACTTGACTGCTGCTTTTAGAGGATCCCATCCCTCAACCAGGGGATTTTGCTCTGGTGCGATCGCACTCGGGTAAATCGTATAACTAGCGTTAACCGTTTCAAAAAAGATGGTGTGAAAACCAGCTGTAGCCAATTTGTCAAAAATCTTAGCTAAATCTTTTTCAGACTTCGCCTTAACAATAGTACCCCGGTCTAGCCAAATGGCTCGAATCTCTGACTGGGCTAGTTTACGATCAATTGGGTAGTTTTCCCATAGGGTATTTCGTGCTGTCATCCACAGCTGACTTGCCTTTTGATACTCTCTGCGAGCCACTGCTCGACGGAAATTTTCCAAACCCACTCTGGCCTGATTCAATGCCTCAATAGCTGAGTTAGCAGCTGAGTCAGTTTCATCCGTTTTACCCTCAGAGGTTTCCTCGGAAGTTTCCGACACTTGCTTAGTACCAGCAGTGACAAATCGTTCAATAGCAGTGCCTGTAGATAAATTCAGATTACTGTTAGCTGCATCGGCTCTTAGCAAAGCACTTTCAAACCGACCAATCAGATTTTCCAACTCCCGCTCCATGGCAGTAGCTTGCTTTAGGGTTCGAATTCGTCTTCTATATCGTGGTGGTGGGGCTTTTGCTGGCTTGGGTGACGGGGCTAATGGGAAATTGGTAGGCTTAGCTGAAGCATCTGTGTTATTGCCAGACTCTGCATCTTCTGTTTCCAGCTGTTTCTGGGCAATAGTAGTGTCGATATCCCGACAATGTTGTGGAGAGTGATCAGAGGATTGAGACGATGTAGATGAATTAGTGATGAGTTGGACATCAGTGAGATTGGCATCAGTGACTTGGACATCATAGCGACCAAGAGCCGCTCGTAACCAAGCACTATCGACCTCCGCCGGAGCTACCCGATCGATACCCCAGCGCCAACCAAAAAACGTAGCATTATTAGAGGTTACTACAGCAGGGGGCTTGTCAACCTGACTCCAGACCGCAGCAGTAGTGGAATTAAGATCAGTAGGAATAAGAGTGCCGCCCTGAATGATACCTGTAATTCCAGTATCCTGCACCCATGTTTGGTTACTGTCTGGGGAAGGATGGAGGATAGAGGGTTGGGTCATCGCAAACCCCCAATAGGCACCCAAAAGCTCACGCAATTGTTTGCGGATGTCAGGTTTGGAAAGTAACCCAGTCGGACCGCTGACAATAACTTTTCCTCCTTGTGCAATCCACTCCTGTAACGCTTGGAATTGTTTTGGGTGGAGGAACTCGACATTGGGCAAAAATAGCAAGTTAGTGTTGTCCAAGTCAGAGGCTTTCTTAACGTCAGTCAAGTCAACAATACAGTAGTTAACCCCAATTGAATGTAACCGTTTGCTAATGCTAGACCAATGCCCTTGATTATCCCGACTCTTAACTACTCCCAGTTGCACCGTTTCAGCTCTAGCCGCTGGTAACCATGGTAGAGAATTGAGCAAAAGCCCGATCAAGGTACTAACTACAATAGTCTTGGGGTCGATAGGATTAGATTTCAGTATAGTCAAATCTCTGATCAAGGGGGTTAGCTGCTTGGACAGATACCACTGCCAATTGGAACTATCACTACTCCTGAACACCGTTCACTCCTTAAAATTAGTTATCAAAATCCTAACCCCTCTTGGCAATTAACAACGTTAGCTAGAAGTGCGGATTTAGATCAGTGCGATCGCATTAGGTATTGGTTCAATTGTAGTTTATAACTGGTATGACCCATAAGGGTGTAGCTTGTAGGGTGGGCAAAAAGCGATGCAGCGCGGTCTTGGGGGTTTCCCCCATGAGCGACTGCATCAAGACACCGTTTGATTATTTTGAGTATTAATGATTATCTTACTTTGCCCACCCTACTTTAATTCCTCTGATAGCTATCAGCTTGTAGGGTGGGCAAAAAGCGATGCAGCGCGGTCTTGGGGGTTTCCCCCATGAGCGACTGCATCAAGACACCGTTTGATTATTTTGAGTATTAATGATTATCTTACTTTGCCCACCTTACTTTAGAGCTTGTCTATCTAAGCGAATAGAAATCGCTTTTTTAGTAATCGGTTTAACTAGTTTTGCATTTTCCCAGAAATGATCATCTAACTCCGGTATATCTGAGGTATCAATAGCAGAGTCAGGAATAGTTTTGATTTCTTCAAGTCGTTTGGGCGAGATACTCATAATACTTTTTCCTTGTCTTGCAGCGGTCAGTGGTCAGCTAACATAACAAATATTAAACAAATCCTAACCTGTTTTATTCAACAATTCTTGCGCGTGGCACAGGCTTCGAGGCTATGATGTAGCCCATAAGCTGATAACTGATTGCTGTTCGCGTAGCGTGCGCGTAGCCCATAAGCTGTTCGCTGATCGCTGACCTAGGGAGTAGGAGTATGAAGTAGGGTGAACTAAATTGGATGGCTCTAATAATTCTTAAAAACGCTAGAATTACTGATAAGTAAATATATAGCGTTTGTGTTTGAGATGTAAACCTGTATGGTCTTTTTTCTTGGACAATAAAACTCCGAATCTCTTTCCCCTCCTGGGAGGGGTTAGGGGTGGGTAACTTTTGCCTCTTGCCGTCTTGATGCAGTCGCTCATGGGGGAAACCACGGCAGTCGCTCATGGTTAGAAGTTACCGTAAGACAGTTGAGCCTTAATCAATAAGTTTTCCCCCTTTTCTGCATAGCCTACCAACCATAAAGGCTCAACTGTCTAAGGTTTCGTCTCCGGGGGAACCCCCAAGACCGCGCTGCCTTCCCAAGACCGCGCTGCATCGCTCTTGCCTCTTGCCTTTTTCAGCAATTCCTGTGTTTAAAACTCAGATCCAAACGCTATAAACCCTACCGAAATTAATATCCTGGATAGGTTGGGCATCTCCCATGAAAACTAATAACCATCGGTCAGTCTGTGGTAAATTAAAGCAGCAGTTAAATAACAGAGTTAAACGCTGGTTTAATTCCCCTAAAAATGGTCATAGCAGCACCACACAAACAATAACTGTTAATGTGGCAGAGCCTTATGCTCCCTACAAACCTCCCTCAACTCCTCAACAACCTAACCACAGCAACGGCGTAAGGAATAATACCTGGCCTCCTGGTTATCGGTTACATAAGGGTAAGTACACTATCGAAAAAAAACTAGGACAAGGTGGGCTGGGTATTACCTATTTAGCCCGAAATAATAAAACAGGCGATCCCATCGTTATTAAAACTATCCTTAATCATGTACTCCGCCAAGATAATTTATTAGAATATTGGAAAATTTTTGCCAACGAAGCAGTAAAGTTAGCCCAATGTAGTTGTGGTAATCCTCATCTAGTCAGCTTATGTGAAGAAATCATCCGAGAAGGTGAATTGCCTTGCCTAATCATGGAATACATCGAGGGGGAAACCTTGTCGGCTCTGGTGAAACAGCAGGGTGTGCTTTCGGAAGAGAAAGCCTTGCTTTACATAGGGCAAATTGGTAGCGCCCTGTGGGACATTCATCAGCAAGGGTTGCTCCATCGGGATGTTAAACCCAATAACATCATGGTTCGGAACGATGGTACTGGTGCGGTGTTGATTGATTTGGGTATTGCTACTAAGTTTGTCCCTGGGGTTACACAAACTCATCTGTGTGGGCGGACTCCAGGTTATGCTCCGCTGGAACAATATGAGTGGCGGTCGCAACTCGGTCCCTACACCGATGTTTATGCTTTAGCCGCTACCTTGTATGTTCTGTTAACTGGAAATGAACCACTACCAGCTGACGAGCGATGTGAGGGAGCTGTATTACCACCACCAAACTATCTTAATCCCCAGATTAGCGATCGCATAAATCGAGCCATTCTCCATGGTATGGATTTAGTGGCTAGCGATCGCCCTCAGTCTATACCAGAATTTTTAAACTTACTGGATATTGAATTACCAAATAATAATAGCACAAATAGCAGCAATAATAAACTAGATAAAACCGCTCAAGTTGGAGACTTTTATATAGAACGTCCCCAAGATGCTGAGTGTTATCAAAAGATTGTACAACCAGGAGCGCTAATTCGGATTAAAGCACCCAAGCTGATGGGTAAAACCTTACTCAGTCATCGGATTCTTGATTATGCTAAGTCTAGGGGTTATCGCACGGTTTATTTAAATCTGAATGAGTTTCCTTGCCATGACTTGGATATATTTTTACAGTCTTTTTGTGTGCGGGTTACTCAAAAATTGAAATTGCCCAATCAGTTGCAAAATTATTGGGAAGATAGTTTTTTTACCAGTGAAGTAAAGTGTAGCACCTACTTTGAAGAGTATTTGTTGGTTTCTTCAGAGACTCCTTTGGTTTTATGTCTCGATAACCTAGAGCGAGTTTTTCCTCATCAACAGGTTGCTGAAGGGTTTCTTACTTTGCTGCGGAGTTGGCATGAAAATGGCCAGTTTTATGAGAGTTGGAAAAGACTGCGGTTGATAGTGGTTTATGCTACGGAAGTTTATATTGACTTAGCTATCAATAAATCGCCTTTCAATGTAGGATATCCTGTCGATTTAACTGATTTTTACTTGAAACAGGTTCAGGATTTGGCGAAATTTTATGGCTTAAATTTATCAGTTAATTCATTACAACAATTAATGAGTATGGTAGGAGGACATCCTTATTTATTACAGTTAGCTTTATCTACTATTAGCAAAAATCCCAACATCACCATCGAGCATCTTTTAGAAACAGCCCCGACAGAATCAGGAATTTATCGCCATCATTTGCGAGAGCTTTTAAATAATCTCATGCTCCATCCTAATTTACTAAACGCTTTCAAAAAATTACTGACAACTACTCAAGCAGTGCGCCTGGATTATAAGGAAACCTATCTGTTAGAAAGTCTGGGATTAGTCAGAGCAATCGGTAATGATTGTATTCCCAGATATAATTTGTATCGTGAGTATTTTAGTAACAGACTTTTAGAGTTGCGTAGGGTGCGTTAGGGACGGGCTTACCCTGATTTTCAGGCTCAAATCCCGGGTTGCGATCGTCCGTCCCGTAACGCACCAAGGGACGGGCTATCCCAACAGTGGCTTATCGATAAAATCAGGGCTTGCCCAAAGGTGGTGCGTTACGGGGCGGGCTATCCCAACACTGGCCCTCGGTGTTGAACATGATGGCAAGCCCGCCCCTAACGCACCCTACGCAACTATTGCCTCTTGCCTTTTGCCTTTTGCCTTTTGCCTCTTGCCTCTTGCCTTTATACTCCCTTTCCTACCATGAAAAACCAACCAACAATCTATCAAGTTGGGGGAAGTTTACCTAACGATGCTGCTACTTATGCAGTCAGAAAAGCTGATAAAGAAATTTTTGATGCTTTGATGGCTGGGGAATTTTGTTATGTGCTGAACTCGCGACAGATGGGTAAATCTAGTTTGCGGGTAAAAACCATGCAAAGACTAATAGATAGGGGAGTAGCTTGTGCTTCTGTTGATGTTACCCAAATTGGCAATTACGTAACGTCAGAGCAATGGTATGCTAGCTTAATTAAGACTATGGTAAATAGTTTTAAGCTCTCAGATAAATTCAAGGTCTTACCTTGGTTACGAGAGCGTAAGCAACTCTCGCCAGTCATGTGGTTGGGTGAGTTTATTGAAGAGGTGCTGTTGTCAGAGATTCCAGACAATATTGTGATTTTTCTGGATGAGATTGATAGTATTATTAAGGTAGAGTTTAAAGATGATTTCTTTGCCTTTATTCGCAGTTGTTATAACCAAAGAGCAGAAAATCCTGCCTACAATCGGCTTAACTTTTGCTTGCTGGGAGTAGCAACTCCAGCGGATTTGATTCAGGATAAACAGCGCACTCCCTTTAATATTGGTCGGGATATTGAACTGACTGGCTTTACCTTTGAAGAAGCGAAAACACCACTGCTCCCTGGTTTGGTAGGGAAAGTGGATAATCCTGAACAGGTGTTAGCTGAGATATTGAACTGGACGGGGGGACAACCGTTTTTGACCCAGAAGTTGTGTAAGTTAATGGTGGAGCATTCTCAAGCTTCCCCCTTACAGCGGTGTTCAGATGAATTAACCTCACTACCGACAGCTGCAAGCCCCCTAAATCCCCCAATTCTGGGGGACTTTAACTCAATACCACCGACAGCTGTAAGCCCCCTAAATCCACCAATTCTGGGGGACTTTAACTCAATACCACCGACAGCTGCAAGCCCCCTAAATCCCCCAATTCTGGGGGACTTTAACTCAAGTTCCCCCCAAAATTGGGGGGTTAGGGGGGCGGAGGACTTTAACTCCAGTTCCCCCCAAAATTGGGGGGTTAGGGGGGCGAGAGACTTTAACTCAATTTCAGTTGAACAGGTCGCCCGTACCCAGATTATTGACAATTGGGTATCTCAGGATAAGCCAGAGCACTTGAAGACCATACGCGATCGCATTCTCAGAAATGAGCAACGGGCGAGTAGGCTGTTGGGATTGTATCAGCACGTATTAGATCAGGGTTATATTGCCGCTGATGGCAGTGAAGAACAGACGGAATTAAGGCTATCGGGGTTGGTAGTGGAGCGGGATGGCTCTTTGACCGTTAACAACCGGATTTATGTCAGTGTTTTCGATAGGGATTGGGTTAAGCAAGAATTGGCTAGACTGCGTCCCTACTCTGAAACCTTTACCGCTTGGGTTGAGTCTGGGTGTCACGATGAATCCCTTTTGTTGCGGGGGGTGGCGTTAGAGAATGCTCAAGCTTGGGCTAGGGGTAAAAGTTTGAGCGATTTGGATTATCAGTTTTTGGCGGCTGGTCAGGAATTAGACCGCAGGGTATTGGCAGAAGAAAGTCGGATATTAGCTAAGGCGAATGAGAATTTAACTATTGCCCAACAGGAAGCCAAACAGCTAATTCGCAAAGGTCGTACGAGATTGACTGTAGCTTCAGTTTTGACCATGGCTGTTACTATGGTGGCTGTGGTCATTGGTATCTACTCTGGGCAGCAAGTCAAGAAAGCACAAGAAGCACAGAAGGGTACCGCACTAGAACAGCAAGGGGCTGATATTTTACGACGCTTACGAAGGGATGACGTTCACTCTAGCACCATCAGTGAAGAAGGGGTAGAGCTTTTATACTCAGCCATGAATACTGGGCAACAGCTATTTAATATCGTGAAAGATGGTCGCCCTTTGGATAAGTATCCTACCATTACTCCTCTCTATGTTCTACACCAAAGTCTTAGTAAATTCAAAGAAAAGAAAAAATTTCAAGGACATAAATCCTGGGTAACAAGTGTAAGTTTTAGCCCAGATGGTAAAACCCTGGCTACGGCATCAAATGACAAAACGGTCAGACTTTGGGATTTACAAGGAAATCAATTAGCTCTGTTTAAAGGAGATCAATCCGAAGTAAATAGTGTCAGTTTTAGCCGAAATGGTCAGATGCTCGCTTCTGCATCATGGGACAAAAAGGTCAGAGTTTGGGATTTAGAAGGAAACCAATTAGCTCTGTTTAAAGGACATCAATCCTCGGTGTGGAATGTCAGTTTTAGCCGAGATGGTCAGATGCTCGCTTCTGCATCAAGAGACAATACGGTCAGAGTTTGGAATTTAGAAGGAAATCAATTAGCACTCTTTGAAGGACATGAATCCGAAGTAAATAGTGTTAGTTTTAGCCGAGATGGTAAGGTGCTCGCTTCTGGATCATATGACAAAACGGTCAGAGTTTGGGATTTACAAGGGAATCAATTAGCACTCTTTGAAGGACATCAAGGCCCGGTAAATAGTGTTAGTTTTAGCCGAGATGGTAAGGTGCTCGCTTCTGGATCATATGACAAAACGGTCAGAGTTTGGGATTTACAAGGGAATCAATTAGCACTCTTTGAAGGACATCAAGGCCCAGTAAATAGTGTCAGTTTTAGCCGAGATGGTCAGATGCTCGCTTCTGCATCATCCGACAAAACGGTCAGAGTTTGGGATTTACAAGGAAATCAATTAGCACTCTTTGAAGGACATCAAGGCCCAGTAAATAGTGTCAGTTTTAGCCGAGATGGTCAGATGCTCGCTTCTGCATCATCCGACAAAACGGTCAGACTCTGGGCAGTTGAAGATTTAGGTGAGATGCTGGCTCGGGGCTGTAAGTTGTTGGAAGATTACTTTGTGGATCATCCTGAACATTTAGAAAGCTTAGAGAAATGCCAAGATTCAGATGGCAAAATAGCTGCAGCTTCTGGTTTTATCAAACAAGGTGAGGACTTAGCGAAAAAGGGGAATGTTGATGGTGCTATTGCTAAGTTCCAAAAAGCCAAACAATGGAATCCGGAGCTAGAATTAGAGCCACAGGTAAAGGCAAAAGCGATCGCTCTTTTTACAAAAGGTGAGCAGTTAGCTAAAGAGGGGGATGTTGAGGGTGCTATTTCTAAGTTTGAAGAAGCCAAACAATGGAATCCACAGCTAGAATTAGAGCCAGATAAAAAAGCCAAACAGCTAGCAGCACTCGCTAAAGTTAAACAAGGTCAGCAGTTAGCTAAAAAGGGGGATGTTGAGGGTGCTATTGCTAAGTTTAAAAAAGCCAAAACAATAAATTCTAATCTAGAATTAGAGCCAGAAAAAAATGCAAAAGCGATCGCTCTTGTTACAAAAGGTGAGGAGTTAGCAATACAGGGGGATGTTGAGGGTGCTATTGCTAAGTTTAAAGAAGCCAAAGAATGGAATACCGATCTAGAATTAGAGCCAGATAAAAAAGCCAAACAGCTAGCAGCATTTGCTAAAGTTGAACAAGGTAAGAGGTTAGCTAAAGATGGTAAATTAACCAAAGCTCTATCTCTCTATAAACAAGCACAACAACTAGATCAAAACCTAGAAATTTATGCTAGATCTTGGAACGCACTGTGTTGGTTTGGTAGCCTCCATGGATATGCTGCTGACGTGATGGATGCCTGTGAAAAAGCAGTAGCCAAAGCACCTGAAGAGGCATATATTTTGGATAGTCGTGGTTTGGCTAGGGCTCTGACTGGGGATACCGCAGGAGCGATATCAGATTTTCAGGCATATGTAGACTGGACCGACAATGATAAGTCGAAAGCACAACGGCAGAAATGGATAGATGAGCTGCGGGCTGGTAAGAATCCTTTTACGGAAGAGGTGTTGAAGGGTTTACTTGAGGAGTAAGGGTAGCTTTTTTCGGCACTTGTTATGCTAAATCAACACTTTGGCAAAGGGAGCAGGGAGCAGGGAGCAGGGAGCAGTGGAAAGAGACCGTAGTCAAAAAAAATTGTTAGTTGAATCAATGAATAATAATCCTTATATCGGTTCTTCCTTAGATGAACTTTTAGAAGAAGATAACATCCTGGCTGAAGTTGAAGCGGTAGCTCTCAAACGAGTTTTAGCTTGGCAAATCGAACAAGCAATGCTTGAAAAAGGACTGACTAAAACTGAAATGACCAAGGTCATGAAAACTACTCCTGCGGCATTAGATTGTCTTTTAGATCCCAACAATACCTCTGTAACCCTGAACACAATTGAACGGGCAGCTAATGCACTGGGTAAGCGGTTACAGCTTCAATTGATTGATGGTGATGTTATCTAGGGGTTTTCGAGAGGCAATAGGCATGCTAGCAATAGGCAATAGGTAAAAAATCTTGTGGAATGGCCATCTTGCTGTGGAACTGGCATCTTGCCAGTTTCAATATATTGTCGGGCGGGCAGGATGCCCACTCTACTGATATTGATTAGGCAGTGGAGCTGGCATCTTGCCAGTTTCAATATATTGTCGGGCGGGCAGGATGCCCACTCTACTGATATTGATTAGGCATGCTAGCAAGAGTTTCCCTGCTCCCGATTCCCGACTCCCGATTCCCGACTCCCGACTCCCGACCCCTTTGTAACAAAATTTTTCACAATATGTTATAATGTATTATTTTTTGTGCTATAGTATAACAGTGGGCGCGCGCGACGTGAAAGCGTCAAGTTGAACCAAAGCCTGAAATGGCTTTCTGGAGAGTGCATCCTCCAGCCTGCCGAGATGAGGGGGGAAGAGTAATCGGAACCTGAGTGCAGATTCTCGATAAAGTCCTGTAGAAATACAGGAAATAGCACCCAAGGTCGGAATCACACCGCCGCAAGTGCTAGCAGGAAGATACCCAATGGTTAACGAAAGTGAACATCTATAAAAGCTTCGTAACTGTTGAACAGTGAAACGTGATTGAAACACTGTAGCCAAAAGGGCACCGAGTTCGATAATAAGTGATTGGGGATTGCGTCCTTCTCAATCTGATGCAACGAAGAACTCCGGAGCAAAGGATGAACCTAAAGGGATATCGAAAACTTCACTTGATGAACACGGTAACCCCTGAAATTTCAACCGCCAATAAATGGCAAAGCGGATTGCAAAAGAAGCCCAGGGTTGACAGGGAGTAGGAGACCTGAAAAAGCAAATGATGTCACGACGAAAGTCAACGGGAAATCATAACCGGACATATAGATTCCTATGAATCATACCGAGAGGTAGCAGACGTCAGGTTGGTCTAATCAGAATGTTCCAAGAATTGAGGAATAGAGACTCACCCCGATGAAAAGTAGAACCAATACTGGTACTGGAGTCTGGGACTGGACTGAGATAGACTGGAAAGTCATCAATAAACAGGTTCTCAAACTTCAAAGAAGAATATTCAGGGCAACCAAAGAAGCTCAACTAAAAGGCAGCGGATGGGATAAGGTGAAAAATCTGATGAAACTAATTATAAATAGCAAGTCAGCATTAGCCTTAGCAATACAGACAGTTACGGTTAAAAACAAAGGAAGGAACACTCCAGGAATAGACGGTTATGTAGCCATCAAAACCGAAGAGAAAAACCGACTAATGAAAAACTGGAACTGGAATGAAGTAAGCCCCACCAAGAGAGTCTATATACCTAAATCAAATGGGAATAAAAGACCCTTAGGAATACCAACCATAAAAGACCGAATAGGTCAAGCCATAATAAAAATGGCATATGAACCAGTATTCGAGGTAAGCTTTGAACCCAATAGTTACGGATTCAGACCTGGAAGAAGCTGTCACGACGCCATCCAAGAAGTGTTCGCTGGCCTCAAAAAGGGTAGCTCACACCACTGGGTTCTTGATGCAGATATTAAAGGAGCATTTGACAATATATCTCATGGCTTCATCATGGATAAATTGGAAGGACTACCGAAAAGAAGTCTAATCAAGAAATGGCTAAAATGTGGATACGTGGATAACAGGATATTCCATCCAACCAACTCAGGAACACCCCAAGGCGGAATCATCAGCCCACTACTAGCAAATATAGCCCTCGATGGACTCCAAGAAGTCATATCCGAAAAATGTAAGATAGATTACACAACTCGAAGTAGAGGGAAAACCATAAATAAGAAAAAGGAGGTAGATAAATACAGATTTGCTAGATACGCAGATGACTTCGTAATCACCAGCCAAACAAAAGAAAACCTGGAAGAAATAATCCCCAGAGTAGAAAAATGGCTAAGAGAAAGGGGGCTGGAACTCAACAGAGAAAAGACCAAAATCAGAAACATAATAGAAGAAGGTTTTTCCTTCCTGGGGTTCCAGATTCAACAAAGAAAGACAAAAACCCTGAGATTAGATAGCAAGAGGTACAAGAAGAAAGCACGAAAAATGCTTAAAAATCTAAAACCAAATGCTATAAGAATCCCGACACCAAACGCCAAAATCAGGGAGGAAATATGCTATTCATGTATAATAACACCTGACCAGGAAGAAGTTAAGAGATTCTTAAAGGAAATTCGTAGCATACTCAAGAATGAAGCTAGGGCACTAAATACAGAAGATGTAATCAAAAAGCTAAATCCGAAGATTAGAGGATGGCTAAACTATTACAGATTCGTATGCTCCAAGAAAACATTCAACAATGTAAGGTGGAAAATTCTCAGTTCCATATACAGGTATCTAAAGAGACAACATCCAAAGAAAGCCTGGAAGTGGATTAAGAGGAAATACTTCAAAACCATTGACAAAGATACCTTGAACTTCTTCACCATATCAAGTGGAAAAAGAAAGAAAGAGGAAATCCTAGTCAACGCAGCCAAAGATGTACCTATTATCAGATTTGAAAAGGTAAAAGGAAACTCATCCCCCTTTGACCCTGACCTAAAAGAATATTGGAAGAAAAGGAAGACTAAATGGGGGAAGTCCAAATTTGCCAAAGGTAGCAAATACGAAAAGGTATATATTCACCAAAAAGGGATATGTCCTATTTGCAATCTACCTATCGAACTCGATGATAACTTCGAGGTACATCATACCATACCTATCAAGCGAGGCGGAAACAGTGAAACTAAGAATCTACAGATTCTACATAGTCACTGTCACAAAGCCAAACATAAGAAGCTTCACCAGGATACCTGATTAGGCTTGAGCCGGATGAGTATGAAAGTCTCAAGTCCGGTTCTTAGGGGAGGGAGAGATGGTAACATTTCTCACCTTACCCGACTAAGACGCCCAGAGTCAAGAGCTAGCCCGGCGAGTGTCCAAAATCAACGGGCTAGCTCTGGCTCCCCTAAAAAAGGAGACAATTTGATTATGAGTTATTGTGAACGCCTTCATCCATGGGTGGTCATTAGGCTGTTACCCCAAATGCAGCGAGTTGTTGTTGCTCGCTTTCGCAATCGATCGGATGCCGAGGGACATTTGTGGGCTCTGAAACGATTAATGCCGGATGCGGAATTTATAATTATTTTTGATGTGGGGAATAATAATCCAGTAGGGAATAGGGAATAGGGAACAGGGAACAGGGAACAGGGAACAGGGATCAGGGGATCAGGAGGGAGATTACCTAGGAAAATGTTGTTTTTTGATAACTGACTGTAGCGTTTATCGCAGTTATGAGGTACATTATTCTTTGACCTTGATTCCCTGTCTTGATTAAGCGATCGCTATTCCCTATTCCATCACTTCCCCTCCTGGGAGGGGTTAGGGGTGGGTTCCTATTCCCTGCTCTGCTCCCTGCTCCCTGCTCCCTGCTCCCTGCTCCCTGCTCCCTGCTCCCTGCTCCCTGCTCCCTTTTTGTTTGTACTTGACATATTACGCTAATTGTGTTAGCGTAATTATATACACAGAAGAGGTCGAGTTCTGATGATCATACTTGAGTTTAAAGCCTACGGTAAACCGCATCAATATCAAGCTATAAACGAAGCAATTCGGACGGTTAAATTTATCCGGAATAGCTGCATTCGTTTATGGATAGATAACAAAGGGACAGGGAAATACGACCTTAGCAAGTACTGCAAAATACTAGCTAAAAAATTCCCGTTTGCCAATGAACTAAACTCTACTGCTCGACAAGCTGCGGCTGAAAGAGCATGGTCATCAATTTCTCGCTTCTTTGAAAACTGCAAGAAAAAAGTACCTGGCAAGAAAGGCTATCCTCGTTTTCAGAAACACTGTAGGTCGGTTGAGTATAAGCAATCAGGATGGAAACTTTCCCCTGACAATAAAACAATTACATTCAGTGACAAGAAAGGAATAGGGAAGTTAAAACTCAAGGGTACCTGGGACTTATGGCGCTTTGACAAAAAGCAAATCAAACGGGTTCGCATTTTTAAAAGGGCTGATGGTTATTATGTTCAGTTTTTCATCTCTGTGACGAACGAAGAACAATTAGACCCGGTTGACGCTACTGTAGGATTGGACGTAGGACTAAAAGAATTCTATACCGATTCTAGGGGAAACACTGAACCCAATCCCATATTTTACCGTAAAGGAGAAAAGCGACTAAAGTTTTACCAACGTCGAGTTTCTCGAAAAAAGAAAGGCTCTGCTAACCGTAAGAAGGCCGTTAATAGATTAGGTAAACAGCACCTCAAAATAAGTAGGCAGCGTAAAGAACATGCCAAGAGACTGGCACGTTGCGTAATCCGGTCTAACGACCTGGTCGCCTATGAAGATTTGAGGGTAAAAAATCTGGTTAAAAACCATTGTTTAGCTAACTCTATTAACGATGCAGGTTGGTATCAGTTTAGGAAATGGTTAGAGCATTTTGGCAAGAAGTTTGGTAGAGTCACGGTTGCAGTGAATCCTGCCTATACAAGTCAAAATTGCCCAGAATGCGGCGAGGTAGTCAAGAAGTCCCTATCAACTAGGACTCACGTCTGCAAATGTGGTTGTAAATTAGACCTAGACCACAACGCCGCAGTCAACATCCTTAAAAAAGCCTTGGGTACGGTGGGGCACACCGGAACCTGGATCATCGATCCGAACACTTCGGGAGATTTAACCTCTACTGCTCTTGGTTCCGGCCAGGTTCAGCAAGTCGAATCGTTGAACGAAGAATCCCCGCGCCTTTAGGTCGGGGAGTGTCAATTCACTCTTTCATTAACCGGAAAGCGGTCAAGTAACTGAGCAGCACGAATCGCATTAGCTTTTAAAGACTCTGATAGAGGCAACACATGGGGAATTTGGGATAGTATATCTAAGGTTCGACGTAAGATTCGCACCACATCCCCTTCATCTAAGCTGGTATTACCGCATATCTCCCGCCAGGATTTGCCTAATGACCACTGTTCTATTAGACCAATTAACCTATCCTCTGACCAAACCGGTAAGGCGACATGATATCGACGCTGTAGCTGAAATACTTGACGCCGAATCCTCCTGAGGTTTGTCAATGCTTCTAGCACTTCCTCACTTGGTTGATAGTTTGTCCAACTATCTGGTCTAGGGGTTTCGGTAACTAAAGCAGAACAGGCTGCTGCCAATTGGTGGGGGTCTAAATCATCTAATTCTCCCGACAGCATGGCTAAGGCTAGCCACAACTCATTTTCTCCCCGAAGCGAAGCAGCCGCTTGCCCCAGAACAGTCGGAGTTAAGTCCTCCAAAGAACCAGATGCTTTTAAAATTTCAATCAGGTTGAGAAATTCGTGCCAATGCTGAGCCTGGTATTCTCGGAATTTAGCTTGACGTTGGTTAATTTGCTCCTGCAAAAACAACCGTTTTTTGTGGCGTTTGATCAGTTGAGAAGGATTACCCCACTGACGAAGAGCATGGGTTTCCATTTGACCCTCTAGATCAGCAACAACACCTTGTTGCTGCCTCACTTCTGGAGCAACCCAGAGTTGAGCAATAGTGGGAACTTGGTTAGCCAAGGCTTCAGTATCTTCATTTCCGCTTTTGACTTGACCTGGTTTAATCTCAAGTCCCTCTAAAGGCTGGAGAGTTCCAATATCAAGGCATCGAAGATTGATAATGTCAGAGGATTCACCTTGAGTTGAGCCGGTTGAGTAATCTTCCGTAGAGCCATTGGATGCTTGGTCATCGGCCACTTCAGGAAAGCCATCTAACCCCATCACATCAGCAGTTGTTGCCACATACCATCGGTTAGCAGCACTTAAGCACACCAGATAAGGGAATTGACCGGAACCCTTTTGTTTAGCCACCAAAACAGCTGGAACAGGAGAAGACACTGGCACATTCTTGCCCTTGAGATAAAGAATGACTCCCGGTTGCACCTGTTGTAGTAATTGGGATACGGCTTTAGAAACAGATGCCTCTGCTTGGTGTTGCAGGTCTTTAAGGATGCGGCGCTCTACTTTCAGGTGTTCCTTCAGTTTTTGATAGCCTTCCATTACTGCCACATCTACCGGTGCCAGTTGAAAATCAATTCTCGTCAGTTCCGCAGTCAGTTCAGTAATTGCCTGTTGTTGAGGTTTGAGGTACAACGTAGCTAGATACTGAGCAAAGCTGCGTTCAACTAATTCCTTAGCTTGAGGCAGAGAGTGAGTTTGCAACAAATTCAGTACCATACCATAGGTAGGAGTAAACTGACTGACTAGGGGATCAGCACCAGCCGTTGCTAGATAAGCCGCCTCCTTAGCCCCTTCAAAGGGGGTTTGCACAGTCACCACATAGCCATTGGTATCCATCCCTCGCCTTCCTGCTCGTCCAGCCATCTGCAAAAATTCCGAGGCAGTCAGTAGCCGGTGTCCTCGATCAGTACGCTTAGATAGACTGGAAATAACAGTGGTACGAGCAGGCATATTAATTCCTGCTGCTAGAGTTTCTGTAGCAAATACCACCTTAACTAGTCCTTGTTGGAATAGTTCTTCCACTAGACCTTTCCAAGCAGGTAAAATTCCAGCATGATGGGCAGCTATACCTCGGTACAGGGGTTCAATTTGTTTGGTACGAGCTGCTTCTGGATTCTTAGTGATAAATTCATCAATCCGTGCCTTAAGTTGAGCTGCTTCTTGTTCATTGACCAGGGATATTGGACCCATCTCATCTACTGCCTTATCACAGCCTCGGCGGCTAAAGATAAAGTAAATAGCTGGTAACATCTCCCGTTTTTTTAGTTTGCTCACCACAGAGCTAATACTGGGGCCTTCCGGACGTCCATGTTTGTCCTTGCTTTTAGGACGCCTGGTTTTGAGGGAGTTGTTAATCTTGGTGTGGTCGTCATTCAGCAGGGAGACAATTCCCTTGGGATGGGCAAAGTAAAACTCTAGGGGAACAGGTCGGAAGTTAGAGTAAATCAGCTGAGTGGAGCCATGAACTTGATTCAGCCAGTCGGTCAGCTGGTCAGAATTGGCAACAGTGGCGGAGAGGGCAACAATTTGAATATCTGGCGGACAATAGATAATTGATTCTTCCCAAACCGTGCCTCGTTGTCGGTCATTCATGTAGTGACATTCGTCTAGGATCACCGCCTCAACCCCTAGCATAGAGGCTCCCACTTGACCAATTGGGGTACCATAGAGCATATTACGGAAGATTTCCGTAGTCATCACTAAGACGGAAGCTTCCCGGTTGACCGAGGAATCACCGGTAACTAGACCGACTTTGTCTGCGCCAAATTTTGCCCGAAAATCCCTTAGTTTCTGGTTGGAGAGCGCTTTGAGGGGGGTTGTGTAGAAAACACGTCCTCCTTGAGACAAAGCACGATAAATGGTATATTCTCCAATTAAGGTTTTCCCAGAACCAGTCGGAGCACAGACAACTACTGATTGACTATGATTGAGAGCCTCAATTGCCTGTTTTTGGAACTCGTCGAGTTCAAAGGGAAATAGGTTGTTCGGGTCAAGGTCTACTGATGAAGTAGCAATATTCACACAAGGTTTTTCCAATAAGGTATATGATCGTGTTTGTGTTGGTTGTAACTACGTAGTCCATTGGTTGTATATATTGTATGTCAGGGAATTAATTGAGAGCGTTTACACCATTTTACTCAAGATACCCCTGGTGTATTTATAGGTAGTTGTTTCCTCTAACACAGAGCCAGGGTGCATCTCATATTTGTAAAAAAGTTGCTAGTGGTGCGTTAGGGGGGCCTCATTTTCCGCCTCTAGCCCTTGGTTATGTTGCTGCCCGTAACGCACCACGGTGTCAAACAGCTTTTAGCAGATGCACCCCAGAGCCAGACCAACTCGACCTGTTGTAAGAAAGGGGTTTGAGGCTATTCCCAAAAACTATTCCGATCGGGGATTATCTATAGAAATCCCTATGCTACTCGACTTGTAAATCTTCCTCCTGTTCTACCAAGATAATGTCCAACCCCCTAACATCTTGGAAAATAAACTCCACACGACGATTACGTGCGTGATTTACTGATGTAGTTCCTGTGGTCTTCAGCTCGCTTTCACCAAAGGACCGAATAGTCATCCGTTCTGGCCCAACTCCTAGACGCAACAGGTAATCCCGTGCTGCCTTTGCCCGCCGCCATCCTAACCCTTGGTTATATTCCACAGTAGCACGGAAGTCAGTATGTCCCTGAATATCGATGGTCATGAAGGGGTATTCTTGCAATACTCTGGCAATCTGGTTGAGTACTGCCGCAGTTCTAGGACTAATCCTGGATTGGTCAAGGGCAAAATGAATCACCCTAGGTACTTTCAACACCAAGGGTAATGGTATTTGTGGAGACTGTGGTTGTACCGGAACCCTGGCGACTGGACGGCTGGTACACTGGGGCTTTGGTGTGTTCGGTAGAGTTGTTGCTGACCGGGTCTCGATACTATTCCCTTGATCATCAAGAGCACGCACCACCACAGTCACAGCTGGTTCCGAGGTACCGTAGTCTGGGTGAGTTGCGATCGCACTCAGGTAATCCCCAGGCTCGACATTACTAAGACTAATCCCAAACTTCCCGTCTTGATCTGCTTCGGTGCTAGCAATCTTCCTGCTCAACGGACCTATCCCATGGGTTTTTGGAGAAACCTGATCGACAAGATAGATATCTACCTCAGAACCAGGGTCAGCTAACCCATCCAAACTCACCTGACCATCCCGTTGAAAAAACTCTACCGCTAACCACCGAGGTGTATTCACAGCATTATTACCAGTGTCTCGCCTACGGTTAGGAGAGTCTCGCTTGGGGTTTGGTCCATCACCCACTTGATAATGCCTTGCTCCGGTATGGTTTCTAGTTACTAGGTCAATGCTCAGCCCTTCTAGAGCCGCAAATTGATTATCTTGGATGATATTGCGATCGCTTTCTGGATAAGCAGCAACCACCACTCCTGGTCCTGCTTGGTTAGTGATTTGGTTACCAATGACTTGATGGTCATCTCCCATCAAATATATGGCAGCCCGACGTAAACGGTGCCCATTATACTTAATCTGATTATTCCGAATGCTGACAGCACCGGTAGGTTTAAATAGGTACACACCGCTGCCGTCGTTGCCGCAAATTAAATTAGAGTCAATAGTGGTATTGTCGATAGTACCCTCTAGACGAATAGCATCTGGCATCCCAGCCATCCCGTTACCAACGATGATATTCTCGGTAATCTCTAGCTCCCTCGCCTGGTCGGAGGTAATAATCCCGCTACCGTCATGATTAGCAATTCGATTACGCCTGATGGTAACTCCTGTGCCACTAAACACCCATACCCCAAAAGCTGACATGGTTGATGGCATAGTCTCATCGGGAGGTATACCTAGCCAAGTGTTTTCTATAATCACCGATTGAGGAGGTTTGTCGGCAGCAAACTGACCATCAGCAAACTGACCGTCGTAGTGGGGTGGCAGTCGATCGGAAATCAATATGTCTGCTGGTGTTGAGATGACAGTTCCTTGGTGCTGACCGTTAAATCCATATATACTCAACCCTTTTACTGTCACATCATCATTAAGGATTGTCAAACCTTGAAAAATCTCTACCGTTTCCGCTGGAGTAATTGCCACCAATGGAATCGGGATTTCAATCTCAGCAGTAGCTGATTGATCTCGGTTATAGCCAGGTTGGGTTGTGCCATCTACGATCACTCCAGCAGTCGCGATGGGAGGCAACTGTTCTACCAAACGAATAGTGGTTTGCTGGGCAGGTAAATTAAACTCTATTTTTGACCGTGCTGGGGAACTTAGGGATTCTACTTGAGATTTTTCTGTGGAACTGAGTTGGTCTAGGGTTAATGTGCCGTTGATCAGGTTAATAGCTTCCCTAAGGGTTAAGTTATTGTCTGGTTGTACTGAACCATCTTGGTTGCTATTGACGACTACTTTTAGGGGTGATGGTGTTGGTTTGGCTAGGGCTGGCCTAATCAAGGCAAAAGGCAAAAGGCAAAAGGCAAACGGCAACAGGCAAAAGGCAACAGTATGGATGAACTCTTTTGAGTCTATAGTTGATAATGAACTAGGTATATACTGTTTTTTTGGGATAAGTCTAGGGTTTTCTTTTTTTTTAATAAAAAAGAAAATTAATCTAGAATAGTCATAATTTTTTTTTGAGAGTTTTAGTGGTACTTCTGACTTTAAATCCGAAGTAATTATAGTTGGAGTCATAGCTGCTTCCTTTTAAAGATGAATATACTGATAAATAGTAATTTTTTACTGGTTTATTATCTGACACTATATATAGTTAATGATAAACTATATATTTCTGGTAATTAATAATAAAAATGTCATGATTAATCGGTAATTATACTCAAATTACCAATTGTCAAGTACCCGAAAATACTATTTTTTTTCTAGTATTATTGCTTGTGTGTTGTCGTCTTCTGATTTGTCGTTAGAAAGGGGTTTGCTGTTGTCCTCTAGCCCTTCTTCAACCACAGGTTGGTTAGTTTTCTTGGGATTGTCTTGCTTTTGGTTATCTTCAACAATCGATTCAGTTTGAGATTCCTGCTGCTGGGGTGGTGCTACCTTTTGATTGCCAAAGCCACCAAATAGATTACCAATCAGACCATCAAGTTTGACAGTAAGTCCTAAATACGGACCACTGGCGGAACGAGAGCCACGGAAGTCGTAGTCGTCAATATTACCAAGAGAGTATCCAGCAGCAAGGCGCAGACTGGGAGTCAGGTAGTAGCCAGTTTCAATCAGGAAGCCATTTTCAAAGTAATCCGCTGAAGGTTGAGAGATCAAGCGAGCTTCACCGACTATATCCCAGTTGTAGCCTAGACGATAGGATGCTCGGAGTTGACCGAGATGAATGGTGCTATCTCCGATTAAATCATTGGATAAATAGGATCTACTATAACGCAAAGCATATTTACCGTAAAATTCCCATCGCCAGTTCGGAGCATATATCATTTCGCCGGAAAATAGATGTTCGTTATAACCACTACCACTGCCTAATAAAATCGTGTCGGGTATAGTAGCGGGATTCTGGCGAAACTCATAGCGCATCAAAGCGTTAAAGTTATCGCTCTCGGGATTGCGGTAAGCAACACCTAGCCTGAGATTGATCGAGTTTCCTAATCGGCTCCTAAGTCGTTGATTAGCACCATTCGCCTGTCGATAACTAAATAAAGCAGTTATAGCAGGAGACAATTTCCCAGAGGCTGCTCCAGTGATGACAGTGTTGTTGCCACGATTAGAAGAACGATGCTCCCATTTGAAACTAGCTTTGAAATCAGGACTGTCAGTGTATTCAAAACCGATACTGTAGCTTTCGCCACTCTCAAATCCAAGGGCAGAGGCTCCTTGACCAAAAGCGTAGGGTTGACTGAACTGATCAGCAGCAGCGTTTTCTCCAAGGAAGTTACCTAATACCCGCTCATAAGCAAGGTTTAGTCGCATACCAGGGAAAATCGTCCAGCCCTGCTTCAAGCCGATAGCGCCCTGACCGGTCATCTGATCTAATCCCCCGACAATAGAGTAACGTCCAGAGATAGTGGTATCAGAGCCAAGATTGTAATCGCCACTGATACCAAGATGGGTAATTTCTTGCCCCTCAAATTGCCCTCGGGTAAACCATTGTTGTCCGAGATTGATGGTAATTCCTCGATACACTCGCCAGTCTAATCCGATCGCAGTGCGGTCTGAATACACTGAATCGGTTTCGCTGGATAGAGTTAGTTCATTGAGAGCCTGGAAGGTAAGGTTATCAGTTAAGGGCATTTTAAAACGCGATCGCAACTGATTGGATGTACGACTTCTAGAGTCATCTTTACGGTCTTCGCGATCGCGAAACACCCAGTCGAGTTGGAGGCTACCCGGACCAATACGTTGCTTAATCCCCGCAATTACAGTAGTTAGAGAATTATCCACCCGATTACCAGCCTGGGGTTCGGTACGGGGGTCGAATAAATCACCAAAGCTAGTAACAACTCGGGGGGCTATACCTCGGTTAGTTTCCCGGTCTACCTGTACCCGAAAATTAGTCGTATCAGTCACTTTGGCCTGAAACTGAGCACCATAACGGGTTTGACCAGGAACAAAGCTAACGGTAGCGTTATTGGCAAAGCCAGTTTCAGTGGAGCGCAAATAAGCCTTACCGGAGAAAGCATCACCAAATTTTCCGTCTAGTTGGACGCGGTAGGCTGAACCGCTTACTAAGCCTAATTCGTCAGAATCATTGGTAGAATGAGCGTATTCTGTGATTAATTGAACATTCTCCCCAAAGGAAAACAAACCATCCACACCATAAAGCTCAAAGTCCCTAGCTCCCTGATTTTCCCGTAGATAGCTAGCGCCGAGCCAACTCTCTTGATTAAGTTCCCGAGAGAAGTTGTATTGAAACCGACCTGCGTAAATATTAGTATCTTCGCTATCCCCATCAAACTGATAAGTAACAACAATCCGCCGCACTAAGACTCGTCCTTCTTGATCCAAGTCAGTACGTAACATTGGTTGGTTGAACAATAAGGTGCCACGGTCATAGTCAATTTCATAGTCACTGACCCGACTGAGACGTTCTCGTCTAATTACAGTACCAGGTCGCTGTAGTTCTTCTAACTCGATGTAAACCTCTTCTGAACCAGCAACCAATAGTCGCCGAGAAAGAAAGTAAAAACCACTAGTACCATCAGGGACAATCGTATCCCGCTGGAACCCTTCTACGTTATTGGCGAACAATCCAGTAATTTGAAACTTACCAAAGTTGTAGTTAGTCTTGAAGCCGTGGAGTTTGCGTCTCGTCGAAGTAAATAATTGAGAGCGTCTAGAAAACTCCTCAGTGTTGTAATCCCCCCACATCAAATAGTCTGCTTCTATTCCTACTTTTGTCCCAGAGCGTTCTAGCCTCAGATAGAGATTATCTATAGAAGGAGTAGTTACATCCACCGTCGAACTATCACCGTAAACGGGATAGTCTTGTTCAGAGGATTGGTACTCACGAAATAACCGATTACTATCATTACAATCACAGCCTTTGTTCAAAGCATGGTCAGTATTAAATGACCCAGTGATTAACCAATTGCCAAGGCTTCCAGTGAAGAAAGCAGCGGATCGGATGTCAAATTTAGTGTCATCATCTTCATCCTCTGGTAAAAAGTCCCGAAAGCTCCTGAAAAAGTCTGTCCCTTCAGTTCCCAAACGCATATCGATCACGCCGGTTATTAAACTCGGGCGCAGTGCAGTTTCAAACTGCATTTGGGTAAAGGCTTCTAAATCATTAGTAGCAGCGCTAATCCGAATGGTTTTAGCGTCTAAGCCTGAGCGCAGTTCAGTCGTAAATTGCCCCTTTCGAGCTTCTACCTGAAATCCCGGTTGGTCTGGGTTTTGGTCTACACCAACGAACTCACCGTCACTGGTGTATAAGGTAACAATGGTATCGCGGTGAGAGACATTACCGAATTTATCCAATAACCGACCCTGAACCGTTGCTAGAGAACGTCCATCGGCTGGGATACGAGCCTCGCGCGTTTCCACAACCAGTTTATCGGGTGTTCCTCTTACTTGTACCGGTATAGAAATTACGTTATCTGACCCAGCGATAGTGGCAGTGATCGTATTCTCCCCTTCCTTAAGGACAATACCATACCAAGTCCGAGTTACAAGATTAGTTAGTGTATCTGTTTCTGTGCGTCCAATGAAAGAGGGATCTATGAGTTTACCATTGACCCGAAGTTCCACCTCAGCTCCTAAACCATATTGTAAAATAATGCTAGTTGCTGGAATATCTAATACCTTCTCTGAAGTAGGGGCAAGTACTTTTAAATAGGATGATTTGGGTTTAGAGGTAGAAGATGGAGTCGATTCTCTTCTGCGTTGTTGGTGTCTTTGTCGGCGGTTGCGTCTTCTTTGCCGTATCCAGTAGTTAGCGATTTCGAGAGTGTTTTGGTACTCTTCTCCCAATTCTGCAAAAGCAATTGTTGGGAGTTCAACTGGTTTTAGGTCAAGGTTGAGTGATGACTGCTGTGTCAAATCCAGACTTAGAAGTTGTTTGTCTGTTAGGTCAAAGCTTGCTAATTGCTCCTGTCTTAGGTTAAAGCTAATTAGTTGCTCCTGACTCGGTTCAATTACTGGTTCAATTACTGGTGGTGATGCTTCTATCTGCTGGATTGGTTCAGGATTAACAGTAGGATTGAGACTAACGGTTTGCTGCGATTGCAGTTGAAAGTTATCTAACTTATCGTTACTTAAATCTAAGTTAGGGAATTCACCATTAACCTCAAAGTTGGGTAAGTCTCCCACTTGGATATCAATATCAGGTGCGTAAGCAATGTCTTGCTCTAACTGAGTTTCTGGTATCGGTAGAGTTTCTCTAGCTTCTCGATTAATACTATTAAAACTAACCTTTTGGGGCGTACGCAGCTCAAGGTTGTCTAACTTATCGTTAGTTAAATCTAAGTTAAGTAATTCACCATTAACCTCAAAGTTGGGTAAGTCTCCCACTTGGATATCGAGATCAGGTGCGTAAGCAATGTCTTGCTCTAACTGAGTTTCTGGTATCGGTAGAGTTTCTTTAGCTTCATTATTGATACTATTAAAACTAACCCTTTGGGGCGTAGGCAGCTCAAGGTTGTCTAACTTATCGTTAGTTAAATCTATCTTAGGTAATTGATTACCATTAACCTCAAAGTTAGGTAAGTCTCCAACTTGGATATCAATACCAGGTGCGTAAGCAATGTCTTGATCTAACTGAGTTTCTGGTATCGGTAGAGTTTGTCTAGCTTCTCGATTAATACTATTAAAACTAACCCTTTCGGGCGTAGGCAGCTCAAGGTTGTCTAACTTATCGTTAGTTAAATCTATCTTAGGTAATTGATTACCATTAACCTCAAAGTTAGGTAAGTCTCCAACTTGGATATCAATATCAGGTGCGTAAGCAATGTCTTGGTCTAACTGAGTTTCTGGGATCGGTAGAGTTTCTCTAGCTTCTCGATTAATACTATTAAAACTAACCCTTTCGGGCGTAGGCAGCTCAAGGTTGTCTAACTTATCGTTAGTTAAATCTATCTTAGGTAATTCACGATTAACCGCAAACTCAGGTAAGTCTCCAACTTGGATATCGAGATCAGGTGCGTAAGCAATGTCTTGGTCTAACTGAGTTTCTGGAATCGGTATAGTTTCTTTAGCTTCATTATTGATACTATTAAAACTAACCCTTTGGGGCGTACGCAGCTCCAGGTTATCTAATTTATCGTTACTTAAATCTATCTTAGGTAATTGCTCACGATTAACCTCAAAGTTGGGTAAGTCTCCAACTTGGATATCGAGATCAGGTGCGTAAGCAATGTCTTGGTCTAACTGAGTTTCTGGTATCGGTAGAGTTTGTTTAGCTTCTCGATTAATACTATTAAAACTAACCCTTTGGGGCGTAGGCAGCTCCAGGTTGTCTAACTTATCGTTAGTTAAATCTATCTTAGGTAATTCACTATTAACCGCAAACTCAGGTAAGTCTCCAACTTGGATATCAATACCAGGTGCGTAAGCAATGTCTTGGTCTAACTGAGTTTCTGGAATCGGTAGAGTTTCTCTAGCTTCATTATTGATACTATTAAAACTAACCCTTTGGGGCGTACGCAGCTCCAGGTTATCTAATTTATCGTTACTTAAATCTATCTTAGGTAATTGATTACCATTGAGCTCAAAGTTGGGTAAGTCTCCAACTTGGATATCGAGATCAGGTGCGTAAGCAATGTCTTGATCTAACTGAGTTTCTGGTATCGGTAGAGTTTCTCTAGTTTCATTATTGATACTATTAAAACTAACTCTTTGGGGCGTACGCAGCTCAAGGTTGTCTAATTTATCGTTAGTTAAATCTATCTTAGGTAATTCACCATTAACTTCAAAGTTGGGTAAGTCTCCGACTTCGATATCGATACCAGGTGCATAAGCAATGTCTTGAGGTGACTGAGTTTCTGGTATCGGTATAGTTTTTCTAGCTTCAGGATTAATCCGTTGATTGAGACTAACTCTTTGCTGGGTAAGCAGCTCAAGATTGTCTAACTTATCGTTAGTTAAATCTAAGTTAGGGAATTCACCATTAACTTCAAAGTTGGGTAAGTCTCCGACTTCGATATCGATACCAGGTGCATAAGCAATGTCTTGAGGTGACTGAGTTTCTGGTATCGGTATAGTTTTTCTAGCTTCAGGATTAATCCGTTGATTGAGACTAACTCTTTGCTGGGTAAGCAGCTCAAGATTGTCTAACTTATCGTTAGTTAAATCTAAGTTAGGGAATTCACCATTAACTTCAAAGTTGGGTAAGTCTCCGACTTCGATATCGATACCAGGTGCATAAGCAATGTCTTGAGGTGACTGAGTTTCTGGTATCGGTATAGTTTTTCTAGCTTCAGGATTAATCCGTTGATTGAGACTAACTCTTTGCTGCGATCGCGTAGCGTGACCGTAGGTCAATCGCAGTTGAAGATTGTCTAACTTATCGTTAGTTAAATCTATCTGAGGTAATTCACGATTAACCTCAAACTCAGGTAATTTTCCCTGCTGGAAGTCGATACTCGCTGCGATTGCCATCTCTTGAGGTGACTGAGTTTCTGGGATCGGTATAGTTTGTCTAGCTTCAGTATTGATACTGGGATTGAGACTAACCCTTTGCTGGGAGCGCAGTTGAAGGTTGTCTAACTTATTGTTAGTTAAATCTATCTGAGGTAATTGACCATTAACCTCAAACTCAGGTAATTTTCCCCGTTGGAAGTCGATACTAGCTGCGATCGCGTAGCGTGACCGTAGGTCAATCCCGTAGCGTGACCGTAGGTCAATCCCGTAGCGTGGCCATAGGCCAATCGCAATCTCTTGATTTGACTGACTTGCTGGTATCGGTATAGTTTGTCTAGCTTCAGTATTGATACTGGGATTGAGACTAACCCTTTGCTGGGAGCGCAGTTGAAGGTTGTCTAATTTAGCATTACTTAAATTTAAGTTAGGGAATTCACCATTAACAGCAAAGTTCGGTAATTGTTCGAGTTGGATATCGATACCAGGTGCATACGCAATCTCTTGATATGACTGACTTGCTGGTATCGGTATAGTTTGTCTAGCTTCAGTATTAACGCGATTGAGACTAACCCTTTGCTGTTGTTTCAGGTCTAGATTAGCAAGTAGAGCTTTTGGTGAATTTAGCTGAGGTAGTTGACCAGGCAGTAGGTCAAAACTAGGTAGCCGACCTTTACTTAAATCCACTACAGGTGCGAGGGCGATATGTGAGGATGGCTCTGTCTGTGGGATTGGTGAAGGAGTCAGAGTGGAGTTGAAACTAACGATAGGTTCTCGTTTCCAGTTGAGCCTAGGGACTTGATCTGAGCTCAGATCAAAGCTAGGAAATTGTCCATCGTTGATGTTAAAACTGGAAGACTGTCTCAGAGCAATTGTTGTTGATAGCTCATTTTGGTTTAGGGAGGGAACCAGACCGGGATTGAAGCTGAGGATAGGTTCTTGTTTGAGATCAAGGCTAGGTAGTTGACTTGGCTTCAGGTCAATGACTGGTAAATTTTCCTCTGCTGCTTGGGTTGATTCAGCTTCAGCGATCGCAGGATACAGCACCATGGTGACGCTACCAGCGATCGCTCCCATTAGCTGTAGTTTACAAGATATGTTATAATTATTAATTAATTTCATTGCTGATCCTCTTCGTTGAAGGTCGGGGTGACTGCAAAGTTCATGCGTGCCATACCACCAGGCTCTAAACGCACGAGTCGGGATTGACTGTTGCCTTCATTGAAATGGGTATTGGGAGCTAGGGTGTAACCTGGAAGGCTAGTCAGGTCTAAAGCTCCAGTGTGGTATCCCGGTAGAACGTTCTTAACCGAGAACAGACCATTGGCATCAGTAGTAATTCGGTTACCGTTTTCCATAAAGATCACCGCATTAGGAACTCCCGGTTCTCCTGGTTGCTGATGACCATCAAAGTTTTTGTCTACAAATACTCGACCTAGTAAGGTGCCGCAGTCCGAAATAATGCCAGGATCAATTCGTACTCGATGAACCGCTGGACCATCTTTGATATCCCAACCGTTGTCATCCCGTTCCGCAGCAACAATAGCTGAGTTCTCCCCGTCACCCCGAATGCCATCTGGAGTGACTTGCACCCCATAAGCAATGTTCAATACTCCACCTTCTGGAATTGGCTCTGCTGCCCTGAAAGTAATTCTTGCCCCATCTTGTGTGGTTTCAATCTCCACTGATTCTTGCTGTAACTCGCCCCGGACAGAATCTTCAAGGAATTTGAATCCTAGGGGTAAGTCATCAGTCACTACAATGTCAACCACAGCACTACTGGCTAGATTGCGCACAGAGAGGCGGTAGATGATAGTATCTCCTGGTTCAGCCGTAGCTCGCCCTGCGCTCTTGGTAATCCGAATTGATTCAAGGTCACAAATACCCGTATCTACATTCAACAATCCCAAAACCAGACCTTCCCGTTCCGCATTCCGAATCAGGAATTCACCCTGTACTTCTGTGGGATTGGCATCGGTACTAATCGGTAGACCATCTACAGACGTAGCAGTATAGGAAACTATACTTTGCGCTTGATCAACATTAGTGATCGTCAGCCGAATCCGTCGTTGCAGGAAATTGCTATTAGCGGGTGGATTAACCACCAAAATGTAGCTTCGACCTTGGTCTAACTGACCTCGGTCTCGATCAAACAGAAAGCTATATCTACCTCGGTTTTCATTGTCTTCATTGCTAACGAAATAGGGATTGGCATTGGTAGTGTTAGGTTGAATCCCTTCAGGAATGTTGTTATTGGGGTCATCGGGAACTTCAGTGGTGGTCAGTTCTACAGCATTCAAGAATCCTGTAGGGTCATTGGGGTTTGGATCAAATAAGCCAACGCTAAATCCGGTATAGTCATCCAACAGTTCATTGTCACAACCCCGGATTTCCCCAAACGGGTCAATCAGTTCCAAACTGGGGTCTGGTGTAGGAGCTATAGTAGCTATGGTCTGTTGTGCGGTTTGTAAGGAGGTATTGTCTTGACCACAATTACTGCTAAAACCTAGCGCTATAGTTTGCTCATCGTTGTCTTCAACAGCAGCATTAACTGCCACTTGCACATTCAGCACCACCTCCTGCCCAGGCTCGATTGTCAGGGTTTCCGGGGTTTCCTCCAAACCCTCAACAGTAACATTGCCAATGGAGGCTGAACCGACTAAGCCACTTTGAGTAATCACGTTAGCTTGAGGAGTTTCTACCTCAATTGCTGCGTCCCCAGTGTTAAGCAAGGCATAACGGAAACTCACAATATCTCCCGATTGCACCCGCGACCCTTGACCAGACTGAATGTTTTGTAGGTCTTGCTCAAGAGAGTCCTTAGCTTGGATCAAGAGTTGTTGTTGTTCAGGGATAGCATTGAGGGCTTCATCAAATGCTTTGGTGCGAATCTCTGTAAAAGTAGTGGTACTCAAGTCAGTTGGAATTAAACCAGCTGCTGTATTTTGGGCAGTTGCGGCATCGGCTTCAGCAATACCAATCGATTCTAAGCCCTGTTGAGCTAGTCCAGTAAAAACTAGAGCTATTACTTGATCGGTCTGACTATTCTCCCCATTTAAGAGTGCAGCTTTATTCGGTATCGCTTCCTCAATAGCAGTTTTGGCAGCAGTGATGACTTGATCAGCGGTAGTGTCAGTGGATGAATTAGCAAAACTCATTACCGCTTGGATACTGGCATTGCTGGCTTCTTCTGAAGTAAAGCCCAAAGTTACTAGTTCATCCTCCAGGGCATCAGTCATAGCACCTAAGCCAAACACCAACTGGCCTTCCCCATCTTGAATTCCCTGAGATACCAGATTGAGAGTTCCTTGTTTAGAGGTTTCACTCTTGACTTTTCTAGAAGTACCACTAATGAACAACTCACTAGGTCGAGAGAATCTTCCCCTTGGACCACGAGGCATTTGGTACCGATAAGTGACTTGATTGATCACAGTTGCTGCTACTGTTTCAGGAGCTGTACACTGTAGCGGTGTCTGACCAGTTGTTGCTGAAATTTCTGCTGGCTGAGTTTGCGACAGTACTGGTGGAGATGTTGGTAAGACACCTCCTATCAAAGCTGTTGCTAGCAGCTTTGGGAAACGCTTCTTCCAGTAAGGGGTTGATTTGCACATTTTGATAGTAAATCACTGGATAGTTTTGTTAAGTTAAATTGCTTTTTTTGATTAAATTTTAAATTGTAGGTGATTTTTTTATATAAAAAACGCAAATTTAAGCAAAAAATAGCGCAATTTGCGCTGATTTTTTTTGTGCAGTATTTATGTTTTTTTTAAAAATAGCAGTCGAAGTAAAGCTTAAGACATCTTCTGCTCCCTGCTCCCTGCTCCCTGCTCCCTTTCAACTAAAAGACTATGTCCTAAACTATACTTCCCTTGCTATACTTATTAGGCTATATACTTTAGGTTTTATGCTGTATTCAGATCTATTATGAAGCGAAATAGCTACAAAAGCGAGGCGTAAACTGCTGATTTTTTACTAAAGCATAATCAGTATTAATGCGGAGTTGTATAGCGCTACGCGCAAGTCAGAAGTTAGAAGTCAGAAGTCAGAAGTAAGCTATGACTAAGTTTCAGAGTTTAGGAATGTCCTAAGCTTAATGCGTAGTGCTATATTTAGCAAAATAAAAACTGTTACCACGTCAAAAATGAGTAATATTTCTCAGGGGGTTACAAGCTAATTGAAAATCTTACAGGGGTTAGGTTTTAGGGGTTAGGTGTTAGGTAAAATTGTCAAGCGGGATGGATTATTAAAACTATCATTGACGAAGTATGCGTGAAAATTGCTTCAATTGCTGGGAAATACAAATGACTCATTGCTGTAATTTACCCAATACCTAAAACCTAAAACCTAAAACATAAAACCTATATAGGTTTGAGCTTTGTTGTCACCCCGTGAGGTAATATTTGCTATTGAAAAAATTATTTAATTCCCTATAATTAGGTTATTATAATAACCTAATTATCAGCTTAAGTGATTAGTCATTAGTCTTGATTTATGAGTTTGAATTTATAATTCATTTGTAATTAAGAAGATTTTATTGGTATTTACAAATGACTAATTACTAATGACTAAGCACTAATCGTTACTTGTTAAGTACTAGCGAACAGTGACATCATAAGATGCTTCTAAAATTGCTTTGGGATCGAGAGCTTCTGGAAACTCAAAGCGAACGTGAGTGTAGGCTGAAGCAGGGGCAGCTTTAGTTTCTACCGTGCCATCTTCAAGGGTGACTTCAATAGTAGGTTGTTCTATAAAAGTCTCTCCATTATCAATGCTGTAAGTTATCGTTGCTCCATTGCTGTTGCTAGCGGAATCAAGGATATACATGGTAGCGCGGGGAATAGGTTGGGTAACCATCAGATTGTCAGCCTCCACTTCCCCAGAATTCTCACCTTTGACAGTGTAACGAAGGGTATCTCCTGGTTTGACAATGGCTTTGTTCTCTAGGGCTTGCCAAGTAATATTTTCTTTACCTTCAGTATCAACTTCTACTATCTTCTTCTTAGCCACTAATTTCAACTGCACTTTGGGGCGCATGATGTTTTGGACAATCACTTCCCCAGCTTCCTGTAAACCAGCTAATACAGGAGTCTTACCTACAAAAGGCACAGCAACAATTAATGCGATCGCACCCAGACCTAGAATTGATGAACGTTTCATTTGCAATAAACCTCTTGATAATTACAACAATTTTATAGAAGACTGAAGCTTGAAGGCTGAAGTTTGAAGGCTGAAGTTTGAAGGCTGTTCGCCGGATAGCTTGGATCCATCTCACTTTTGCTGTTTGATCCAGTGGGTGAAACGGGCATCTTGGTGGAACAGGCATCTTGGTGGAACAGGCATCTTGGTGGAACGGGCATCTTGGTGGAACGGGCATCTTGCCCGTTCCATTCCCAGGCGGCCTATCTCCACAGTGGGAACCCAGAAAATCAGGACTCCCCCTTGGGTGGTGCGTTACGGGGCGGGCTGTTCCCACACTGGCGCTCGGTGTTGAACATGATGGCAAGCCCGCCCTAACGCACCCTACGCAAGTTTTGCCTTTTGCCTCTTGCCTCTTGCCAATGCCATTGCGCGTAGCGCTATACTTCCTACTTCAGAGCATCAAGGATTAGTCAACCTTACGACGGAAGACAAAGGATCCATTGTCCCCAGGAGCAACAGTACCAACTTCATTGACGTACCTAGTCACTTCTTCACCGCTAGCTGGGTCACTATTTCCAAAGGATAAGGTATTATTGAAGTACTCCACAGTACCCTGAGATGGTTCAGTTCCCTGCTCGTGAGTGGTGACAGTAACCCAGTTGTTAGGAGCTTTGTCCCCATCCTCAGTAATGGTGAAGTTGTTAGCATCCAAAACTACGTTACCAGCACCCACTAGTGGTTCAGAGATATTGGTGTAGGTGATTCGGTACTCGATAAACTGACCAGGCTTAGCTCGTTCTGTGAGGGTACCTTCCTGATCACCTGTGGGATCTCCGCCGGTGAAGTCCTGAATCACTGTTACACCATCAGTATCCAGAATCCGAGCTTCTTTCACCATCTGCATGTAGCCAGTGTAGACCCGGTCAACAGTAATGTTGAAGACAGTTTCGTCAGTGACATCAAAGTCTCCGTTCGGGTTGTTGTCCACAAAGGAAACAATCGGAATCGGGTAACCCTCAACTTGAGCTGTATTAGCAGGTAAGTCAACAATTACCTCGTAATCCAATTGCTGACCTGGTGTGAGAGTACCAACATTAACTGTTGTACCACCAGTGAGGGTAAAACCGCCCTCTTCGTTGTAGGTGTAGGTTGCTTCCTGAACATCACCTGTATCTGGGGTGTACCTGATCGTGACCTCAGTGTCATTAGGAATCTGGGTATTTGGTCCAAAGTCTACTGGAGTGGTGAATTGAGGATTAACTTGAGGGTCATTAGTCGCCGCAGTACCCACTGAAGGCGCAATTGGCAACAAGGTGACGTTATCTAAATTAGTAGTATTGGGGTTCTCAACCGTATTGTTGAAGGTAACCTCAGCTGGATCTGGAATGGGCTGACCCTGAGCTAATCCAGCTGGAATAGTTGTGGACTGGTTAGTGAAGTCATCATTGTCATTGGTTGGACCAATAGCATTGGGTCGATCCTCCGGACCATTGAGGATTTGACTGGTAGTATCAATCTCTGCAGTAATGGTAACTACAGTGTCTTCACCCTTAGGTCCTTCACCTGTGTTGTCATTGTCTTCATCAACACCATCAGCACTGGGATTGGCAATACCAAGGTCTGTAGCTGGGTTGAAGTCGGTACCGCTCTCATCCGGTGGTGTACCATCATCATTGTAGTTGTTGGGATTTTGGTCACCGGATTCATCGTAGACCACTTCATCCGTTGGGTCACCGACAGTTTCACCAAATGCCTGAGCAATGTTAGCGACTTCACCACCAGCAACGGGTAAGCCACTAGTGATCACACCAAAGCTGAAGCCATTGGGATCAGCTTCAGTGGAGGTTCCTAAAGTAATAGGACCGTTAGCAATGAAACCAATGCGCTTAACATCAGCTGGGGCAGTAGTAGACCACTCTACGCTCAGGGCGTCACGACCAGTCACCGCTGGGTCATCATCAGAGTAGACCACTGTCCAGCCTTCTGGCCCAGCTGGCACAGTGGGCGTTACATCAGAGTCAAATTCTGTATTTTCGGGAATGACATCAGAGACCAATATCCTCTCTTCTGTCTGACCATCAACGGTAATGGTAGTTCCTTCGAGATCCGCAGCTTGGAAATTAATCGCTGGGTTAGAGGATTCAACCCGGAAGTCTAAGCGATAAGTAATTTTATCATCGCTAGCATTCTCAGGACTGTTATTGTTATCAACTAGATCAATATTATTCGGACCTTCGATTCGCTTGAGAACAGTGATGGTGGCTAGTTCCTTAATCTCTGTAGAGAGTAAGACCTCTTGGAACGCAGCACCTTCACGCTCACCATTGACTGGAGGATCACCTTCAACATTTACGGTAGTAACCTCGTTAGGATTGGAACCATCATCAGCATCCGGCTGGTTATCGGTAGCAGGACTATTGTCGTTAGGTCCGGTATCACCTAACTGGACATTAATCGGAGCCCCTGCTTCATCTACAATAACCGTACCTTCAACCCGTACCTTAATGCTCTGATCAGCACGAATGGGAGTGGTTGTAGTAAAACCAGCTGCTGGAATAGTTGTCTCGAAAGTGCCATCCCCATCCAAGTCAGCTGTCACTGTAATAGGAGTAGGAGCAGCAGGATCGGTATCTAAACCAGTGATGGCGATGTTATCAAGACCAGGAATCGCAATATTGGTGTCTTCGTTACCAATGTTGGTAATCACGAAGTCAAATTGCAGGGTATCACCAGTAGCAATACTACCTAGGTTGACGTCATTAACACCATCAGGTTGAACCAGCAAACCAGCAACTTCAGCCACCTCAACGATTACAGTGTTTGAGGTCGCGTCGATGGTAACCCCTGGATTGTTGGGGTCTTCATAGGTAGCTTCCGACTGGTTAATAATCGGTACACCAGCATCAGTTCCCTCAGCAAATACAGGTACTGCTAGCTGAAACAAACTACCGAGAATGAGGGAAGCACTGACTAATGGTCGTAAGTATCTACGACGAAGCTTCGTTGACTTTCGTTGAGCCATGGAGAATTTTTCCTAAATTGAGAACACAAAGATATATAAATAGTCCCTGGGTCTAGGATGATACTGACCCTGGTTGTTAGCTAGTAGCTTGTTTGTAAGCTAGGCTAGCCTTCAATATCTAGGAAAACTCACCTAAACTGCTTTCGGCATTCGAGATTTAACGGATTTTCTAGAGTAGTCATCCTGAAGTGCATATGTAAAAATACGTAATAGGTCGTAAACTATCAGCCATAAGTACTAAATATTTCCTTTAGTTGCTTTTTTTTTCTAATAGCAGGTTATAGTACTGGAGTCATTGCTATAACTAGCTAATCAAAGGGGGTTACAGCAGCAGATAGGTATGACTTATAGGTATGACTTCAGGGTCAAGGTGGGTGATGTTAGCTATATCGAAGGGCGTAAGTAAACTAACTATAACGTATCTAAGCTAAATTAAGTGATTATGCCCATACTTATTTAGTCATACGGTTGATGCGCTAATCCACCACTTCGGTAACAATAGATTAATTAATAACTAATATCCTGGTTTAGGTGTGAGGAAAATTATAATGATTAACTCTATGAGTTATTGGAATAAAAATTACTTAAAGTTCAATAATTATATAGCCAAAATAAATAGGTTGTGAACGATCAGACGGACAATAGACTAGCACTACAATAACTTTTGGCCTTCTGGGTGTTTACAAATCGTTTATAAACCCGCTTAGTAAGCTTAGTAACTTGTTAACCATCTAATTGGCACAGCAAAAGTTACAGGGTGATGTTGAGGCTTGACTGAGGGTTAACGGTTAACCGCGCTTCGAGCTTGGTTGCGGGGCAATCAGGGTGGATCCCTGCTTAGTGCTAATGCCTATTAATCAGCCTCTACATGAAAAGCTATCAATTTAACTGTGCTATGTGAATGATTATCATAGTATTTCTCTACCAAATTCAGCATAATTTTGCTGAATTATAGTCCAATTATCCCATAAGTTTCGATCAAACTACCGGATGGATAGCTCATAAATCTTGACGGCTGATTAATCGCTAATTAATCAGAATCGAATTTAATTAAAAGACTTTCAAATACTTACACGTGCTTTAACGCATTGTATGCAAATGTTTATTGACACAAGCTAGTGATAAGGTTGACTTTTTTTTTAAAGGTCGAATAAACGCCATGCTAGCGATAGTTATTCATTAAGTATTTTTTATTATTAAAAAATACTGTGAAGTTTTTGTGAACATTATTAGAATTGTTAATTCTTATACAAATCCGCCCCTATATTACCCCTTACTTATCAAAGATAAGCATGTTTTTTTATTTCAATAAAGAAAATTTTCTAGTAAATTAAGATACCAATATACTCAGTTAATAGCTCCAAATAACTACCAACAGAAAACAATCATGAAGTATCTGCTTACCTCATTACTGATACCAAGTCTAGGTAACATACTGCCAATACTACTGAGTTAGTAACCGACACCCGTACCGAAAGGCAGCTACACCAACGAAACCTGGTGTTCTTACTGTGCTCCGACTGTGGGAGATCCCTTGCAGTCTTGAAATACCTCGTTCTATCTTTACGCTGTTCCTTCGCTTGGGCCCTGTTCAAGGTCACCTTTTATGTTATGTCCACTACACCTGATTTAAGTCCAAACCAGTATGAATAAGATTCTAGTAATTGAAGACGAGCCAATCATTCGGAATAACCTCCTCACCCTGCTCAGAGCAGAAGGGTTCGAAACGATTAGTAGTGACAACGGTAGCAGTGGAGTCAAGCTTGCTCAAAACCAGCAGCCAGATTTAATTATTTGTGATATAATTATCCCTCAGCTAGATGGTTATGGTGTTTTAAAGACTCTACAGCAACATCCCATCACTGCTGCGATTCCCTTTATTTTCCTCAGCTCCAAAGCTGACTGGTCAGATTGGCGTATGGGCATGAGGTTAGGGGCTGATGATTATCTGATCAAGCCTGTTAACCGCCAGGAATTGCTAGATGCGATCGCTACTCGACTACAAAAACGACTTTATCAAACCAAGTGCCATCATCTTGAACTGAAAAAAGTGCAAGCTCAACTGGACTATCTACTCCGTTATGACCAGGTTACTAACTTACCGAACCGACTTTTGCTAGAAGAGCGATTTAATCAACTGCTGATACAACGACAGGGACGTTATCGTCGTCTGCCAGTGCTGTCTTTAAGCTTTGACCAACTTAATCAGATCTACAATATCTTAGGCCCTGTTAATGGTGATTTGTTACTTCAGGCAGTGGCCAAACGACTTCTTGGTAGGGTTGGACCTCTGGATACGGTGGCTCAGTTAGGGATGGATCAATTTGTGATCTTGCTAGCTACTACCATTAACCAGATAGAGATAGGGCTGATGGCGGAAACACTGATCGATGCTTTATCCTTACCCTTTACTATAGGAGAATATGAGATTGTCCTGACCCCTAGAATCGGGATTGCCTGCTTTGGTAGGGATGCCCTTGATCTAAATACCCTGATCACCCATGCCAACCGAGCCAGAGAAAATGCTGGACAAAAAGGACAGAAGGCTTACGAATTTTATATTGCCTCGATTGGTGACAAATCCCAACAAGCCCTATGGCTAGAATTACAATTGCGCCAAGCATTGCAAAAGGATGAACTTCAAGTTCACTATCAGCCCAAAGTAAATCTGAAAACTGGAGAAATCGAGGGAGCAGAAGCCTTAATCCGTTGGTATCATCCAGAATTGGGAGCAATCTCTCCAACTAAATTCATTCCCCTAGCCGAGAAAACTGGTTTGATTGTGCCTGTAGGAGAGTGGGTACTCCGAAAAGCCTGTACCCAAGCCAAACTCTGGCAAACTCAAGGCTTGTCCCCAGTACAAATCGCTGTAAATTTATCGGGACATCAGTTTAATCAACCCAATCTCAGTGACTCCATCGTAGCAATTCTTGAAGAAACGGAACTTGACCCAAGATATTTGCAATTAGAATTAACCGAAAGTACCCTGATGGACAATCCAAAGCATGCGATCGCTACCTTAAAACGGTTAAAGTCCTTTGGTATTCAGATCTCGATTGATGATTTTGGAACCGGTTACTCTTCTCTGAGCTATCTGAGACTATTTCCCTTTGATGTGTTAAAAATTGACCGTTCTTTCGTTTGCCAACTTACAGAGGATGCAAAAAACGAAGCCATTACTACTGCGATTTTGCAAATGGCTCACAGTCTCAACTTGAAGGTGGTGGCAGAAGGGGTGGAGACAACTAGCCAACTAGCCTTCCTGTGTGGTCATAAGTGTGATGAAATTCAGGGTTATTGCTTCAGTCCTCCATTATCGGCTCCAACCTTCACAGAATTGCTTTGTACTGGTAAAAGGCTTTCACTCTCTTATCTGGGATAATTTATTAGTTTAATTTATTAGTTTTTTAATTTCTTAAATTGATTAGCAATTAGTAATACCTCCTATAGGATTTTAAAATTAATTGTTAAAAATAATTCCAGTTATTTGAAATTACCCAAAATCCCGATTAACTTCCCTATATACTTTATTATATCTTGCATTTTGCCTTTTCCATGTAAGGCTTTACCTCAGGGATTATGTTAACAACTAAAATGTAAATTCTATAGCAATTAGCAATTGTTGGCATTATCAATGGTTTGAAAGACAGATATTTTGTAGGGACACGATCTGAGCGTGCCCCTACTGTTTCCCATCGAGATCAGAGCAAGTATAATCGCCTAAAAACTCAGCACTCCGCAGTAATTAACTGAGTATTCCGCTTAGATTACTTGCTCCACTTCAGCGATTTCAGGGATAAATTCCCTTAAGCGGCGCTCAATCCCCATTCTCAGGGTCATGGTAGAGCTAGGGCAAGACCCGCAGGCTCCCTGGAGTCTTAATTTAACAGTCGGACCATCTAACTCAACTAGCTCCACATTCCCACCGTCAGCGATCAGGTAAGGACGCATCTCATCCAGGACTGTTTCAACATTTTCTGGAGTGAGTGCCATTGTTTCTGACATAATAAACCTCAGCTACATTGTAATTTCATGATAACTATGTTAATGGTAGCTTTCTGTGAGAAATGACTAATGACTAAGGACTGATGACTGATGACCGATATCATGGTTAAGGTTTAGGATAGCGATCGCACCATGTCTCATCCTCTATACGTTGCCTTTATCTGGCATCAGCACCAACCGATTTATAAATCCCACAAGGGTGCCTCGGTGGCATCAGGCCAATATCATCTACCTTGGGTACGCCTACATGGCACGAAAGATTACCTAGATTTGGTGCTGCTCCTAGAGAGCTACCCTAAGTTGCATCAAACGGTGAATCTAGTACCAACTCTAATTTTGCAACTAGAAGATTACATTGATGGTACTGCTTTCGATCCTTATCTGACCCTAGCGCTAACCTCCACTGAACAACTGACTCAACACCAGAAGCAATTTATTATCGAACATTTCTTTGATGCCAATCACTACACCCTGATTGACCCCCATCCCCGCTATCGGGAACTGTATGAGAGCCGCCAAGATCAAGGGAAAGAGTGGTGCCTAAACAATTGGACATTAGAGGATTACAGCGATCTACTAGCATGGCATAACCTAGCGTGGATTGATCCGTTGTTTTGGGATGATCCCGATATTGCTAGATGGTTGGAGCAGGGGCGAAACTTCACTTTGTCAGACCGACAGCGCATTTACTCCAAGCAACGAGAAATCCTCAGCCGCATCATCCCCCAGCACCGGAAAATGCAAGATGCTGGTCAACTGGAAATAACTACAAGTCCCTATACTCACCCTATTCTACCGTTGTTAGTGGATACGAATTCTGGTCATGTAGCTGTTCCTGAGATGAGTCTACCCCAACAGCGATTTCAGTGGGAGGAGGATATTCCCCGACACCTCCAGAAGGCTTGGCAGATGTATACAGAAAAATTTGGACGAGCTCCACGTGGGCTATGGCCTTCCGAACAGTCAGTCAGTCCTGAAATTTTACCTTACATTGCCGAAGCTGGGTTTAATTGGATCTGCTCTGATGAATTAGTATTGGCTTGCAGTATCAACCACCGTTTCCATCGGGATGAGAGGGGGAATGTTACCGAACCAGAGTTACTTTACCGCCCTTATCGTCTACAAACAGAACACAAAGACCTAGCGATTGTGTTTCGAGACCACCGCTTATCAGATTTGATTGGCTTTACCTATGGGTCAATGTCGCCGACTAAGGCAACGGCTGATTTGGTAGGACATTTAGAGGGGATTCGCGCTTCCCTTGCGATCGCAGAGTTTAACCCTGACACCTCGAAACCCCAGCAATCAGAGGCTTGCAGCGGTTTAGAACAGCCTTGGCTAGTCACGATTGCTTTAGATGGAGAGAATTGCTGGGAAAACTATTCCGAAGATGGTTTACCCTTCCTCAAATCCCTCTATCAAACTTTGAGTGATCATCCTCATATCAAACTCGTAACGGTTTCTGAGTTTATTGAACAATTTTCCCCTACAGAAACTATTCCGGTAAGTCAACTACATAGTGGTTCCTGGATAGATGGTAGCTTCACCACTTGGATTGGTGACCCAGTCAAGAATCGAGCTTGGGACTTACTAAGTGAAGCACGACAAACCTTAGCCAAGCATCCAGAAGCCACGGAAGAAAATAATCCAGAAGTTTGGGAAGCTTTGTATGCAGCAGAAGGTTCTGACTGGTTTTGGTGGTTTGGTGAGGGTCATTCCTCCAACCAAGATGCCGTCTTTGACCAGCTGTTCCGGGAACATTTGTCGGGGATTTACCGAGCACTGAATGAGCCAATGCCACCTAATCTCAAACACCCCTTAGTATCTCTTCAGGTACCTTGATTGAACCGGCTAACTAATATACTATTATTTGTGGCTGTCGTGCCCGATAAATTGGGCTGCCATTAGGCTGGCTGGTTTAATCGGCAAGATTAATCAGGCTAGTTATGTCAAGGAAAATTTCAGCAGTCCAGAAACCAACTATATCCAAGCCGTGAAGCTATCTATCTACCACACCCCGGAAGAAACTCCGAAAGACACCTTACCAGACTGTGCGATCGCAATTGATGTCCTGCGAGCCACGACGACCATGGCTACAGCTTTAAATGCTGGTGCTGAAGCGGTGCAAGTGTTCAGTGATATCGACAAGTTAATGCAAATCAGCGAACAATGGCCCACTGACAAACGGCTACGAGCTGGGGAAAGGGGTGGTAAAATGGTAGAGGGCTGTGATATGGGTAACTCGCCCTTAATTTGCACACCTGAGCGAGTAGATGGAAGGCGACTATTCATCAGTACCACCAACGGTACCCGTGCTTTACAGCGTGTCCAAAATTCCCCGGTAGTCCTAGCAGCGGCCTTAGTGAATCGTGTGGCAGCAGTGGAGTATTTACTGACCCACAAACCAGATACTATTTGGCTAGTGGGGTCAGGTTGGGAAGGAGCCTACTCCCTAGAAGACACAGTTTGTGCTGGGGCGATTAGTCAAAGACTTATGGAAGAAACTGGAAACTCAGTGGATGACATTGCTGGTAATGATGAAGTAATTGGTGCGATCGCACTTTACTCCCAGTGGCAAGATAAGTTACTAGAGATGTTCTATCACGCTAGTCACGGAAAACGGCTGCTGCGGCTGAATGGTCATGAAGATTTAAAGTATTGCGCTCAAACCGATGTATTAGAGGCTTTACCGATTCAGAAAGAACCAGGAGTTTTGGTTAAAAACCCAGTTAACAGGTAACAGGCAAACAGGTAACTAGATCTTTTTTGCTGTTTTAGTGTGCCTAGACAATTATTTTTTAATTTTCAGATATCCTCTAATTTTTGGCAATGGACTCACCAAAATTTAATTCACTGAGCCAATTTCTCCAAGGACTAAGTGAAGAACAATTAGCTGGCCGGTAAAAGAAGCCCCACGTCCGAACTGAAAGTCGGCGTGGTCAGAAGTATCCGCAAGAATAGGGCAGCCTTGATCATAAAGTTTTAACCCTTTTACGTATAGCCGATCCACCCTAAAGGCTGCCCTAATAAACAGGTTTCATCTCCGGGATGAATTTTACACAGAGTCTTTGGGATTCGGCAAAGCCGACGCGGGGCGCGTTCGGGGAAACGCGCTATCAAGCTTCTAAGTACCTCTGATTGGTTCATCCCCCTTTTGGTTGCTTCTTGTTCCAGTTTTTTCTTTTCATACTCGGTTAACCGTATCGTCATTTTTAGGGTTTTCATTATGACTTGCCATTTGACTAGCTGTATACTATACTAATAGTAGGTCGAAAAACAGGAGATAGCAACAATGAGAGCAGCTTATCAATACCGACTAAGGTTAACCAAAGCCCAGGAATCTGAAATAGAGAAATGGCTGGATCTACTTCGTTGCCAATACAACTATTTGCTTGCAGATAGGTTTAATTGGTATGAGCAAAATCGCTGCTCCATTAACTCCTGTCCTTTGATTTGCCATCTACCAAGTTTGAGAGCCAACCCTGACTATTTCTCTCAAAAGAAAACTCTTCCTCAGTTAAAGAAGGATAGACCTTGGTATAAAGTGGTTCAATCTCAAGTCCTTCAAGACTGTGTAAAGAGAGTTGATTTAGCTTTTAAGCGGTTCTTGAAGGGTGACAGTAATGGAAAAAGAAGTGGAAAACCTCGATTTAAAGGAAAGAACAGGTACAGATCATTTACTTTTCCGTCTTTATCCAAAACCCCTATAAATGGCAATACTTTGACTCTTCCAAAGTTTGGAAAGGTCAGGATGATTTATCATCGACCTATTCCAGAAGGGTTTAAAATCAAAACAGCGACCATAACTCGAAAGGCTGATGGATACTATGTTACGCTGTCAATCCAAGATGATACCGTCCCGGATGTCATTCCAGTAGACAGCGTTAAAAATCCTATCGGAATAGACATGGGTCTCAAGTCTTTCCTAGTTAAGTCTGAAGGTTCAGAGGTGCCAATTCCTCAGTACTACAGAAAGGCTCAAGAACGACTAAAGAAAATCCAAAAAGCTGTCAGTAGATCAAAAAAAGGTAGTAACAATAGAAAAAAAGTTGTAAATCAATTAGGGAAAGCTCACAAGAAGGTAGCTGATACCCGAAAAGATTTTCATTTTAAGACTACTAAAAGTCTACTAGATGACTATGATTTAGTTGCTCATGAAAAATTAAACATCAAAGGTTTAGCCAGAACTAGAATGGCTAAATCTGTATTGGACGCTGGATGGGGGCAATTCCTGTCAATCTTATCAACCAAAGCCGTTCGCGTAGCGTGGCCTACGGCCTTAAACGCTGGGTTGGTCACAGTTGCAGTAAATCCTCGAAATACTAGCCAAAATTGTTCTAACTGCGGAACAAAAGTACCTAAAAAACTAAAAGACCGCATCCATTCTTGTCCTTCCTGTGGTTACACCGAAGATCGTGATGTGAATGCGGCAAAAAATATATTGAAATTGGCGGTGGGGCATCCCGTCAGCAGTAAAGCTTTCCGAGTATCCGAAGCGTTGGCTGGAGTTGGAAAGAAGCCCACACTGAATTTTTAAAAGTCAGTGTGGGAGTATGTCACCTCAACGATTAGGAGTGGCACCAGCAACACTTCAAGAATTAAGAGAAAAACCTGATTTTAAGCAATGGAGTCAGGATAAAGACCCAGAATCAGTTTCCTGGCGATATCAGAAGGATAAGCAACGCTATATAATTAACTTATCCTTTGGATGATTATTGTTGTTTAGTTTGTGATTGCTTAGTTCTGATGAATCAGAGTTTCGTTGAATGTACCAGTAACGCTAATCAATACTAAAACTGCTTCAAAAAGCGCAAATCACTGTTATACAAGCGACGAATATCGTCAATCTGGTGCAGCACCATGGCAAAACGTTCTACTCCAAAGCCAGCAGCGAAACCTGTATAAATTTCAGGATCATAGCCTACAGCTTTGAGTACATTGGGGTCAACCATCCCGCAACCCATCACTTCTAACCATTTTCCCTTCCACTGCACATCCACCTCTGCTGAAGGTTCAGTGAAAGGAAAATAACTGGCACGAAAACGCACTTCTAACTCTTCCCCAAACATTGCTTCCAAAAATTCCTTAAGGGTTCCTTTGAGGTCGGTAAAGGTTATCCCTTCATCCACTGCCAACAGTTCTATTTGATGGAACACTGCAGAGTGGGTAGCATCTACCGTATCCCGTCGATAAACTCGACCAGGTGCCACAATCCGAATCGGTGGCTCATGGTTTTCCATGTAGCGAATCTGTACCGAAGAGGTATGGGTACGCAGCAAATTCCCATCGGGCAAGTAAAAGGTATCTTGCATATCCCGAGCCGGATGGTCAGGGGGAGTATTAAGGGACTCAAAGTTATAGTAATCTGTCTCCATCTCTGGGCCAGTAGCAATGGTGTAGCCTAAACCAACAAAAATATCTAAGGCCCGATCAATGGTGCTATTGAGGGGGTGAATTCGACCTTGGGGACGATATACCCCTGGCATAGTCACATCCAGGGTTTCTGATCGCAATTTTTCCTGAATTTCAGCTGCTTTCAGGTCTTGCAGCCTCTGCTCTAGGTTCTGCTGGAGGGTTTCTTTGACAACATTTGCGATCGCACCAATCTGAGGTCGGTCTGCTGGTGCTAACTTACCCATTCCCCGCAATATCTGAGACAGTTGCCCTTTCTTGCCTAGGTAATTAATGCGCAACTGTTCCAATTGTTCCAAGGTATCAGCAGAAGCGATCGCAATGGTTGCTTCTTCTTTGAGTGTAGCTAGTTGGGTCTCAATCTCGTTGAGGCTTGTCATCAGTAATTTTAGGTTGTAAGAGAAGAACCGGAAACCCCTGTCATTGTATGCAGGACTGTTTCATTTTACTTAAAAAATTGTCAGGTGAGTGGGGTAGACGGTCTTAGAGTACATCAATTTCAGATTAGAATCGAACAGCGACTTTTATCTTTGGCTGCAGTATCTTATCTCATGAAATTGCTCATCAGCAACGATGATGGTATTTTTGCCCTTGGTGTGCGTACCCTTGCCAACACCCTCGCTGAAGCGGGGCATAATGTTACCGTAGTATGTCCTGACCGAGAGCGCTCAGCAACTGGTCACGGTTTGACCCTCCATGACCCGATCCGTGCTGAAGTTATAGATCACATCTTTCATCCCAAGGTTACTGCTTGGTCTTGTTCTGGAACCCCTTCAGACTGTGTAAAGCTGGCTTTGTGGGCATTAATGGATACCGCACCAGATTTAGTGCTTTCTGGCATTAACCATGGCTCTAACCTCGGTACTGATGTCCTCTACTCTGGTACTGTCTCAGCCGCTATGGAAGGGGTAATCGAAGGGATTGCCAGCATTGCCTTCAGTCTAGCCACCTACACCTCAAAGGAGTTTCAAGTAGCCGCTTCGTTTGCGAAAACTCTCGTAAATCAGCTCTCCAAGCAACCCTTACCGGAAACAACATTACTCAATGTGAACGTGCCAGCTGTTAAGCTCTCAGACATAGCTGGGATTGCGATCACCCGTCAAGGGATTCGTCGTTACATTGAGAATTTTGAGAAACGAGTTGATCCCCGAGGCAAAATCTATTACTGGTTAGCTGGTGAAGTTATTGAGGATATTGAACAACCCGATCATATTCACTTACCTCAAGATATCCCTACGGATGTTCAGGCAATTCGCGACAACTACATTAGCATCACCCCTTTGCAATATAACCTTACTGATACTCCTAGGGTATATCACTTGCAGCAGTTGAAACTAGGTCAAGATGAAGGATGTTCGCCCTAGGCGTCCCTTGTAGGGTAAGATTAATGATGAAAGATGAAGGATGAAGAATAAAGTTTTTAAAAATGTTTATTTTCTGAATTTATATTGACAAATGAGCAACTTTACTGTTTTTATACAGAAATGCAAATGACCGTTTAACCCTCAAAATTAAGCTAAAAAGCCCCCATGCTGTGACAACTTTAGTCGGCGGATTTCTATAACCATTGAAGCAAGTATTGATGAGATTCTTGGTAATTGTAAGACCCCTTGGCAATAGCTAAAGAAATAAAAAGGTGAAACCAACTAGTCAACTATTTATTTATTTTACTTTTTTTTATTCAACCTTGGCCTTTCGGCCACGCTTGCGCGTTCAACTTTCAACCTTCAACTTTTAAATTTTAGCCTTCAACCTTGGCCGTTGGCCACGCTACGCGAACAACCTTTAATTTTCCACCTTTAACCTTTAACCTTTAACCTTTAACTTTCCACCTTCAACCTTTAACCTTTAACCTTTAACTTTCCACCTTCAACCACCGCCTCGATAGTACAGTTCAAGAAAACGAAAAAACTTTTCACAGAGTTCTGGATCTCTTGCACCAACGTTTATTTCTTTGGTAATTTCTGCTACCGCCTGTTTCCAGTAGGGGCGAATGCCTGGGGGGTCACTACGGTTACGATATAGCCGCTTGCTGATGATAGCATCTGCCGCATTCACCAGCTGAAAGACCTGAACAATGTAAGGAATTTTCTCACCACGCAACCCATCCGGATAACCAGTGCCATTGAGCCTCTCTTGGTGGGTACGCACTAAGAATGCAAACTCCTTCAGGAACGGATGCTGGTTACAAATCAGTTCTGAAACTTCAGGATACTCCTTAACTTTTGTCCACTCCTTTTCTGTCAGCGGTCCTGTTTTGAACAGGATCTGATCGGGAATGCTAATTTTCCCTAAACCGTGGCAATAGCACAAAAAAACCAGCTGACGCATTGCTTCTGGCTCTAAGTTTAACCAGCGCCCAAAATGCATGCACATAGTTCGCAGACGATAGCACCTTAAGCCAATCGGGACGTTGCGAGCCAACTGGATTTGTTCAAGGAAATTTAGGATATCGGCGTCCCCAGAACGAAGCATCAAACTTTGAAGTTGGTTTTGGTTTTAACAATTAAATTATCCCTATCTATTAGCTTACACTTGTGAATTTTTTATGAAGCTAACCTAGTTTAGTAAGTCATTTTCTCATAATGGTAGTTCTCTAGAAGTAGTGATAGACCTTTATAAAATCCACTCCTAGCAAAAAATAAAACTGCCAAATTAACTACTTGTTTAGAACTAGCGAACTCATAATTTTGGTTAATTTTTTATGAAGCTGATTCACTTTATTGAGTTGCGATCGCATAGTGAACTAACTCAACTAGTTTCTGACGCAATGTCTCCAGTCCAAGACCTTTACTAGCAGAAATAAACACTCCTTGAGGAAATTCTTCTTTCGCTAACGCTAGGGTATCACTGTCTACTTGGTCAATTTTATTAAATGCCACTAAAATCGGTCCTGGTGTAATGGGCATATCCCTGAGAATCCCCATTACAGAACGAATGTGACTAGCCCACGCTGAATGGGATAAATCCACTAAATGCAGCAAAGCATCTGCTTCTGTTACTTCTTCGAGGGTAGCCCGAAATGAATCTACTAAGGGTGGGGGTAACTCGTGAATAAACCCTACCGTATCGATCAATAGCATAGCGCTAGATTTACCCGTTACTGAGTCAACAATAGGTAAGCGTCGGGTGGTGGGGTCAAGGGTAGCAAATAACTGGTCAGCGGTATAAACCTCAGCATTGGTTAGGGTATTCAACAGGGTAGATTTGCCCGCATTTGTATAACCAACGACCGCCACTGTTGGAACGTCCTGTTGCTGACGCCGCTGCCTTAACCTTGACCGATGAGCCTGTAATTGGTTTACTTCTTGTTGAAGTCGGGCAATTCGACGCTGAATGGAGCGACGTTCCGTTTCCAGTTTGGTTTCACCCGGACCACGAGTACCAATGCCACCCCCTAAGCGGGACATGGCCTGACCCCGACCAGTAAGGCGAGGCAACATATATTCTAGTTGTGCCAGTTCCACCTGCAATTTACCAGCACGGGACTGAGCTCGTTGGGCGAAAATATCAAGAATCACTTCAGTACGGTCTACAACCCGAACACCAATTTGGGATTCTAGGTTGCGAACTTGTGCTGGTGATAGGTCGCGGTCAAATACGACCAGATTAGCGGCTAGGGTTTGGGTAGTCAGGGCAATTTCCTCGACCTTACCCCTACCAACTACTGTTTGGGGATGGGGATGCGATCGCTTTTGCTGGATTACCCCTAATACTTCTCCACCAGCGGTTTCCACCAACCGCCCAATTTCTGCTAAGCCATCTTCAAATCGCTCTGGGCTGATTTTTTCAGTCATTAATCCTATAATCAGCACCCTATCTTGGTCAACATCGACTTGCTGAGCCACAAATTGCCGTCGAAACTCAGCTTCTAGCTCTTCGACCAATTCCTGGAAATCCTGCTTAGTCAGAATATCCAGACTCATGGGTGATGATACACTCCAATTGAGGAGTTGAGAGTCTACCTTATTGTTTGCTTCTGAGTTACTAGGAGGGAGCAAATGTGCGAGATAGGTTTCTTTGATATAACCTGTTGCTCCACCACCCCGCCTTATCATACCTGACCCAGTAATCGTAAGTACCACCAATGCATCCAATCGCTGAATTGCCATAGCCGTGAGGGTAGATTCTCTAGGGGTTTCTGATTTGAGCTGAGTGGCAATACAGCGAATCCCGCACAATCGTTCAGCACCGTAACGGGGCAATTCCAGGGGAGGAATTTTGGTCTGAGTAGGGGTACCTACAGCCACACGAATCACTTGTCCCCGGCGATTGATGTAGGTGCATAGGGGCTGTTGAATATCTGTGCTAATGGCTGCAACACGTTGAGCAAACTCCGGTGTAGTCAAGTTATCGCTAGGTAAGCGTTGGTGATACAACCGTTTGAGTTGCTTGAGCTGGCTAGGCTTAAGACCTTGAAGATTACCGTAGATAGTATCGATAGGCGCTACTGACCAGTAACCTGGTTTCCAACACTACTCTATCTATTTTAAGACTTACACAGCCTACACATCCATCCGGTCAAAGGTAAGTCTTATCGGTCTGGAAAACGCTACAAATGTGGTGCTTGTGGGTGGAATGGGGATCCCGACTTTAATGCTTCCATGATGATAAAACAATTGGGGCAGAGTGTAACCCTGCCCGGAGGCTCGTACTTATCCTGTTCTCTAGCAGATATTGTACAGGGCTACTGAAAGCCCCCGGCATAAGCGCCGTGGGGATTGGTTACACCTTCCCCTACCTGTAAAACTAATACCGATTCACCAGCCCGAATCAAGGTTTTACCGATTGGCACCACCGCTAGACCATTGGTATAAGCAAGATTAATCAAATTACCAGAACTATGACTACCGCTGGCCAGATGAAATTTGTGGGTACCAGCTGCATCTAAACACAGTTGTCCCCACAGGTAAGTTTCCCGGCTTCCACCAGCATGTAAGTCATTAGATGCGATCGCTTTGACAAAAACTGGTTTCGAGACTTCCTCCGGTAAACCAGATAGTTTTAACAGTGCTGGTTTAACAAACCGCCAACAACTGACTAGTGCTGAAACGGGATTCCCAGGTAGACCAAAGTAAAGTACTGGACGTTTTGAACACGAGGGAGTAATAGAAAGATCACTTTCTTCTGGGGAATTAGGCAAGGGGGAGGTAAAGGTAGCAACTGTTAGGGGTTTACCGGGTTTAACGGCAACCGAGTGGATGTGAATCTGTGCCCCGAGCTGGGCTAAGATTTGGTCTACATAGTCATAATCCCCCACTGATACACCCCCAGTAGATAGAACCATATCTGCTTCGGAGATAGCGTTTGCGATCGCATTTTTTAGATCGTCTGGCTGATCGCGCACAATCCCCATAGGTATGGGTACTCCTCCCAATAGCGAGACAAAGGTAGCCAAGGCATACTGATTAGAATCCACAATTTGACCAGGTTTTAGGGGTTGGTCAGGGGTTACTAGCTCGTTGCCAGTGGAGAAAATTGCCACCCGAGGACGCCGATACACTGTCAATTGGTTACACTGAGCTGCAGCTAAGACGGCGATTTCTGGAGCACCAAGCCTAATTCCTGGTTTCATAAGACTGGTTTGGGCTTGGTAAAAAGATGCCCGATGACGGACAAACGCTTGGGGTTGGGGAGCCTCCAAAATCACCACCTGGTTGTCCTGGAGCTTCGTGTTTTCTTGGATGACCACCGTATCAGCTCCTTTTGGCATACAACCTCCAGTAAAAATCCGTGACGCTTGTCCGGGTTTGACTTCACATTGGGGTTGATATCCAGCAGGGATTTCTTCGACAATAGTTAAAACTACTGGTTGTTCGCGATTGCAGGATTGGACATCGCTATAACGCACGGCATACCCATCCATGGCTGAATTATCCCAGTGGGGAAAATCTAAGTTACTGGTCACTGTTGCTGCCAGAATTCTATTAGTGGCAGCAGATAGCTCTACCACCTGTGTTTCCAGCCGTGGGTCAAAGGGTTGAACCAAATTGAGAATGATTGACTCTGCTTCTTGAACTGCTAGCATTGCCTATTAAGTATGAAAGATGAACGATGCAGCACTATTGCATGAAGGACACAGTGAAGTACTTGCGCTGTGGTGGGCGTGAAATCTTCCCTAATTATCCTCCACTTCATCAATGGTAGGTTTTTAGTTTTGATCGGAAGTTTCGATTCTGATCGGTTCATCTTTGGTTCCAACTCTTTAATCCACGAACAACTTGTAGCTTTCATCCCGTGACTAGATCAATTATCGATAGATTACGATTAGGGTTATCCGTAGGCATTGCCAAAACCGTCACCGCTCTGGTTCGGTTATTAAACCTAGGGGCAGCAAGTGTTCTGCCTGGAGCAATTGCCCGTCGTCTCCAGCCTCAAGTGCTTCCCTTACTCTTGGATCAGGTCAGACGAGGTGTGATTCTAATTGTTGGTACTAACGGTAAAACTACCACCTCTCTACTTCTATGCACTATCCTGGAAGACCTTGGTTGGCAAGTTGCTCACAATAGTACTGGGGCAAATTTGATTAATGGCTTAGTGACCGCACTCCTAGTTAATACCAATGGCATTGGTCAGTTGGATGCTGACTACGCCCTTTTGGAAGTAGATGAAAATGTGCTGCCCTTGGTATTGCTTGATTGTCAGCCTAAATTTATTTTGGGCTTAAACCTGTTTCGTGACCAGCTGGATCGTTATGGGGAAGTGGATACTATTAGCCGTCGCTGGCAAAATGCGATCGCTCCCTTACCTGAGGAAACCGTTGTAGTTTTAAACGGCGATGACCCTACCCTGTCTTACCTCGGTCAACAGTTACCCCAGAGAGTCCTTTTCTTTGGGTTAAGTGAGCCAGATCTCTATCTTGATGAAATTCCCCATGCCGTTGACTCAATTTACTGCCCCAGTTGTGGACATCCCCTGGACTATGAGGGGGTTTATCTGTCCCATCTAGGAGACTATCACTGTCCTCAATGTGGCTTTAGTAAACCTCAACTCGGAGTCAATAGTAGCCAGTGGCCACAAATATTAATTGGTATCTATAACAAATACAACACATTGGCAGCGGGATTACTAGCCATAGAGATGGGTATTGACCGGGATACCATCTACAACAGTATTAAAACTTTCCGTGCTGCCTTTGGACGAGCAGAAGAATTAGTTGTGCATGGGAAGCGGGTTCGGATTCTGTTATCCAAAAATCCAGTAGGGATGAATGAAACGATTCGGGCTGTGAATGACTTGCAAAAACAAGGTGGAGCATCCACTAAACTAGTGGTACTCAATGACCGGACCCCCGATGGCACAGATGTGTCTTGGATTTGGGATGTGGATACAGAGAAATTAGTGAACTCAGGGGGAACTGTGGTAGTCAGTGGCGATCGCGTTTATGATATGGCACTCCGTCTACAATACAGCCAGAATCAAGACCAGAATCAAGACCAGAATCAAGACCAGACTAATTGCCAATTGATTATTAAAGAAGATTTATCAGAAGCGATCGCTACCGCTTTGGAGGAAACTCCAGCTGACGAAACCCTTCATATTTTGCCTACTTATTCTGCCATGTTGGAAGTGCGGGGACTTTTGACTGGGCGCAAAATTTTGTAGCTGTCTGTAAGGGAGTTATTATCAAGTGCTCAACGCCCTAGACTGAATGCTTTAGTTAATGGTTGTAAGGGAGATAATTGGAAATTTTATTAAGTCCTCACGAGTGAAAAATTCTGCCAAAATAAATCTATACCCCCAGTAGGAGCCGATCAAGAAACCATGACTCAAAGTATTGACCGGGTTGTTTTACCTCCTCCTTTCCCAGATCACACCCAACTACCAGAATCAGATGGAAGTTTTGTGTTCGCGAAGCGTGCCGTAGGCAAAAATTTTCAGGAACACCCCCAAAGCATCTTACTCACAGATTCCATTGGACCAGTTTTACAGCAAATTCATCCCGATGGACACTATGCCATTGGACAAGACTGTGGTATTTATTGGCGAGAAACTGACCCACCGGAAAAAGGAGCAGAAGCTCCTGACTGGTTTTATGTTCCCAACGTTCCCCCTAGGTTAGATGGTGAAATTCGCCGTTCCTACGTTATATGGCGAGAATATATCGCTCCTTTCATTGCTCTTGAATTTGCCAGTGGGAACGGGGAAGAAGAAAGAGACCAAACTCCTCTATCCCGAAGTGAGGAAGGAAAAGTCACTAAACCAGGCAAATTTTGGGTTTATGAGCAGATTATACGCATTGCCTATTACGGCATCTATGAAATCAAAACCGGTAACTTGGAGGTCTATGAATTCCTTAAAGGTTTCTATCACAAAATGAAGCCCAACGAGCGAGGTCATTATCCCATTGAAGCATTAGGAATCGAATTGGGACTGTGGCAGGGAACCTATCAAAATCAAAACCAACTCTGGTTAAGGTGGTGGGATAACCAAGGTAATCTATTGCTGATTGGTAATGAGCGGGCGGAAGTAGAACATGCACGAGCTCAAAAAGCTGAACAGGCAATCTTCGAGGCTGTGCCCCGTTTCCTCAAGATGGGACTAACAGTGGAACAGGTAGCAGAAGCCCTTAGGTTGAGTGTAGAACAGGTAAGACAACAAGTTGAGGGTTGAATAACTGTAAAAAGTCATGATCGTTATTAAACAAACCACCGAATGGTTAGAAACCAACTGGGTTAATCCCGCCTATGGAGGTTTGCTTTTAGCAGGTATTGCCATCTGTTTCTTTGGCGCTGCCACCAATACCATGGCAGGATGGCTCTATGTGATCAGTGCGATTATTTTTGCCCTACTGGTAATTGCCGCTATCTTGCCAGTGCGATCGCTTAACCATCTATCAGTACGCCGACGTCCGATCTCACCGGTCAGTGTGGGAGACCAGTTAACCATTGAACTAGAAATCGAAAACCCCACCCTCAGACCTCAAAGCCTATTACAAATTCAGGATATGCTCCCACCAGAACTCGGAGCAATGACCAAAACACCAGTAGCTAGCATTCCAGCCCAAAGTGTCCATCGCTGGGTTTATTACCATCCCACCGCCAAACGAGGAGTCTATCGGTGGCAACAGGTACAATTGAGAACTGCCACACCCTTGGGATTATTTTGGTGCCGTCGCCATCGATATGCCAGCGCTAGGGCAGTAGTTTATCCCACTGTACTTGCCCTTACTCGCTGTCCCCTAGTGGATGAAATTGGTAAAGAGGACAGTATGCAAGTCCAAAGCGATCGCAAATCTCAATCACTTAGCCAAGACCTTACCAAAGCACTACGACCTTACCGAGTTGGTGACCCTACCCGTCTGATTCACTGGCGCACCAGTGCTCGTTACGGTGAATTACTGGTACGGGAGTTAGAAGTATTGACTGGTTCTCAAGAAATTATCATATGCCTCGATAGCTCCAGTCAATGGCATCCCGAAGACTTTGAACAAGCCGTGATTGCTGCTGCTTCTATGTACTCCTATGCTTGTCAAACTCAGCCAAATGTGAAATTCTGGACACCAATAACAGGGTTATTGCACGGTAACTCAGTAGTGTTAGAAGCCCTTGCTGCCACCCAAGCCGGAGTTGATGGCAAAGCCGAAGACCAACCCTACCTACCACCTTACCTACCCTTGATCTGGCTGACTCAAAATCCTGTTAGTCTTAACTCCCTACCCCCTGGCAGTCGTTGCTTACTGTGGCCAAAAGATGTATCCGTGGGGAAGCCAGTCCAACAACTGAAGCGCGATAGTTTGGGAATTGTAATTAATACGACTGAGCCCCTAAAACCCCAGTTACAGCAACCGATACGATAGCAAATAAGCTGTGAAACGCAACGGATTATGAACGGAGCTAAGGTCAGTTTATTTGCAGTCTGGTCTGCTGATTTAGGTTGACACTCCCCACAGCTATAAGCAGGGGGATTCTTGGCTCACAGAACTGACTTGCCGTGACAGGTTTACACCAACCACAGTAGAGGTCAAATCTCCCCAAGCGTATCGGCTTCGCCGACGCTACGCGAACAGATCATTGATCTAAGTTCCGGTGTGCCCCACCGTACTCAGGGTTTTTCCTCAGACTTGCCAGGCTTTCTTTAATTTCTTGCCCAATGACTTTCATAGGCCATCATATCGTTAGATTGAATTACGCAATGTGCATTCTCAAGACACATTTTTTACGTTACCTACTTATATCAAAGGGTCATCTCCAATACTGGCGTGCTTTACTATCTAATTATATACTATCGGAGCCAGTATCAGCATTCGAGATCAAAATTAGCTGACGGGGAATAAATTCCCTTCGGGCTCATCCCCATAACTATAAGTTAGGGGATGAGCCCTCAGAGCTTTCGGTAAAGCAAAGGCTTTTGGTATGTCTTAACACCAATTCAAGCTATCAAACCATTATCCTAAACTATGTATCGCTATCCCAACGATCAACAAATATCCGATTTACCTGTAAGACAGTACGATACAATTCTAAGAACTCTTTCATAACTCAATTTTACTAAATGACTACATCACCAATAGCTAATCAAGCCAGTGATAGTAAACTGGAGGCGATGCAAAACTTTGCTCAGACTTATGCTCAGCGTACTGACACTTACTTCTGTGTTGACCCAAGCGTAACTGCTGTGGTTATTGAGGGACTTGCCAAAAACAAAGAAGAACTCGGTGCTCCCTTATGCCCTTGCCGCCATTATGAAGACAAAGAAGCAGAGGTGAAAGCTACCTTCTGGAATTGCCCTTGTGTCCCCATGCGGGAACGCAAGGAGTGCCACTGTATGTTATTTTTGACCCCGGATAACGATTTTGCCGGTGATAAGCAAGAAATTTCCCTAGACGAAATTAAGGCTGCGCGAGATAGCATGGCATGACAGCCATAGTACTACCTGAAGAATTTTGGCAGGGTGTCGATCAATTTAATCAGCAAGAGTTTTACGCTTGTCACGACACCCTTGAAGCTTTATGGATAGAAGCAGTTGAGCCCCAAAAGCGATTTTATCAAGGTATTTTACAAATATCTGTTGGCTGCTACCACCTAGGTAATCTAAACTGGCGTGGTGCAGTGGTATTACTCGGTGAAGGGATCGGACGTCTCAGTAACTATCAACCAGACTATGGGGGGATTGATGTCACTGAGCTACTATCTCAAAGTGTTAATCTCCTAGAGGCATTGCAAAACGTCGGCTCAGAGCAAGTTGCTGATTTTGTTAGACAGTTAGAGGCGGCTGACAGCAATGATGTTGTAGTTGGTGGCGAAGGGGTTAGGGGTTTTCCAAAACTCAAGGGAGTTGATGGTTAACCATTAACTTGTTAACCATTAGTTGTTAGCACATGCTTTGAAGGGATGAGAAACTTTGTTGGTGCCTAGTCGTCAAAACTAAAACACGTGCCTTAGAGCAAAAAGCCCATTTTAATTCCCAAGCTATGGCTGGATTTGCTTAAACTAGTAGGCAGAACAGCTTATTGGTATTCGAGATCAGTCATCACACACAACAGCATGAAGTCCGACCTTAAATATACTAACCGATTAAGGCATAATCTAGGTCTAAGATTATTCTTGCCAGTTACCTTGGTAGGTGCGATCGCATTACCAACTTTCCTTAACATCCCCCAAGCACAAGCCCAAAATAAACCATCAGCTGCTGATGGAAGTGCCTTGACGGTTCGCTCTGATGTCCAGGAAGCTAACTCCAAAACTGGCGTAGTCACAGCCCGTGGCAATGTCCAAATTAACTATCCCGCTCGCCAAATACAAGCAACTGCAGCCCAAGCCCAATACTTTAGCCGTGAGCGCCGTCTGGTTCTCAATGGCAATGTTTTTGTGTTGCAGGAGGGCAATAGTATTCAGGGTGAAACCATTACCTATTTGATTGATGAAGGACGCTTTGTAGCCCTGCCTCAACAGAACCAACAGGTAGAATCAATTTACATCGTTACAGACTCCGACAGCACCACATCACCGGCTCCAGGGCTTCCCTAGCTAAATCAACCCCTACCATCAGCCATTATGGCTTAAAAACTAGATCTTAATTGATAGAATAGCCTGCAACCGCTTCTGCTCATTTCCTGGCCATTAGTTAATTACCAAGGATATAAGGATTATCGACTATTGACTAATGACCGATTAAAGGTGCTATCTGTGAAAATACTATTAGATAATATCCATAAGTCCTATGGTAGGCGCAGTGTTGTCAGTCGCGTTAATCTTTCCGTTGCCCAAGGGGAAGTTGTAGGGTTGCTTGGTCCTAATGGTGCTGGTAAAACTACAACCTTTTACATTGCCACTGGTCTAGAAAAACCCAATCTGGGTACAGTTTGGCTAGATGATCAAGATATCACTGGCATGCCGATCAATCGGCGAGCCCAGCTAGGTATTGGTTACCTGGCTCAGGAAGCGAGTATCTTCCGCCACCTTAGTGTTCGGGACAATATTCAATTAGTCTTAGAACAAACTGGTGTGCCTCGTGGTGAGTGGCGATTAAGAATGCATTACTTACTCCAAGAGTTTCGTTTGGAAAAAGTCGCCAATACCTTAGGTAATCAAGTGTCTGGAGGAGAGAGACGTCGAACAGAACTGGCAAGAGCGTTAGCTGTTGGTTCACTTGGACCGAAGTTCTTATTCTTGGATGAGCCATTTGCTGGTGTCGATCCCATTGCTGTCTCAGAGATTCAAAAAATTATGGCTCGATTACGCGATCGCCAAATGGGAATTCTGGTGACTGACCACAATGTAAGAGAAACCCTAGCGATTACTGACCGCGCCTACATTATGCGAGAAGGACAAATCCTGGCTGCCGGAAGTGCTGAAGAACTTTATGATAATCCTCTAGTACGTAAGTATTACTTAGGGACAGGGTTTCAACGATAAAAAAAGCTATTAAAAATTAATTTAGCGATTAGCACATCATGAAATTTGGTAAATCCAAGTCCATCATTGCACTAATGCCTGGGTTATCAGTGATGGATCGCTACATAGTATTTGAGCTAATCCCACCACTGCTGTTTGGTATAGGTGCTTTTTCATCACTGGGTGTAGCTATTGGAACCCTATTTGAGTTGGTTCGCAAAGTTACTGAAGCAGGATTACCACTGGGAATTGCACTTCAAGTGCTACTGTTGCAGATACCCCAGTTTATTTCCTATGCTTTACCAATGTCGATGCTCCTAGCTGCTCTGATGGCATACTCTCGCCTCAGCAGCGATAGTGAGTTGATTGCCATGCGTAGCTTTGGGGTAAGCATCTACCGACTCGTAATACCTGCTGTAGTGGTGAGTTTGCTCGTTACAAGTCTGACATTTGTATTTAATGAATTAGTGGTTCCTGCGGCTAACTACCAGTCCAAAATAACCTTAGACAAAGCGCTCAAAAAAGAAAGACCATCCTTTCAGGAAAGGAACATCTTTTATCCCGAATATCAAAAAGTCAAGCTACCCAATGGCAAAAAAGTAAACAAAATTAAGCGTTGGTTTTACGCCGAGCAATTTGATGGTAAGCAGATGAGAGGCTTGACAATTTTAGACTTTTCTCAGACCGGTCTAGAACAAATTGTTACCTCTGAGTCTGCCGTTTGGAACCCAACTGAAAATCTATGGGATTTTTTAGATGGAACCATCTATATTATATCTCCCGATGCTTCTTACCGCAATATCCTCAGATTTCAAAAACAAAAGCTACAACTTCCTAGAACACCTTTGGATTTGGCCAAAAAAAATCGTGACTATGGTGAAATGAACATTGCTCAGTCTCTAGAGCGTTTGGAGGTATTACGCCATAGTGGTAATGCTAAAAAAATCCGTAAACTTAGGATCAGAATTCAACAAAAAATATCTTTTCCCTTTGTTTGTCTAGTTTTTGGTTTAGTGGGAGCCTCCTTGGGAACTCGTCCTCAACGTACAGGTAAAGCCACCAGTTTCGGCATTAGTGTTTTAGTGATTTTTTCTTACTACTTATTAGGGTTTATAACGAATGCCCTAGGTCTAGTTAATATTTTCTCTCCTTTGATGGCAGCCTGGTTGCCTAATTTATTTGGACTAGGTGCGGGAGGATTGTTGTTATATAGGGCTGCCCGATAGATAAGCCCGATAGATAAGTAGTTATTGTTGCTAATTGTAAACCTAAATCCGTTGATTAGAGGCTAACATCAAGTTACAGCGAAGCTGAAATGTCTAACATCGTTGAAAGGTGCCATGTCTTTTCGTAATCAACCTCCTGCCTACCTTCGCTATTGGAAAGCTCAACTACAACCTTTGGGACGACCAGCATTTTGGGGAGCAGCTGTCTTGTTATCCCTAATGTTGTGGTTTCTCCGGGAATACTGGAACCGTCCAGAATTGCTAAGGGCAATTGGGATCAATCAAGTGGCTGAAATTGATACTCCCAGCGTTGAACCAACCCTGTCTTCTGAAGATGATGAACTAGCGGCAAGGTTGGCTGATATTGATAATTCTGCCTTGCTATTAGCAGAGCTCGAAACCCTAAGTGCTATATCAGTACCACCACAGCAAACCAAGAAAGGCAAAAAGTCTAAAACCAAAAATTCAGAAGGGTTATTTACTCAAGTTATTCAGCAGACAAAAGCTAACTCCCAAGCAAAATCACCTTTACTAACCCCAAACGTCCAAGCTCAGCAGTCCTCAAAAGCCAGACATCCGTTTGTTACATCTACAAACTTTAATGTCCCTCCCGTTCCTGGGAGTGGCTTACTGACCAATCCTAACTCTGTTAATCAGAGATCTTTATCCTCAAGCACACTGAACCAGACTAATTCTGTCTTCGGGTTGGGTTCCCTCAATTCCCTCTACACTAACCCAGCAGAGTTACCAGTCAGCCCTTTACAGGAAGCCTTGAATAGGCTTAATGCTGCTAAGTTTGCTACCACTAATAGCAAACCTCAACTACCTGCTAACATCTTGCCTTCAAATATCTCCTATCCAAACAGGGGAGTTCTCGAACAACAGAACTCAAGAACTCAGGACATTAAAGCTAGGGGGGGAATACCGTTGAGGCCAACTGGGAATCAAGCATTACCGACTCCCCCCTATCCAGGACAAATTACCTATCCTGGGGTAACAACACCAGGTGTAACCGGCAACAGGACTTTCTCGACCACACCCACAACAGCTCCAAATCCCGTACAAATTAATTATCCTGGAGTCAATCTACCTCGAACAAGGAACGATAGAACTTTTTCGACAACACCTACAGTTTCTATCAATTCCAACACCTACTCTAGTAGATTCCGGCAAACTACCGGTGTACCAACGGCAGCACCTCTTACACCAGTAGCACCGCAAGGCACGAGTAAATTGGGGCAATTTTCTACCCAGTCTACTAGTCAAAATCAGTTTTTCAATCAGCCTCAGTTAAAGTCTAGGCTTGAACCAAGTCAGCTGAGGCGACCTAAAATTATCATTCCCAATCGTTGACACTCCCCGGTCTCCCATACAGGGAGATTCTCCCTTCATAGATCTTGGTTAATCGACTCGCCCTAACCTGACAGGTTCACACCAACCAAGGGCTTAGGGCAAATCTTCCCAAGGATTGTCCTTAAATGTATACTTGCACGTTCGGGTGATCGACCCAGTTTCTGGCATAGCATGCCGTAACAAGTTTGCTAAAAACCTCTGTTGATCGGGTTACAAACTTAAGGGTTACCAACTTAAGACACTCAAGGGTCAACTAAAATATTTAATGATTGCCTCACCAAACTCAGAACACTTCAACGGAGGTTCTACGGGTGGAGTCATCATCCGGGCTAGGTCATAAGTAACTTCCCGGTTAGCGATCGCATCTGATATCCCCTTCTTAATTAAATCAGCAGCTTCTTGCCAACCCATATACTCTAGCATCATCACTCCTGATAAAATCACAGAGCCTGGATTTACCCGGTCTAGACCCGCATGTTTGGGAGCTGTGCCATGGGTGGCTTCAAAAATCGCACAGGTGTCACCAATATTCGCACCTGGACCCATACCTAATCCACCGACCACAGCAGCAGCGGCATCGGATAGATAATCACCATTGAGATTCATTGTGGCCAGAATAGAGTATTCCGCTGGTCGAGTCTGGATTTGTTGGAAAATGCTGTCCGTAATCCGGTCATTGACCATCACCTTATCTTGCCATTGACCTTGCCCATGGGTGTCCCAGATGGAATTAAGCACATTTTCCACTTCCTGGATCACTTTCGCCTGTTTTTCTGGGGTCAAGGCATCATAACCCGGTTCAATGGCGCGAGCATTATCTTCCAGGGTAATGTCAGGATTTTGCTCTTTGTTGCTGAGAATCCAAGATTCCCGCTCAGTTACACATTCTGCTCGAAACTCTGTGGTTGCTAGTTCATAACCCCAGTCCCGGAACGCGCCTTCGGTGTACTTCATAATATTCCCCTTATGTACCAAAGTTATCATCTGCTTAGGTTTAGGTAGCCTGAGGGCATGTTGGATGGCTCGGCGCACTAAACGCTGGGAGCGAGTTTTACTGATAGGTTTAATGCCAATACCAGCATCTAAGGGAATCTGTTTTTTGCCATGTTCTGGAGTCGCTGGGATTAGATCCTCATTGAGTAAAGTAATCAATTTTTCAGCAACTTCGCTTCCTTTGGGCCATTCAATACCCAAGTAGATATCTTCTGTATTCTCCCGATAGACAATCACATCCAGTTTCTCTGGAGTTTTGTGGGGAGAGGGGGTTCCTGGGTAGTATTTACAGGGACGCACACAGGCATAGAGGTCATTAATTTGCCGCAGGGCTACATTTAGAGAGCGTATACCACCACCCACGGGAGTTGTCAAGGGTCCTTTGATAGCAATGCCGTATTCTTTGATGGCATTGAGGGTGTCTTGGGGTAAATACTGATAAGTACCATACTTTTCGCAAGCTTCGTCACCCGCGTAGATTTTAAACCAGCTGATGCTTCGATCGGCACCATAGGCGTATTGGACTGCTGAATCAATTACCTTCTGGGCAGCTGGCCAGATATCGACACCAGTACCATCTCCGCGAATAAACGGAATAATTGGGTTGTCAGGAACAATGGGTTGACCATCCTTGTAGGTAATGGCAGAACCAGTCTGGCAAGGGGAGATTTTATCGTACATAAAGTAGTTTCAATGAATGTCAGATGGAAGTTGGCAATAGACCTATTGTCAGAAAACTACCAGATCTCCTGCACTGGGCTTGAGACATTAAGCTTTTTTGCTGATCAACCCCAGGTAGATGGTAGTTGAGGTAAAGTCTATCCATAGGGGGATGGCAAAAAATCTACCCTAGTTAATCTTCTCATTAAGATTATTACTACTTGACAGGGCAAGAGTCGCAGAAAGAGCAGGTAGTTGTTGATCTTTCTTCCCGAAAATTCCCATTTCTGGGTATTAGCATGAGTGAACGTAGTTCAAGTTCAAAGCTTTGATGAAGTTATTACACCATGGCTCAACTGTTTGAAATCAGCCTTTATGCTGAAATAGGGGTTCTATAGCTTAAGTTCTCCTGTAATAGGAAGGTGTTCAACTGTTTTACAACAGTCAGCCAAGGCTGCTTTGTGCAGCGCCATCGCTCCTAAAAAATTGCTTGGGTGATGTGTCAATAGTTAGGGCTTCAACACCGAAACTTACAGTGTTATTAGCATAGATGCTGCCTATGGTCAACCGAATTCCGTTCAAAAGATATGGTGTATTGTTTGTCTCAGTGGGCCTTTTATAGACTTCCAGCCAGATGGCAGCAGCATCAATTCATGACCAGTTGGCAGGAGTGTTTTTAGAAAAGGTGGCTCCAGAAAGAATATGAAAAAGATTTTAGTTGTTGACGATGATAAAACCCTGCTAACTCTTTTGAAGCGCTACCTGGAACATCGGGGATACCAGGTAGAACAAGTGTGTTCGGGAACTGAAGCCTTGGAAGCTTGTCTCAAAAATCCACCTGATTTGGTAGTTTCTGATGTACTTATGCCGGAAATGGATGGTCTAGAGTTTTGCCGTCGTCTGAGAAACATTCCCAATGGTAGGCTGATGCCATTTATTTTTTTGTCTAGCAAAGCAGAATTAGAAGACCGTATTAATGGTCATTCTATGGGAGCAGATGATTATTTAACTAAACCAGTTGCGCCTAGAGAACTAGAGGCAAAAATCGAAGCACTGCTAGAGCGCTCGCACCGTATCCATGCTGAAATTGTTCGGTTGATGCAGCAAGCTACTGCTATAGCTCCTGGCCATCTAGCTAACCCATTATCAACACCAACAGCTGTTGATAATTCTAAGACTTTTGCTCCGGTAGGGGCAAAACCTCAACCTCTACCCTTGACACCAGCAGAAGAACGAGTATTTTGGCAAGTTATTCAGGGGTTAACCAACAAAGAAATAAGCGATCGCCTATTTATCAGCCCTCGTACTGTTCAGACTCACCTCAGTAGCATACTCCATAAGTTGAAACTACATAATCGTAGCCAATTGGTGCGCTTTGCCTATGAGCAGGGATACAAAAGGCCTAAGGAGTAGACATGGGGCAAAATCGGGTTTATTGGTCAATCTTCGATGTATTTATACTTCCAACAGACATCAACTGAGCTTTTATTCTACTATCAGCTATCACCCATCAGCCAATTTTATGACTGCTTACTGACGACAAGCTAACCCCTTAAGCTATAAGGTATCAACTTTCAACTTCTTCCGCAATCAGTCTTCGGTCTACCCAGCAAGTCTCATTTTGGGAAATAGGTGTTCAAATTGGCAAAATTCCTGTACTGTATTATATCTCTTGCAAAAGTCTTTTTTTGATAGTGTTTGCGTCAATAGTATACCTCTTGCAAAAGTCTTTCGTGGTATGATATAAAGCTTAGTGATTTTTGATTTAGTCTACGCTTAAGACTAACCAATTTGCTTTGTACTCTCTTTGTATATAAGCCTAGTGGGACTAAGCGCGATAATCAGGGACAGAAATAGTGCTAATATATATAGGATAACCTTTTTAGGTTAGTCGGTTGTCCCAATCAATCCAATGAGAGAAACAATTTCGACAGCCATGCCTCCTTGCTTTGAGAGATGGTGTCAGTGTTTTGACGATGTCTTCCACAATAAAGCCCAGAGAAAAGAGTTTAGACACTATCTGGGAGGATTATTGGGAGAAAGTGAAAGGAAAAACCTATCTCAGCTCGCTATGAATGCCGTAGATGTGTCTTACCAAAGCTTACGGCATTTTACCGTTCGGGCTTCCTGGTGTGAACAGGACATCAACGAACGCCGGTTGCAGGTGATGAATAGCTGTCGTCAGACGAAAATTTCCCGTGGTTTCTCTTTGATTGTAGACTTAGCGTGGACATAGAAAGAGTGGGAATTTCACCGATGGTGTGGGAAGGCAATATATCGGAGAGATTGGCAAAGTAGATAACGGCATAGTGGTGGTAACAACCCATCTGTATGATGGTCGAAAAAGCCTGCCGTTGGATATTGAGTTATATGAGCACGAGAATTCTTTACCCTCAGGAATATTGACCCCTCATTTCTCAAAAAACCAGAGCGGGCATTAAAGTTAATTGAACGGACGTTAAGTCGAGGCTATCATCCGGGAATTGTCCTAATTGATGCCGGTTATGGAAATAATACATCTTTCCTTAATGAACTAGAAAATCGAAAATTCAAGTATTTAGGAGGAATCGCCAAAAATCCGCCTTTGGCGCACGCTACGCGAACGAAAAGTTACTGTCACCCGAGCCCAGGAATCTGTGGAAACTTATCGAGTGGATAAGTTAGCCGAAAGCTTACCCAAAGAGGCTTTCACCGAAGTCAAACTCAATCTCAATAAGTCAAAAGCCCTGTGGGTGGCAACAATGGAAGTTAAAATTTCCCGCTTGAGTGGAAAACGAAGTCTGGCCATCGTCATGAATCAACCGACTTAAGCGTGAAGCCACAGAGATTGACTATTTTTTGACAAATGTTGAAGCGGATGTGGTGACTGCAGAATGGGTGGTGAAGACTTACGCTCAAAGAAATTGGGTGGAAGTCTTTTATCGGGAGCAAGCGGGATGGTTGGGACTCAAAGAATATCAAGTCAGGCACAAACGTAGCCTGATGAGACATTTCATCTTGGTGATGTGTGCCTATACTTTAAACCCAGGGCAAACGCATCTAAATTAGATTGACAAATAAGTAAAAATGTGCTAGTCACAACCCAGGTTAAGTTGAGCACCAAATATGAGATAATGACTTCATGACTAATTTTTAAGAACTGGTTGGCGTGTCTGACAAATGAAAAATGGTTTTATGCCCCCTTTAAAACCACAAAAAAAAGATTACACTAGGAATAAGACTAACTTCTTAAAACCTCTTTTTTTAAACCATTTTGGAACCTTGACTGACCCAAGAATAGACAGAAGTAAACAGCATTTATTAATAGATATTATAGCGATTGCTATTTTAGCTGTCATCAGTGGAGCGGACGGATGGGTTGGGATTGAAACTTATGGTCAAGCTAAATATGAATGGTTATCCGAATTTCTCGATTTACCAAATGGAATTCCATCTCATGATACATTTAGTCGAGTTTTTGCTAGACTAAATCCCGAAGAATTTCAACAAGGTTTTTTAAATTGGGTTAATTCGATCACGAAAAAATTAGGAGTAGAAGTCATAGCAATAGATGGCAAAACTCTCAAACAATCTTATGACAGAAATCAAAAGCAAAAAGCTTTACATATAGCGATGCAGCGCGGTCTTGGGGAGGCAGTGCGGTCTTGGGGAGGCAGCGCGGTCTTGGGGGTTTCCCCCATGAGCGACTGCCGTGGTTCCCCCGGAGACGAAACCTTAGATAGTGGAGCCTTTATAGTTAGCAGGTTATGCAGAAAAGGGTTCAATATTTGTTAATAGCGATGTAGCGCGGTCTTGGGGAGGCAGCGCGGTCTTGGGGAGGCAGCGCGGTCTTGGGGGTCTCCCCCATGAGCGACTGCCGTGGTTCCCCCCATGAGCGACTGCCGTGGTTTCCCCCACTCGCGCTTTGCATGGCTGACAAGGCTCCACTATCTTACGGTAACTTCAAACCATGAGCAACTGCCGTGGTTTCCCCCACTCGCGCTTTGCATCAAGACAGTGAGTGCATGGTCTGACTCTCACCAATTAGTCTTAGGACAACATAAAGTTAAGGATAAATCCAATGAAATTACCGCTATCCCTCAATTACTAGAAATGCTATCAATTGAGGGAAGCATAATTACTATCGATGCAATGGGGTGTCAAAAAGATATTACCTCCCTAATTATTAATAAAAAAGCGATGCAGCGCGGTCTTGGGGAGGCAGTGCGGTCTTGGGGAGGCAGCGCGGTCTTGGGGGTTTCCCCCATGAGCGACTGCCGTGGTTCCCCCCGGAGACGAAACCTGATTACGTTGAGCCTTTATGGTTGGTCGGCTATGCAGAAAAGGGGTAAAACTTATTGATTAGCGTGATTTGCGCGGTCTTGGGGAGGCAGCGCGGTCTTGGGGAGGCAGCGCGGTCTTGGGGGTCTCCCCCATGAGCGACTGCCGTGGTTCCCCCCATGAGCGACTGCCGTGGTTTCCCCCACTCGCGCTTTGCATGGCTGACAAGGCTCAACTGTCTTACGGTAACTTGGCCGTAGGCCACGCTTGGCCGTAGGCCACGCCAAAGGCGAACGCGAACAAACCATGAGCAACTGCCGTGGTTTCCCCCATGAGCGACTGCATCAAGAAGCTGATTATATTTTGGCTCTAAAAGCTAATCAAAAAAATCTTTATGAAGAAGTCAAAAATTGGTTTGATTTAGCGATGAAGTCTGACTTTGTCGGAAAAGACTATAGTTATTATCAAGAAATAGAAAGTGGGCATAATCGAATTGAAAAAAGAGAAGTATGGACGGTGAATGTGTCTAGTTTCACCTGTCTTCATAACCAATCACTATGGACAGGTTTAACCACAATTGTGATGGTTAGAAGTGAGCGACGTTTGTGGAATAAAACAACCACTGAAGTTCGTTTTTACATAAGTAGTTTGGAAAATAATGCTGATAAAATTGCTAAAGCTATCCGCAGTCATTGGGGGATTTAAAACAGCTTACATTGGATATTATATGTCACATTTTATGAAGATAGTAGTCGTATTCGCAAGGATAATTCTCCTAAAAACTTGGCTTTACTACGTCGTTTAGCTTTAAATCTAATGAAACAAGAAGCCAGCTTTAAAGGAACTTTAAAGATGAAACGCTATCGAGGGGCTATGGACAATAACTATTTAGTCAAAATTTTAGCATCTGCCAGTAAATAACTAGGGACTTGTTAGTCAAGTTTTCTCCAAGAGAATAAGCCGAATATCCACCCAAATTTATGAGTTAACATTTCGGTAACTAAGGGAGGACGCGGTCAAAAATTTTTAGTCAGCTCCAATCGCTTGATTGTTACTAGTTAAAATGAGAAATATAGATTTTTTAAAACTTACTTAAGTTAGATGCGTTTACCCTGAAATAACTAGGGACTTGTTAGTCAAGTTTTCTCCAAGAGAATAAGCCGAATATCCACCCAAATTTATGAGTTAACATTTCGGTAACTAAGGGAGGACGCGGTCAAAAATTTTTAGTCAGCTCCAATCGCTTGATTGTTACTAGTTAAAATGAGAAATATAGATTTTTTAAAACTTACTTAAGTTAGATGCGTTTACCCTGGAAGGGATGGCCATCAGACGCATAACGCTTGGCTAATCGACGCTTAGCGACATTGGCACGAGTGGTTCACGGCAAGTGAGTTACCCAGAAGTTAAACCGGATAACAATGATGCCGAAAGAGCTTTGCGGCCTATTGTGGTTCATCGAAAAGTCAGTGGTGGGGCGCTTAAGTGATTGGGGAGCGCAGTTAGTAGCCCAGATGTTTAGTTTTTTGGAGACGATGCGGTTGCAGGGGAATAACCTGATATTGGCTTTATGTGAACTATTATCCGGCTTCTGGTCGAAGTCCTCCTGGATTAAAGATTTCCTAGAATCAAATCCCGACCCCACACTGAAAAAACTGAAGACCTTGAACATAGAGCAGACCTCATTAGTTCTGCTCGACTTACTACATCTTTACAAATTCAACAAATTGAAGTCACGGGAGTTGTCGCGCTCCTGGATGTGGTTTCTGGCGCTATCAAGCACGGGGAAAAGACCGAACTTATTGGTGTGAAAAGTTCTAAGTGAATGGGTTTTGAAGTTCTTTAGTGTTCGCGTATTTAATACGCGAACAAATAATTCCCTGTTTCTGAGATCTTGCAGTATTAGTCCTACTCACAACTCTCTTAAAAATTGCTCTGACTTCACTGTTTTTCAACAAGACTTCTCTATTGCATTGAGCAGTTACAATCAAAAACCTGGGTAAACAATAAATATTGGGGAACCATCGGAAAAAACAACTGGATGTTCAAAACAAAAGAGGGAAATTATCTTCCCAAACATGCCAAAACGAAAATCGTGAGGCATACAAAAATCAAAGATACCAGAAGTCCCTATGATGGAAACCTAATCTATTGGAGCACTAGAATGAGAAAGCATCCCGAGATGACCACTCAGAAGGGAAAGCTTTTAGAACGGCAAGAAGGGTTTGAAGTTACCGTAAGATAGTGGAGCCTTTATAGTTGGTAGGTTATGCGTAAAAGGTTGAAGTCTGTTGTAGTAAGGCTCCACTATCTAAGGTTTCGTTTCCGGAAATGCGCTGATTGTGGTCTTACTTTCAAGGATGGAGATTTATTGGAAATACATCATATATTACCGCGCGCTAATGGTGGAAGCAACAAGGATGAAAATCTGGAATTATTACACCTACATTGCCACGATGCCAAACACGGAACTAAAGTTAACCCCAACGAGTTAGATGAGAATCCGTTTTAGAGGTACCACTGTCAAGGATAAGTCCTATGATGAGGAGCGGTATGATGCGTGCATTGTCACGTACGGTTCTGAAGACAAGTCAGTGGGGTGACTCACTGACTTAGTTTAATCACAATACTGCGATTCGGCGTTCGCGTTCGCGCAGCGTCGCCTGGGAGCGAAAGCGTGGCCTTCGGCCTCAGCCGACACTACGCGAACAATATCCTAAAGAGAGCTTTGAGTACGGTGGGGTTTGAAGTTACCGTAAGTAGAGGGTCGCCTTTACAGGGGACTGGCTATGAGAAAAAGGGTCAAAACTTATTAACTAAGGCGACCCTCTACTAAGGTTTCGTTTCCGGCACACCGGAACTTGGATTGACCGTAGGTCACACTACGCGAACGTCGATCCGAACGCTCGGGGAGAGGCGGCCTCTACTCTTCTTGGCTCTGGCCTGGAAGAGCCACGCTGCCTCGTTGAACCAAGAATCCCCGCGCCTTTAGGCCGGGGAGTGTCAAATCGCCTGTATGTATAATAGTATTGGTAAGTAAACTGCCCTAGTGAGTAAAAGCCAAGACTTACCTGGTAGCAGAGCTTATAAAATCTGTCAAAACCCCTGACTCTCCTGGTAAAAAATCCAATCAATATGGTAGACGGCAAAGTAGAAATCAGCTCCTTCGGGGCGAGGGAAGTAGCCTTGGTAGTAGACAAACCTACTACCGGAGTAAGTCCTTTTAACTCAGGATTGTCTGCCTGACGCACTCAGAACTATTTTCAAGTGAGATGACTGGAATCTACACTGCCGATGAATTACAACAGCTGATGACCCAGGAGTCAGAGCGATGGCGACCTCTGGTATTTACTAATGGCTGTTTTGATATACTACACATTGGTCATGTGCGTTACTTAAAGATTGCCAAATCCTTGGGTTCAGCTCTAGTGGTCGGGCTAAATAGTGATCAATCAGTAAACCGCATTAAACCATCACAGCCAGGATATCCTTCCCGACCACTGGTTCCTGAAATACAGAGGGCAGAGATTCTGGCAACTCTCAAACCCGTAGATGGGGTAGTGATTTTTGCTGAAACCACAGCTAATCGTTTAATTGAAGCACTGCAACCAGAGGTGTACGTTAAAGGGGGTGACTACACTTTATCCACTTTACCAGAAGCCCAAATTGTTCAATCCTACGGGGGGCGGATTGAGTTAGTCCAGGTTGAATTTCCTACCTCCACTACTCAAATCATTAACCGCATTCTTCAGGCTCGATAAGCACGTGAGAATAGAGAATGGTTAAAATTTGGTAAATTGTTGTGGGTGTAAATTGATTCTTTGTCAATTTTGGAAAAAACTTTTCATACCCTCGGGTGTTCTCTCTTCCTAGCTGGTGTCTCCCTATATACAGTATAGGCACGCTACATTAGGCATGATAGCAGGCTTACATTAGGTACTAAGCACCCTTACACACTTAACTATTAACCATTAACCATTAACCATTAACCATTAAACCAACACCTAACCCCCAACCCCTAACAATTAACCTGCAAGTTAATTGTTCAAGCAGCGATTAGAGTGAAGCACCGAAGCGAGACAATTGACGGACTACGATCGCACTAATTGTGGCACAAGTTGTTCATCGTAAAAGGTTTAAGGTTAGACAATTATAAGCTTGAAGGTTGTATACAAGCGGTTCCTTGCCGTAGTCTAGGTTAAAAGCATGAACTTGCTTGACTCTCGACTTTAAAACCTATCACATTCAATCTTCTTGAGTGCAACCTCAAACCCTACCCTTCATGAGCGATCAAACGGCCCGGTTACCAGCAGAAGTCTCTAACACAGTTGCCGAACTCCAGCGCCAGCTAAAGTCTAGTTCTGAAAAAAAACAACAGGCTTTGATTCAGGAACTTGCCAACACTGGCACTGCCGGGTTAGACGTGTTAATGGAATTTTTACAGGAGCAACATGCCAACCCGACTATCCTCAGTGCTGGTTTTGCCTATCAAGCCCTCCATCAAGCCAATATGCCCAAAACCAATGAATTTTTGCAAACCTATTTTCCTACTGGGGTTGTACCCCTACGTTCTGAAGCAGGCATTGATTACACACCCGTGCAACAGCTGTTAGTTAAACAAGATTTTCTCGCAGCTGACCGTCTTACTCTCGAAAAACTCTGTGAGTTAGCAGGAGCTGCTGCTCTACAGAGAAGATGGCTGTATTTTTCCGAAGTAGACAATTTCCCGATTACAGATTTGCAAACTATTGATATCTTGTGGGTTATTCACTCTCAAGGCAAATTTGGATTTTCTGTGCAGCGGGAGCTTTGGTTGTCTTTGGGCAAGAACTGGGAAAAACTTTGGCCAAAAATTGGTTGGAAAACTGGCAATCGCTGGACCCGATATCCCCATGAGTTTATCTGGGATCTCAGTGCACCAAAAGGTCATTTGCCTCTTTCCAATCAGCTCAGAGGTGTTCGGGTATTTTCCTCTTTGCTTTCTCATCCAGCTTGGTCTACTCGGATATGACTGCCATAAGCGGTCAGGAAGGAAAAAAACACAAAAATGCTTCTGATACCAAAAAAAATGGCATGATTTAAGCATTTATTTTCCTGAGAATTTGTTGACTTCACTACTCTATCTGGGAACCTTAAGTGTTGTGGGTAGTACTACAGTAGCCAGTGGACTGTGGTGCTACCAAAGGTAACCATGGGGAATGGGTTGGTTATGGCAAAAGAAAATCAACTTTTTTGTACTCTGGATGGTTTGACTCCTAAAGAACGGGAAAAAAAACGACTGAAAACTCTTCGGGATTTAGGTCTACTCGAAGCAGAAACAGTACCAGTTTTTGACGAGGCAACTCAGACTACTGCCAGATTTTTAGATGTGCCTATCTGCATTTTGGGCTTTATGGTACAAACGCAACAGCACATCAAATCAGCTGTGGGATTATCTAGAATCGGGCTAATGAATCGAGTGGCACAGTCCCGTCAGTTGCCCCGTAGTGAATGCTTTTGTAGCTATGTAGTAGATAGTCATCAAATGTTGGCGATTAATGATACAGTCGCCAACCCTGTCTTTGCTAGTAGTGTACTGGTTCACCACTACGGTATCCGTTCTTACTTAGGTGCACCCCTGTTAACTGCTGACGGAGAATGTTTAGGTACCCTAGCCGTTATGGATTTAGTACCTCGCAATTTTACCACCAAAGATTATGAGTTTTTGGCAATTACCGCTCGCTGGAGTCTCAGTGAATTTGAGCGGAATCATTTTTTGAAAAAAGAGCGTGACCGCTTTGTTAACTGGCTACCTAACTCTTCCAGAGAGGCTCAGCACTCTCTGGAAGTGGAGTCTGATCGGGAAATTTATAGCCCTAAGAATATCTGTCTAGATGGAATAACTGGTTTTAACTCAGTTCACACCATTAAGTACAAATTACTAACTCAGCTGACACAGGAATTGCGCACACCTCTAACATCAATTATGGGAATGGCTAGTGTATTAAGTCGCCAAGTTTATGGGTCTTTGACTGATAAACAAAAAGAATATCTAGAAATTGTTTATTGCAGTGGTCGTCAGCTGGTCTTGATGGTTGATGAAATTCTTTGCTTGGGGATTTTTGAGGAAAACAGCGAACAACTAAATTTAACTGCTGTAGATATTGAAATGCTCTGTCAACAAGCAATTAACAATTTAGCACAGATAGCCCAGCAACATCGACAAAAGTTGCATTTATCTGTAGAGCCAGGGAATCGCATCTGGTTTCTGGATAAAGAAAAGGTCAGACAAATGCTATATTACCTCATATTCAGTGTGATTTACTCGGCTGAAGCAGGGGGTGAAATACGCATCCATGTCTCTCGAAAAACTGATTTGGACAGGGCTAATGTCGTGTCTTTGAAAATCGCGGTTTGGGTTTCTCACCCCTGGCTCGGAGATGGTCTACCTCAGATGTACGGACAAATTTCTGAGTTACCGTTACAATCTCCCTCAGCAGCAGCAGCAGTTGCTAATGCTTTAGAAACCCCATTCATCAATGAACGACTGGGAATAAGTGAACTACCTTCGAGTTCTAACTTCCTCTGTGACAATCAGTTTTTATCCAGTTCTTTTGACCCAGAAAGCACTAGTTGGAGTTCTGAATCGGAAAAAATACCTCAGAATAGTGAATCTCGTGAAAGTTTAGGGCTATTACTAAGCTGCCATTTAGCTAAACGCCATAGAGGAAAAATTTCTGTTCAAGGTTTGCCAGAGTTAGGGTATCGCTACGTGATTACTTTACCTAAATTAGAGTCTCCTGATCAAAACTGTTAAACCACTGTTCCGATTCATTGACTCATATGTTAAACTAATCTGGGCAACGGTGGTGTCAAGGTGATCTAGCCATCAGACCTAGACCGTATTTCTCAAAAAAACTCATAAATAGAAGACTAAGGGCTGATAAGTGTTGCTGAGTTAATAAATTATTTAACTTTGCTTAGTCTTTCTGAAGTGGTCGATAGCAAAAGTGCTAAAGACCCCCTGAGAACACCAGCTTTTCGGGAAGCGTCGAACAGTTTTTTAGTATTTAGTGAATGAATCCTGATCTATAATCTTTGATTATAGATGGGGTGGGTTCAAATAAAAAATAGACAATGAATTCAGCTTGGGAACAGTTTACTCTATCAAATTTACAGCTGTATCGGTGGCGAGCCACTAGCTATTTGTATCGCCTAGTGGGACTCCTAGATGCTTGGCGTCAGAGTAGCTTGCTCCTACAGTGGTCTGACCCAATAGGAGCGATGATAGTTGCTCTGGTGTTCGGTTTAGCTCCTTTTGTCTCCAATGCTCTAGTAGGCATCTTGTTAATTGCAAGTGCAGGGTTCTGGGTATTGCTAACCTTATCCGATGATATAGGAAAGCCGAAGGTAAGCCCCATTCATCTGTTAGTTTTTTTGTACTGGAGTGTTGCCACTATAGCCACCGCACTCTCTCCGGTGAAAGGGGCTGCCTCTAGTGGTTTGGTGAAATTAACCCTTTATTTGTTGTTTTTTGCCCTGATCGCAAGGGTATTGCGTTCCGGTCCGCTTCGTAGCTGGATTATTACCCTGTTTCTCCATATCTCACTAATTGTCAGTATTTACGGCTTGCGGCAGTGGTTTTTTGGGGCTGAAGCATTAGCTACCTGGGTAGACCCGACTTCAGCAGCAGCAAAACTGACACGGGTCTATAGTTATCTGGGCAACCCGAATTTACTAGCTGGTTATCTGATCCCAGCAGTATCATTGAGTTTGGCAGCAGTATTTGTCTGGCAGGGTTTGCTCCCCAAAGCCTTAGCACTGACGATGGTGGTCGTGAATTCAGTTTGTCTAGTGCTAACCTTTAGTCGGGGTGGATGGATTGGTTTTGTTGTTTGTATTTTCGTCTTCTTGATCCTGCTGGTGTATTGGTACAGTGTGCAGTTACCCCCTAAATTACGCCCTTGGGCAATGCCAGCCTTATTAAGCAGTTGTGCTGGGGTGATGCTTCTCGCAGTCATGTTTGTTCCAGCTATACGCGATCGCATTGGTAGTATTTTTGTTGGTCGGGAAGATAGTAGTAACAACTTCCGCATGAATGTTTGGTCTGCTGTGGTGGACATGATTCGTGACCGACCCATCATTGGCATTGGTCCAGGTAACAACGCCTTCAACAAAATCTATCCCCTTTTCCAACGCCCGAAATATACCGCCCTCAGTGCCTATTCCATTTTCCTAGAAACTGCCGTAGAAATGGGTTTGATCGGGATGTTATGTTTCCTTTGGTTGCTGATAATCACCTTCAACCAAGGTATGCAACAACTGAGTCGTCTGAGAAATTTAGGTAATCGTCAGGGATTTTGGCTGATGGGAGCCATTGCTACCATGTCAGGAATGCTCGCCCATGGTCTGGTAGATACCGTTTGGTACCGTCCTCAAGTGCAGACCTTATGGTGGCTAGTCGTTGCCATTATTGCCAGTTTCTATGTCAATCCGAATTCTGACCCGTAAAAAGTTTAGCTGTCCGGCAAAATTCATCCCACACCTATGCTGCGCATAGGTGTGGGATGAATTTTGCACAGAGTATGTATGGAATTGCTATAATATATGTACTGATAAACAAAGCCTAAAATGCTGGTTTGTCAGCTATTTAACTAGCAAAAAAATAGAATTTTTGTATTGTTCCGGCGCGGAGGGGCATCCCGGAGACGAAACCTTAGAAGAGTGGAGCCTTAATCATAAAGTTTTAACCCTTTACCCATAGCCGACTAACCATAAAGGCTCCACTCTTCTTGCGGTAACTTCTGACCGTGTCGTTAATAAAGCAAGCCTACGTATCCGTTCGCGCAGCGTCGGCGAAAGCCGATACCGTTGGGTGGAGTTGGCAAGAAGCCCAAACTGACCTTACAGGTTCAGTTTGGGAGTATGTCACAATTTGCAGGTTGCTTTGGAGGTTGGAGGTTACAAGTTACCAAGTTACAGGTTGCTAGTTTTGTACTAAACAAACAACCTTGGCCTATTGGCCACGCTACGCGAACAACCCACCAACCTTGGCCTATTGGCCACGCTACGCGAACAACTCACCAACCTACCAACCTACCCTTCACCGAAGCCCTTTGGCGAACAACCTTCAATAACGTTTGAGAGCCCTTGCCATATCTCGCTGATCCTGACGCCTCTTGATCGTCTCGCGCTTATCATGGAGCTTTTTCCCTCTGCCCAAACCAATGCTGACTTTAACTAAGCCGCGCTTCAAATAAATCTTTAAGGGGACAAGGGTTAAACCTTGCTGTTCTAATTTACCGGTAAGCTTATTAATTTCCTTACGGTGCAGCAGTAGTTTTCGGTTGCGACGGGGGTCATGATTAAAATATTCGTTGATATTTTGGTACGGAGAGATATGGACATTGAGCAGCCACGCTTCCCCACCACGAATCAACCCATAGCCATCCCGCAAGTTGACCTTGCCAACTCGGATAGACTTGACCTCCGTTCCCTTTAACTCAATCCCGGCCTCGTAAGTCTCTAAAATTTCGTAGCGGAAACGAGCTTGTCGATTATCACTAATAAGTTTATAACTTTCACCTTTATCACTCATAGTCTTGCCACTCCCACAAGCTTGCAGTTATATAACTGTAGCGCCTGAGGTTAGAACTGGCGACAACGCGAAACTATTAACTTTTATGAAGATATTGAGATTTACCTACAAAACGGTTACAATAGATACAAAAATCACAAATCGTTCATCTGTTCATGACTTGAGCATGGGTGATCAAGTTTCATGGAGAGACGGAAGTAAGGATATATCCTGAAGGTTAGTAAACAGCTAGAGAAAATGTCGCAGAGTCTACCAAAAACTCTTATTATTTATTAGACTTAAATTATGGTAACACCGACAGGGATTATTATGTAACTTAAATTAAAGCCGAAAACCAAGGGTTTAATAGTTGCGCTCTCTATCCCGGTGTTATAACTTTTTTGACATTTTTATGGCGCTCGCGGGATATTCCGTCAGAGAAGCGCGGAGATACCCCCTGGATGCGATTGCATCTTGCCTTGGCGGGCTAGGATCTGCCTTGGTAGATTCTGGTAGCTAAAAAGTATCGGAAAATTTTGAGGGTAAAAAAATCCTCAAAGTCTTATTAGTTTAAATAGGTAAGAGGAGGTAAGTAATGGTTACTTTAAATAAATCATTAAAGAAATATAACAAAAAATCGATAAATGCTCAAGTATCACTAGTTTTAACTAAAAAAAATCTAATTCCAGTCAATGGCTATGGTGCTTGTAGTGTTTCGGGTTGCCACTGTAAATCGTTTGAAGGATCTGATTATACTTGTTCTAACTGTGGTCACAATTATGCTAGTCACTGGTAGGAGGTGATAAGTAGGTGAGCCCAGGGCTATTTCATTCTGGATCTAGGTAACGAGTTTAGAGGCTTGTGACAGTTAACTTAATTGTCCACTAATCTGCCAATATCTACAAAAAATTGGTAGATTAGATTCATGACACTCGTGCCACTCCGTAAGGCGGTCGAACTTACGGGACTCTCTAGGAACACTTTAAGGAAGTATGCAGACGATGGGACGATCAGATGCGAAAAAACCCCAGGGGGAACTAGATTTTTTGACACAGAAAGCTTACTTAGTCTTGGGCGGCGACAACCAAGACAGCCAACCACAATCTGTTATTGCCGAGTTAGTTCTACCAAGCAAAGAGACGACCTCGCACGCCAAGTCGCCTACCTACACTCCCTCTTCCCAGGAGCGGAAATCATCAAAGATATCGGGTCGGGACTCAACTACAAAAGGAAAGGACTTAAAGCCATACTGGAGCGAATTGTGCGCGGAGATCAGCTCACAATTATTGTTGCCTGTAGAGACCGACTTACCAGATTTGGGTTTGAACTCATTGAGTACTTGGTTAGAAGTTACCGTAAGAGTAGTGCAGCCTTTATAGTGGGTAAATTATGCAGCATAGGGTCTTGGTTTTGTAGTAAGGCTGCACTACTCTAAGGTTTCATCTCCGGTCAGTCTCAACGGTGGAAAAATCCTGGTTCTCGACCAACCTGAAAGCTGTCCCGAGTCGGAACTTACCGCAGATCTTCTCTCCATTATTCACGTCTTCTCTTGCCGCGTCCACGGACTCCGAAAGTACGGTTCGAAAATCAAAGAAGATTCGAGTGTTCCTAAACCCTGAGCAACGTTTAACAGCTCGTAAGTGGTTTGGAGTTTCCCGTTATGTTTTCAATAAAACCGTCAAAATACTCTCTGATGGTGAAACCAAAGCTAATTGGAAAGCCATCAAGACTGGGATATTAACTGACCTCCCTGAGTGGTGCAAAGCAGTACCCTATCAAATCAAATCTATAGCGATAAAGGATGCTTGCACTGCTGTTAGGGAAGCCAAAAAGAAGTACAAAAAGACTTCACAAATCAATCGGGTAAGATTTAGATCTCGCAAGAACCCTGTCCAGTCTTGCTATATCCCTAAGTCAGCAGTGTCCAGTAAAGGGATCTATCACACAAAGCTTGGAGAAATTACCTTTGCCGAGACTCTGCCTGACAATATCTGTGATTGTCGATTGACTAGCACCAACGGGAACTACTACCTGGTAGTTCCCCATGAAGCAACTAATACTAGAGCCGAGAACCAAGGCAGAGTAGTCGCTTTAGACCCCGGAGTTAGGACTGTCTTGATGCAGTCGCTCATGGGGGAAACCCCCAAGACCGCGCTGCATCGCTTTTTGACATTCTTTAGTGAGACTTCTGTTGGAAAGATTGGTGATGGTGATTTCTCCCAGATTCAAAGGATTTGTTCTCATCTCGACAACCTTTTGTCTCGAATAAGTAAAGCTAAGAAAGGACAAAAACGCCGAATGATAAAAGCCGCTAGACGGATGATCATCAGGCTCCAAAATCTTGTAAACGAGCTTCACCATAAAGCGGCTAGGTTTTTAGTTGACAACTTCGATGTGATATTGCTTCCCACTTTTGAGACTTCCCAGATGTCCAAAAAGACTACTCGCAAAATTAGATCGAAGACAGTTCGCAATATGCTTTCTTTTGCTCATTATCGCTTTAAAGAATCTCTAAAACATAAAGCCCAAGAAACTGGGAAAGTCGTCGTAGACGTCTGTGAAGCCTATACGAGTAAGACAGTTAGCTGGACTGGGGAATTGGTCAATATCGGTGGCAGCAAAATTATTAAATCAAAAGTTGATGGTAGATCAATGGATTGACCGAAGGTCACGCTTCGCGAACGAGACATTAACGGCGCTCGTGGAATATTTCTACGAGCCTTGGGAGATACCCCCTGGCTGAGAAATCAGCTTGCATTAGTGAGCCTTGATTTGCCTTTGGTAGATTTTGGTAGCTAAAAAGTATCGGAACGCGCCTCTTATCACTACAATCACACTATGAGGCGAAGACTATGAAACTTTCTTATCGCGGTGTTAGCTACCAATACCATCCTTGCGAAGTTTCCACCACAGCAGTTGACTTGACTGGCAAGTATCGGGGAGTGAATTACCGATTGGGTAGTGCCCATCCTATACCACTTGTGCAAGACAAAGTCAACCTCAAATATCGTGGCGTTTCTTATTAAGTGACATACTCCCAGACTGACAAGCACGGTTCAGTGTGGGCTTCTTGCCAACTCCGCCCATTGGTTAGGATACTCAGCAAGCTTTATTAACGATACGGTCAGAAGTTACCGCAAGAAGAGTGGAGCCTTTATGGTTAGCAGGCTATGCATAAAAGAGGTGCGACCCGTGGCGAATTTAATTCGCCAACGGAAAGCGCACCTTTGGTTAAAACTTTATGATTAAGGCTCCACTCTTCTAAGGTTTCGTCTCCGGGATGCCCCGACCCACGCCTTACAATACAAAAAAGTTCAATTTTGAGGCAAGTAGGTGGCGGTTAGCTCTTAATTTGTCTTCCCTACTATTTTCAGTATAGCATTTTTCAACCTATGCAACACAGTTCCTGTGCGCGATTCATCTCACACTCATGGGGTAGCATTGAGATGTGAGGCTAAAGAGCGGATGACGCTAAATATCAACTAAGTATTCTAGCCTACAAATAAGGTGTCTCTAAACTTATAGCCAGTGGTGGCGATATGCCCTAGGCATCTGCCCTGTAAGCAATCACTCTCTTGGTGTGCGTTCCCTACCGCTTTGAATAAGCGCGGGGTGGGGTTCCACCCCATCTTTAATTTGGCTTCCTGATTGGATTACAACCCAGCTGGATACAGAAGTACTAGATGCACCCTAACTAATTCCCTCAGCCACTGACAGAGGACATTCTCTGTCAGTGGCTGGTTTTTTTTGTGTTGATATCAGTTTTTACAGAAAATTTGTGATATAAATATTTATAATATTTAACATAAAGTAACAAGAGACTACCTAGAGGCAGGAAAAATTAACTATGGGACTCTTTGGCAATTTGTTCAACTCTCAGACCAAGTACGTTGATGAGGACCGCCAGGATATGGCACAGTCTATAGAAGCTAACCAGTCCAAAGAGTATTTCTTGGACACAGATGAAGCCAAAACAATGGGAAACATTGACTACATGCGCAGCAGCGTTAAGGTCAAGAAATCCTATCCCAAGACCAAAACTGCTGTTTTAAGGGGTGAAGTGGTAGAGCAGATCTCTGCTACGGATAAAGTCACCCTTTCCCAAAATCAGACACCTATGGCCACTTCTGAGCCGGCTTCCCAGTCTGGAGCTACATCCGAGTCTGGAGCTACATCAGGACAAAACGGTCAGGTAAGCTCTCAACGCCGTCGCCCTGACTCCAGCCTGGATCCTTTCCTCAAAATGGCTCAGGATCTAAGAAAGGGTTAATTCAGTGCTTTGTAGATTGACTCCAATTCTACAAGGCATGATCAAATCTTAACTGCACCAGTGGCAAATTTGATTTTTAGATAATCCTCTTCCATCTTGGCTCCTGAAGGTTTTAGGGCAGCTAAAGCTTGGGGGAGGACTAAATTGCGGCGATGGTTACCAATGCGAACATTCAATTCATCTCCTGTTTGAGTAAGCTGTATTTTGTCTTTGGGTATACCAGGTAGGTACAGTTCTAGGCTGTACTCATTTTTATGCTGTATTACTCTAATGGTGTTTTCTTGGTAATACACTTGAGTGGGATCTTCTGAACCATACAGGGTTTCTTTCAGACGCTCCAACGCCTCAATACCGCACATTTCTTGACAATAGAGCGGAACTTCTTTAATGGGTAAAGGCCGGAAATTGTCGTGAATTTCTTGGCGATACTGTTGCTGATTTTCTTTCCAGCGTTGGAAAAATGGGTCAGTTACTTGGTCAGGAATGATCCGATTCGCAACAACTAGATCAGTGGCAACGTTGTATAGGCTTAAGTAAGCATGAGCTCGTAAGGACTCCTTAATCACCATTCTCTCAGGATTAGTAACCAGACGCACTGATGTTTGTTGGTTGTCAGTGAGTACCTTCTCTAAGGCTTCAATTTGTTCATAAAACTCATAGGGAGCATCCATGACCTCTTTATCTGGTAAAGAAAAGCCAGCAATGGGTTTGAATAACGGTTCAACCAAAGGTCTCAGAGCAACTGACATACTTTGTAGTGGCTTATAAAAACGGCGCATATACCAGCCACTGACTTCTGGTAAGCTCAGTAACCGTAGCGCAGTACCAGTAGGAGCTGAGTCAATAACCAGAACATCGTACTCGTCTTCATCGTAGTGACGTTTCATGCGGACGAGACCGAAAATTTCATCCATACCAGGAAGAACGGCTAATTCTTCTGCCTGTACCCCATCTAAGCCCCTAGCTTGCAGCACTTGGGTAATGTAACGCTTAACCGCTCCCCAGTTTCCTTCCAATTCCATCAGAGCGTCAAGTTCTGCTCCCCAAAGGTTGGGGCGGACTAATCGGGGGTCATGACTTAGTTCAATATCAAAACTATCTGCTAGGGAGTGAGCTGGGTCAGTACTCAGAACTAGGGTTTTGTAGCCTAACTCGGCACAACGCAAGCCAGTAGCAGCGGCTACAGAGGTTTTTCCTACTCCTCCTTTACCGGTCATCAAAATTACGCGCATGGTATGCTCCAGCTGTTCTGAGAAAAGTTTACATTTATTTACTTTACATTACTGTACAAAAGCTGCTTCAGTACGTCCAGGCGTGAACAGTCCCAATAATCTATATGAGAAACAATTAATCCCTCAGCATTCAGCTTTAACTCGCTCCAGCCAGGAATAGTCATTCGAGGTTTCCAGGGTAATGGCGTAGTCCAGCTCAGAGTCCAGCGGGTTTTAATTGTATCTCCTGACTGGGAAATGTGTTGCAAATCTAGATGGGGCTCGAGGAACCAGCGATTGATAAAGGCAATCATTTTTTTATAACGCTCAAGCCCGCGAAATTGGTTGAGGGGGTCTTTAAAATAGACGTCTGAGGCGTAGATGCTATAAGTTTGGTCAGCTGGGAACCTTTGATAGTCTTGTTGGAGAATTTGGGCTATAGGACTGAGAATCTCTTTTTGGTCAGGGTCTTGAGTGTTATTATACCGATTTGTATTCATACGTTGTATTAATACAGGTAATAATAACCTAATATATTATTTCGTTATTTAGTTGTGAGTCTTACTGGCATGTTCAAACAAGGGTTTTTCGGCAATTGCACCTAACCCGACGGAAGCCAGGAGTTTGTTCCAAGCTTCTGCCAAGTTCTTGTCATTGGGGCGCTGCCTTCGCAACTCTACCAGAGTCGTTAATGTTTCGTACCAAAGCCGATCATTTGCGTAGATCACAACACGCTGTTGGGGGGTTGCTTGCTTTAAACGCTGCGCCAGGTTTGGATTTTCTTCAACTCGCTTGACCCCACCATCAATATAGATATTGTTTGAGGAGTAGACCGGATCAATCAATCCTACCTGCCAGTAATATTTCTGATTAACTTCTAAGGGAGGTAGGTTAACAAAGGTAGGAAGCGTTATACTCCTAATTCCAGCATTTACCCTATGGGGTAAGGGATACTTGACTGAGTAAAGCTCCTTTCCATAGGCATCTTTCAGCACAAACTTTAAATATACCCCTGATGCTGATTCCATACAGGGCATATACCAAGAGAAAGTGGGGTATTTAGCAAGCGTTGTTCCGATCCCAGAACTGGGAACCAACGCTACAGGATTTTTGAGGTTTGATTTCTGGCATTTGGAATCCTTAGTTCCTCCAGGACCCCTAGTTCCTCCAGGACGTCCTAGATCCGAGGGTTCGCCTGTAGGAGGTGGATCAAATTCAGATAAATATATACTTTCCCAGTGGTTCGGTATCTTCTCAATCAGTTCCCTCCCTAGGGAAGAACTCGCCTGAGCTTGTACCTGGGCTGGAAGATTGACTGCCAGACTGAAAGCCAAAGCAACCGTTAAGACCGTAAATTTTGATGAACGTGTTAACCAAGCCATGATAAAACTATTCCCTGATAGAGCCAAGTTTCTCTTAAGTAAGCAGGATAAGTGAGAAGTATGGCAGAACAACAGCCCTTGGAGGCACCCGTAACCCCTCTAAGAGGATCAGGTTTTCAGTCCTTACCTGCATCATTTTAACAATAACTTCAGGTATTTGAGACATCGCCACTCTAAGCTTATAATTTTGTCTAAATCTTCATCTGATCTTCATCGGATTTACTCATGATTCTGAATTCATATCCATTTTTTAAAGAACGACAAAAATTAGACAAAACTATCCGACCAATTGGAGCATCTTCCCTGCAAGGTATAGCATTTTGGAGAGAAAAAATAATTGCTATCGACTCGATAAAGGGTTATCTACTACAAATTGATCCCTTTACTGATAACACAACGATTTTGAATCCAGATCGTGAGTCAGATTTAGTCGGTGTTACTGGTTTAGCAGTGGCAGGAGAAACCCTCTGGTTAACGTTACAAGATAGTGTATATTTTTGCCATATAAATAAAAAAATAACCCTGCAACACTTTGTTGATTTGCCTTCCAATCCTAATGGAATCGCTGTTAAAGATTCAACGGTTTATGTTACCTGTAAAAAACTGGGATATATTATTATATATAGCATAAATACAGGTCATGAAATTACCCGATTGCGTTCTCCGGGAGTTGGCATTGAACATATAACAATTCGCGATGAAGAACTGTGGGTATCTGATGACCAAGAACAGACAGTTTACTGTCTTGATCGAGCAACTGGCGAAATTCAGTTCAGTGTACTCACCCCCTTTGAAAATCCTACTGGCTTAGCGTTTTGTTCTGACCCCCAGACGGGAGAGGATACCCTCTATGTTGCTTATGCAACTGAGGAGGCTTACATCCGCGATAACCCTAACGCTGATCCTAATTATGAATTGCAGTATCGCGATCGCACTTTTATTCATCCGTTACACTTTACCTACAATCCGGAAGGTCGCTATGCACTCTCCAATGGCTATTTAATCGAAATGTCCTACGTCGAGGAACTTGACCCCCTCAAGGATATCGAGTTGAATGATTTGGAATGGCGAATTGCCTTGCCATCGGAAACTGACCGACAAAAGGTCTCAAAAGTCGAACCCGTAGGTATACCCTTTACTATAGACGTTCAAGATGGTCAGCAAGTTGCCGTCTTTAAGTTTGACAATCTCAAGCCAGGGGAACGCCATATCTTTGGCTGGAAGGCACTCCTAGAAGTCTGGAGTATCAAGTACCGCCTGACACCACGGGATATGGAGGCGTTGCCTGAGTTACCGCCAGAATTTCAGAACCGTTATTTGGTGGATGATGACAAGTTAGCCATGGATACAGAAATCATCCGCCGTTCGGCTAAAGAAGCAATTGGTAGCGAAACGAATCTGTTGCGGCAAGTCTACAGTATTCGCAATTATGTCTACGACAAACTTTCCTACCACGTGACCCCTAAAATAGATACTCCTGACATTGTGCTACGAAGGGGTGTGGGGTCTTGCGGCGAGTATTTGGGAGTATTGCTAGCTTTGGGACGCCTTAATGGTATCGCGTGCCGCACTGTTGGTCGTTACAAATGCCCTCCCCATCCTGACCAAATTGGTATTCCTTTAGTACCAGATTTTAATCATGTTTGGATGGAATTTTATATCCCAACAATCGGCTGGCTACCGATGGAATCGAGTGCTGATGATACGGTTGAAGGGGGTCCTTATCCCACTCGGTTTTTGATGGGTCTTGCCTGGTACCATATAGAGATCGGTAAAGGAATTAAGTTTGAAATCCTGAAGAGTCAAGGGGTGCCTGTGAAAAAGGAAGATATTTCTATTGGTGAGTTAGCCATTAATCATGTGCGGTTTAAGATTCTGGCAGAATTGCCCAGTGGTAGTGCTTCAATCGAACAATAACGACTACTACTGGCAAGGGTAGCCAGAAAGAAGTGGCTTGCAGGGGATCTAAGACCAAATCGAGGACGTAACTCCTAGACTTGGGCTACCCCCGTGATGTCAGAAGCCTACACCATACCTGCTGGGATTGGTGTGCGGTAGTTCAGTATGCGGTAGTTCAGTATAGGTTAGGGGGAAATTTAGTCATGGATGTTATTCCAGCTATAGACTTACTTGAAGAAAAATGTGTGCGGTTAGTCCAGGGAGACTACCAACGTGCGCAAATATTTAACGATAACCCAGTCGAGGTAGCGAAACAATGGGTTGAACAAGGTGCATCAAGGCTGCATGTCGTTGATTTGGATGGTGCAAAACTGGGTAAGCCAGTTAATACTAAGGCCATCGAAGCAATTGTGCAGGCGGTACCTGTGCCAGTGCAAGTCGGTGGTGGATTACGCTCCCGCTCCGGAGTCACTCAACTGTTGACTCTAGGCGTCGATAGAGTCATTATAGGAACGGCAGCGGTGGAAGACCCTTCCCTAGTGGAACAGCTTTGCACTGAATTTCCAGGGAAGATTGTAGTTGGTATTGATGCTCGTCAGGGATGGGTGGCCACTCACGGTTGGTTAGAAACCTCAGAAATTGCAGCAATTGACCTAGCTGAACAAATGACTCAGCTGGGAGTAACTACGATTATTTACACCGACATTCACCGGGATGGAACTCTGTCTGGACCAAACCTAGACGCTCTAAGGGAACTAGCAAGTCATATATCGATCCCCGTGATTGCCTCTGGGGGTGTCAGTTCAATCACTGATCTGTTGAGTCTACTTACTCTCGAATCTCTAGGCGTTAGCGGTGTAATTGTTGGTCGTGCGCTTTACACCGGAGATATGTCTCTCAAAGAAGCTATTCAAGCAGTCGGTCCTGGAAGGTTACAAGATATCCCTCTAGATATGGGCTTTTCTAGCTTTGCTTGATCACTCGTCAATGGAAAAAGGGAAAATTGATCTGATTCGAGCCAAATACCCCATGATCAGTTTTTCATTGTCAGGGGCAATATTTTAAGAGAATAATTTGTATAACTGCTTCCTGATTACACTGTAAAAGTTTAGTAAAGGGGGAAAGGGCAAGGAATTATAACCATTGACCTTTTCCTTTTTATATTTATAACTTAAATTCAAAACCATACTACTAAACTCAATTCCATTCTTCAAGTGTTATTTAGCTAGACAGGAGGACAAGGTGTAAGCATTCAGCTATCAGCTATCAGCTAAAGGCTATCAGCTAAAGGCTATCAGCTATCAGCTAAAGGCTAAAGGCTAAAGGCCTGTGGTCACGCTACGGGAACAGTTTATGCCCATAGCGCACGCTGTCAGCCATGCAAAGCGCGAGTGGGGGAAACCACGCCAGTTGCTCATAGGGGGAACCCCCAAGACCGCACTGGCTCCCCAAGACCGCGCTGCATCGCTACTTGAAAAATAAGCTGACGGCACCTCAAGTAGCGTGAGCTAAAAGCTCACGGCTGACGGCTAAATGCTTACGACAAGGTAATGGGGAGATAGGTAGATAGTGCTACCTATGAATGTCACTTGGTACCAGCAAACACTATTGCCCTAACTTAACCATTCCTTCATTTTATCCGGATATTTGATAAGTTTTGCGTAAAATTTTCCAGTTCTAGTGTCAAAAACTAGTTTGTTAACACAAACTAACTACAGAGCTGATGGTTAGTGGCAACTACCGAAGGTATGATAGGGGAGCGATTAGCCATAGCTTCAGTTACTCTTGAACATAACTTAAACCAATAAATCAAAAGGCACATATAGAGATGGGCAATAAATCAGAGCTTTTCCCACAGGGGAATGGTAAATATATCCACTCACAGCCCGTCATCTACCACACTAGAAACTCAAAATACTATCAGGATGGGCGTAAGCTAGAGGAGATTTGGACGATCATACGGCGTCGCTTTTTAGTGGCTGCTGGTGTAGCAATTACGATAACAGCTAGTATTTTTTTATGGACCTCTAATCAGAAACCTCTGTACGAAGGCAAGTTCCGACTCAGTCTGGAGCCTCTGACAGCACAGGATGATGATGAAAATCAATCGACACCAGCTTTTGAAACCTTGGCTTATAAAACCCAAATGCTGGTACTGCGTAGTGAGAAACTCATCACTCCCGTGATTGAGGAAATAAACAAGCGCTATGGCAAAACTAGCTACAAGTCTTTAGTCAAGAATAATCACCTGAGGATCAAACATATTGAAGGAACTAGTGTCTTAGAAGTTCGTTACCGGGATAGTGATCCTCAAAAAGTTCACTTTGTTTTAAAGCAGCTTGCCGATAATTATATCAATTACTCCCGCCAACAAGAAGCAAGTTACCATCACAAAGACCTTGAGCTAGCAAATAGAGAGTTGCCTCAAGTACGCCAAGAGGTAGACAGACTGGAGGAAGAACTGCTGAAGTTGGAGCTAGGGTACAAGTTAATCGACTATGATCATCAAAAACAGCAGCTTTCAACTCAGATTAGCCAGATTAAGCAACAGCAATTAGATACTGACATCCAGCTTCAGGAAGCTCAGTCCTTCTACCAGATCATTTCTCAAAAGCTAGGATTGTCATCAAATCAGGTCAAGGACTCTCGCGCCTCGGAGTTAGCTCTGGCTCAAGTGACTTTGGCTGAAAACCCTTACTACCAAAAGATGCTCAACCACCTAGAAGAGGTTGAGGCTGAGATTGCTATCGAGTCAAGCCGCTATACTCCAAACAGTCCCACCATCAAGACCCTACAGCAGCAAAAGTATAATTTCTTATCCCTGTTACGCTCTGAAGCTGAACAGGTACTGGGGATCAAACTTACAGATACAGATGTTCCTAAGGTATCACCCAATTCAATTCACCAGCAGCTCACTCAACAACTGGTAGATCAAAGCATCCAAATATCAGTTTTGCAAGCACGACAAGAAGCTCTTGCTGAGGAAGAAGAAAGTCTTGAGCAAGACATGAAACAGATGTTGGTGATAGATCCAAAGTACACCAGTTTACGGCAGAAACTTACAGAGACAACCCAACGATTAGACACTCTGTTGGCCCTTAAGGAAAGGGTCCAGCCTTATTCTTGGAAACTTATTCTCAAACCCAAACAGCCTCAATATCCCATTCCACAACATCAGGAACTTCAAATTATTTTGGGAGCGATCGCAGGTATATTACTGGGTGCAGGAACAGGGTGGTTGATGGAGCGCTTAGACCATGTGTTTCACTCTCCCGACGAACTTAAACATCGCACCCAATTGCCTCTTATTGGTGTTATTCCTTACCATCAAGCACTTAAGCCCACCAACTCATCAACCAGTCGCAAAGGTATACCTTTTGTTCCTAGCTTCCCTAAGGTACAGAAAAATAACTCAACGCCAAAACTGCAACAAGCTTCTCCCTTTTTAGAGGCGTTCCGGTTCCTCCATCGCAATATCGGCTTACTGGGCTGCGATAAGCCAATCCAATCGATTGTGATTAGCTCAGCTAGACCAGAAGACGGTAAATCTACCGTTGCTGTCCACCTAGCTATAGTGGCTGCTGCTATGGGTAGGCGGGTGCTACTGGTGGATACAAATCTGCGCCGTCCCCGGGTACATAAAATTTTTGGTTTGAACAATCAACTTGGTTTGAGTAACGTCCTTAGTAAGCGGATCAAAGCTAACCGAGCCATCCAGCAAGTGCCCATGTGGGATCATCTTCATGTGCTAACTGCTGGTTCCCCAGCACAGGATCCGATTCGGTTACTATGTGCGCCAAAGATGAGAACTTTGATGGAGCATTTTAATGCTGTTTTTGATTTAGTTATTTATGATACACCTCCCGTGATCGGACTTGCTGATAGCCGCCTCCTAGCAGCTAACACGGATGGTATGGTCTTGGTAGGTAGATTAAATAAGACTGACCGCTCAGTTCTAATCCAAGCCTTGGATGAACTCAAAACCTCTAGGACTAATCTTTTAGGTATTGTTGCTAATGATGTTGAAAACTACGCAACTAGCTCCTATTATCACCATCAGGACTACTATACAACCGATTCAGCAACCATGAAGGTGAAAAAGCTTCTAGATCAGAACATGAGATGATATGAAGTCCGGTTAATAACTTCTAATATGGTTGATTGCTTTTTTTTAATGGTTAATGGTTAATCGTCAATTAACCATTAACCATTATAGTTAGTGAGCAGTAGCTGGAGATGAAAATACGTATGTTAACAGGACTAGCATCACCTTTGACAGCATCAAGGTTAGTGTTAAAACGACTAGAGAAACCTGGACAGTTAAGCGTAACCGTTTACCCTTACGATACAAACGTTTATCCGGTACAGGGTGAGCAGTTTTATAAAAGAGTGTTAATGGTTTATTAGGCTGATAAGGATTCCAAAATACATGGGCACCTAAATTATGCTCGGCATAGGGTTTCATAGTTCAAAATTAGAGGTAGTGTGTGGAGAGCGAACCAGCGTTTACGCCCTGTGGTGTAAACGTTAGTAGTAAAACACCAGACAGAAACTATCTCAGTCTTGATAGTGATGCTCAACCCTGTCCAAATTGATTTGGAGGGGCAAGTCGTTTTTAAGCAGGGCTTACGTATTTGTTTTACAAAAGCTATTTCAGGGGGTATGCGCGACCACCAGATGAATGGGGTGGGTGGCAGCTTAACACCAGCTTTTTATTCCTTTTTTCTGGTATAGTAGGGTATAGTAAATCGGTGTAATTTGTAGTTAATGACTCAAATAGCGGTGAAAAACCCGCAAGGTCAGCAAAAAACTACAAGATACAAACTAAAAGATACAAGTAAGCGCAATGTATGTGGCCTTAAGGTCAGCATAGTTGAGCTTGTAGGGGCTTGTTGACTGCTCCCACTGGGAAGATAGTCTAGTGACAGCTACTTTCAGTTGAGTAGCTTGGTTTTAAACCGCTTTGGAACAACCGCTGAGAATCCCCCCTACTTTAGTGCTGGGATAAGTCAAAAGTAGTTTTAATCCTTTTATCCCCTATAGCTAGCAGGGCTGTTTGATTCGTTTAGACTCTGGATGAGTAAGAGGAGAGGCAGAGGAGAGGGTAGAGGGGGAGGAAGATGATATGGTTTGGTTATTTTGTCTTTCTTCCAAGTCAACCTTGTCTTCCTTGTCTTCCTTTTTCTGTATTAGATACACCAGCATTGCTTTAGCCCTGAGATAGGTAGGGTGCTGATGGCTTAATTTGGTAATTCCTGCTACAATGGAACAATGGACTTTAACAACAATTTAGGGCATCTAACTAAAATCTTGAACCCAGTTGTTTGAGAACAGTTGAGGGGTTTAACCCCCTAATTTATTGAGTTTTGTTTTTTTGGGTTAGATTGATTCGGTGAAGAATGGGATGCGATCGCTTTTTAAAGTGATCATGAAAACCAATAGTTAGTGTCATACCCAGTAGCGTTCAGGGCTGGGATCACTTTAATTGCTAGCGTTTGCCAAATTATCCATTACCCATTAAATAGGTAGGCATGATTCAAGCAACTAATGGAACTGAATAATGTCAAGTTTTGTAAAATATCTATAAATTCAATCTATGCCCTTGAGCCAAGATGTTTACATAGATTGGTTTATATATAGTTACATAGCTGCATTGATTTGGGCTTACCTATTTACCTTTTACCGGTAATCGCAATACATTCGGTATCCAAAACCACAACCTTCTCTGTCTCAAAAACAGAACAGGAATCGATTACGTTAACAATTGCCGGAACAATGGCTTGTTTGAGTCGAGCTTGAGCTTCTGCTGCTACTGGTTGATACTGCAGAATCCAGCGATTTTTAGTTATATATTGTGGATTAAATGCTGTTTTATCTAACAACCAAAAATCAATGTTGTACTGCCTAATAAATTGTTTGGATTCAGCTAAGTTTGGACTGTACTGGGCTTGAATTAAATCAATCGCTCTGTTGCGAAATTGGTTATAATAGTTAGTATGATAGGGAATACCGTATTCTCTACTGACTAAGACTGACCGTCCAGAAAACGTTGGCAAGAAATCGGCTTCCTTTGATAGTGAGGCAATCAGGATATCGTTTGGTTGTTTAGCAAAGAATTCATAGAGGTCATGTTTCCTCCCAACCTCATAGTTAGTTTTGGGGAAATTATGGAAACCAAGAGGAGACAAGATTAGAGCTATTCCTACCAGTGTAACGATCGCTCGTCCCAACACTGGTTTCCCTGGAATTGGAGGAAAGGCTAGCCTCTGGCAAGCTTGAATAATAGCATCGAGTAATAGAGTTATAGCGATCGCAGCAGCTAAGACTAGCACAATTCGCAGACTATGCTTACTGTAACGGCTGGGTAGATGCAGTCGGAAAAGGACAGCATGAGCCATAACGAACATGCCAAGGGATACCAGGGCCAGTTGAGTCAGGAGTACCGTTTCCCCTTTGACTTTCTTCACTAACGGTAGCCATGAGGGAAATCTTAGCAGGATAGGCAATAGTAAACCAGCACAGACAGCTATAGGTAAACGCTTTCTTCGGGGAAATAAACCACTGCGAGCATCTTCCAACCAGAAATGCCATGGGTTGTGATCGAAAAAGGCAACTCGCCCTCCTGGTTGGAATTCTGGCATGGTTTTGGCTTGCTGTGCGCTGATAATTGGACCATAGTCAGAAGTGGTCAAAGCATAGGGCAACAGGACAATGAATGCCATACCTAACCCAGCTGCACAAAACCAATAGTCATTCTTCTGGGAAGATAGTCTGATTTTACCCTCTCGCCAACGCAACAGTTTCAGCACCAGAACCCCACAACACAGGAAAACGCACTGAGGATAAAATAAACCCTGGAGGGTGATCACTACGAGACAGGGGATCAATGAGCGCCGTGATAGGTAGTATAAAAATGCTAGCAGCAGGGGATAAATGAAAGCCCTAGGGGTTGCTGATACTAAATCATCGAGCATCCATAGGGTTTGATTTAGAAGCAAAGACGCAATAAATCCTGCAGCTGGGATGGGCAGCATTTGTAGACAAAGCCCGAAACAGTAACTAGTGGTAATCAACCCTAGCACCATGGGTAGTAGTTTATTCAATAAGAGGGGATGAATCCCAACAAATCCGATCAGCCGATAGAAGGTAGTATAGCCAGCGGGTGCTACAGATTGGAAGTAATTGGCAATCAGATCATCGGGAAATAACCTGGGATCAAAAAACCGTTGCATCCAAAATACATGCTGTCTGGCATCATCTTGTACAATGTATTGATTACTAAAGGCTTCTTCGAGGGCGTTCAGGCTGTAAAGCATAGCAAATGCTAGGCTCAAGCTAAACCAAAATATTACTTGGTTTTTAGGGGGATTCGAGGCTGGGGGATTCATAGTTTTTTGTGTTTGGGTAGATACACTTAAAATAAATGGAATAATGGGGTGACGGTTATCGGTAATTTTCTAGATTAAGTATTATTAGCAGTGAAATATTATCCTTAACAGTAATCATGAAACGGTCAATAAAAAGCGATCAAGTACAATATCCAAATTAAACGAAGACGAATAAATTACCTTTGTACTTTCCTGTATACTTTTCCGTGTACTTTTTTGTGTGATGGAAACCAAACGATTACAGCTAGGGAAATTACCTCAACCTCCCTTGCGACTATTATGCATTACCCTACTGCTCTTAGGTATAGTCTTTCGCTTAGCCAATCTCGACAGCAAAGTGTATTGGGGGGATGAAACTTTCAGCTCCTCTAGAATTGCTGGCTATTCAGCGGAAGAAATTATCGGGGATATCTACACTGGTGAAGTCATTAGCGCTACAGAATTACAAAAATACCAGACCCCTAATTCTGACCGTAGCCTCACCAATACCTTACGAATTATAGGGGAAGAAGCGCCACAACACCCGCCAGTTTACTATATTCTAGCCCGATTCTGGGAACAATGGCTTGGTAATTCTCTAGCACTCAAGCGCACTTTACCTGCTTTGATTAGCTTGCTGGGATTACCCTGCCTGTACTGGTTGTGCTTAGAACTATTTGGAGCATCATTGACCCCATGGCTTGCCGTGTCGCTATTCGCTGTTTCACCGATCCATATTTTGTATGCCCAGGAAGTTCGGGAATATAGTCTGTGGACTGTGAGTATCTTGCTATCGAGTGCTTCCCTGTTACGAGCGATGCGAGTCAACAGTAGGGTGAGTTGGTGCATTTATGCCCTTTCTGTAGCACTAGCCTTCTACTCTCATTTATTTTCAGCACCCATTATTTTAGCTCACGGCATTTATGTCCTGATCATCGCAGGTTGGCAAGGGCGTAAACGGGTAATTGCTTACATCTCAGCGGTCACAGCAGCACTCCTGATATTTTCACCTTGGTTAGCTGTTTTCTTGGAAAACGAACCTAGAGCTAGCAAGGAATGGGGATGGGTCATTAAAGAATTACCACCCCTGGATCTGGGTCGATATTGGCTGAAGAATCTACTCTACGGCTTTTTTGATGTACCCCTAGGCAAGGAGTACCCGTTTGACCTAACCTTTAGCTACACCCAGCCGAGAACTTACCTAGTCCTACCAATTGTGGGGCTAGTGATTTATGGACTATATTTTCTCTGTCGCTATACTCCAAAACAGGTTTGGCTATTTGTTTTGCTCCTGATGGGATTTACTAGTCTACCCCTAGTGCTACCAGATGTGATTTCAGGAGGCATGCGCTCAACGATTGCTCGATATCAACTCCCAACTTACATCGGGATTCAACTGACTATTTCCTATTTACTCTCCACCAAACTAACTAAGTTTTCGATTGGTATTTGGCAAAAACGTTTATGGCGATTGACAACAGTTCTATTGCTCTCTTGTGGTGTGATATCTGGTGTGCTGATTGTCCAAGCTGAAACTTGGTGGACGAAGTACAGTGATTACTATAATGCAGACGTTGCGAATATTATTAATCAGTCTCCTGCTCCCCTTGTACTCAGCGATAGTACTCACAATCGAATTCTATCCCTGAGCCATAAGCTTGACTCGAAGGTTCAATTACAACTGATCAAAAAAATCAAAAATGTTTCAGAAATACCTGAAGAAAAATTACCAAAACTATCAGGTGAATTTAGGGATGTTTTTGTGTTGGAAAATATTCCATCACCATCCTTGCTACGCCCTAGTATGGAAAAACATCGTAACTATAAATTTAACCTGATATACGAAGGAAATATTGGCTTTAAAAAACGAAAAGTTCTGTTGTGGAAAAAAAATGATTAGATTGATTAGTCATTAGTCATGAGTGATTGGTCATTGGTGAAGTGGGTTTGACCTTTTGACTTTTGGTTTCACCGCACTAGCACTAGCTTCCAGAGATGCTTGCGTTTATGAGCTGGTTTAACGTCATAGGGTGACTCCTCTTCAAATTTTTGTCGCAGTTTTGGAGAAGGTCTATATAAGAAGACGTCACTGAAACTGGAAAAAACTTTAGGAGAATCCTTAGTATCGATTAACTGTAATGTTGCCTTTGGGTCAAGTAAATAACTGAGAGACACTAATCGCATGATATCACTACTAATTACCAAGGGACGATTCGCTTCATTAATAATATGAGCTTCCTCAGGGGTGTAATAGTTACTGTATTTATGCCACCACGTTTCTGCTTGAGAACTAATGGCACAAGACAGCACACCTCCTGAAATAACTGTAATAGCAACTAATCGCCATAGTTGTTGTTGTTTTATTGTCTTACCATTAAGGGGGTTAATTTTTTTAGCAAGGAGGTAAGCAACAGCAAGTTGTATACCCAAGTAACAAGGAATGAAATAGCGAGCCATGCTGGAACGCTGTCCTCCTAAAATTAAATCCTGAGCAATGGGAAACATCCCAACAACGGCGATCATGGTCAAGATAAATAACCAAACCCTCTGCTGACTATGACGAAATATAAAATAAATAGAATAGCCTACGATAATTAAAATAAGGATATCGAAATAAATCAGTAAATGGTCGTAGCTAAACTTTAGGTCTCGACCTGATCGCACATCAAATAAGGGATTGTTATAGCCAATCTGGATATCGAAAAACACAGAACTCAGATTGATAAGCCAGCGGGTGATAAGTTTACCGAGTGGAGTCTCTTTATCCGCCCAATCCCCCAATTCAATACCGTTTTCAATTACCAATCTTAACCAAGGTAAAAAGGCTATAATCCCGAAAAGGGAAGCTAATCCATACCTAACGAGTTGTTTACTCAAACGAAATTTTTCTATACAAAAAACATAGATACCATGTCCAATAAAAACTAATCCAGAAAGCAAATAGCTGTAGAGATTTAGAGAAACTGTTATGCCATAGATTACCCAACTCATCAGTGTGCTAAGACGCATCGCCCTCAGCAACGCTATGCTGGAAAGCAAAGTGGTCAATGTCCACAAGCTATATTGTCGAGCTTCCTGGGCATACAACACATGGAATGGAGAGACACACAGCAATGCGATCGCAATCCATCCCGTTAGGGGAGACTCGAACAACTCCAAACAAAGCCAATAAATGCACGGCAAAGTCAAGAGACTAATCAAGGCTGGTAAACTTCTCATCACCGTTACGGAATAACCGAACAACTTTGCCCAAAAGTGAGCCATGACAAAATATAACGGTGAATGTTGTGGTTCATGTAAGGCTAATCCTTGGATCGTGTCACCTACATCTTTGTTATCATTAGGACGCTGATACTGCTGTAAATCTTTAACATTAATTTGACGACCATCAATTTCTTGGATAATTTCTGCTTTGGTATAGCCAGAAATTCGCAAGGATGTATAGGCTTCATCAATCCAATAGACTTTTTTGTCAATATTGACTAATCGAAAACCTATCCCCAGGAGTAAGATAATAAGAATTAAATACTTAGACCATTGACCAGATGTAGGTCGATTAAATTTTAGATGATTTCCCATGACTTATTGGGGTGGGGGTTATTAATTGGTGGCCTTTGAGCAGAGGTTAAGGATTGGATAAGCGTTGGGAAAATTAAGTTAGCCGTTTCAGGTAACACCAAATGGTAAAGCTTACCCCTCACGAGCAGTATGGCAAGACCAACTCCATTGCCAGCACTTTCAAAATCTTAGTCAAATCATTTTCATTTAAGGCTTAAACTGAGAATTTAGGCAACGGAGCAGTGAAAGCAATTCCAAAGGCTGGATATCACGACTGGTAGTTCTGCCTTAGTTAGAAAGATTATCAGCCAACGACACCGGCTTCGCCATCGTATTTATCAGTCATTTACATATATTTACATAAATTCGTTCTGTTCAATGAATTCTAGCAACTTACCTGTATTATGGAAGAGACAATCCATAAAGGTAACCCTGGGGAAGCATGGGAGGATTTATTGGATGAATGACATCGATCAACGAAAGCTTTTATCAGTGTTATGTCATGGCTCAATATTTTTGAATTTTTTGGTGGTTCCTATTGCCATCCCGATAGTCATTTTTTTGCTCACCGAAGACTCAGTAGTCAAAGAAAATGCCAAAGAAGCTCTAAATTTTCACATTTGCCTTTATATATATTGGGTGATTTGTTTGATACTGGCTGTGGTGATTATTGGGATTCCGCTGCTATTTATATTAGGGCTTGTAAGTCTAATTATGCCCATAATTGCCTTAGTGAAGGTGCTGGAAAATCCTAATCAGCCCTATCGCTACCCGTATATTTTTCGGGTGCTTTGACGTGCCATGGCATAATTGATACAACGTTTGGGAGATGACAGTATTGATAAGTTAGGGTAATTTATCATCGAAGATTTTACTGACTATCCCGAATTATGAAGCGATCGCTTGTCCGTATTTCCCTATTCATATCATTACTAGGGTTTACTCCATCTCCTGGTATAGCAGCTCCCCCTAGAACTCCAGACCAAACCGAAACCTGTGAAATCTTAGTGATTGGAGGTGGATTAGCTGGTGCGGCGGCTGCCTATGAAGGCTTATTGGCAGGGCAAACAGTGTGCTTGACTGAGATTACTGACTGGGTAGGGGGACAAATTTCTGCCCAGGGAACCTCTGCTCTGGATGAACGACCCACTCAGCGATCGCGTTTATTCTATCCTAAGGGCTATCTAGAATTACGCGATCGCATCAAACGCTACTACCGTCAACTCAATCCTGGGGACTGCTGGGTAAGTGAATCCTGTTTTCTACCCCGTGATGCTCACCAAATCCTGTTTAATATTTTACGAAAGGCGGCCAAACGGGGAAAAGGGAGATTAAAATGGTTTCCCTCTACTGTAGTTAAAGAACTAGAGATTAGCGCTGATGGCAAAACCATTGACAGTGTGATTGCTATTCAACACAAAAGAGCTGCTGATGCTCCTGCCCTGAACACCTTTCCCCTATCTCAAACCATTGAAGATTGGTATAGCTACGAGAATTCCTCCCGCTTTGAGAAAAGGATTGTGCGCATTGTCCCCCAACAGAGCCAAGAAAATAGTTCTAATTGGTATATTATCGACGCAACAGAAACTGGTGAAATTATTGCCCTAGCTGACGTTCCCTACCAGTTGGGGATTGACTCCCGCTCCTACCTAAACCCTTCTGCATCTAGTGCTACTGACGACCCCTATTGCACCCAAGGCTTTACCTACACCTTTGCCATGGAGCAAACCAAGGAGGCTCAAACCCAAGAAATGCCCTCCTTTTACCCGCAATACCAACCCTACTACAGCTATGAATTACAGCGCCTAGCCGACTTTGAAGGAGTATTCACCTATCGGCGAATTTGGAGTTCTAAGCGGGGTAAACGGATCCGATGGGGGGTTACTGCTCCCACTCCGGGAGACATTTCTATGCAAAACTGGACATGGGGTAATGATTATCGTCCTGGCACTTCACAAGATAATCTAGTGTACACCCGTCGCCAATTACGAACCACTGGTCAACTGGCTCCCGGTGGCTGGATGGGAGGCTTGCGCACGGAAAGTCTACGGAAAGGAGAAGAAAACGCTCTCGGTTATTACTATTGGCTAGTGGCAGGAACTACCGACTCCCAGCTTGGGGATGGGGTAAAAGAGCCTCATCCCAATCACCGCTATCTAACGGGGTTAGATTCTCCGATGGGGACCATGCATGGGTTGTCTAAATATCCCTATATACGGGAAGGGAGGCGGATTATTGGACGCCCTTCCTTTGGCTATCCTCAAGGCTTTACGATATCAGAAGTGGATATTTCCCGCCGTGACTACCAGGATGACTATTATCGGCAGACCCTCTCACCAGATGAATATCGCCGCTTGTGGGCAGTACTGGCTGGATTAGAAGCCCCCTCTGTGATTCAAGGTAAAATCCAGCCAGATCAAGTCAGTCAACGCAGTCGCTCTACTATCTATCCTGATTCTGTGGGTATTGGTCACTATGCCATCGACTTTCATCCTTGTATGACCCTAAGTCCAGCAGAAACCCCAGGAAACACTGAGCGTCAAGGAGAACGGCGGGGAGCAGGTCAAGCTTATCCATTCCAAATTCCCCTGCGAGCAATCATTCCTCAGAAAATTGACAACCTCTTAGTAGCAGGTAAAAGTATTGCTACCAGTCACATTGCCGCTGCTGCTTATCGGGTGCATTCCTTTGAATGGTCATCCGGTGCTGCTGCTGGTACAACCGCTGCTTTTTCCTTAGAAACTGGGATAGCACCTTACCAGCTGATACAAGAACCCCTCCTGCAACAAACCGAACTCCAAGCTCTACGCCAGCAGTTGGAAAAAAACGGTAATCCCACCGCTTTCCCAGACACGTCCATCTTTAATCAGAATTGGGACGATTGGCGGTGAACTGAGACAGTTAACTAATAGTAAAGCTTAGTAAAGCTCTGTAAGAGGCTACGTCTTTACATACATTGATAATGGCTCTTCAATAGATATTATGCTAAATAACCGTCCAAATCTATTATCGCCTTACTCGATAATGATTTGACTTTATCAACAGTTTTGTAACTGTTAAAGTAATTCCCAGTAAAGCTTTGAGCATAAGGGAAATTAAAATTAGCATCAACTTGTAACAAAGAGCATTTATTATCTGTTTATCAATAGTAATAAGTCATGGTTGTGCCATGACTTATTACTATGATAAATTAGCGACAATAATGCTAAAGATAGTTAGTTAGTAATTGGTCATTGGTAATTAGACTACTATTCCCTATTCCCTATTCCCACAAGGTATTTGTAGCCAACATTCAATTACCTTCAGGTTTAGATCTTGATCCTAATCAGTATTGTGAACTCTTTTAGCATGCTGATTCAGTTGAGCTGTGGTAGTGATAAAATCAGCCAATTAGTTGGTAATTAAAGATCGCTGACAATTGACGGGGATGCAGCAAATGCTAACCGTGGTATTAGACAGATTCGATTTAGAAGCGCGATGGTAGTTTTGATAGCGCGTTGATTAACCCGACTTAATATTATTTCCCGACCAACTTCACCATTCCAATCCCACCAAAATATAAACCAAGTACAGCACCCCCCAGTAAACTTTGAGTCAGAGGATCTGTCGAAGGAGTCAGCACTGCTCCCAAGATAGCTGCTCCTAGGACAACTGTGCGCCAACCAGAAAGCATTTGCTTGGAAGAAACAATTCCCAAAAACCCCAGTAACATTTGAATAACTGGGATTTGAAATGCCAAGCCAGTACTAAACATCAACAGTAAGACAAATTCAAAATACTTATCAATTGACCACAACTGCTCTACTACATCTGCTCCGTAACTGATAAAGAAATTCAGAGCGGCAGGAATTAGAGCAATGTAGGCAAATACCAAGCCTAGGAAAAACAGAACCGTTGAGCCTAAAACCACAGGTCCGATGAAGCGTCGCTCCCGGCGAGTCAACCCTGGTAAAACAAATAGAAGGATTTGGTAAAGAATAAAAGGACTAGCCACCAGTAAGCCACTATAGCCAGCCACTTTCAAGGACACAAAAAAGTATTCCCCTGGAGCCAGTTGCAGAAACTTGACCCCCCTAGCTGGAATTTCCAGCAACTGGACAATCGGCTTAACTGCCACAAAGCAGCCAGCCATGGACAAGAATACAGCAATCAGCGAGTAAAAAATCCGCTTTCGCAACTCCTCTAAATGGTCGAACAGAGACATCTCGACATCATTAGGTACCTCGTCGAGATAGGTCTCAGGGTCTTTGAGAGTATCCAAACTTTCCTGGGGAGCAGTATCTAACTCAGAAGGCGTCATGGATTTTGATTGGCTTAGGGAACGTTCTCTATTGTATCTTCTTGTATCTTATGTATCTGCTTGTATCTTCTAACGATTGTGTGGGGAGATTTCAAACACGACGATAGACGCGATAGTTAATATTGGGAAAGATATTGTCAATTTCCTCGACCTTCTCCAGCCAGCCTGCATCAATCTTGCCCAGCTTGATATCATCGTAAAGCTTATTAAACCGCATCAAATGCGATCGCGTTCGTCTAACTGCATAAGGGACCATTGTCTCGGTGCGCATAATAAATGCCCAGTCTGACGATTGCGCTAGTAGTAATTCTCGCGCTGCTTGATTTAATGCCTTCCACTCCAACTCATCTGTAGCTTCCAACGTTGACAGCTCAATCATCCGTTCTGTGGCTTTGTGCAGATGAGGGTAAATCCAGGTATTGGTTTCATTGAGCCAGTATTCATGAAACCCCTGATACCCCCAGCTAGATTGAGAAGGCTTACAGACTTGTTGGATCGGATGATTCCGCAAATAATCTGCTAAATGAGTCATTTCATAGGTGTTCTGGTCATACCACGACTTACGGAGCAAGACATCCAGAAACCAAGGACCCTCGTACCACCAGTGACCAAATAACTCTGCGTCATAGGGAGACACCACAATTGGAGAACGCTCTATCATTGCTGCTAGATGTTTAACCTGCTGCTGGCGATTAAACATGAAATTTCCAGCATGTTCCGCAGCTTTGTCTTTTGCCCAATACGGATCATACAGTTGCTTGTCCCCTAATCCTGTACCACGGTCTGTAATTTTGTGATACTTGATACCCGTATTCTTCCGCTGTCCATGGGGCATAATATAAGGTTTAATGTAATCATAATCTGCTTCCCAGCCTAAATCCTTGTAAAATTCCCGATATACTGGATCCCCTGGATACCCGACTTCCGAAGACCACACCTGCTGGGATGACTCATGGTCACGACCAAAGGCAGCAACTCCTGTCTCAGTATAAATGGGGGCATAGGTACCAAACCGTGGTCGGGGACGAGCGTACAGAATACCATGACTATCCATCAGAAAATAGCGCAAACCAGCATCTGCTAGCATCTCCTCCATCCCTTCGTAGTAAGCGCATTCCGGTAACCAGATGCCCTTGGGGCGACAGCCAAAGTTTTGCTCATAATGTTCACAAGCCACCCGAATTTGAGCCCAAACTGCTTGGGGATACATCTTCATCAGAGGAAAATAGCCATGGGTAGCACCGCAGGTGATAATTTCCAGGTTATTACTGTCTAAAAATTTTTTAAATGCCTTGACTAAATCCCTTTCATAGTGTAACCATGTTTGGCGAATGGCGCTGAACTCTTGAACATAATGTTGGGCTAGGTAACGGATATGACCATTATGCTGATTATGCTCAACCTCCTTGTTGGCTAGTTCTTCGAGCAGTGACAGATGGCGCTCATAACGTTCTTGTAGTAGTGGATCCTGTAGCATCGACACCAAAGGTGGTGTCATACTCATGGTTATTTTGAAGTCAATCCCATCCCGCTTTAATCCCTCAAAAACATGTAGTAGGGGAATATAGGTTTCAGTAATGGCTTCAAATAGCCACTCTTCTTCTAGAACATAATCACTTTCTGGATGCCTAACAAACGGTAAATGGGCGTGAAGGACAAGAGCAAGGTAGCCAATAGCCATGATCAAGTAGCAGCCGTGGGTAGATTGTTAAAGGAGAATTGACGCAATCCGCGATAATGTTACATTATTTTAAGATTTTAGTCTCAAATAGACAGGGATTGTGCCAGAAAAGGGCTGGTTAGTAACGAGACTATAAAATAATAAAATAGACATTAAATTGTAAGGAAGCACACATCACCAACAAAAAATAACAAATCTTAGTCTTATTCCAGCCTTATTGGTTAAGAGTGCTAACACCAAATTGCATGCAGGCAGCTACACAAACACACACGAACTCCCCAACCTTTCTACAACTGCTGCTGTTTGTCGATGAACGTCCCGGTTCCCGTAAACAGCTCCAGTCTATCCACCATTATCTGGAAACTCTTAAGACAGAGTATCCCTTTGAACTAAAGGTTGTGGATGTTGGGGAACAACCCTATCTAGCTGAACACTTTAAGCTAGTAGCAACCCCAGCACTGATTAAGATTAATCCGAAACCCAAACAAACCCTTGCAGGTAGTAATCTAGTTGCCCAGCTGAAGAGCTGGTGGCCCCGCTGGCAACGCTCTCTAGAAGAAAACCAAACCCAACTTACCCAAGGATTGCCTTTACAACCAACTGTTCGCTCATCTAACTCCTCGGCTGACACATTACCAGAGGCAGCTGGTTCCCTAGCTTGTGCCTTGGAACTGATTCGACTATCCGACGAAGTCTTTCGCCTGAAGAAAGATAGAGAAGAATTGCTTGAGCAGCTGCAATTTAAAGACCAAGTCATATCGATGTTAGCTCACGACTTGCGTAGTCCTTTGACAGCAGTATCCATTGCCTTGGAAACCCTACAGCTAGAGCAACCAGTCGCCCAGAATGGTAGAAAACGTGGGCTGACGCCACAGCTAAAGGAACGGCTGTTTGAGCAAGCTCGTAATCAATTGCGCACTATCAACCGGATGGTGGTGGATCTGCTGCAAGCTAGGAAGGGAAGTAATGCTGAATTCAACATCCGACCTCATAAACTGAATTTGGGCAGACTTTGCCAAGATGTTCTAGTTCAGATGCACGAACAGTTTCAGCTCAAGGCTCAGGTTCTGCAAACCGACATCCCACAAGACTTGCCTCCTGTCTACGGCGATGAAGAATTGGTGCGTCAGGTGCTAATTAACCTGCTGGATAATGCCATTAAATATACTCCCAAAGGGGGGAAAATTGCTGTGTCTAGCATCCACCGTACTACCCAGAAAGTTCAAGTCAGCGTTTGCGATGATGGTCCTGGTATACCACAAGAAAATCGCGATCGCATTTTTGAAGACCACTTCCGCCTTAAACGAGACGAAGCTATAGAAGGCTATGGGTTGGGCTTAGCCCTATGTCAAAAGATTATCCGTGCCCACTATGGTCGCATTTGGGTTGATTCACCTATCAAGGGTGGCAGCTGTTTTCACTTCACCTTACCGATTTATCGATAGGAAATGGGGTTGAAGGTAAAAGGTTTAAGGTTGAAAGCGCTTTATCAGTTGAATCGATCAGGTAATCGCGCTTTACTGCATCTAATAATTATCAGAAGCGAGCTAAGCTACTATCAGTAAGCTACTATCAGGGATTCAGTCTCAGAGTTCCAAAAGTTAAATGCGAGAAAACTTAGCTTACACTTTAGCCACAACTAGCAGTGACACTTCATACTTCATCGTTTCTCCCCTCTTGAGAGCGCAAAGCCGCAATAATCTGAGTATTTGCTTTGGGGAAGGGAAACTGATCTACTTCATCTAAGGTGACCCAGCGAATCTCATCACATTCAATAGGTTCCGGAACACCACTGAGATGGCGACAGTGGTGTACACTTAGCACAACACGAAAGTGGCTGTAGGCGTGATTGATTGTGATCAGGTGTTCCCCAACCTCAATCTCAATGCCCAATTCTTCCTGAATTTCTCGTTTAATACATTCCGGGACAGTTTCACCAAGCTCAATTTTGCCACCAGGAAACTCCCAAAGACCACCCAATAAGCCTTTTGCAGGTCGGCGGTCGATTAGAATTTGTCCCTGGTCGTTCCAGATTACAGCAACACCGATATTTTTTGTGGGTAGGGGAGAAGATGGTTCACGCATAGGTATTTCAGATTGAATACCATGATTGTAAGCCTGACAGTAAGATTTCCAGGGACAATCAGGGCAATTGGGAGTTTTCCGAGTACAGATAGTTGCTCCCAAATCCATTATTGCTTGGTTAAACTCTCGAGGATGTTGATGATCCAGTAACGCTTCTGATAGCTTCCATAATTGTTGAGTGGCTTTGGCAGGTGGTATCGGCAATGCTACCAATCGTGCTATTACTCGTTTAACATTACCATCGAGAATAGGCACTGGCTGATTGAAGGCAGCGCTGAGAATACCACCTGCTGTTGTTCTACCAATCCCTGATAATGCTAAGACCTGGCTCAGCTTTTGGGGAAAAACGCCACCATGACACTGCATAATTGTTTTAGCGCAGGCGTGCAAGTTGCGAGCACGGGAGTAATATCCCAAACCCTCCCAAGCTTTGAGGACTTGCTGTAAGTCAGCAGATGCCAGATGTTCGAGGGTGGGAAATTGCTCCATCCAGCGGTGATAGTAGGGAATGACCGTTTTGACCTGGGTCTGCTGTAGCATAATTTCAGATACCCAGATGCTATAGGGTTCCCAACTTCGTCGCCACGGTAAATCTCGACCAGCTCTGGTATACCAGCCCAAGAGTGATCTTCTTTGTTCTTCAATAATAGAAACCGACAGACTCAGGTTATGATCTGCCGATATTCGATTGGGCATTTTCTCCCTTAAATCTATAGATTCAGCCCTTTTAAGCCAAGGTTTGACTAATCTTCCTCCAGAGATTGAGATTCAGCTATTTGCAAAGACTTGTCAAAAACCATACGTTGTTCAGCGTTCCTAAGGAAATAGCCGCTAACCATGGCTGAAGCCAAAAGGCGACCTAGATTCTCACGGCTAGTACTGATAGTTACGCCAAAGTCTTGGGAAGGCAAGTTTCCCAACATTCCCATAATATTGTTTTCCATCACCTGATAGACTTCCGAAGACGTTGGTCTAGACAGCTGGGTAATGGTTTCTGGACTCATTGATTGAACATACTGCCAAAGTAAATTATTGTCAGAATCTTTATCAAAGAACTCAGGAACATGATTGGAATTGGATGCGTTATTCACCGTTTTACCTCCTAGCGATGGCTAATTCCGGTTTTTATACTAGAGTCGGCAGCCAATGATGATGTTTATCTGTTTAGCTCTACTGCTTCGTATTTGTAATTACTTTAACAGGCAAGTGACCATGGCAAAGTAGGTGGAACCGAACCATCTAGGATCTGATTTTCTCACCTATTGGTCATTAGTCATTGGTGATTGTAGCTAATGACTAATGACTAATGACTAATGACTAAACCGACTCAGAAAAAATTAACTAGCTGGGATATATTCCCGCATATCCCCTTGACGCTTACGAAGTTTAGCGATCGCTTCTCGTTCGATTTGTCGCACTCGTTCACGGCTGATGTTGAGGTGTTGACCAATTTTGGCTAATGTCATTGGTTCTTCCTCTGCCAAGCCATAACGAAGTCTCAACACCTGCCTCTGCTGCGGTGTCAAATCATCCATGAATTTCTCTAAGTCTAGCTGCATTAACGATTGAGTCACAAAGTCTTCTGGTCCAGGACCGGTGTCTTCGAGCAACTCAACCAATTCTGTATCTTTGTTATCCCCCACTCGCAACTCCAAAGATAGGGGTTGACGTGCTTGCTCGAAGTACTCCCGCAATTGATCAGGTGTGAGGTTCAACTCAATTGCCAATTCTGAGATAGTAGCTGTTCGTCCCAGCTTTTGGGAAAGTTGGCGCTGGGCTTTTTTGATTTTGTTTAACTTCTCGGTAATATGAATAGGAAGGCGAATCGTGCGCCCTTTTTCTGCGATCGCACGAGTAATTGCCTGCCTTATCCACCAGTAGGCGTAGGTAGAAAAACGATAGCCTTTGGTAGGGTCAAATTTTTCTACACCCCGCTGCAAGCCGATGGTTCCCTCTTGAATCAAGTCCAGCAACTCAAGATTACGCTTAATGTATTTCTTTGCCACTGCCACCACCAATCGCAAATTGGCTTCCACCATCTTGCGTTTAGCGGATTCACCAACAGCGATGCTAGACTTTAACTGAGAATCCGTTAGGCAAGATGCTGTTGCCCACTCAGAAAACGTAGGTTCACGACCCAGCTGTTGGACAAGGGACTCTTTGACTTCCTTTAAGGTTGTTAACTGCTTAACCTTTTTCCCGTAAAAAATTTCCTGCTCATGGGTCAGTAATGGTACACGACCGATTTCCTTTAAATAGGTACGAACTAAATCTGTAGAGTCCTGAGCGGTTTTCATTGGATTCGATGGCGTTATCAGTGAGATTTAAATTAAGAAAATTAAAGCAAACCATGCTGGTTTTCCAAACCAGATGATAAGCTTTGTGGGATTTGAGTTAAATTATTTTAATAAATTTAACATAACTTAACTAAATTCCCGAAGAGGGTGTAAGGTAAGATGACCCAAACAGTTTGGATTGCCAGACACGGAAACCGCCTTGACTTTGTTAACCCCGAATGGTTCAACATGGCAGAGCGACCCTATGATCCACCGCTTTCAGTAGATGGGGAACTGCAAGCAGCGCAACTGGGTCAACGCCTTGTAGGAAAAGGAATTAGGCATATATTCGCCTCACCGTTTTTACGAACTGTCCAAACGGCTAACCAAGTCGCAGAAATTCTGGATTTACCTATTAAGCTAGAGTTGGGTTTAAGTGAATGGCTCAATCCTGAGTGGATGGCAACTGAACCAGAAAGACTGCCTAATGAAGTATTGCACAAGCAGTTTCAGCGAATTGACACCAGTTATACTTCCTGTGTAATCCCTGAATATCCAGAAACAAGTGTTGCTTTACTCAAACGAACAGGTGAAACGGCACAACGTATCACCGCTCAATTTTCAGAAGATTTACTACTGGTTGGTCACGGACCATCAGTAGTTGGAACCACTCAGGGACTAGTGGGTGCCACACAAGACATTAAAGCATCCTTGTGCTGTTTAGTTAAACTAGTGCGCCAAGAAAAACAGTGGGTGATGGAACTTAATGGAGATACCTCTCACCTGAGTCAGACAGAAGATGTCATCCGGTTTAATTGAAGGGTATAAGCTTCAATAGTATACGAAGGTTTTTTTGTCAAAAGTCTACAGCCATAGTCTCCTTTGACTCATCATCTCACACTTCCTTTCGCCCAAGGGGCGACAGTGGCGCGAACGGGTAAGACCTAGAGCTAATCTGGCTGAGAAACGCGCTTTGACCCATAACCAATCACCAAAGACCAATAATACACTAACTGTTCGTAAATTTACAGGTTTCAAGATAGACAAACTAGCTAAGACACCGTAGTTTCCACGAGGGCTAGAAATTAAGACTGTGCAACAATTTAGGCATCTAGTGGTGGTGTAGTATCTTACCATCACCTAAGGTTGGGCGGCGAGTGTTGCCCCTATTTTCTTGGTATGGGCATGAATCGACGCCTTGCAATGGTCAGTGGTCAATGGTCAGCTTGCTAGCATGTAATTAGCACTTAGCCCATAACTAAAAGCTAGTGGCTGCGCGCGCAACTGACAATGTCTTGATGCAAAGCGCGAGTGGGGGAAACCACGGCAGTCGCTCATGGGGGAGACCCCCTTTGGCGGCGCTGCCTCCCCAAGACCGCGCTGCATCGCTGGACAACTGACCTCAAATCCCCCGAATTGATTGGTGGGGATGGGCTGAAAATTATGGTACAGCGTTGAGTTGATGGCTGAATCTATGTCCAGTCTAGGCTAGACAGTTCCGCTCTTAGCTAATTTTATTGGTTATGTTACCTGAGCATGCACCCATGGAATCGAGCACTGGACATCAAAGAGTGGACTATTACCTCTTGAAAGTCCAAGCGGAAATGATTAACCAGATTGCCCAGGTTACAAGGAGGACGTTAGTCCTCAATGAATTGCTACCTACCATAGCTAATCAATTACGTCAAATCTTGCAAGTGAGTGGCTGTTTAATGTTTCCCACTCACGACCCTCCAGCTATGGCAACTCATCAAGTTAGCTTTCCCATTACCCAATCACTGCACAGTACAGCCGAGCCATGTCTGATCGAGGTATTTCGCCACCTATTTGAGACTTATCACTCCTGGCTAGCTCAGGGCAAACCGTTGATTATTCCTGAATCGGAGGGAAAACTCCCACCAGAACTGAAGGAGTTAACCTATCCATGTGACATCCGTGCCATCATGATGGTGCCACTGCTGCATGGGCAGTCTTGTCTGGGTAGTATGACCTTGTATCAGTGCGATCACGAACGAGAATGGACAGTCCAAGAAATTGCCTTCATCCAAGGGATCGCCGATCATTTTGCCATTGCTCTAACCCACCAAGAACTTGAGCAACTCTATCAAAAACAAAGCCAAGAACTTAAACAAAAAGAGTCTGCACTAAAAGTAAGCGAGGCTAGAAACCGAGCCCTCTTAGAGGCTATACCAGATGTAATCTTTCGTGTCAATCGGGATGGCTTCTACTTGGATTGGAAAGCGGCCATTGAAAACCCTGTGCTGTTTCTCAGCAATAACTGTATTGGGAAACATTTACATAACTGTTTACCCACTGAGGTAGCAGGATTAATTTGGGAGCATGTGGAAATAGCCCTAGAAAGTGATGAGATGCAAGTTATTGAGTCCCCAGTCAGACAAGATGGTAAACTCCGCTACTTTGAGGCTCGTATTGTTAAAAGTGGGTTAGATGAAGTTGCTGTTATTGTCCAGGATATCACTGAGCGTATTGAAGCACGACTCACCCTAGCACAAGTCAATGATGCTTTGGAAGTCAGAGTTCAACAACGTACTGCTGCTCTGAGGAAAGCGAACCAAGCACTCAAGGGGGAAATTATTGAGCGCCAGAAGGCAGAAGAGCAGTTGCGGCAGAGTGAAGAGCGGTTTCGTAATGTCGTAGAAATTAGTAGTAATTGGATGTGGGAGATGGATGAAAATGCTGTCTATACCTACGCTAGTCCCAAAGTCTGGGACTTACTCGGTTATGAACCATCAGAAGTAGTTGGCAAAACTCCCTTTGACTTAATGTCACAGGAAGAGGCAAAACGTGTGATGGAAATTTTGGCTTCCTTTACCGTTTTAAAACACCCCTTTAGTAACTTGGAAAATACTAGAATTCACAAAAATAGTCAGTCAGTAGTTCTGGAAACCAGTGGTGTACCAATTTTTGATCGTCTTGGCAAGTTTTGTGGTTATCGAGGGGTTGATAGAGATATCACTAAACGGAAACAAACAGAATTAGAAATTATCAATGCACTGGCTAAAGAAAAACAACTTGGGGAGCTAAAATCTCGGTTTATCACCATGACATCTCACGAATTTCGTACCCCTCTAACAACGATTTTTTCATCAGCAGAGTTACTGGAACATTACGGTAATAAATGGTCAGACTGTAAAAAAAACAATCACCTAAATCGCATTCAAAAAATGGTTAAACATATGACCAGACTTTTGAATGATATATTGCTGATTGGTAATGTAGAATCTGGTAAAATAGAGTTAAATTTAAACCCGATAGACTTAGCAAAATTTTGCACAGATTTAATTAATGAAATTCAGCTTTATGATCGAAATAATCACATAATAAATTTTATTTATAACTTAGAAAAGTTTGGGTATAAATTAGGAAGTAATCATGAAAAAAATAATGCGGCTAGTTCGTTATCATCCACCCGACTGTATATGGATGAAAAATTGCTTAGGCAAATTTTGGAGAATTTGCTGAGTAATGCACTGAAGTATTCTCCCAATGGTAGCACGGTTGAGCTTCAACTCACTTGCTCTGCCAATCAGGCTATCTTTAAAATCAGCGATCAAGGTATTGGTATTCCTGAAGAAGACCAAGGACTACTATTTGAGACCTTTCATCGAGGTACAAATGTCGGGACAATTACTGGGACTGGCTTAGGATTGACAATTGTCAAAAAGTGTCTCGATATCTACCAAGGTCAAATTGATATAGAAAGTGAAGTAACTGTCGGTACAACGTTTACTGTAACCCTGCCAATATATTACTTGTTATCAAATTAATGATGAGAAAAATATTAGTGATTGAAGATGAAGAGTTTGTCCGGGAAAACATTATAGAACTCCTGGACGCTGAAGGGTTTGATGTCATTGGAGCAGAAAATGGTCGTGTTGGTGTTAATTTAGCTAAAGGAACTATCCCAGATTTAATTATCTGTGATGTCATGATGCCGGAAATGGACGGTTACAGTGTCTTAACATCCCTGCGTCAAGACTCAATGATGGCAACAGTTCCTTTTATTTTTTTAACAGCAAAGGCTGCTAAAAATGATTTTCGTCAGGGTATGGAACTAGGGGCAGATGACTATATTACCAAACCCTTTACTAGAGCAGAACTTCTAGGGTCAATTTCTAGTAGACTCAAAAAAAAAGCTGCTGTTCATAAGCATTACAATACTGAACTTCAGGAAGCTAAAAATAAACTCAATTACTTGATCCACCATGACAGCTTGACCAACCTACCTAATCGGCTGTCTTTGCGAGAACGGTTTAAGCAAGTAAAACAACACATCGACGATAATAAAAAACTGGTTACCTTTCTATCTTTGGGTTTAGATCGGTTTAATCAAGTTAACAATAATCTAGGTCATTTTTGGGGAGATTATTTACTAAAATTTGTTGCTCAACGCCTCGCTAACTGTGTGGAAAATCAGGATACAGTTGCTCGTTTAAATGGCGATCAATTTGCCGTTATTATAGCCACAGCTCAACACAAACAAGATGTCATTAATGTTGTCCAAAGCATTCTTGACAGCCTTTCTCAAACTATCGTTCTGGATGATCAAGAAGTTTTTATCACCGCCAGTATTGGTATTGCCATTTATCCCCGTGATGGTGAAGACGTTGAACAATTACTTAATCATGCCAACCAGGGGATGCTTCAGGCAAAGCGTCAGGGGGGTGATCAATATCAGTTTTACACCAGTGCCTTGAATGTCAATTCTTCAAATCATCTTACCTTGCAGAGTAGCTTACGCTATGCTTTGGAACGGGAAGAATTCCAGGTTTACTATCAACCCCAAATTAGTCTCGAGACAGGAAAAATTGTTGGTGCTGAAGCTCTATTACGTTGGCATCATCCAGAACTCGGTTTAGTTCCCCCAGCAAAATTTATTCCGATCGCCGAAGAAACGGGTCTGATTATATCCATTGGAGAATGGGTATTACAGCAGGCTTGTCAGCAAGCTAAAGTCTGGCAAAATGATGGATTTACCTCTTTCCGTATAGCAGTAAATTTATCAGGTCGTCAATTTAATAAACCAGATTTTTACGATAATTTAGTCAAGATTTTGCAGTCAACTGAGTTAACCTATCGAACTCTAGAATTAGAACTAACTGAAAGTATACTAGTAAAAAACACTGAGACGGCTATTCGTCAGTTAAATGAGTTTAAAAACCTAGGCTTAGAAATTGCAATTGATGATTTTGGTACCGGATATTCTTCATTAAGCTATTTACAACAATTCCCCTTTGATGTTCTTAAAATTGATCAGTGCTTTGTCCGTAATATTGTGCATAAGCCTAACCAGGCTGCTATTACTAAAGCAATTATACAAATGGCAAAAAGTTTAAATCTACAACTGATTGCTGAAGGAGTAGAAACTCAAGAAGAATTGGCTTTTATTTATTCTCATAAATGTGATCGAGTTCAGGGTCATTTGATTAGTAGGGCTTTACCAGCGCCGGAATTTAAACGTTTACTCAATAGCGGTATTGGTTTCCCACTACCTCAAGTCAATTAGATTAGTTTCACAAAGCGCAAAAAAATGGTAAGAACAAAAATTCTGTTAATTGAAGATGAACCTTCAGTACGAGAAAATATACTGGAGTTACTGGACGCTGAGGATTTTGAGGCGATTGCTGGTAGTAATGGTCGGATTGGTATCGAGTTAGCCCAGGATGAATCGCCAGATTTGATTATTTGCGATGTCATGATGCCAGAACTTGATGGTTATCAGGTATTGCAGACCTTGCGCAAACATCCTGATACGGCAACTATTCCTTTTATGTTTCTCACAGCTAGAGCTGAAAAAACTGATCAGCGCCAAGGAATGGAATTAGGAGCAGATGATTATCTAACCAAGCCATTTACTAGAGTAGAACTACTAGGAGCAATTACTACTCGATTGGAAAAGCAAGCTGCCCTTGAGTTGCAAAAAGATAAAAAACTGGATGATTTGCGCAGCAATATTACACTGTATTTGCCCTATGAAATGGATAAACCCCTAAATCGAATTCTGGATATTTCTCAACTAATCATGGAGAAATGGGAAAGTTTGGAACGATATCAAATTAAGACTATGGCAGAAGATATCCATCAGTCGGGTGAACGGTTATTAAGGTTAATTCAGAACTTTTTACTTTATGCAGAGCTTGAAATAATCGCTACAGATTCCAAGAAAATAGAAAATCTGCGAAAGACTACCAGTAAATTGCCTAATCCGGTTCTGGCTAATTTGATTCAGAATCTTGCTCAAAAGACAGGACGGGTTGCGGATTTGCAATTAGATTGGCAAGAGACTACTATTGCTATGTCGCAAAACCGACTTAATAAAATGTTGGAAGAGTTAATTAATAATGCCTTTAAATTCTCACAAGAGGGAACACCTGTTTGGGTAAAGAACTATTCAGAAAATAATAGGTTTATCTTGTCAGTCCACGACAAGGGACAAGGGATATCTGAAGCTGAAATGGCCGAATTGGAAGCGGACTTACAGTTTAAAGGTAACCTCTACGAACAACAAGGCTCAGGGTTAGGGCTAGTGATTGCTAAACGTCTAGTTGAGTTACACGGTGGTAAATTAACAATACATAGTACACTAGGAGAACAAACTACAGTGCAAGTAATGCTACCCCTAATCTCCAAAGGGCTACTCCCTTGACCAAGAACCATTTAGGATCTACCATTTACCATAGACTTTCTTTCCTTAAGTTGGTAGCTATCCTAGGAGAGAGAATAATATATTTTTAGGAGATGACTTGCGTAGGTTATATTTAAACCAAGAAGTGGAGGTATTTTGTTAGTTGGGTTGTAATCAACTTAACCGTTATGGCAGGACATAGTAAATGGGCAAATATTAAGCGTCAGAAAGCGAGGGTTGACGCAGTTAAAGGTAAGACCTTTGCTAAAATCTCTCGGGAGATTATAGTAGCTGCTCGCAATGGCATCCCGGATCCAGAGGGTAATTTTCAGCTTCGGCAAGCGGTGGAAAAGGCTAAGGCAGCAGGGATTCCTAATGACAACATTGAAAGAGCGATCGCAAAAGGAGCCGGTACCCTAGGCAATGAGAGTGACAATCTTGAAGAGATTCGTTATGAGGGGTATGGTCCAGGAGGCGTTGCTATCTTGATAGAAGCTTTTACTGATAATCGGAATCGGACAGCAGCTGACTTGCGCTCAGGATTTACTAAGAATGGTGGTAATCTGGGTGAAACAGGCTGTGTTAGCTGGATGTTTGAGCAAAAGGGTGTCGTTACGCTTACGGGTGATATCACAGAAGACCATTTGTTAGAAGCATCCCTTGAAGGGGGAGCTCAAACTTATGAGTTGAACGAGGATTCCGAAGGTGTAACGGCTGAGGTATTTACAGAAATTAGCAACCTGGAAAACCTGAGTCAAATTTTGAAAAATCAGGGGTTTGAGGTCAGTGAGGCGCAATTGCGCTGGATTCCTAATAATACGGTGGAAGTGACTGACCCAGATCTGGCGCAGACGCTTTTGAAATTAATGGATGCTCTGGAAGACTTGGAGGATGTACAAAATGTTACCGCCAATTTCGAGATGTCCGATCAGCTGATGTCCCTCAGCATGATCTAGCAGATAGAATATTATAAACCACTATAGGTGATTTTAAATGTTTCGATCTGCCAAGACAAAGCAAAAGCGAACAAATGACCAAAAGGTATTAATGGCTAGATGCGCAGGCATCACTCCCCTCCGATTGCGCAAGAGGAGGGTTTTAGCTAAGTCCGGTGCTTTGTCCCAGGATGGAAACAAGCCAAACCATCTCCTCTTCAAGCCGTTCTTAAATAACCAGCCTCTCACACTCACCTTCAAGAATGGGCAAACGGCTTGTGCGATTCAAGTGGATCATTCTGTGGACTTGTCTGGTACCCTAAACCAAATCGGTCTTCACGGCTCCCGTCCGGTTCTAGTGGTAGTCGGGGGGGCAAGCAAGATGAGTGATCAGAGTATGGCTCGTCTGCGCTTGTTGTTTGTCAATGTACTAGCTCCCATTGCTGAAACCCTAGGAGCCTGTGTGGTGGATGGTGGTACTGATACTGGGGTGATGCAGATGATGGGGCAAGCTCGTGCTGAGATTGCTGGCACCTTTCCCTTAGTAGGTATTGCCCCAGTAGGCAAGATTACGCTTCCTGATGCACCCCCCTCATCTTCTGATCAAACATCACTGGAGCCAAATCATACTCATTTTGTGCTGATTCCTGGGTCTACCTGGGGTGATGAATCACCCTGGTTGGCTCGTATAGCTACTACCCTGGCAGACGAAAAGCCATCAGTGACAGTAATGGCTAACGGTGGGGCGATTACCTTGGTAGATTTATTTGAAAACAAGAAAGCTGGACGACCATTGGTAGTTCTTGGGGGCAGTGGTCGGTTGGCAGATGAAATTACGATGGCAGTACGCTATCCAGAACAAGAAGCACGAGAATCTGTTACGGAACTATTACAAGAAAATCACTTCCAACAAAATCAATTGACCTGTTTTGACCTCTCACAACCATTCAGTGAATTGACTAAAATCATCATCGAGGGACTGACTAGACAGTCAATGTACACAGTAACAAGCACATAGACTGCACATAGACTGTCATGACGTCAGAAGTTGAGCCTACATACTCCCCTGGGCCAAACCCAACCCTCAAACGTGCTTGGGAACGTCAGCGTACCTATAGCAAAAATGCTACAGCGGCTCAGAAACGTTTCTTTCTGCTGCGGATCGGAATTCTGGTATTGAGTGTGTTGGCTACCTTGCTAGCTGTGGTCCACTCAGAGTTGGTAGACGTCCTTGGTGATTCACATCAGACGGTCAAAGTAATTCACTACATTCTTCTACTAGTGCCCATTGCTCTAAGTGTACTACTAGCAGGTGCAGTGAAGTTCGACAAAGGTGGCAATTGGATTCTGTTACGGGGTAGTGCCGAGGCAATTAAACGGGAAATTTACTGTTACCGTGCGCAAGTTGGGGAATACAGTGATAACACCTCGCGGGATGCTAAGCTGGCACGTAAGGTCAAGGTGATTAGTCAAAGGCTAAAGGGAACCACAGTTCACCACACTAGTTTTAGCCCCTATGAGGGGGAAGTTTCCCGGAGAAAACGCTCATCACTAAGCAAAGATAAGACAAGCAAGGACAAGAAACGTCAGGAAGCTCAACAGCATCATCAAGACGATAAGTTTTCTGACCTCACCCCCGAACACTACCTAGTCTGGCGAGTGGAAGACCAGTTTAAGTGGTACCGAAAGCGAACTAGGAAACTTGACATACAATTGCATGGCTACCAGTGGGGGGTATATATCTTAGGCGGTGTGGGTTCATTTCTGGTAGCGCTGGGTCAAGACACCTCGGTGGCGGTCACTACAGCCTTAGCTGCGGCATTTTCTAGTTTCCTGGAATTGAAACGGGTTGAGACAACGCTGATTGCTTACAACCAGGCAGCTGATGATTTGTACGATATAAGCACTTGGTGGCATGGTCTGTCAGACGAAGAAAAATCAGAAAAATTTGATTTATTGGTGATCAGTACAGAGAGAACCATCCAAAGCGAAAATGTAGGGTGGGTGCAAGAGATGAATGATGCACTAGCAGAACTCTATGGTGAAACCGAGCAGTCGGAGGATAAGGGAACAAACCCGTCTCCGTCTAAGAAAGTGGATACTAAATGAGATCATTTATAATATTATTTACGTGCTTGACAGACTGGCTTTCTTGTGGTGAGCATTGAGGCTATGGGCATAGCACCAGAGGTGACACCTAAATCCTGACCATTGTTAACCTGCTCCCCATCTGTTATATCCGTTACCCATCCGTTACCCATCCGTTGCCCCTATTTGCTTGCTCTGACAAATCTTCAAGCTTGCTCGATTTACGAAATCCAGGGTGTTACAAGTGTAGTGTGAAGTATATCTCCTCACTTAGACCCCTGGACAAATGACTACATTTTTCGATGCCTTCATCTCCTACGGACGTGCTGACAGCAAAGCCTTTGCTACTAAACTTGAAGCTAAATTAACACAATTTGGCTTAACGGTCTGGTTTGACCAGAAGGACATTCCGCCTGCTGTGGATTGGCAGCATCAGATTGATAATGGCATTGAGAGAACTCATAACTTCATTTTTATCATTTCCCCCCATTCCGTTAATTCAAAATACTGCCTCAAAGAAATTGAACTGGCTATTAAATACAATAAACGCATTATTCCTTTAGTGCATGTTAAATCCCCTCGGGACAAAATTCCTACGATTATCCGTAAACTTAACTGGATTTATTTCCAAGATAAAATCAACAATTTTGAAGCATCCTTTAAACAATTAATGAATTCCATCCGTAAGCATGCTGATTATGTAGAACAGCATACTCTGTTTTTAGTTAAAGCTTTGGAGTGGGACAGAAATCAACAACAAACTAACCACCTGTTAATCCAATCAGAACGGATTCAAGCTGAATCTTGGTTAAAGGTACGGTTTAAAAAAGATCAGGCTCCTTGTTTGCCAACGGATTTACAGTGTGATTTTATTGGTGAAAGCACCAAAAATGCCAATAACTTAATGACCCAAGTCTTTATATCTTATGCTGATAAAGATAAATATATCAAGGATAAAATTGGCAAAACCCTGATGCGGAAAGGAATCACAATCTGGAAACCTGAAACGGATATTAAAACCGGTATAGACTTCCAAGCGGCAATTAACCAAGGAATTGAGGAAGCTGATAATCTCATTTACTTAATTTCACCCAATTCGAGTCAATCAAAATACTGTCAGCAAGAACTTGAACACGCCTTTGCTCACAATAAACGGATTATATCACTACTGATTGAAGACACGGATATCGACCAAATACCACCAAAAATTCGCTCGTTACAATTCCTAGATTTTACTAAGTATACTAATGAAAAAAACTATCGCTTCATGGCTGCTCAATTATTAAAAGAATTAAATCAAGATGCTCTCTATTACGAAGAGCATAAGCTTTTGTTAGTAAAAGCCCTAAAATGGCTGAGGCAAAACCGCAACTCTAGTATTTTATTGCGGGGTCACAATTTAAACTATTACGAAAACTGGCTGAAAGTAAATCGGCAACGCCTGGAACATCCACCCCTAGGATTACATGAAGAATTTCTTGCGGCTAGCAGGAATCAACAGCATGAATCTTATCTAGACGTTTTTATTTCTTATTCCCGTACTGATTCCGATTTGGCTAGAAAGTTAAATGAGGCATTGCAGTTACAGGGTAAAACGACTTGGTTTGACCAAGAAAGTATTCCTCCAGGGAGTGATTTTCAGCAGGAAATATATCGGGGAATTGAACAGTCTGATAATTTCTTATTTATTATTTCCCCTGCTTCGGTAAATTCACCCTATTGTGCTGGGGAGGTAGACTATGCTCAGACATTAAATAAACGGTTTGTGACTGTGCTTTCTATACAGGTACCAGCAAAAATGCTACATCCTGGATTAGCTAGCATCCAGTGGATTGATTTCAACCGGCATCGAGGAGATTTTTATCCCAATTTCAGTGAATTGGTCAGAACCCTTGATACTGACCGAGAGCATGTGCGCAGTCACACCAAATGGTTGCAGCGAGCTAGGGAATGGCAGCAGTCTAAGCAAGATACAGATTTGCTGTTGCGTGGCAGCGAATTTTCTATTGCCCAACAATGGTTGCGTGATGCCGAGACCAATGATAAACAGCCGACTGCGACACCTTTACACAAGGACTATATTGCTAAAAGTCGGGATGCCATATCGATTTTGAGAAAACGGGACAAGCGTCGATTAGTGATCTTACGATTGTCCCTTACTTTGATGAGTGCAGCATTTGCAGCAGCTGTTGGCTTTGGCTTGGTTGCTTTGATGCAATGGAAACGAGCAGAAATGGTTAGCAAAGGTCACATTAATGCTCTGAGTCGATACTCACTGGCTCTGAGAGAATCACATCAGGAATTTGATGCCCTGATCGAAGCAATCAGGGCTGCACAGCAACTACAAAAACAGATACGCAGTGTCAAACCTGAAACTGAGGCTCTGGTTAGGACAGCATTGCACGGAGCAGTGTCTTGGGTCAGAGAATACAACCGTTTGGTAGGGCATGACAGTTGGGTTACTAGTGTTAGTTTTAGCCCTGACGGTCATCTGATTGCTTCTGCTAGTAAAGACCATACTGTCAAACTTTGGAGCCGCAACGGTAAGGCACTCGAAACCTTGGAGGGACATCAAGGTACCGTTTGGAATGTGAGTTTCAGCCCAGATGGCAAGACAATTGCTACAGCTAGTGAGGATAAGACGGTCAAACTGTGGAGCTTAGACGGGAAAACCCTCCAAACCTTTAAAGGACATGAGCGTGGAGTGCGGAGCGTGAGTTTCAGTCCCGATGGCAGGATGCTGGCTACGGCTAGTAACGATAATACTGTCAAGCTGTGGAGCCTCAATGGCAAGCAAATCCAAACGTTTGAGGGGATTGCGGCTGGATATCGCAGCATCAGCTTTAGTCCGGATGGCAAAATTCTGGCTTCTGCTGGAAGTAACAATACTATCAAACTCTGGCACCTGGACGGCAGAAGTATTGCAACCTTCAAGGGGCATCAGGCTGAGGTTTATAGCGTCAGTTTCTCACCCCAAGGCAAGATGATTGCTTCTGCTAGTGAGGATAAGACTATCAAACTCTGGAGCCTTGATGGTCGGGAACTGAAGACTTTTTCAAAGAAATTAGCTGGAGTCAGAAGCGTCAGGTTCAGCCCGGATGGCAAAACCCTCGCCTCTGCTAGTCGGGATAAAACCGTTAAACTCTGGAGCCTTGATGGCTCGGAACTCCAAACCTTGCTAGGGCATCAGGCTGGGGCTTATGACCTTAGCTTTAGCCCAGATGGCAAGACCCTGGCTAGTGCTAGTGAAGATAAAACTATTAAACTCTGGCGCTTAGATGCCAAAACACCTCGCACTTTCAAGGGTCATAGGAGTAATGTCTGGAGTGTGAGTTTTAGCCCAGATGGCAAAACCTTGGCTAGTGCTAGTGAAGATAAAACTGCTAAGCTATGGCATTTAGATTATACCTGTGGTAAAGAAGGATTAGGGGAAAGAAGGTCTAGTAAAACTATCAATATGCTGGATTTTTGTTTGACCCCAAACGTTCTAGAAAACCACAGGGATGTAGTGTTTAGTGTGAGTTTTAGCCCCGATGGTAAAACTATTGCTACGGGTAGCCGGGATAGTAGGGTTAGACTTTGGAGTAAGGATGGTAAAAAAATCCAAACACTTCAGGGGCATCAGGGTGGAGTCTTTAGCGTTAGTTTCAGCCCTGACAGTCAGACTATTGTATCTGGCAGTTGGGATAACGCTGTCAAGCTTTGGAGTTTTAAAGGAAGAGAACGCCAAAGGTTGAAAAAGCTGAGGGCTGGGGTTAGAAGTGTTAATTTTAGTCCAGATGGTCTGATGATTGCTGCTGGTAGTGATGATAATACTATCAAGCTTTGGAGTCGGGGAAACTTATGTAATGGTGAGTTAAAACCAGCAAAATTAAAAGTAGCAAACTTAAAACCAGCAGTTGGATCAGACTATAACACAAATTTTTTGCCTTTTTGCTTAACTCCTACCATCCTAAAAGGTCATGATGATGTGATCTGGAGTGTTAGTTTTAGTCCCGATAGTCAGATGCTTGTCTCTGGTAGTGAAGACGAAACGGTTAAACTTTGGAGTAGAGACGGTAAAGAAATCCTAACTCTCAAAGGGCATGAGGGTAAGGTGTTTAGCGTCAGTTTCAGCCCAGATGGCAAGATGATTGCTTCGGCTAGTGGAGACAAAACGGTTAAACTCTGGAATTTGAAGGGGCAAGAAATTGAAACTCTGATTGGACATAATGAAGGGGTTTTTAGCCTCAGTTTCAGTCCCGATGGCAAAATCCTGGCTTCATCTGACTCCAGTGGCAATGTGATTATGTGGGATATGGATATAAGTTTAGATTTCAATGACCTTCTCGGTCGGGCTTGTGATTGGGTAGGGGATTATCTCAAGCACAATTCTGCAATCGATGAAAGCGATCGCACTCTTTGTGATGGTATTAAACCCAAATCAAAATAGATTGGATTAAGGAAAGGCAAGAGGCAATAGGCATGCTAGCAATAGGCAATAGGCATGCTAGCAATAGGCAATAGGCAATAGTTAATAAACCAAGAGATAAATTGGGTATAAAAAGGGAGAGACACTTGTGGAAAAAGCATACACAAAAGACTTTAATTCCTGGACACAACAAACAGCACAGCTGTTGCGAGAAGGTCGTTGGCAAGAGATTGATTTAGAAAATCTGATTGAGGAGGTTGAAGACTTCGGCAAGAGTGAAAGGCGCGGAATTACTAGCCAATTGATTCGCCTGCTGTTACATTTGCTCAAGTGGCAATACCAAATTCAGCGTCGTTCCGATAGCTGGCTGGATTCGATTACTGACGCTCGGACTCAGATTGAGCTAGCTATTGAAGATAGTCCCAGTCTCAGGAGCTATCTAGCCCAGCAGCTGGAACAAAGCTATCAGCGGGCTCGCCGTCAGGCAGCACAGCAAACAGGAATGCCTGTTTCGGTTTTTCCAGAGGCTTGCCCCTATTCTATTGAATTGACCTTAGATCAGGATTGGTTACCAGAATCATAAAATTAAAGTCTATTTTAGGATAAAATTGGGGATATTAAATTAATTGATATTGGGGTGAGTGAACCCATAAATTTGACTAAAAAAATCAAGACACTAGAGGCACGGGTTGATAAATTGGAAAAGAATAATCGCTCATAAAATTAAGCTGTGTTTTTAACGTTAAGTTATCATGACCCTGATCAAAACTAAACGCTTTAGCCTAGCTGACTATCATCGCTTGATTGATAATGGTTTTGTGACAGCTCCTACACTGACCTTGCAGGTTCAGTGTAGGCTTCCCAGCCAATCCGGGTATCCCTTAGGAGGCGCTGGGCTTTAAGAACGGACTGCCCTTCCGCTCTGTTTTTAATATTTATTGCTGCATTATGATCTCTGTCCAAACTGCAACCGCAGTGAGGACAATCATGCCACCGAACGTGCAGCTTTTTAGGGACTTTTTTGCCACAACTGGAACAATTCTGTGAAGTATTCTGAGCACTTACAGGAATCGCTAACAAGCCAGCATTTTCGGCTTTGCTTGCCAGGATTGTCAGGAAGCTAGACCACCCAGCGTCCAATACAGATTTAGCCAATCGGGTTTTAGCCAGTCCCTTGACGTTTAACTTTTCGTGAGCAATCACGTCATATTTTGAGAGCAAATAATTGGCGGTCTTAAAGTGGAAGTCTTTCCGTTTGTCCGCTACTTTCTTATGCTGCCTCCCGAGTTGCTTAACAGCTTTAAATCTATTCTTTCCTCCTTTTTTTCGTCGAGATACTCTCTTCTGGATGACTTTTAGCCTTTTCTGAGACCGTCGATAATATTGAGGAATTCCTACCCTCTCCCCTTCGGAAGTGGTCAAGAATTCTTTAAGACCTACATCGATACCTACTATTGAGTCAGGATTAATATCAGATTTAACTTCAGGGACAGTCTTATCCTCAAGGGACAAAACAAGATAAAACTCATCGCACTTTTTAGTGATGGAAGCTGTTTTAATCTTGAACCCATCAGGGATAGGGCGATGTAAAACAATCTTGACCTTCCCTATTTTAGGTAAATCAATTAGATCTCCTTGTAAGCACCCTTCCTTCATCTGAGGGTAAGTAAAAGTGCGATAACGATGCCTTTTCTTGAATCTTGGCCTACCGCTTCTGTTTCCGTTTTTATCTGCTTTTATGAATCTATCAAAAGCCAATTTAACCCTCTTTACGACATCCTGAAGTACCTGTGAATGGATCTCCTTGTACCAGGGATGAGTCTTTTTCAGACCTGGTAAGGTCTTTTTTTGACTGTAGTAATCTGGATTATCTCTTAGCTCGGGCAAATGACAGACAAGAGGACAGGCATGAATAGAGCAACGATTCGCCTCGTACCAATTAAATCGATCCGCCAGTAAGTAGTTGTATTGAGCACAAAGCATCGACAGCCAGTTATCTATGACTACCTTTTGTTTCTTTGATGGTCGCAACCTATACTGGTAGGCGATTCTCACGATGTCCTTTTATCAGTGTATGCTATTAGTGTAACACTGACTTAGAGAAGGTGTCAACAGTTCCATGAAGAAAAAGTTTGCCACAAAAGGAAGATCCGTAAGTGACCTCAAAGCACACTTGGTTTTGACAACAAAATATCGCCGAAAAGTATTTACTGACGGCATGTTGCAGGAATTGCACGATATCTTTGCTGATCTATTAGAAAAATGGGATGGTGATCTGGTGGAATTCAATGGAGAGTCGGATCACGTCCATCTCCTATTTCAATACCATCCAGACATTCAGCTCAGTAATTTGGTTAATAACTTAAAGTCAGTTAGCTCTCGAAAGCTTAGACAGCAATTCAATGATGTCTTGAGTCGCTTCTATAGCAAAAACGTCGTATGGAATAGTTCTTATTTTGTAGCTAGCTCTGGTGGAGTTACTATAACGCAGCTTAAGAAGTACATAGAGAACCAGGAAAGGCCAAAGGAATAGCCATCCGCGATTCATCCCACACTCATGCTGCGCATTGAGATGTGGGGCTTCTCGCGGGTTCAGCTAACAGAAGATGACCGGGTGGAGTTGATTCGGGGAGAGTTAATACAAATGGTGGCGAAGGGTACGTCCCACTCGGTTTGTAACACTAAGTTATGGCGAGAGTTGGACAGGCTAGTAGGCGACCGTGGGGTGGTACGGGGACAGGAACCAATCATCCTATCGAACGACAGTGAACTGGAACCGGATGTTGCGATCGCATGGGGTCAGGCGGATGACTATTTGTCAAATCACCCTTATCCAAAGGATATATTGCTAGTGATTGAGGTGTCAGATTCAACCCTGGAGTATGACCAAACCGTAAAGCTATCCTTATATTCAGAAAACCAAATTCAGGATTACTGGATTGTTAACCTGGTGGCTGGTCAACTAGAGTGCTATACTCAGCCCTATCAAGATACTCAAAGAAATTTCGGCTATCGTGTCAAACGGGTGGTGTTGCCCAATGAAACGGTTACCATTCCTGGTCTTGGAGATTTGTGCCTAGAGTTAAGTCGTGTGTTTCCAGCTTGAGGAAAATTAGATCAGTTGATGGGTTGATCTAAAAGCGTCACAATGAAAAAGAGTATATATTACTATTTACCGAGACACTTACTACTATAGTTATGGCGCTGGAACTGCTGATTCAAACTACCTCAGCAACCCATCAAAGTTTTGATTACGACCTAGCCATTGTCGGGGGTGGTATTACTGGTTCTACTCTGGCCTGTGCGTTGAAACATTCTGGGTTGAGGGTATTACTCATAGAAGCCAAACCGAAGTCAGTGGCAGCTGCCAGGGTACAAGCCTATGCTTTGTCTATCCTCTCAGGGCGTATTTTCGCAGGTATTGGGGTTTGGGATAAAATCCTGCCGCAAATTAGCACATTTCGACAGATCAAGCTTTCCGATGCTAACCATTCCGGTGTCGTGCGTTTTTCCCCTTCAGATTTAGGTACCAACGCCCTAGGGTATGTGGGAGAACACCGTCCGGTGCTAACCTCGTTGCAAGAATTTTTGACAGATTGCCCCAACGTTGACTGGCTGTGTCCAGCAGAAGTCGTGGATGTAGACTATCAGGAGTTTGGGGTGGAGATTACTGTCAAGGAGGGTGATACTCAGCATCGAATCAGGACACGGCTAGTGGTGGCGGCGGATGGAGCGCGATCGCAAATTCGGACTAGGGCTAGGATTACGACTCGTGGCTGGAAATACTGGCAATCTTGCGTGACTGCCCGGATTAAAACCGAAAAGCCCCACAATAATACGGCTTTTGAACGCTTCTGGCCTAGTGGTCCGATGGGGGTGCTGCCTTTATCAGAGAATCGCTGCCAGGTGGTGTGGACAGCACCCCATGCTGAAGCTAAAGCTTTACAAGAACTAGACGAAGATGAGTTTCTCGCTAAGCTGGAATACTACACTGGTGGTCTGTTGGGTCGCTTGGAATTGGAATGCGATCGCTATTTGTTTCCAGTGCAATTGATGCAGAGCGATCGCTATATTCAGTCACGATTGGCACTGATTGGTGATGCTGCCCATTGCTGCCATCCTGTCGGTGGTCAAGGACTAAACCTCGGCATTCGCGATGCAGCTGCCCTTGCCCAAGTCTTGAGTGAAGCACACCAAGCAGGGGAAGATATTGGAGCTATAGAGGTTCTTAAGCGCTATGAAAACTGGCGCAAGCAAGAGAATCTGGTCATCTTAGGGTTTACCGATACCCTGGATCGGATCTTTTCCAACAACTGGTTACCAATAGTCGGGATACGCCGTCTCGGGTTATGGATGCTGCGCCGGATTCGTCCGATGAAGATTTATGCCTTGAAGTTGATGACTGGTTTGAGAGGAAATATTCCTCAAGTTGCTCAACAATAGAGCAGTTGCTCTCTTGCTCAATTACTGCTAGAGAGCGCTGCGATCAGAATTCTGGTTAAGGGTTCTAAATCCGTTGGTACCCGGTAAAGAGTCAATTGTTGGGTGATTAATTTATCTTGACGGTGCAGAATACCAAACTGCCAGATTGTCCCGGTTGAAACAGCTCCAAATAGCTGTGGCTGTTGGTCAACCGATGGGCATTTCTCCCACTGATCGAGGGCAATCAGTTCCACTGCCATCTGAGTAAAATCATTGGTAAGATCCTCTTGCTTTGCCTCAACTACTAACAGATTAGTCCTTGTCCTCAGCAAATAGTCCAACGCGCCTTGAAGTTGATTGCTGACCTTGATTGAATACTCAATTCGCAATTGCGCCCTTGTGTAGTGAATTAAATCTGCCATCACAGGTGCAATTAACATCTCCCGCCGGGATTGTTCGTTGCTCAGATCCAGGTAAGGTAAGATTTCTTCGAGGCGTGATTGGCGCTCCTGCAATCGATCTAACTCACCCTGATATTGCCGCAAATCCAATAAGGTACGTTCTAGTGAATAGCCCTATTCTGCCAAGATTTCATCCGTAGGAGCTTTGAGTTTGGCTATTTCACTGAAGCTATAAGAACGGTTGGGGTCGAGCAGAGGCATAGGATGAAAAGCAGAAATCAGCGATTAAGGGAAAATATTCCTCAAGTGGCTCAACAATAGAGCATCGGTTAAGTGATTAGAAAACTTCTTTCTACTTTGGCTTGCCTCGTGAAGCCAGTCAGACCTCGACAAAAATGTTTAGTTTCGTATAGCGTTGTCGATGATTTACTTTTTGTGTGTTAAATGACTCGATATTTTGAGCCATAAACGTCTCGATCCGGAACAAGTTTATTGATAGTTTATGATTATAACTTCTAAATATAACACAGATAGAATGTTTTTTTCGTTAATCGTCAGATAAAATTTCAACAATCTTTACACTAACTACCCGCCACACCCCCTCACCCCATCACCAGTCGATATCTGTTATGGTATTGGTTTCAAAACTATTCATTGTAACTACCTAGACAGAGAAAAATATGGAAATTCGAGGAACCGATACACCACGGTTAGACTGGACTGGTGATGCTCTAGCCATTGGGTTATTTGAGGATGCTGTAGACCTGACTGGTGATTTAGCCGAGTTGGATCAGAAACTGGCTGGTACGATTACAGAATTGATCGAGGAAACAGAATTTAAGGGTAGCGCTAATACTTCTGCTGTCACCCGTGTGGGATCCGGTAGCCCAATCCGTAAAATTATCCTGGTAGGATTGGGTAAACCAGATGACCTGAGCTTAGACACACTGCGCCGTGGCAGTGCCACAATTGCTAGGACTGCGAAACAGCAGAAGATTAAAACTCTTGGAATTAGCCTACCGGTGGTTAATGATGATCCCACAGCAACGGCACAAGTTATCACTGAGGGGATCATCCTGGCACTACACCAAGACAATCGCTTTAAGTCAGAATCCGAGGATAAGGGCGCAAAGCTGGAACAGATTGATTTACTGGGATTGGCTGGGCAAGAAGCAGGCATTGATAAGGCTCAGAAAATCTGTGAAGGAGTAATTTTGGCACGAGAGTTGGTGGCAGCACCAGCTAATGAGGTGACACCAATTAGTTTGGCTCAGACAGCAGAGGAGCTGGCATCAGAGTATGGTTTTTCCCTGGAAATCTTGGACAGGGAAGCCTGTGAAGAACTGGGAATGGGTGCTTTCCTAGGGGTTGCCAAAGCTTCAGATCTGCCCCCCAAGTTTATTCATATGACCTATAAACCTGATGGCACTCCAAAACGCAAATTAGCAATTGTGGGTAAAGGCTTAACCTTTGACTCCGGTGGCTTGAATATTAAAGGTGCTGGTAGTGGCATCGAGACTATGAAAATCGATATGGGGGGTGCGGCGGCTACCTTGGGCACTGCTAAGGCAATTGGCCAGTTGAAGCCGGATGTCGAGGTTCACTTTATCAGTGCGGCGACGGAGAATATGATTAGTGGTCATGCCATGCACCCAGGGGATATTCTTACTGCTTCTAATGGTAAGACGATTGAAGTCAATAATACCGATGCCGAAGGAAGACTGACCCTAGCAGATGCTTTAGTGTTTGCGGAAAAATTAGAGGTGGATGCGATCGCAGATTTAGCGACCTTGACTGGTGCCTGTGTTGTAGCATTGGGAAATGATATTGCTGGTTTATGGACCACTGATAAAACATTAGCGCAACAGTTTAAAGATGCAGCAGAAGCGGCTGGTGAAAAACTCTGGCAGATGCCCATGGAAGAGAAGTACTTTGAGGGATTAAAGTCTCAAATTGCTGATTTCAAAAATACTGGGCCCCGTGCAGGTGGTTCGATTACGGCAGCCTTGTTCTTGAAGGAATTTGTTAAGGAAACTCCTTGGGTACATATCGATATTGCTGGAACAGTTTGGAGTGAAAAAGAAAATGCTTGTAATAATTCTGGTGCAACTGGCTTTCCAGTTCGTACTTTGGTGAATTGGGTATTGAGTGAGACTTAGGGTAATCGGTAGAATGTAGAATGCAGAATGTAGAATGCAGAATGTAGAATGCAGAATGTAGAATGTAGCATGTAGCATGTAGAATGCAGAATGCAGAATGCAGAATGCAGAATGCAGAATGCAGAATGCAGAATGCAGAATGCAGAATGCAGAAGGGATAATTCTAAATTCTAAATTCTAAATTCTAAATTCTAAAATTAGGTAATAGGTAATCAGTAATCGGTAACTAACCCAACTATACTTAAGATCATTACTTAATATCATTAACCCTCTAGTAAGGCACGGCGGAAATAAAGATACCTTTCAAAAATAGCAAAAAACTTATCTAATAAGTATGCAATAATTTTGAATTCTAACTTCCGCCCAGCATTACTAGCTATAGGTTTTCAAGGAAAGCAATTGGCTGAGGCAGATAATTTTGGTATTGTATGGAACAGGGAATAGAAAAAAACTCCTGTGTACCTCATAAGTCTGGAAATCGCTATACATCGAACGAACTCAAGTGTTAGCAATTGATCAGCGCTTTTCACATAAACAAACTGGAATCAACTTGGAAAAAACTCCCCAAAACTTTTGCTTGATATTTGCTAATTTTCCCCTTGCCATTGACAATGTCATCAACAGTTTTTTGGGATCCAATAATTCCCACTAAATCCCCTGGTTCTATGTCTTTTTGCTCCATCAAAAAAAGTAACATAGACTGAGGATGAGATCTAATCCCTGGTGAATAATAGTCTTGCTCAAATTTTTCAATTAATGTAATCAACAATTCATACATTTCATCTTCTTCTGGTGTTCTTTTAGATCGGTGCATCAACTCTTCTACAAAAGCTAAAGCTTTTTCATTATCTTCTTCTGTTTGAATCATTTTAGGTTGATATTTAACTAACAATTTTTTGTATTGCTTTCGATTAAAAGTAAGGGTCATTCTTCCAGTTATCATAGTTGTATTCTGCGTGATTCAGAATATACTTGATGTAAATTAAATGCTTTTCATAATCTATACTTACGATTAAGCGGTACTTATTTCCCTTAATATTAAAAACTGTAAAATTTCCTACTGCTTCAGCTTTCCTAAAAACCGATTGGACCTCAACTAAGTTAGACCAAGTAGCCTGATTGGCAATCTTATACCAGTTATCGAGAGCATCATGGCAATCAGCGTGTTTTTCACTAAATTCCCGCAAACGTCGATAGCTGATCACATGCATTTGATATCCTCTTTTGTCCCCTGCACCTAGACACAACTCTCACTCCCTTTATTTTGAAACTAAAGGGAATAGAGGGATGCCAAGTTATGTTAACTAGCCCAATCAACTTTTGCTTAAGCATCGGATTGCCTTGAATGGGACTGGTCTTGAACTGGGGGAATAAAATGATTGATAACGCCCAAATTTCTTAAACTTGGGAAATCCATATCCTCTTGTCTTAAATGCTTCTATAGTTTTCTTCAGTGGTTTAATCACATCCTGAGTTATCTGAGAGTGAAAGGCTTTTTTGGGCTTCAAGCTCGAAGACAGCTCAAAGAATTCTTCTTAACGCCACAGTAGTTCACATTTTGAATACCAACCAATAATCACGATATCACAATAAGCGTGTTTGGATCTCGGTTGTTAACACCAGTATTGCAGGCAAAGGCATGCATGCTAGAGGCATGCATGCTAGAGGCATGCATGCAAGTGCGAACGCGCCCCGCGTGACATGCACGGGCTTTGCCCGACGCTGCGCGAAGGGTCAATCGCTCAAGCGCGGAAGCTGAGGCCGTAGGCCAAGCGTGACATGCACGGGCTTTGCCCGACGCTGCACGAACGGTCAATCGCATTTTGGGAAGTCTGTAGGGTGGGCATTGGCTGGGCAAATCCCAAACCACTTCTAACGAAGTTTGGTCACCAATGCCCACCAACCAACCAAGGTTTTTAATTCCCAACTGTTTGAGCCATGGTTTGAGCCATCTCAGGCAAATCCGGGACTTGTCACCATCAGCTAGCGCTAAGTGATAGGTTAAAACAGAAGCCATCATTCTCCCGATTGACACTTGAAACCCCACTCTAGTTACTGGCAACTGCGACCTTACCTTCGTTCCCAACGCTTAACTCTGGCTCAGACATTGGTTTGGACATTAGTATTCACTGTCTGCTGGCCCCTACTCCTTTGGCTATCTGAGCCCTTTTTTGATGTGGTCGGACAGGGAAAACTGGTCAGGAGTCTTCAGCTAGCTGGGTTAGCTGCTGTTGTGTTTCTGACCCAGAAAATAGCGCAGTACTGTTTATATACTCTATCAGCAAAAGCTTCACTACACATTGCCCTTCATTTACGCGAAAACGTTTTTAACCATTTGCAGCGCCTCAGTATTGGTTACTTTGAAGCTGCTAGAACTGGTGACCTTACCTACCGACTCACGGAAGATCTTGATCGGATTGGGGAGGTGATTTACAAAATTGTTCGTGATTTTATTCCTTGTGTCTTGCAACTGATTGTAGTATTAACTGCTGTCATCTATATTAATCCAGAACTGACCCTAGCCATAGTAATTATTGCACCATTGATGGGGTTGTTGATTGGTTGGTTTGGGGAACAGATCCGGAAATTCTCCCATCGCAGCCAAAATCGGATATCGGATCTGTCCGCAATGCTGACGGAAGTGTTTAGCGGGATTCGATTAATCCAAGCTTTTGCTGCAGAAGACTATACCCTGGAAAAATTTAGTCAAGAAGCGGAAAACAACCGCAAAGCCAAGTATGCTGCTGAACGCCTCAGAGCAATTCAGTTTCCAATAGTCGGTTTTCTCGAAGCGTTGTGCTTCTTGTTACTACTATTGTTGGGAGCATGGCAAATTGCTGAGGGTAACCTCACGGCTTCCAAGTTTGTCAGTTACGGTATCGGTGTTGCCATGTTGATTGATCCGATCAATATCTTAACCCAAAACTATAATGAGTTCAAACAGGGAGAAGCATCCATAGACCGTATCTTTGAACTATTTGCCCTTGAGCCAACGGTAATCGAAAAGCCAAGCGCTATAGTTTTTCCCCCAGCGACGGGTAGGGTGGAATACTGTAATGTGAGCTTTGCTTATCAATCTGGTGAGCCTGTACTGAGAAATTTGAATTTAGAAATTGCTCCGGGAGATGCGATCGCATTAGTCGGCGCTTCGGGTGCTGGGAAAACTACTTTGGTTAATCTCCTACCCCGCTTCTATGACCCGCAATCTGGAGAAATCCTGATTGATGGAATCAATATCCAAGATATTACCCTCAATAGTCTACGGCGTCAGATCGGGATTGTTCCCCAGGATACCACTCTCTTCTCAGGTACTATTGCTCAGAATATTGCCTTTGGTCAGTTAAAACCTGACTTTAAAGCTGTTCAGGAAGCGGCTAAGATTGCCAATGCTCACCAGTTCATTATTAAACTATCCCAAGGATATCACACTTGGGTAGGGGAGAGGGGAATTAATTTATCGGGAGGGCAACGACAACGGATTGCGATCGCACGAGCGGTACTGCTCGATCCTAGAATCTTGATTCTCGATGAAGCCACTTCCGCTTTAGACTCAGAATCAGAAGCCTTAGTACAAGAAGCCTTAGAACGGATTATGGAAGACCGCACTGTTTTTATTATTGCTCACCGATTAGCAACAGTGCGCCGTGCTGACCGGATTCTGGTAGTAGAACAAGGACGAATTGTTGAATCGGGTAACCATGAAGGATTGTTAGAAAAAGGTGGTCGTTATGCTCGGTTTTATGCTCAGCAATTTAATTGATCTAGTAAATATAATCGGGAATCGGGAATCGGGAATCGGGAATCGGGAATCGGGAATCGGGAATCGGGAATCGGGAATCGGGAATCGGGAATCGGGAATCGGGAATCGGGAATCGGGAATCGGGAATCGGGAATCGGGAATCGGAAATCGGAGATCGGAGAGACAATTATTGTCACAATTGATTGAGGATTAATATCTAGTCATTACTATTGAAATAATTAATCATAACTTATAGCAATTTCTAGATATTTTAATTCATAAAATTGTACCCAAAAATAATTATTTAAATTGGCAATAATAAATAACTTAGGTTTAATGCTAAATACTCTGTTCCCTGTTCCCTGTTCCCTGTTCCCTAAAAACCTAGAAATACGTACTTAATAAAGTCGCCAACCGCTATATGAACAATGAACTTATTTTCCAAGTGCGTGACGTGACTAAAACCTATCAGATGGGGGAGGTGAATGTTCAGGCACTAAAATCAGTTACTATTGACCTCTATGCAGGATAATTTGTAGTATTGCTTGGTCCGTCTGGAAGTGGCAAGTCCACTCTGCTGAATATTCTCGGAGGACTTGATGTTCCCTCCTTCGGACAAGTCAAATTCTATAATCGTGATCTATCAAGTGGTGATGATCGTGCTCTTACCCGCTTCCGTCGGGAGTGCGTCGGTTTTGTGTTCCAATTCTATAATTTGATTCCCAGCTTGACGGCTCAGGAAAATGTTGCTTTGGTGACCGAAATTGCTCCTCGTCCGATGGGTCCTCGGGAAGCTTTGGGACTAGTAGGACTAACCCATCGCCTTAACCATTTTCCAGCTCAATTATCTGGGGGTGAACAACAATGGGTTGCGATCGCTTGTGCTATTGCCAAACGTCCTCAAGTGCTCCTATGTGATGAACCAACCGGAGCATTAGACTTTCAGACCGGTAAGCTAGTATTGAATGTATTGGAGCGAGTCAATCAGGAATTGGAACTACTGCTGTAATTACTCACAATGCTGGAATTGCGGCTATGGCAGATCGGGTGATTACCATGGGTAGTGGTGAGATTATTAGTGTACATAGTAATCAGACTAAGATTGCTCCTGAAGATTTAGAGTGGTAAGTCAACGATTGAGTATGTTAAGAATTGAATCAAATTACCTAGCTCGATAGAAAACCGGAGCTATAAAAGAACTAGAGGGAGTCAGAAAGTAAGAGACTTCCCAAGGAGGTGTCAGCTATGATGGCAATATTATTAACAACTTTGTTCGTTTGCTGTCTGTTCGCCTTGACATTAGTGTGTGAAGCTTTGTTTTATAAAGAAGAACAGCAGTTATAAAAAATGGAGCGTTCCTTAATAATGGAATGATTTTAAGAGTTTTTAGGTGCCCTTGACCTATTAAGAATTAAATTCGCACCAACGGGCTCGCACCTGTGGAATGGGCATCTTGCCTGTTCCTGATATTTTCGGTTGGTCTTAGACTTCCATGAATTCCCTAGACCGTAAACTCTTACGTGACCTATGGCAATTGCGAGCTCAGGTGATAGCGATCACATTAGTAGTAGCCCGTGCTGAAATCTACTCCCCAATTGATGGTTATGTCCTACGAGTCAATCAGGAAAGTGCTCGATATGTACAAGCCGGAACCCCCCTGTTGGAACTAGGGAATCCTGCCGACCTAGAGATTGTCGTTGATTTGCTTTCTACTGATGCGGTCAAAGTCAAGCCAGGAGCAAAAATGTTTATTGAACATTGGGGGGGAGAGCGCACCCTAAACGCTCAGGTGAAGTACGTCGAACCCTCAGGTTTTACTAAAATTTCAGCTCTTGGGGTAGAAGAACAGCGAGTGAATGCGATCGCTAATTTTGTAGATTCCCCAATTCCTTTAGGTGATGGCTACCGGGTAGAAACACGGATTGTAGTTTGGGAAAGCTCAGATGTGCTAGTCGTTCCCTTAAGTGCCATTTTCCGCTGCGACTCACAACAACATAGCTCCTTTGACTCCATTGCCCAAAATAGGGATGATCTGTCTGTCTCTGGAACAAGGAAAACACAGGGAACTAACCAATTTTCAGATCATCAAGGGAGTATCAACTTCCAGACCTGCTGTACCTTTGTGCTGGAAAACAACCAAGCTAAGAAACGTCAGATTATGATTAGTCAGCGCAGTAATCTTGAAGCAGTTATTGAACAAGGACTTCGAGAAGGAGAAATAGTCATCTTGCATCCCACTGAGCAAATTCAGGAAGGAAAACAAGTTGCACCCCGTTGACTAGCTATCGTTTCACTAGTTATCCTATATAATTTAAATTTCTATAATTGACATTTCAAATGTTAAACTTAATTGATATTAAAAGCGATGAGCCTTGGTGAATTCAGGTATAATTTAGAATTACCGTATGCTAAATCACCAATCAATCAGCAACGCCAGAAATGCTATAAGTCAATCAACATTTAACGGGCATATTTTTTCTTCAGCGCTCTTCATCAACCTTAAACCTTGGCCAATAGGCCACGCGTGCGCGTTCAACCTACCCTACTCAAACGCCAAAGCCTAAAAACCTTAAACCTTGCCCAAAAGGCCACGCGTGCGCGTTCAACCTACCCTACATCGAATCGCCTTGGGGGAACAACCTATCCTACACCTGACGCCCTTGGGGAAAAACCTTCAACCTTGGCCAAAAGGCCACCCGTGCGCGTTCAACTTTCAACTTTCAACTTTTAACCTTCAACCTTGGCCAAAAGGCCACGCGTGCGCGTTCAACTTTCAACTTTTAACCTTTAATATTTAACCTTTAATATTTAACCTTTAACATTTAACATTTAACCTTGGCCTTTGGCCACGCGTGCGCGTTCAACCTTTAGTTACAATTGTTCCAGGTAACTCAACAGGTCTGCCATATCTCTAGTCTGAGGTTGAAACTTAGGCATTGGTGGTGTTCTACCACTGATCACTTGCTGAATCAGACTGACCTCAGACTTTCTCTTAGAGATACTCAGTAGACTTGGTCCTACATTGCCATCCCCGTTGGCTCCATGACACCCAGCACAGTTGATTTGAAAAATAGCATCACCTCGGACTGGATCACCGTTGAGGGACAAAACCTTTTGTACATAAGGATCGGAATCCTGCATCATGGGAATTCCGATCAGGCTAAGACTTATAGCAAGCAAAGCCACTAGTACTATCAAGGTGACTCGCCGCACTAGAACTCTAGGTTGGACCAGCTGGTTTTCCAATGGGTCTCCTGTCAAGTTGACTATCGATAAAGCGCTTGTAATCTTGATAAAACTGAACCATTGATTAAGTTGTGTTAAGCAATGATAAGTGAATACTTAGACTAAGTATTATTTTTATTTATAAACATAGCTTAAAATTTATGGAGTCATTAATCAAGATCTTGTGGTGTATTTGTATTATATGCTACACTATCCAAATTTCCATATACCTGATACTAAGGGAATAGATCTAAGGTATACATTTTAGTATATAAGCTGGGATATAGGAAAAAGTACTCAAGTCAACTCAGGGCTTAGGTCATGAGGTCAGAGCCTCCTGAGTGTGACTGAACAATGTCAACCCATGGAACTCACAATGCTTGATAAATAACTGTTTGACCACCAGCAGCACCCTAAGGTTGATCAGACCTAGTAATATGAGAAACAGGTAAAAAAACTTAATTAGGAGACTTAGTGTGGTAGAACCGTTGCTTGTTGGGATTGTCCTTGGCTTAATACCTGTTACTCTATTGGGGTTATTTTTTGCTGCCTATATGCAATACCAACGGGGTAACCAACTTGGGGGTTAGTTTTTCCTTCCCAGAGCTGATAAACCCCTGATCTAAACCAAACCTCTGACCTAAACCAATGGGCAATAGAAGGTCAAGGCAGTATTGCCATAGACCTTCTGGCGACAAATTTCTAAATTGGGGATTGGTTGTGGTTGCCAGTAGTTAGAGCTATGCTCAACAGCTAACTCACCATTGCTGTCGAGGAGCTGGTATTGAGCGATCGCATCTAACACTGGCTGGTACAAATCACTAGCGTAGGGGGGGTCAAAATAAATGTGGTCAAACTGCTGAGGAGCCAAGGTTTTCAATCGCCTGACCACATCCCCCTGCAACACCCGAAATTCTTGCTGCGGCTGAGCCATCTGCTGCCAGTTCTGACGAATAATTGAGCAAGCTTTTGCCCATTTGTCAATCCCTACCACCAAAGCAGCTCCCCGACATAGAGCCTCAGCACCCATTGAACCACTACCAGCACATAAATCCAGCCATCGGCAATTCCCTATACTGCCTTGCCAAATATTAAATACTGCCTCCCGCACCCGTGCTGGTGTCGGGCGGGTAATTTGTCCTGGCAAAGTTTTCAGTTGGCGATTGCCGTAAATTCTCATCCAAAAACAGGACAGTGGGGAGCGTGCTGATTAAATCAGTAGTAGTAGCAGCATTTTAAATGAAGAATAATTGTCAGGCTTTGGTAGCAAGTGTACGATCATTGCAGTAACTCTTAACCTCAGCCACGAAATTAGACAAAATTTGCAGTCCTGTAGTAGAAGACTTTTCCGGGTGAAACTGTACTGCTACGACATTATTGTAAGCGATCGCAGCCGTCACGGTTTGACTCCCATGAGTAGTAGTTGCAGCTCGAATCCCAGGCTCAACTGGGTCAACATAATAAGAATGGACAAAATAGACTCGGGGATTGCCCGATAAATGCTGCCAAAGGGGACAATCTGGTTGAGTAAACTCTAGCTGGTTCCAACCCATATGGGGAATCGTAATACTTGGTTCTCGACGAAAGCGGCGCACTGTGCCAGGCACAATCCCTAATCCAGGTTCTGTGCCTTCTTCACTTGCCTCAAACAGAATTTGTAAACCTAGACAAATACCTAAAAATGGTTTACCGCTGGCAATGGCTTGTTTAATCGCTTGCTCTAGGTTGCGCGATCGCAAATGTTGTATCGCTGGGTCAAACGCCCCCACTCCCGGTAGTACCACCGCATCCGCCTGTGCTATATCTGCTGCTAAATCTGTCACTAAGGTAGTTGCACCAGCTTTCTGTAACCCTTTACAGGCAGAGTGCAGGTTCCCCATGTCGTAGTCTACAACCGCAATTACTGGCATTAACCTGCTTTCCCTTACATTTACATTGGAATATTCAAGCTATTTTTATTTTAATTGGTTCTGTTGAATGAACAAAAAAATCCTCCTGACATCCTTTCAAACCTGGCTACCGGATCAGGTATCTAACTCCTCTGATGATTTATTAGAGAAAATTGCTCAAACCAATGATTTATCTGCTTCCCTGACTTTTATAAGACAGTTGCCCGTTGATATTGCCAAAGCTAGTGCTCAGGTAATTGCCACAATTGATCAAATACAACCCGATCGGATTATTTGTTGTGGCATGGCTTGTAAGCGGAACAAATTAACCGTCGAATCCTGTGCTAGTCGTGAAGATGCCTGCCTTCAAACCCCAGTGAACTTAGAGAAACTAGTAGCTGCCTTGAGTGGATGTGAGATTAGCCATGATGCTGGTAAATTTGTCTGCGAAGGACTCTATTACGAAGTGTTGAAGTATCTTGGAGAACATCACCTCAATACTTCTTGTATCTTTGTTCATGTACCTGTGCTGAATCGAGACAATTTGCCCAGTATCTTGGCTGATTTTAGGATAATTTTGGAACAAATGGCACATTGACATCTCCCCCGGTTAAAACACGGGGGATTCTAAAAGGACGTTACGCGGTAGCGGTTTTCCCGTACCGCGTAACCCTTATACCGATATGATTTAGACAAGTTAGTATTACGGTCGATGCCTGGGATTATCCAGGGCACCTCCGCTCCAGAACCGTGCATGAAACTTTCGCCTCACACGGCTCCTAGGTAAACTCGGTCTTTGACCGGCCTTTCGGCTTGCTCTTACGTTTGCCTCCTGCTACTGAGTCAGAGGGACATACTTCTGTCCGTGTCCAATGTATCTGTTGGTGGCAACTTTGATGGACTGCTAATAAGTTATTTTTAGACCAATTGTCGTGGTTTCCATCAATATGATGAAGGTGTACAAGTTCGTCTTCCATGAACTTGAGTCCACAATGTCCGCAAGAATGGTTCTGCTTTTTCAATGCGTCTGAAGTAGAATTGGAGTATAAACGTGAATTTCGTTTGCTCCAATATACTAAGTCACCGTCGTAGGGTGACTTAGTCCCCTTTACGTTCACGTGTTGGTTTTGTCTGTACCCTACGCTTGGAAAAGCCTTTTTACCTAGTTCATTAGCTCTATACCGATTTACTTTCTTTTCCTTCCGGAATTTGCGGTTTGCGGTTTTGTTCATGAACCATAGCTTATCCCGTGTGCTGCTCATATCGCAGCTGCTGTGGTAATTGCGCCACCCGCGAACGATTGGGGCTAGTTTTTTAGCTTTTACTTCGGCACCATAATTCGAGTTGTTGACTATGGCTTTGATTTTCTGACGAATTGCTCTGTGATTTTCCTCTGAGGGAATACACAAAAACTTTCCGTCTTTTCTAACGCGGAATTTCCACCCTAGGAAGTCAAATCCATCTGTCGTTTTGGTTAGCCTTGTCTTTTCTTCACTGATTTCCATCCCTCTCTCGGCCAGGAATGCTTTGATAGAATCCAGTATCTTCGTGGCGTTGTCTTTTGGTTTTAGAATTATTACCATGTCGTCTGCGTAGCGCAGACTGGGGTGTATTTCTTCTATTCCGTTTAGTGCCACGTTTGCTAATAGGGGACTTACTACCCCACCTTGCGGAGTGCCTTGTTCAGGGAACTCTGGGTGAACGCCTGCTTTTAAGCATCTATATACTCCTTGCTTAATGCACTTTGGGGCTATGAGTTCACTCATTATGGCGGTGTGGTTGATACGGTCAAAGCATTTCTTGATGTCTAGTTCGATAATGCGTTTGTTGATGCCGTTTGCGTCTGACTTCAAGTGAAGTTGTAGTCGTTTTTGGACATCTTGGGTGCATCTTCCCGTCCTGAATCCGTAACTGTTCCCACTGAATGTGGCTTCATGTGCTGGTTCCAGAGCAAATTTGATTAGACATTGCCATGCTCGGTCTGCGATGGTAGGTATCTTTAACATCCGAGTTTTCCCATTCTTTTTACGGATTGGTACTTCTCGTAGTCCACTGTGGTGCCAGTCTTCACCACAGTGGTTCAGTTTTTCCACCAGTTCTATGCGTTCTTGGTAATTGAGGCTTGACTTTCCATCAACTCCAGCCGTCTTTTTCCCCTTATTTAGCTGTGTCACTTGCCGGACAGCCAAAAGCTGGGCGGAACGGGATTTTAGAATCAGTTTCTGTAGAGACTTGGCCTTCTTCAAGTCACCAGCTCGAACCGCTTTGTACACTCGTCGCTGTAGGCGGAAAAGATTCTGGCGGAGTTTCTTCCACTGTTGGCTTTTCCAAAGTTCGCTATATCTTTTGGACATGCGTCTAACTGTGCTCTCCATTGGTTTGTGTACTCTGAATACCCGTCACCAGTTTCCGGTGACATCTTACCCGGTAGTAGGGATTAAGTTTGACATAACTTACCGTAGGTACGACCGTCCTACAGACCTATTGCTACCGTTTTTACTCGTTCCGTCCATTAGATTGTTTTGGTGATTTAGGGCAGTCCAATTTGCCTATTCCCTCATCGGAGATTACAGTCATCCTATTCAAAACACTGTGATGATAATCGGGAATCGAGTCTCGCTGTGGTTCTATCAGATTGCGGCTCTACGATAAGACACTTTTTCAGGACTTTTGCTATCCGTTACCCTTGTCACCTTCCCATTACCGCCAGTGTCTAGCATCTGAGACTAGTCTGGTTGCGGCCTGATGCCAGCGTCACTCTGCTAGGATGTCGCCTTGCTATTAAACTAAGCCAGGGAGTTGCCCCACATCTGACTCGTCTCCAAAACCGTACGTGACAGTTTCCCGTCATACGGCTCCTCATGATAGGAATCTCCTTGTCATTGGGTACCTCTCAGAAGGGGTTGTTATCTAGTTCTTGAAAATCCGTAATGGGTTCTTGTTTCCTAGTTACCCTGTTTCTGTGTTTTTCATCGTGACAATGTAGGTGAAGTAGCTCAAAATTTTTGAGTTGGTCGTTTCCACCTTGAGCGCGTGGTATTATATGGTGTATTTCCATTAAATCTCCATCCTTGAAAGTGAGGCCACAGTGATTACACTTCCCTTTTTGTCTTTTTAAAAGTTTCCCCTTTATGCTTGACATTTCTGGGTGATTTTGTAATCTGTTGCTCCAGTAGGGTAAATCTCCGTCGTATATACTTCTGGTGTTTTGTACTTTTACATGTCTGACAATTTTTGTTTTGGCATGTTTTGGGAGATAGTTATCTTCTCCTGTCATAAAAACCCAATTGTCTATCTTTGGAGCTTCCCAGGGTTTTAGTGGTTTTTCAACTTTGGTTCCCCAGTATTTTTTATTTACCCATGATTTTGATTTTCTTGGATGTCTCCTATATCCCCACCTTCTGAGTTTGTGCCAGAGCAGGTTGTCTAAGTCTGAAAAGGTTTCCTTACTGACTTGACTTTTATTGTAGTTGCACCATCCGGTTATGACGGGTTTAAGCTTGCTTATCAGAGCTTCCTGAGGAGCTGCTTTGAACTTGTCTATAATTTCGGCTAGATTTTTGTAGTGCTCTTTTACTCGTTCTTTTGATGGTTTGATGAGGGTTTTAAAACCTTGCTTTGTTTGATGTATCCCGCCTTTGTACTGCCGTACGTTAAATCCGAGGAAGTTGAATCCCTCTAGAGTGTGGGCTATTCTGGTCTTGCTTGGTTTTAGTTCCAGGCCGATGTCCTTTAACCATTCATTAATTCTCTTTTGGCATTCTTCTACCACTTCTTTGGAATTATGCAAGATGACAAAGTCATCTGCATATCGAATAAGGCTTATCGCTTTTATTCTTTGAGTACTTTTGCCGTAAGTCTTGGCTGGCAAGCATCGGGCGTAATTTTTCACTACTTCTTCCATTCCGTGGAGGGCTATATTCGCCAAAAGTGGGGATATTATTCCACCCTGGGGAGTACCCTCATTTGTAGGTAAGAATGTTCCCTCGTCCATTACTCCCGCTTTTAACCAACCTTTGATTAATCGCTTCATGGATGGATAGGTATTTAGTTTGTTGAGAAGTTTATTGTGGTTGATTTTATCAAAGCATTTGGATATATCGGCATCTAGAACCCATTTAGGTTTTTGATTGATATTAGTCCATATTGCTTGGATAGCATCATGACATGACCTTCCTGGTCTGAACCCGTATGTGTTTGGCTCAAATTTTGCCTCCCATTCGGGTTCCAGTGCTTGCTTTGCTAAGGCTTGAAGTGCTCGGTCGTAAATAGTGGGTATCCCTAGAGGACGCTTTTCTTTGCGACCTGGCTTATTTATCCAAACTCGGCGGGTAGGTTGAGGTCTTTTGTATAATTTAAGGCTGGCTACTAAGGCGAGTCTCTGTTTACCATTTAGGTCTTTTTCCCCGTCTATTCCGGCAGTCTTTTTGCCTTTGTTCTGTTGTGTTACCTTCCTTACCGCCAGCATTTTTGCTGACCAGGATTTCATCAGGATTTTTTGGAGTTTTCTTACCACGCGGACATTCCCACGTTGAGAGGCTTGATATATCCGTTTTTGCAGCTTAAATACGACTCGTTCTAGCTTTCGCCAATCGATTCGATTCCATTCCGACTGTGGGGCGAACCCCCGAGCTTTAGACTTTTTCACTGTTACTCATAGCTATATCTTTTCCTTATCACGTGAATCTGTCTGCTTATCCTGAGTATTAATTCAGGCGTTTTGCTTCTGATTCCATCTTTCCTTCATAGGTCATGCGGCTAACTACCTACTCAGAAATCGACCTTTCTGAGAGAGCCTATGAGGTTACTTCGTTCCTGATAACCATTCTGTGAACTTTTAGGGTGATACTATTCGCCGGGAGTTAGAGAAATCTTTATAGGTACACCGGAGCCTATAAACCTGTGTTACTCCTTTATCTATTTGAAAGCAGCATTTCAGCCTTATTTTGCTGCGTCCTGGTAACGACGACTCAAATGTATCTTTCTCTCGTACCCGTGAGTTCCCTGCCTGTTACTAGCACCACCTTAGGCTGGTAGTGTTTCACTGTTCGACCCCGCTTTACCCGCTTAGTTTGTTATGACCCAGTGAGTAGGGGTAGGGCTGTCACTCGGATTTCACGAGGGTTGGTTTTGCACCAACATGATTATCAAGTTGTCAAGGTTTGTTTACCTTGCGACTAATCCCCCGAACCCTTTATAGGGTAAGGTTTCTAGTCAACGAATCGCACCGGTGTGGCCAGGTAGGGTGTCACTTATCTCTTCAAGGGGCGGGCTTTCACCGCCATCCGCAGGACAGTTATGAAACTATGGGATATAATCCCGCAGTTCCCCTGAGTCATACCCCACTCTACTACGAGTGGCTCCTACTCAGAACGAGCCGCACGAATAGATCGTATCGGTGTGGAAGTGTCAAAGCTTCCCTAACCACCTTAGTCAGGTTGAATGACTGTGTGGTTACTTTTTTGAGTATGTTGGCAGCGCCGTTTGAATCGGCGTTGATCAACTTCCCGGAGGCGGTCTTGTATAGTCCACGCCTAACTCTTTTTCCAGAAGGGATCCATCCGCTGGGTTTTTCACCATGTTTTGGTAATGAATCGCCGTCCAAGAAAGACGCTTTGCTAGTGTAAGATTCCTCAGTGAGAATAAAGTTTATTCCGTACTCAGTACAGAGTTGATTCAATCTTTTAATTAGTCGTTTAGTAGGAATGGTTACAAACTGTTGGTTACCCTTCTTACCCATGTTTGAACGATTTTTCTGTCCTTCGTTCCAGCCAAATATCAGATTCCCTGTCCCATCGTTTAAACAACGATTTACTAGAAACCGAGCTGCTTTGTTTACTGCATCTCGCATCTGATTATTTCGCTTTAACTGGATTCTGTCTAGATGGGAGTCCCAATATTTTTCCGATTTTTCCGATTTGTGTTTAGCAACAAGGCGACAGTAACCTTGATTCATTGATTTAAGTTTTCGACCGTCAATAATAAAACTTTTTCCCAAAGTCGAAACGCAGGTTAGCCAGTTGTCGCTGCCATGGTCTATCCCGATCCCGTGAGAGTAATCAAGGTTTGGATTATCAGTTACTGGTTGCTTCCCATCATCAATAACCCAATCTACCCACAATTGTCCGTAACAAGGGCGAACTGTAACCTCTTTGACCCAGTCAGGATCTATGAAATCAGGAGGGGCTAAGCTTATTTGAGTTAGTAACTCAGGTTTACTTTCTTTACTAACAGAAGGGTAAAACAACCCCTCTTTATATGTGAGAGCTTGTTTTGGGAAAGTTACAGCAGCAAAGCCTCCAGATTTTCTATAACGAGGGAATTTTGGCCTATCCACTTTTCCCTGGTAGTAGAGTCCGACTAATTTGTTGTAACTATTAAGCGCCTCTCCTACGGTTTTCAATGTTTGTTGAGCAGATTGAGCGGCCATTCCCTTGTAGTGAGGTGACATTTTTAGTGCTTTATCTATCTCGGGATACTTTGTACTGCACTTGTAAGTTTTCCACCCGAGTCTTAGCTCATCACCACGCCAGTAAGTGGTGTAAGCCTCTTGATCTTCAAGCCATTGATAGTGTTTTTGTTTGGCATAGTAGACAGCGCAATTAAACAGGCTGTTAGCTTGCTTGCATTGAAACTCCCAGAACACTTTCTCTTCGCTTGAAAAGTTGACTTTTATCGGTATAGTCCTGTACACTTGACAACCTCGACCTCTTTGTTATCAGTTTATAACTATATACGTATAGTCTAACAATGTCAAGCAAAAATCCATCTAAATCTCAAAAAAGAATGAGAGGAATTCCTGTCTACTATAACGAACTCAAAAAACCACACACTATCATGTTTACAGATACTGTGTGGAAGTGGTTACAGCTTTCCGCGAAGGACTCAAATACCAGTGTCGGGGAGCTTATAGAGCGTTGGGTTAGAAGTCAAATAGAGGACACGACGCCGATATTTCCAGTCTCTGTTTTTCATCCCGGAGACGAAACCTTAGAATAAGGCAGCCTTTATGGTTGGTCGGCTATGAACAAAAGGGTTAAAACTTTATGATTAAGGCTGCCTTATTCTTACGGTAACTTCTGACCCCGGCTAAAAGCACGGGGGTTCTCAAATTTCAGGAAGTTTTGATAGACTTTGTCACAGTTGTCGGTAACTTCGGATCGGGGAACTTCCGATCAGCAGACAAAATTTATGAAAAACAGTATCAGAAAAGCGATGCAGCAGCGATGCAGCGCGGTCTTGGGGGTTTCCCCCATGAGCGACTGCATCAAGACAAGGTAGCGCTGTCAAAGGGAGCCACTGTGATCTTGAGGAGGCAGCGCCGACCTGCGGGGGTCTCGCCCATGAGCGACTGCCGTGGTCCCCCCCATGAGCGACTGCCGTGGCTTCCCCCAATTCGGCACGGCATCAAGACAATACTTTTGCGATAGGTCTAATCAAGACAACCGTCAACCGTCAACAAATACAAACTTTAGTTAAGAAATATTGATGCTTATAGCAGTATCTATTAATACAGGTAAACAGAGCTTACGCAATTCAGCCATCGACACACTACCTGTAGGGGTTAAAGGGTAACTGTTAACACTACCTGTAGAGTTCTTGCGTAAGCCCTGCATCAGCTGTTTCGGTGCTCAATACTGATTATAGGACTGATTGAAAAACTTTTCCCTCGGCAATATTACTGAAGTTGTTTACGCTAATTAGCTCAAGTCATCTGTCTCAAGTTAGGTTTAGCTCCTCAATTCGCTTCCTCGCTTAAGTTCTGGTATTTCTTTTTCAAGAGATATTGACAATATTGGTTCAATAAGACTTAAATTCTTTCCTTTTATAGACAAACATATCCATAGGGAACTTAGGCCCCCTAGAAAGACTATCTAGAAAGACTCCCTAGTAATACTCCCTAGTAGGACGCTCACTAGCTAGTACTCACTAGTAGAATCGGGCTTGTAATTTTACTTGTGTAGATGCTGTAGATGCTAAGGATTTACATTGGTGGTACTTAGGGTAGTACTTCTGGTGGTACTTCCAATGCAATTGCTCCGAGTAAACCCTTGCGAAAATCCCCCAATAGTTGCCGCGCTGTACGTTCGATGTTTCCCTGATAGCGATAGTCGGCTAAACCATGTAAGTAATCTTCAGCGCTTAATGGGTTTGGGTCTAGTTGGTACCTCTTTTGTAAAGAAGACTTTAATAAAAGAGTGTACTCCTTCATATTATCTAAATCTTTCAGGAATGCAACCAGTGCTGTTGCTACCCGTTGGTTGTCGTAAGATGCTTCACCAATGTCATCACAGATAGCTAACTTGAGCGCCTGCTGCTGATTGTTTAACTTGGCAGGAATAACACCAGGAGCATCAAGTAGTTCAAGTTGGTCAGAAATACGTATCCAACGCAATTGGCGTGTCACACCGGGACGACGAGCACTTTCTACCACACGACGTCCCAAAAGTCGATTAATTAAAGCCGATTTACCAACATTGGGAAATCCAATTACCACAGCTCGGACAGGACGAGGTCGCATTCCCCGTGAGCGCCTACGTTGATTGATTTCCTCCCCAGCTGTCTGGGCGGCTTTAGCCACAGCGCGGATACCCTTACCCTGTTGAGCATTAGTGAAATAGGGGATATCCCCTTGCTGTTGAAACCACGATTCCCAAAGTTGCCGCATCCTTGGCTCAATCATATCCACCCGGTTAATCACTAACACCCGAGTTTTATTACCCACCCACTGCTCGGTTTGAGGATGATGAGTAGAGAGGGGAATCCGAGCATCCCGCACCTCTAATACCACATCCACTCGCTTCAACTGTTCCTTGAGTTCTCGCTCGGCTTTGGCAATGTGTCCGGGATACCACTGGATTGTCATGAGTTATTAGCCATTAGTCATTAGTCATTGCTGATTAGTCATTGGTCATTAGTTAATTGAAAATCGACCATTGGCAATTGACAATTAGTAACCAAGGAATTTTATGAAACCAATGACTAATCACAAATTAGGGAATAATCAAAACTGGGCAAGGGGACAAATTAATCACTCGATCGGCCACGCTATTAGCTATACCTTCATCTGTCAAGCCTAGCCCCCGAGAGCCCATGACAATTAAATTTGCCCCAATTTCGTCAGCCACATCGCAGATCACGAAGGCAGGCTTTCCTTCCCGCTCCAGGGTTTTGGCTTCAATGCCTTCCTGAGCAAATAGTGCTTTGGCACCGTTAAGCAGTTCTGTTACTACTTCAGGGGATGTCATTGCCTCGGGAGCAGCAGCTGTACCCTGGCCAGGGTCAGGTTTTTCAACCACTGACAGCAGATATAGATTGCTGCCGTACTTTTGCACTATGTTCCCAACAACCTCAGCAGCTTCACGGCTTTCTCGACTTGAGTCAATGGGAAATACAACGGTATTGAACATATCACAGATTTCCTCCAGGATCCGGACTCCGGTAAAATGTGAACGGTCTTAACAAAAGAATACCTTTTGTCCTGGTCATTCAGCTGGTGACTTACCAGTTAATGTACAGCGACTCTCTGAAGTAAAATCATCCGGCAACACGGCTGATAGTCAGGGATTAGCAGGCAATAGCAATTAGGAGATTAATACTGTGTCCAAGAAAAGTGTAGCCAATTTAAGTGAATCAGATTTAGCCGGAAAAACGGTATTGGTCAGAGCAGACCTGAATGTACCCCTGGATGACAATGGCACCATCACCGATGATACTCGCATTCGTGCTGCTTTACCCACTGTTCAAGATTTACTTAAGAAAGGGGCAAAGGTAATCCTGTGTAGCCACTTGGGACGACCCAAGGGACAAGTGAAAGAAAGCTTGCGTCTAACCCCTGTTGCTGAGCGTCTTTCGGAACTCCTGGGTCAACCGGTGACCATGTGTAAAGACTGTGTTGGGGACGAGGTGGCTGCCCAAGTTGGTGCTTTGGAAAATGGTCAGGTGGCTTTACTGGAAAATCTCCGCTTCCACGCTGGGGAGGAAAAGAATGACCCAGAATTCACCAAACAGTTGGCATCCCTTGCTGATTTGTATGTCAATGATGCCTTTGGAACAGCCCACCGGGCTCATGCCTCTACTGAGGGAGTCACCCATTACCTGAGTCCTTCTGTAGCTGGGTACTTGATTGAGAAGGAACTGCAGTATTTACAAAATGCTGTAGAAAATCCCGAAAAGCCTCTAGCTGCAATTATTGGCGGCTCTAAGGTGTCCAGTAAGATTGGGGTGATTGATACTCTACTGGAGAAGGTGGATAAACTGCTAATTGGCGGTGGAATGATTTTTACCTTCTACAAGGCCCGTGGTATGAGTGTGGGTAAGTCCCTGGTGGAAGACGATAAGCTGGATTTGGCGAAATCTTTAGAAGCTAAGGCAAAAGAGCGTGGTGTACAATTGCTGTTGCCCACTGATGTGGTTATCGCAGATAATTTTGCCCCTGATGCTAATTCCCAGACTGTCAGTATTGAAGCTATTCCCGATGGCTGGATGGGTTTGGATATTGGTCCAGATTCTGTCAAGGTGTTTCAGGAGGCTTTGGCAGATTGCAAAACTGTGATCTGGAATGGTCCGATGGGAGTGTTTGAGTTTGATCAGTTCGCCAAGGGGACAGAAGCGATCGCAAACTCTATGGCTGAGCTGACCAAGACAGGTGCATCTACCATCATTGGTGGTGGTGACTCAGTAGCTGCCGTCGAAAAAGTTGGTGTTGCTGAGCAAATGAGCCACATTTCCACCGGTGGTGGTGCCAGCCTTGAGTTACTCGAAGGCAAGGTTCTACCTGGAATTGCTGCTTTAAATGATGCCTAACTATTTTTTAACGCATTGTTTTAAATAATAGTTTTCAATAGGGAGATAGCATTTCTGTCTCCCTATTTAGCATTGTCCCATAGCGGAATATTTTTTGCTGTTCGGATCAATCAGCATTAGTTTTTAGGATCTATTTGGAAATACTAGATTGGGACTAAGGGCGAAAAAGTCATAAAAAACAGACCATAGCGTAAACGTCACCATCAGTGATTTTGTCTTTGGTAAACCTCATCCAACCTTCAACTTTCAACTTTTAACCTTAAACTTTGAAATTTCAACTTTGAACTTTAAACTTTAAACTTTGAACTTTAAACTTTCAACCTTCAACCAAAAGTTATTCCCAACTTTGGAATTGATTCATCCAAGCTGTAATCTGATCACGGCGAGTTTCAAAGGTAGCGGCAATCCAGATAAACCCAATTCCGACAAACAGGGCTACCACCCATTTAGAAAATGGATAATCAAGGCTAAAAATCAGTAGTTGGTAGATCGCATTAATTAAAAATGTTCCAGTCCCGACATAAAGAAATGCTCTTACTTTCATCGCCAATCCAGCAAAAATTAGCACTACACTAATTACCCCAGTTAAGAACCCAAGCCATTGAGCAGTCCAAAAGGAAACCAAACAAATCATACTAGTCCCGATTAACCGGAGATTGTGACGTATTTGTTTTTGGGGGGGTTGGCTTAGATAGGGATCGACTTGGGCAATATAGAGTAAGGATAAACTCAAGGGGAGAACATACCAAAGAGCAGCAGTTAAGTGTAGTTGTTCAAACCAACGGAGTAACATCCAGTCAATTACTATTACACTGATAAAGGTAAACCGAATTTGCTGATTAACAATAGCAAGAATAATATAGAAAGCTGCGATAATCAGCAAACTAGCTAAATTACCGCTATAGGGATTTTCTGCAATGGCAATCAGGGGGATTAAGAAAGCAGCGATTTGCCAAGGACGTTTTGACCAACCCCAATCTTCCCAAGGTAGGAAATACAAAAAGTAAGCCACTAAGGATGCGATCGCACCTTTCCAAGGCACTAATGGTCCCGATAACAGACGCGCCACAGGGGTATTTATCCAATACAGCCGCATCCCCCATGCTTCAAGAAAACCTAAATAAACCCAGATTTCTCCAAGGAAGGGATTGGACTGATTCCGTCCTTGAGAAATAGCATAGATAACTAAAAATGCGCCAGTACTAAATCCCAGCATCATAGCGGATTCAATCGGCTCAGTTGTTGCTGTTATCAACAAACAACTACTCCATACCCAATGGAGATGGGAAATAACCTTTAGTTCTTTGGGGGTAAAATGTAGATATCCTTTCAGCCAAGGAGACAATACCCGATAGGCGTACATAATACTAGTGCCAAGCACTGCCATTATAATCAATCCATCCCCTTTTGCTCCTCCTCCTAATTGGGATAATTGATAGAACAATAGTTCATAGGCAGAAACCGATATCCCAATTAGCGCAAGGTAAATTAGAGGTTTAAATTCTGCACGGCGACGCCCTACCCCAATCGCAATTATTGCAAGGGCAAAAAAGAATAAACCAGTCGAATTGGTAAAGGTTCCCCAACGTAAGAGCGCTCCTAAGCTACCGTATAGCAGGGGAATAATATGCCAGCTACTAGGTATTGTGTCGAGATTAGATCGGCGTCGCCACCAATCTCCTAAAAATTGAGCAATTAGTCCTAATACTGTATTAGCAACAGCTAAATAGATCAGTCGATGATCAAATAAGCCCAGCGCTTCTATAGTTAACAGTTCCACACTCCAACCAATCCCATAAATAGCCCAGTTGGATGGATAAGGAAAACTGCGATACGCGATCGCTCCTAAGGTCACTGCATTTACAATGACCATAAACCATGTTGGTGACCCAAACCCAATGTAGACTATCAGAGAATAACAAGTCAGCAGAATTAGCTGAAAAATAAACAGTGCGATCGCCCACCCATCCATCGCTTGTGCATAGAGTTTTGGGAGGTTAGTTTGTTGTTCGCGTAGCGTGGCCTTTTGGCCAAGGTTAGTTTGTTGTTCGCGTAGCGTGGCCTTTTGGCCAAGGTTAGTTTGTTGTTCGCCTTTGGCGTTCGAGAAGGGTAGGTTAGTTTGTTGTTCGCCTTTGGCGTTACCTTCGGGTAGGTTAGTTTGTTGATGTGAAGTTTTAAATTTTGATTGGTTATCCTGTATCTTGCTAACACGAAGTAACCAGCTTCGCGATAACCATAAGGTGAAAATAGCGATCGCTCCCACAACAAACCAATCTTGTCCAGACAGTTGGGGAAACCCAAGGATGCCATCCCAAAGCAGGAATCCGATTAAGCTGATGCCGCATCCTACGGTAATTGCTGCTGATGTTAATTGCTTTAAATAGCGGGTATTAACCAACATCAGTGCTGTAGCGATCGCTAAACTGATTAACCGCATTCCTGGTATTCCTAGGATCAGGAATTGGGATAGGATTACAGCAACTACACTCAACCGGATCACAAACTTGTCTTGAGGGGGTTGCCAACTGCGATAACCACGTGCTAAACCAGTCAGAGATAATGGAGTGATTAGCCACAACAGACCCCATGCTCTCAGGTAACTATCTGGGTTAACGTCGTAGGCACTATAGTTAACACACAATAATAGATAACTCAGACCAGCTAAACTTAAACCTAAGTGCCAAGCACTCTCTCGCCAGATCTTGACATAGTCAGAAGTAGCGGGAATCTTTAAACTCAAGCTCCATTCTGCTACCATCAGGGCTAATAAAATTGCTGAAAAGCCGCCGAAATGTAGGTTGGGAAAGAGATAGTTAATGGCACTGATAACGGTTGCGATCGCAGTACTGTGGGTTAGGTAGACCCTTAAGCGCAGATGATGCTTAATCCCTAAGCTACACTGTCGCTGAGTCACAATCCCTAAAGTGATAGCAGAATTAATACCATTAATCGTGAGTAATAGGGGATTGGAAAAACACAGAGTAGTCAGATTAACTCCTATTCCTAGAGCAATGACTTCTGCAAATTCTGCCAGATCATGTTTTTTGCGCTGATATAACCAATCTGCTAACCCAACAATTAAAACCAGATAGGGAAACAGTACTAAACTCAACAATACATAGGGAGTTTCTTGGGAATGGGTTAACGTAGTTGCTGTTTCCAGTAGCGAGGTTTGTATTGATGGCGGAATCAATCGCCATGAAAGCCAAACCATCTGTAAGCCAATGGCTAATATGGCGGCTAAATCGGAACGTCGCCAAAATTTTAGTAAACGATTGACAAATAACCACACCCCTAGCCCACTGACAATCATGGCTTGCCAAGGAATCTCAGCTGCTACACAAACTAGCCAACCCAGCACCAGCAAGCTACCCCCTAACCAAATCATAGGGAGACGGGGAGACGGGGAGACGGGGACAGATGGTGCCTGAGGCTTTTGGGATAGCCAGTAGAGAAACCAACCACACATCCCAATACCTAACCCCAGTTGTTCAATATCGACACCTATGACAAAAATGGCTCTAAATAGCAGGATGCCGATGCCATAAACTAAGATGCGGAAGCCAGCAACATCAAAAATAAACGCTGAATTTTGCTTTCTCGATCTCGATTCTATATATAAGGTAGCGATGGTGCTACCAATGCCCAAATAAACTGCTCCTATGGGAAATCCAGGGATACCCCAACCCCAATTTAGGTAACTCAGACCTAAATAATTAATAATGGGTAAGGGAAATGATTGTTGTTGTCGTAATCGTAAAAATCCGTTCCCGTAGCCGCGACCTAAGAGTATCGAACTTAGTACTATCGCACTTAGTGCTACTGTCGCCACCGCTACCACTAGCCAATTTAAAGGATGACGCCACAAGCCAAAGCCATCCATTGCCCAAAAATTGACTGGGATGAGCAACAGAGTGACAACTCGCAAGGTCTGAGCCGTTAACGGTAAATTCCCTTGTTTGGTTGTCCAAGCACTAATCCCCCAAAAGCTCAAGGTATAGGCAAGCAATACTCCATACTGTCCAGCAGCTGGGAAATTGTCCCATTGACTAGCAGCCAGTACCCCAGAGGATACCACCACCATAAACATACCCAGGAATAGCAACCAGCGGACACTGAATTCTGCTTGAAGGGATTGCCACATTTGAGCAATCCCGTTGGGTTTCTTCGGTTTGGGTGTCTCCGGTGCAAAGTCATTGCTAGCTAAAGGTGAGACTAGTTGAGGCGCTGGTTTGGAGACTGGTATAGCAGAAACCTTTGGAGTTACACTAGGTTCTGGTAAAGCACAGGTGAGATGTTCTCGACACAACCGTTTAACAAAGGTTTCCTGAAGCAAACCCAAACGTAACCAAGCATCTAATCCCTCTAAAAGGGCGGGATGGGAAGCTTTAGTTTTAAATATGATGTCGATGCTAGTCTCAGAGAGCAAACCTAGCTCTTGCCATAAAGCTAAAGCTTCCAACAGTTTAGACTGAGAAGTATTGGTTTTGAGGGCAATAGTGATAGAACCCTCCTGTGGCGATGACATAAGCAATATTCCTAGTTAATTAGGAATGCAAGGGGGGCTGATTTAGGATACAGATACTTACTATTGTCCACTAAAAAGCGGGAACCTTGCTAGATACCACATTCCACCCCGTCAACTGTCACAATAGAATCTTTTGGTTGGCAGCTATGACCCTATTTAGCCTTGATGATCAGCACTATTGAACTTCTTGATCAATAGTCATTAGCATAATGCTTCCTCATTGATTATTGCGATTACCCTATACTATTTACTTAGATGTAAAGAATTGTAAATGCTGCTCAATGGCTCAACCCCTCAACCTTTTAACCTTACGGAAATTGATCAATAAATTATTATCTTTAGTGCCAGCATTAAGGCAAGAGATTTGGATTCTGGCAAGCGGTCGATTGTTATTGCACATCGGTCAGGGGTTTACTTTAGTTTATGCCTCGATTTTTTTTGTTAATCAGATTGGTTTATCCGCCACCCAAGTTGGGATTGCTCTAGGGAGTTCTTCAATTTCTGGAGTACTAGGACGCTTGATATCAGGAACTTTGGCTGATTCCAAGTTTTGGGGACGCAAGAAAACTTTGCTACTCTCGGCAGCTGTTTCTGCTCTAGCAAGCCTTTGTTTAGCGTTTACCTATAATTTCCAAACTCTGGTTATTGCTAACTTACTGATGGGTTTAGGGATTGGTCTATATTGGCCGCCTAATGAGGCACTGGTCACCGATCTAACCACTCCTGTTCAGCGTAATGAAGCCTTTTCAGTGACTCGTTTAGCTGATAGCTTAGGACTAGGATTGGGAGTTATTGGGGCAGGGCAGTTAATTGCCAATTCTGGTAATTACCGTACTTTATTTGTGCTAAAAAGTATTTTTTATGTGATTTTCTTCGTTGTGATTTATTTAGCGATCGCAGAAACAAAAAACGTTCAAGAGGTGCCTCAATCCCCTACCCAATCCTGGAAACAAGCACTAAGCGATCGCTTTTTGATGATTTGGTTACTAGGGAATACTCTCTTCACTACCTATGATGCTCAACTCAATAGCATTATGCCCCTCTATTTTGCCAATTTTGTGCCAGGAGGAGGAACAGAAACCGGATTAGCTCCAGAAACGATTAGTCTTATTTTCTTCTGGCATGTCGCCTTTAGTGCCATTTTCCAATTACCTGTTGCCCGGTTTCTCAACCATTTTCAACGCACCAATGTTCTGATGGTTTCTTTACTTCTGTGGTCTGGAGGATTTGTGTTAGTGTGGCTCACAGGAGTTGTTTCTAAGCTAGCAGTTATTCCAGCACTTTGTGCTTTATTACTATTAGCCTTGGCTAAGGTAATTTATCTCCCTTCTGCCTCTTCTTTGGTGGGGGATTTAGCTCCACAATCGTTGCGAGGAGTTTACTTTTCCCTTGAATCTCAGTGTTGGGCAGTAGGTTACTTTATTGGACCGTCTTTAGGAGGTTGGGCATTAGACCAATCTCCAGAATTTACCAGTGGTTTTTGGTTAGTGACTGCTAGCAGTGTGGGCTTAGGCCTTGGGATTTTGTCCTATCTGGGTAAGAAGAGTGATGAGGTGATCGGTGTTAGGTCTCAGGTTTGAGGCTAATGGTGTTAAGTTTTATGTAGCATAATTGAGTGTTAAAGCATCATAATTAGGTGTTAAAGCATCAAAAAAGTTAAATTATGCTTTATTAATAAAGTTTTAAACTTTAAGAGTGAAGCATTAAGCATCACCATAATCTAGCTACTTTAGGATTAGGCTTGATGTCCTAAAACCCGATACCTAACACCTAACACCTAACACCTAACACCCATCATCTTTATAAAGAGGTGAAACGCTTTCAACCCCGTCTCTTTAGAGCGGGTTAGAAGTTACCGCAAGAATAGGGCAGCCTTTATGGTTTGTCGGCTATGCATAAAAGGTTTAAAACTTTATGATTAAGGCTGCCCTATTAATCAGGTTTCGTCTCCGGGATGAAAGCGAATAGCGGCTTTAGCCGCCTTGAAAGAACATTGACTAGGATTTGACATTTTAGTCTGGCAGTGCTAGACTAAAATAGTCGCAGTAAGGTCGAAACTGATGATTATTTTAGAGGTTAAAGCGAAAGGAAAACCATCTCAGTATTTAGCTATAGATGAGGCTATTCGGACTGTGAAATTCATCCGAAATAGTTGTCTTAGATATTGGATGGACAATAAAGGGCTTAACAAATTTGACCTAAACAAATACAGTGCAGTTCTTGCTAAAAAATTCCCTTTTGCTAATGAGTTAAACTCTACTGCTCGTCAGTCTAGCGCTGAAAGGGCATGGTCATCAGTTGTTCGATTCTTTGACAACTGTAAAAAGAAAGTGCCTGGGAAGAAAGGATTTCCCCGTTTTCAAAAGCATTGTAGATCGGTCGAGTACAAACAGTCAGGATGGAAATTATCCCCTGACAAGAAGTCAATAGTCTTCAGTGACAAAAAAGGCATTGGAAAGCTCAAACTCAAGGGTAATTGGGATTTGTGGCGTTTCGATAAAAAGCAAATCAAGCGGGTTCGGATTGTAAAAAGAGCTGATGGTTACTACGTCCAGTTCTGCGTTTCAGTTGATGTGGTAGAGGATTTAGAACCATCCAAAAGTACCGTTGGGTTAGATGTAGGGCTAAAAGAGTTCTACACTGACTCTGATGGGAACTCCGAACCAAATCCCCGATTTTATAGAACTGGGGAAAAGCGACTAAAGTTTTATCAACGCCGGGTTTCCCGGAAAAAGAAAGGCTCTGCTAACCGGAAAAAAGCCATCAATAGATTAGGCAGGCAGCACCTTAAGATAAGTAGGCAACGTGAAGAGCACGCAAAGAGATTGGCGCGCTGCGTAGTCCGGTCTAACGACCTGGTCGCCTATGAAGACTTAAGGGTCAAGAATTTAGTAAAAAATCACTGTCTGGCTAAATCTATTAATGATGCAGGTTGGTATCAGTTTAGGAAGTGGTTGGAACATTTTGGTGCTAAGTTTGGCAGGGTAACTGTAGCGGTCAACCCTGCTTATACGAGTCAAAACTGTTCCGAATGCGGCGAAGTGGTCAAGAAGTCACTATCAACCAGGACTCACGTCTGTAAATGTGGCTGTAAGTTAGACAGAGACCACAACGCTGCAATCAATATCCTAAAAAGAGCCTTGGGTACGGTGGGGCACACCGGAACCTGGATCTTGGATCCAGTAAACGCTTCGGGAGACCTGACCTCTACTGTTCTTGGCTCCGGCCAAGAACAGCAAGTTGGGTCGTTGAGCGAAGAATCCCCGCGTCTAAAGACCGGGGAGTGTCAATTTCCACTCAAGAGGTAAGGTTTTATGGCTCTATAATTGGAGGATAGCCAAAAGTACATGCTTTGATTGTGGCAAAGCATCTACTTTTGGTAAGAGTGTTGTTGTCTTCCCTGTTGAGAGAGTTGAACCCACCTTGCTAGCTTTGCTAAAAACCCTTATCGACATTATCAGGCGTTGGTGGTCGGAGTTTACCCTCCAGACCAAGCTAATGGCAGCAGCAACTCTGGTTGTCTCATTGCTCATGAGTGGCTTGACCTTCTGGGCAGTGAATACGATTCAGCAGGATGCTAGGATGAACGACACTCGCTTTGGTCGTGATCTCGGTCTCTTGCTGGCTGCCAACGTTGAACCTCATGTTGCGGCAAATAATTTCGACGAACTAGCTCGCTTTTCCAGCCGCTTCTACAGTAGTACCTCCAGTGTCCGTTACATTATCTATGCTGACGAGGATGGGGAAATAATCTTTGGTATTCCTTTCTCTGCAGCAGAAGTAAAGAATTCTTTAACTATTAAGCGTCGGATTGAGCTACCCGAGGGCTACGCCAAAAACTCTGATCAGCCCATGGCACGGCAGCACCTGACTCCTGATGGTCAAGTCACTGATGTGTTTGTTCCCTTAATTGACGAAAACAAATACTTAGGGGTTTTAGCTGTCGGGATTAACCCTAACCCTACGGTGGTGGTTTCCTCCAATTTAACCAGAGATGTGACTATTGCTGTGTTTATCTCGATCTGGGTGATGGTGATTTTAGGTGCAGTGGGGAACGCCTTGAATATCACTAAGCCCATAAAAGAACTACTAGTAGGGGTGAGAAATATTGCTGCTGGTAATTTCAAGCAGCGGATTGAGATGCCTTCGGGAGTAGAACTGAGGGAATTGGTGTGTAGCTTCAATGACATGGCAGAGCGCTTAGAACGCTATGAGGAGCAAAATATTGAAGAACTTACCGCAGAAAAAGCTAAGTTAGAGACTCTAGTTTCCACAATTGCCGATGGTGCTGTACTGATTGATACCAATTTTCAGGTAATGTTAGTCAACCCGACAGCACGGCGGATTTTTGGTTGGGAGGACGAAGACATTGTCGGTAAAAATGTCTTATACCATCTGCCTGATGTGGTTGCAATGGAACTCACACGACCGCTTTATCAAATGGCTACAGCGGAGAAACAGACAGAAACAGAACGGGAATCCCGCGAAGGTGAAGAGTTTCGTATTACTCTGAGCAAACCGGTCTCTCGTACAGTTCGCATTCTGCTAAGTAAGGTACTCAACCAATACCGGGAAAATATTAACGGAATTGCTATCACTGTTCAGGATATTACCCGTGAGGTGGAACTTAATCAAGCAAAAAGCAATTTCATCAGCAATGTTTCCCACGAACTAAGAACACCTCTATTTAACATTAAATCATTTATCGAAACCCTCCACGACTACGGGGAAGAACTTAGTGAAGCGGAGCGCAAGGAATTTCTTGACACGGCTAATCGGGAAACTGACCGACTAACCCGTCTAGTTAACGATGTCCTAGATTTATCACGGCTGGAATCTTGTCGAATTTATCAACTTGAACCCTTTGACATTGTTCGACCTATAGAGCAAACCCTGCGCACTTATCAGCTCAACGCTCGTGACCAAACTATTGAACTGGCTCAGGAGATTCAACCAGATTTACCACCAGTTATGGGTCACTACGATTTGTTGCTCCAAGTCTTGGCTAATTTAGTGGGCAACTCCTTGAAATTCACTCAGCCTGGTGGACGAGTGGTAATTCGTGCTTATCAATTAGAACCAGAACTCAATCCCCAAGAAGGAAAAGGCAGGGTGCGAATTGAAATCTCTGATACGGGAATTGGCATTGCTCCAGAAGACCAACAGGCGATTTTTGACCGATTTTTCCGGGTAGAAAACCGAGTTCATACCCTGGAAGGTACAGGATTGGGGCTTTCAATTGTCAGAAACATTATCGAAAGACATCATAGTCGAGTAAACTTAGTCAGTGAAGTGGGAGTTGGGACAACATTCTGGTTTGATTTAGAGGTGTGTGAAGAACAAAAAATTACGGTTAAAGAACATTTGCAAGTAGACACATCACAGACAATACCAACCGACTCAGCGACTGCTAGTAATTTATCAATTTCGTAGTGCTTAGTACTATCATGTTTAGTCGATTAAATTTTGACGGAGTACTAGTTTACTTCACCTAGTTGCCATCAGGGCTAGCAAAAAGCTAGCAGCGATTAATACCAATAGACCTAGTAAGGCTGGGTTTCTTTGACACCAGAGCCTGACGGATTCGAGTAAGCCACGCTGGGGATTATAAATCTGCTCAGGCTCTGAGGTACTTTCGGAACTATCCTCGTAAAGGGTACACTCCTTAGCATAGGGACGTTGGGGAAAGGTACAGGTATCATCAGCATGATAGGTACAGGTTTCACACAAGGGTGTATCTCCTGTGGTTTGGTGTAAGGTAATCCCCGGATGACCATAGGCTTTAAGGATTGCTCCACAATGGGGACAGGTAATTACCTTACTATTGATAGGTTGATGGCATTTGGGACAATTGGTCATTAGTCATTAGTCATTTCTCAATAGTCAGGACTTACGGATTTGCCCCCGTTGGTCCCCCAATTCTGGGGGACTTTGACATCATTACCCCCCAGAATTGGGGGGCTAGGGGGGCGAAATCAACTTAACCGCGTAAGTCCTGATAGTCATTTCTTAATCTTAACTGTCTTACACATCCAGCTGATTCCTGTTCTTTGCGTCTTTGCCGTTTGATTATGTCCCCGTACTTAATTATTTGCCCCGGTATCCATGACCCCCAACTGACCCAGGATTTTTTAGCAAGTTTGGAGCTATCAAGTCCTTGGACTGAGAAAGTGTTAGTTTTTCCAACTCAGGACTACCCAGCTTACTCTGCTATTCATATTTTAGAGTTCTTGCAACGTCACATTGGTTTGGTGAAGACTCCCATAGTCTTGATCAGCTTCAGTGCTGGGGTAGTGGGTGCGATCGCAGCAGCTTGGGGTTGGCAGCTACTGGGAGGAAACATCCAAGCATTGATCGCTGTTGATGGCTGGGGTGTCCCTCTGTATGGCAATTTTCCCATCCACCGGATTAGTCACGATTATTTTAGCCACTGGAGTTCAGCCCTATTGGGAGCAGGGGAAGACAGTTTCTATGCTTCACCACCAATAGCCCATTTGGACTTGTGGCGATCGCCCAGATGCCAAGGCTGGTGGGTTCAAGTGCCTAGAGGTGAGCAACCCCCACAACGAATTTATATCACTGCGGCTGAGTTTATTATCCAGTTATTAGTAAAATTTGCTTCAGTATCACCAGGTTGAACTATTGTGGAAGAATACGAAATAGTAACAATTGCTGAGTATCAAGGAACAGCAGAATCTTTCCGGGAAGGCACCTGGAATCACGATGTGTCTCAAAATCGCAACGCCTTGGTGGATGCTATGCCCCGTAATCCAGGCAAGATTCTGGATTTAGGTTGTGGTCCTGGTAGAGACTTGGTTGCTTTTAAAGACCAGGGTCATCAAGTGATTGGTCTCGATGCCACACCAGCATTTGTTAAGATGGCGCAACAGATTTCAGGATGCGAGGTTTGGCAGCAATCGTTTCTGAGCCTCAAGCTGCCACCAAACAGCTTTGATGGGATCTTTGCCAATGCATCCCTGATTCATATTCCCCGTGCTTCCATGGTTAGGGTACTTAAGGATTTAAAGCGATCGCTTGTTACCAATGGTGCCATAGTTATGTCAATGATTCGTGGTGATCATGAGGGTTATAGTGTTCGTCCAACCGGCTATCGCTATGTTGTAGGTTGGGAATATCAAAGCTTGGCTCCCTGTGTTGAACAAGCAGGATTTGAGATTTTTGATCATTACTACCGCCCACCCGGTTTACCTTGTGAGCAGCAATCTTGGTTAGTAATTGTGGCCCTTAACCGCGTGCAATATTAGTGGGAAATAGAGTTATTTTCTTCTTCAATGGTAGATGTGACCCAGAACTAACGTACGCTTCTCACCAACAAGATGAGCGTAACAAGTATCCGCTGGAGTTCACGGTAATGTCTTTTGACGATACTTCTTAGTAAAGTCAGTCAACCAGAAGTGGGGGGTGTTAAATCCCTACAATCTCCGCTCACTTCTGGTTGTGTTCTTTTGTCAAAGGGTAAGTTTTGGTGAAAAGTAAGCTCAAACTACAGATGTTATAAAAATCAGCTATAAAATAGTTGATGAATGAAACTATTCAACGTCAGTTTCAAATATCGCTAGTCGTAGCCGGTCGGCTGACTCTTCTATTTCCGCCAAAGACTCAAGGCTAACAACTACTTTCCGTTCAATTCCTAAAATTTCCGCTGCTCGATCAACAGCTGCTTTTTCTTTTTCGTGGTACACTCCATCAGCACGGCTCATTTTTATGGCTTGATATAACATAGAATGGCCGACATTTATAGAAAAATCATAATGAATAGCGCTCAATAACTGTTCGATATCGGCATTTTTACCATCGAATTTTATGACATTTTCTTCTAGGAGGTCAGATGGTGTTCCCATCTGCTGCTGTTCTTCCATAAACCAATCTATTTCTTCTTGTGCTAACTCCCCATCAGCACTAGCGATCGCCACTACTGCTCTGAGATAGTTTCTCGCCACATCAACATTGATAGGTGCAGTGACATTGTATTTCCTCTTGGCATATCCCGTCATTTCAAAACTTGTTTCAGTGCTCATTTTTTTTTCTAGAGTAAACTTCGCCGCTAATTCTAGCACACCTTCCCCACTTCACAATCTATTCCTTAATGATTACGTCTTTTGAGTGAGGGCAAACCTATCTAATTTGGCTTGATCAATTACGCTTTCTATGCATCTCTAACATAAGACTGATGTTCCGTTAAAGATAGTGCCAACTCTATAGCAGTCATAAAACTAAAACAAATTTCACAAACAATAACCAATAACCTGAGAAAATAACACTTTGATTTAGGACTACTAAAAATTATCTTTAGATTATCTTTAGGACTTAGGCATTGATAACTTTACGGAAATATGAAACAATATTTATGCAGATGTTATTGCCCTGTGGGTAGTGCTCTAAAGCCAATCTTCACCTAGACTCCAGCCCGAAAGTTTACCTTAGAGGGTTAATGAATAAGAACATCACAACAGCAAATACTATTTGCTGTTTTATTGCCGGGCCTCTCCACTCCTCTTCCTTGCTACGTGCAATCAAACGCCTAGGAATTTCTGTCTATGGGCAACCACCGATGGCTCCCCTACCAAAAACAATCAGTGTTCTTAAAGATGCCCAAGCGGTATCTTTAATGCAAGATCAAGACACAGCAGTAATGATAAACTGGGAAGAAAGTCTCTCTTTTATCCTTCAGAATCTACCAAAACAACGTTTAAATCAAGTTAAGACATTTAAAAATAAAGCAATCTTCCGTCGGCTATTCAAAGACTTGTATCCGGACTTATTTTATCTGGAACTGACAAGGGATGCTCTGGGGGATTTTCAGTTTCCACCAAAAATTGATAAGGTAGTACTTAAGCCCAGCATAGGAACTGCCTCTATAGGCGTTCGCATTGTGCATGGACAAGAGGAATGGGATCAGGCAGTAGATTGGGTTCTTGAAGATATTAATAGAGCCACAAAACAAATGAATTCTACTGTTTTAAGCGACTCTCGTTTCCTTGTAGAGGAATTCGTAGAGGGCGAAGAGTTTGCCTGCGATGGTTTCTGGGACAAAAATGGCAAAACCATAATCACTGGTATTTATCAGCATCCTTTCCTATCAAACTCTGATGTAAGTGACACAGTCTACTATACATCGAAGCAAGTAGTAGCTAAAACAATAGAGCCCACCATGGAAGTGATGAACTATATTGGAGCTAAGCTTGATCTACGCCGTTTTCCCTTTCATTTTGAGTTTAGACTATCTAGTAATGGAACTCTCTTCCCTATTGAGTTAAATCCCTGACGGGGTGACGAAACAGGCTCAAATGATTGCTATGTAAAGGTTGTACAATTTTATGGTAAAAAAAAGGTAGGTCTTCTATTTGCAACAAAACCTACCTGTTGACAATGTTATCCACATTATACCAAAACCACCTAAAAAGTAAATTTACTCTAGCCGAATATATTTTTTTAAAAATTTTCGTTAATCTCTTACATTCAATTAAAAAAGTTAGTGTAGAAAAGTTAGCCAATGCTCTCCCTTTACCGATTAAATTTGAAAGTAGAAGAAAAAGAATCCAAAGATTTCTATCTTTACCAAACTTAACAATTGAAGAAGTTTGGTTTCCAATAGTTGAAGAATTATTAAAAACATACTTCAACTCGGAAACGTTAATTTATCTAGCAATTGATAGAACAAATTGGGGTCACATTAATTTAGTCATGGTTAGCTTAATTTGGGATAAAAGAGGGTTTCCAATCTATTTTACTTTGTTGCCAAAGTTAGGGAGTAGTAATTTAACAGAACAAAAAAGTGTATTATCAAAGGTTATACCAATTTTTGAAAACTATAAAATCTGCCTATTAGGAGACCGAGAATTTTGCTCAGTTAAATTAGCAAAATACTTACAAGACTTGGGTGTATTTTTTTGTTTACGCTTAAAAAAGAATGAATTTGTTGAATATAAAAAAGATAATTGGGTTGAACTCAATGATTTAGGTTTAGTACCTGGAGTGTCTTTATTTATCCAAGGAGTTAAAGTGACCAAGACTAGGGGATTTTTCAAGTTTAATGTAGCTTGTAAATGGCAACGTAAACTCAAAGGTACATCCCCGAAAGAAGGATGGTTTTTACTGACCAATTTATCTAACTTAAAGTCGGCAGTTTCAGCTTATAAAAAAAGATTTGATATCGAGGAGATGTTTAGAGATTTTAAAACAGGTGGTTATAATTTAGAGGACACCAAGCTTGAAGGTGAACGCTTTATTTCTATAGTTTTATTGATAGCTATAGCTTACACTTCGGCAACATTTCAAGGTCAGCAGATTAAACGTCAAGGAATACAAAACTATATTGGTCGTGTCAAAGAATCTGGTCGAATAGAGCGGAGGCATAGTAGTTTTTACGTTGGTTTATATGGTCAAACCTGGGTTAATTTTAAAGATGTTTGTATAGAATTAGTAACCGAATTAATGAGATTAAATCCTAATAAACGAAAGTATTATCAACGAGGTCTAAGGGCTAGGTCGCTTATAGAGTCTGGATTTTAGCGTATTTCGTCGCCCCCCCAGGTTAAATCCCTTGCGCTTTGGAGAAGTTGCTCTACCTGACACTGTAGAGTATGCCTTTGGTTTCAATCCCTATGAGCTTTTTTTTACCGATGAATCGCCAGATTGGAATTCCCTACTAGCCAATGTAGATAATTATAAGATTTATGCCTTTATTATTGGTAGTTTACCACCCCACTATACTCCCGAAAAATATCTTATTGATCAGGAATCATTCCGCAATATCTTTGGGAATCGACTACTTAACTATTTACCAAGCGAACCGACAATTAGTCAATTGTTTGGGGTGGCGCATATTGTTGCAGATAAAGTCGAAGATGTGCTTGACTATTTGCACCTTGATTTTGATCGCTTTCTGCATCCATGTTTTGAACCTAGTCCAATTAAATTAGCGTTATAGTTCAATCTCAAGATTGACACGATTTGTCTATCCCTCTTCTGTCACTCTCCGGAATCAATGAGTAACAAATAAGCCATATTATCCAGAATACAAAAATGTTTGACATTGATTAATTTCCCTAATCAGCTGATTTAATCCCAGCAATAACTTGGTATTAGGTAAAATATCTAACCATGGGAAAATCACCCATAACATCATAATTGGTTGAATTAGTAAACGCAAATTGTTTAAGACATTCTTCCATCCATCTTCATGATTCCATTGTTGATGATTACTAACCTCCAAATCATCAGTGTCTGTGGCATCATTTTCTACTTCTTGAGATTTATTTAAAGATAAAAAAGCTGGAGATTTTAGACTAATCATTGTATATACACAAAAAATTATTTCCCACCACTTCTGTATCTCTTTAAATTTAGTAAAGCGATAATCTGTCCATCCCAACTCCTGTTTGCACTGGCGAAAACCATATTCTACCCATGTTCTTAACCCATACAAATTCCCTAAAGTTTTCTTGAGATTACCGGTTAGGTTTGTCATCACAAAGGAAGTGGAATTTTCTGGCATTGTTTCTGGGTCTGTGGTTATTTCCCAGTAAGTTACTGCTCTCCTTTTTCCATAGACTATTTCCCTAATGTATCTAATTTCTGATTTTTGATTACTAAATATTCTGGTAAATTTACACCACCTATTCGCTCTAACCGTCTGTTCGGATGGCATCCAAACCCCATGATTACTCCTAATTGCTACTACATAAGACAGTCTACATTCCTCTAATTTCCTAATAAATTTACTACTCTCACCATACAAACTATCTGCTAATACTAGTTCAATATTTAATCCTTCATCTACTAGCTCTTCGATTATTTCTGAGGCTAAATCTATTTTGGTTTTGTACTTATCTTCTTGTTTTAGTGTTCCTCTTGGTTTAAAGATTTTAACGACTAAGGGAAACGTTATATTTTTATACAATCCGTAGGCATTCACTGATACTATGCCATTATCTATTTTCCCGACACTTCCTAAATATTGTCTGGCTACATAGTCGGTCTTATTTCCCTTTTTTCTATCTCCGGTTTCGTCAATTATTAATTTGATCGCTTCTCCCTTTAATTGACTTTTTATTTCCTTGATTCTTCGCTTTTTCAGTTCTTCTACTGACCAAGGAGAATTGGCGATAAAGTGATGTAGTGATTGGGCCGATTTTATCCCTACTACTTTGCGGTGCGACCCGTGGCGAATTTAATTCGCCTACGGAAAGCGCACCGGAGCTATTTCTGGTAATGATTTTCTTTTTATTGGTGAGATTATTCCTAAGTGTAAATACTTGAAACACTCATAATTTCTTACTTCTTTAAATAAATCTTTGTAGGTCTGACAATAAGAGTCTATTACCGATACTGTCAGCTGGGGGTCTCTTGGTAAATGTTTGAGAACTTGTAGCTCTACATCCATTGCTGTGTCTACCTTGTACAGTTTTATTTTTTTCTTTCTCTATTCATTCTACTCGGAAAGTGACAGAAGAGGGCTATATCCATTCTCTATGCCATGAGGTACAAAGGGATCCCCCTAAATCCCCCTTATCAAGGGGGACTTTGAGGTTGAAAAGCGTACCTCATAAATCCTAGAAACGCTATAAATACCAAAATAGAGTATTGACTATGCCATTCATAGTAGTGCTTACAAGATTTTAAACAGGAGCAAAAAAATGACTATTCCAACAGAAGATAATTTTCAAGTTATTCCCATGACCAAAGATGATCTTAAAATTGCCTTAAGCTGGGCAGTATCTGAGGGGTGGAATCCAGGAATTGATGATGCTGATAATTTTTATGTTGCCGATCCTGGAGGATTTTTAATTGGAAAATTAAATGGGAAACCTATTAGTTGTATTTCTGTAGTGCGATATGAAACTAAATTTAATTTTATTGGTCATTATATTGTTAAACCCGAAGAACGGAAAAAGGGATTTGGGTTAAAAACATGGCAAGAAGCATTGAATTTAATTTCTGGGCAGCCTGTTGCTTTAAATGCTGTATTAGAACAAGTTAATAATTATCAAAAATTTGGGTTCAAACCTGGTCATTCTTATTTCCGTTATCAAGGAATAATTGTCGGCACAATCTCGCCAGATGTCAGGGATTTAAAGTCTATTGATTTTGAGCAATTTTGTCGTTATGATCGGCGATATTTTCCTAGTCATCGTCCTCATTTTCTTTCGAGATGGATTAATCAACCTCATGGGCAAGGTTACGCGATCATAAACGATGGTGATTTGGTAGGTTATGGAGTAATTATAAAAGCTACGGATGGCTTTAGAATTGGCCCTATATTTGCGGAAAATGAAGACATAGCCGAAAAGCTATTCTTAGCCTTAGCTACTTATGCTGAAGGAAGTCCTATATATGTAGACGTACCTAATCTTAATAAATCGGCTATTATCTTATTTGAAAGTTATCAAATGAATCCTATATTTGAATGTATAGCCATGTACACAGCTGAACCCCCTAATATTTATTGGCACAAGGTTTTTGCTGTTACTAGTGTGGAATTAGGTTGAATTTTTTTTAAAGTATTGCAAACAAATTCAAATTTTATGGACTCAATTTTTTTATACTAAATGTAAATTTATGTAATTTTTTTTTTTTTGTAACACAAATATAGCAAAACAATCTCCATATGGTAGAAGTAATTCTGGTGATTGCTTTAGCCAATCAATTTAACTCAAACTCCTAGAGGAGAAAAGGGAAGTGCATCTACAAGGTCAAAGATTTGCTCACGTTAACACCATTGCCCACGAGGGCAAAATCCTAGTTTTTGGAACCACAGCTGACGGGAAGATTTACTACACAGTTAAGCGCAGTGGCTTTGAGGATACAGCACTCCAGGATAATCAGGATCCCCTTAGTTTTGAACCTTGGAAACAGCTTCCTCTGGATCGCTCTGTACTAGATCAATCAGTCTTAGATCGTGAGCAGGTAGAGTTTACCGATAACGAGGGTCATCAGTTGTTGCGATCGCGCTATGGTGAAGTAGCCGAAACAACCCAGTCTGCGGTAGCTCCAGTGCAGTTAGTCTCAGGTATAGGACATTTGTATCTGTTCCGGCAGTCGATTGGCAACAAGCTACTGGTAAATCGCTTTGTACTCGATGGGATCAAAAATGAATTGGTTCCCAAGCTGGAGGTAAGGTTCCAACGCTCTCGTCAGAAGTACCTCCCTGCCGAGAGTATGAAGATTGACAAGGCAGAGGGAAAGCTCAATAATATTGACTCCCTCAACTTCCGGGATATCAATAACAAACCCTTCTACGAACCAGCGATTGAGTTGAGTTTTATTGAAAACCTCCAGGATGGCTGGTTTTCAGTGGTTCTGATGCCGACTATCGAGAAGGATATCTACCGTTGGAATATTTTTGCCTATGATAGTAGCCTTGGAATGGTGATTTTATATTCGCTGCGGTCTTCTGAGCAAGGTTTGTTTTCCCTGAAAGACTACCTCTTTGCGGAACCAGACCCCGATGATCCAGAAGTCAAGAAATACAGAAATATTCCCGGTATTATCAAGCGGACCCTTGAGCTTAAAGATGATAGTTCCAGTTCCCTAACGGTTGTTCAGGGATTGAGTGCCACTGCCTATGATACCCAAGTGGAAAGGCAAACTCAGGATGGGATGCAATTGATGCGGGAAGCCAGGCGGGTGATGTTGGCAGTGCCAGTCCAAAAGGGAACTGATGTGATTACTGCTGCACTGAGTTTTGCTGTAGCAATTGATGGTACACTATCGCAGATAGATACGAGTCCTACTTCTGAACGGCTCAAGAGTACCACTCGTGATATTTTATTACCCCTCAATACCCTAGATGAAGTTAAAGTCATTGGTGATAGTACCCCACCAGCAGTAGGGACAATTGAAGCGATCGCAGGTAATACGGAAGAAAAGCTGTTACTTCAATCGGTGGAAACTCCTCTAGATAATACTTTTGAACCGGGAGCCAAGGTCAAAGTTCATGGGACCAGAAACTTTGATGGACATTACCAAGTCGTCTCAGCAGATGGGGACACCTTTGAAGTCGAAGCAACCTTTACTCAGGATAAATTAGGTTCCTGGGAAGAAATTCAGGAAGAAGAGAATGGCTTAGTCTTCGACAATATGATCGTGGGGTACGAGAAAATAGAGAATGGTAAGTTAAGAGTCTACTGTACCAACCACGATCTAGTTACAGGGGATGAGGTGCAAATTAGCGGCACTAAATCTTATGATGGTCTCTACCCTGTCAGAGCTGTTGATACCCTCAAAGGTTATTTTATTCTAGATGCCAACTGGTCAGCTGGGGAAGCGGTCAATCTTCAGTCAGTCAAGCGGCGGGGAATTCGGTTTGATGGTAGTGGAGATTACTTGGTAACACCACCAATTAAGCTGAAAACACCCAAGGCAAATGTAAATAAAGGGATGAGTATTTCGGCTTGGGTGCGACAGGATACTCATGTTAATCGGGAACAGGTGATTGTTGCCGAAGAGGGAAATCGTCTCCAGTTACTGCTTGATACTGATAATAAGGTGATACTGAAAGTGCATCTGAGAGATGGGACAGAACAAACCATCAAAGCTTCGGAGGCGCTTCCTGCCGATAATACTTGGATGCATTATACAGGTGTGATTGATGAGCAAGGACTTGTCAGTTTATACCAAAATGGGCAGTTAGTACCCTCAGCTCAGATGAGAGGAGAGTATGCCGAAATGCACAAACTCCAAGCTCAAGATAAACAAGCCGAGGATTATTTTGGCTGGTCGGTTGCCATCAGCGGCGATACGGCAATTGTCGGAGCCTTCAAAGAGGATACTGGAGGTTCAGATGCTGGTAGCGCCTACATATTCCAGCGACAAAGTGGTACTTGGCAACAAGTTAGCAAACTTCAAGCTCAAGATAAGCAAGCAAATGATAGTTTTGGCTACTCGGTTGCCATCAGTGGCGAGATGGTAATTGTCGGTGCTCCTGGTGAGGATACTGGGGGTTCAGATGCTGGTAGTGCTTACATATTCCAACGGCAAGCTAGTGGTGCTTGGCAGCAAGTTAGCAAACTCCAAGCTCAAGATAAGCAAGCAAATGATAGTTTTGGCTGGTCAGTTGCTATCAGTGGCGAGATGGTAATTGTCGGTGCTCCTGGTGAGGATACTGGGGGTTCATATGCTGGTAGTGCTTACATATTCCAACGGCAAGCTAGTGGTGCTTGGCAGCAAGTTAGCAAACTCCAAGCTCAAGATAAGCAAGCATGGGATAACTTCGGCTACTCGGTTGCCATCAGTGGCGATAGGGCAATTGTTGGTGCCTACGAAGAGGATACTGGAGGTTCAGATGCTGGTAGTGCTTACATATTCCAACGGCAAGCTAGTGGTGCTTGGCAGCAAGTTAGTAAACTCCAAGCTCAAGATACACAAGCACGGGATAACTTCGGCTGCTCGGTTGCCATCAGTGACGGAACGGTAATTGTCGGTGCTCAGCGTAATAACAGTGTTGGTAGCGCCTACATATTCCAGCGGCAGGCTAGTGGTGCTTGGCAGCAAGTTAGCAAACTCCAAGCTCAAGATAAGCAAGCATGGGATTATTTCGGCAACTCAGTTGCTATCAGCGGTGAGACGGTAATTGTCGGTGCTCAGAATGAGGATACTGGAGGTTCAAGTGCTGGTAGCGCCTACATATTCCAGCGGCAAGCCAGTGGGGATTGGGAACAAGTTCAACAACTCTTTGGTAAAGATACGGAAGCGAATAGTTTTTTTGGCAAATCAGTTGCCATCAGCGGCGATACGGCAATTGTCGGTGCCAACAATAAGGATACTGGAGGTACAAATGCTGGTAGCGCTTACATCTTTCAAACTAGCTTAGCATATCCTGCAATCAAAGCGATCGCTCTCAATAGTTCCAGTGATTAAGTAGACTGCGGTGATCAGGTGATTGTGGGGTCTGAGTTTACTCAAGAAGCCTGGATTTATCCGGAAATTTCAGATGCTGGTCAACATGGTTTTCTAGGGAACCATCCTGGTAGTGGTAACAATCGTGCTCCCTCGATTTGGGTATATCAGCGGCAGAAAATAGTTGCAGGCTTTGGAGATGGAGCGACTGGTGTAACTATAACAACAGGGGCAGTTTTAGTACCTAACGACTGGAATCATGTAGCAGTGACCTTTGATGGTACTTTCTACAAAGTCTATGTCAATGGTGAAGAAAAATACTCTACCGATCAGTGGCAAGGCAAGCAGCCAGTCAACACATCCATAAAATACATTGGCAAACTCGATAATAACTTCCCAGGAAAAATTGCCGAGGTGCGTGTCTGGAATATAGCCCGCAGCCAAAGGGAAATTCAGGAGAACATGAATCGCCGTTTGCTCGGCACAGAACAAAAATTAGCCGCCTATTGGGTATTCGATGGGGAGCAAGTCAGAGATTTATCCCCTGCTCAAAATCACGGCACTCTTCATGGTACGATTCAATCGGCTGATGCACCTCCCTCGTTCAAATTAGAAACCTGGCAACCTCGTTTTTATATTGGTGGTGGTTTGGGTACCAATCGCGACTTCAATGGTCAAATTGCCGATGTCCAGATTTGGAACCGCACCCGCCCAGCCGGGGAAATCAAAGATAGTATGTATCTGAAGCTGACTGGCAAAGAACAGGATCTAGCAGCTTACTACCGCTTGGGTACAATTGTAACTGGGGAGTCGAAGACAGTTCCTGATTTTTCCGTGCATGGTCGAGATGCTGTGGTTTATGGTGAAGCTTATGTTAGTGCCAGAACTCTGAATCGCTCCACGGTCGGTGGCTTGGATGCAGTCAAGTACAGTAATGACGAGTTATTTGCTGTTACCCAAAGGGCAACTTACGAAGAAAGCTTTGAATTTAAGGTACAAGGTGCAGTTGATATCAACAATGCGGATGGTAATGGTAACAAAATCTTTGCTTTCTCCTATTGGGGAAGGTATAGCCGCAATTCGGAAGAGAAAATAACTTTCCCAACTCACAGTTATCAGCCTAAGGATTTTGCATCCCTCAGCAACGGTTGGTATCGGGCATCTTGCCAGTTCACTGTTCCTGATGGGGTGAGCCTTGTCCGTACTTTTGAAATTAATAATGTCAAAGGAAGCTGGACTAGTCTTGATATTCGCAAGCATCATATTCAGCTGATTTCCGATGCTATCAGTTGTGAACGTTACACTGATGAAGCGAGTTTGACTACCCTAGCTGACCCGCAAACGGGTATTTCCACCGAGGATTTAGAACAAGCGGAACAAGAAATCAGTAACTGTCAAAAGGTGGTCTGGGATCTGGAAGAAAGGCTCGATATTGCTAATAATAATGATAAGTATATCGAGGAAAAAGAGACTCTCCAATCAGAGATTGATGAAGCGGAAAGCCTTTTAAAGGATGCAAGACAGGCCCTAAGAAACGAGAAATATAATAAGTTCAACTACTATTGCAAAATTTCATCTGGAAGCGGTGACCAATTGGCTTATATAAGATATTCTCTTGGTGAACCGTATGTTGAACTTAGCCATTACACAAGAGGAAGGTTGGATGAGATCTATTGGGAATTTATTTATAATACTGATGGCTCCTACTACAGGATTATAAATAAACAGACATATAAAGATGATAAAAATCAAGAGACAAAACCAATTCTGGCTATTGAGGAAAAAAATTCATATCTCGTTTCAACTTATCCTTCGAACAAACCAACTTTTAATCTTCAGCACTGGATTCTTCGCGAATACAAGAATCAGATAAAGGCAACTGTCTACGTAATTAAGAACTGTGCAAGTAACACGGTTCTTGAGAGACATGGATACGAAGTTCGTCACAAATATGATAATCAAGGTGCTGTGAACGAAAAATGGTATCTGTATCGAAGCGACATCCCAACTGAGACGGGGAAAGACAGAATTGGGGACGCAGAAAAGAATGTCGAGGATATAACTACTGAAATCACCAGAAACCAGGCAAGACTAGATCGATTAACCGAATTTCTGGATGCTCATGAAGATCCCGATGAGCTGGAAAGTCTATTGTCAGAGGCTCGCCAGAATCTGATCAATGCTGAGAATGAATTCAACGAATTGAATACGGATTTCCTCACGGAAGTTACTCAGAACCAGCAAACACCACAGCGTATGGCTTTGCTGAATACAGATGCCAAAGAATTATCGACTCGTGGGGTCTTACTGGGCTTTGCTCGTCCCGCCGGTAGCTTAAATGCTGTGGAAAGCTGTGAGGGTAATGTTCTCCTTAGCTACTTTGACAATCAAGGTCGAATGCGGCTAACTCGCTACGATGCTACAGCCGATAGTCGCAACTCCACTTTTGAGCAGTGGTTACCAGATGGCAAAAGGGCTTGCTTGGAATTCCGGGATGCTAGTGATAAGGTTACGATCCAAGACACGGACAATCAAGAGAGTCCCCTCGATTTGCAGGCTCGTTGGACTTTGGAAGCTTGGTTCCACTATCCGGGAGCAACAAAGAATACGGGTAGTCAAAGCGGTAGCAAATACGATTACAATGTGCTGGCTAGTGCCAAAGATGGTAATGACCGAAAATCCTGAGGGCGCAAGCCCCAGCAATTCTATTCATGGGGTTAGCCCGAACGGGAATTTATTCCCTAACTGTTCGGGGACTTTTAAATAATGATTGTAGTCTATAATAGTAAGTAAAGTAAGAACCCAAGGAGGTGATACACGAGTGTTGGTCATGGAGTTCAAGGCTGTTCTCAAAGAGCCTCAAAGGTTGGCAATAAATGAAGCCATTAGAACGGCTCGCTTTGTCCGCAATAAAGTACTTCGGTACTGGATGGACAATCGTGGTACAGGGAAAAAAGAACTCTATCGTTACAACACTCAACTAAGAGACGAATTCAAGTTTGTCAGAGACCTCAACAGTCATGCTTGTCAGGCATCAGTTGGTGCGATTCGTTAGCTAGAAACCTTATCCTGATGAACAGGATTTGGGGGATTAGCTGCTTGGGTTAAGAACCCAAGACAACTTGATAATCATGATGGTGAAATACCATCCCCCGAAGAATCCGGGTGACAACCTTACCCTGATGAACAGGAATAACAAACCTGCCAATCGATGCAAGGGTCGAACGTCAAAATATCCTTAACCTGAAAGATAGATTGATAGGTAAAAGAACTCAAGGGTACGAGAGGAAGATACGTCAGAATCATCGTAAGCTTGGAATGGCGAAATTAAGGATTGATACGCCATAGACAAAAGTCAAAGGAAAATACGGAGTAATGGGTTCAACAGTCCATTATTGATTCTCCAATAAATTTCCCGGTGAATAGTATCGCCCTAAAAGTTCATAGAATGGTTATCAGGAACGAAGTAATTCCATAGGTTCTCTCAATAAAGGTCGATTTATTGAGTAGGTAGTTAGCCGCATGGCCTATGTGAAAAGGATAGAGTCAAAAGCCAAAGTCCATATGTAATGTATGGGATATGCTGACAGACTCACGTTATAGGAAGAGATATGGTTGCGAGTAGCAATGAATAAGTCCAAAACTCGGGGGTTCACCCCACAGTCGGAATGGAAGAACGTCAACTGGCGAAAGCTGGAAATGACCGTATTCAAGTTGCAAAAACGAATATATCGAGCCTCTCATCGTGGTGATGTCCGCGTGGTAAGAAAGCTGCAAAAGACTCTGATGAATTCCTGGTCAGCCAAGATGATAGCGGTTAGACGGGTAACCCAGGAGAACAAAGGTAAAAAGACTGCCGGAATAGACGGGAAAAAAGCTTTAAATAATAAGCAAAGACTCGCCTTAGTAGCCAACCTGAATACTCAAAAGAAGGCAAAACCTACCAGAAGGGTATGGATTCCCAAATCTGGAAGTAGGGAAAAACGCCCATTAGGTATCCCGACTATACACGACCGTGCTCTACAAGCTTTAACCAAACAGGCATTAGAACCCGAATGGGAAGCCAAGTTTGAGCCTAACTCATATGGTTTCAGACCAGGACGCTCATGTCACGATGCCGTCGAAGCAATATTCAGCAATATATGCCATAAACCCAAATGGGTATTAGACGCAGATATTGCCAAATGTTTTGACAAAATAAATCATGAAGCGCTTCTAACTAAAGTGAACACTTTTCCATCATTAAGAAGGTTAATAAAATCCTGGCTTAAAGCTGGAGTAATGGAAAAGGATACACTCACTCCCACCAACGAAGGGACACCGCAAGGAGGAGTGATATCACCCCTGCTCGCTAACATTGCCCTCCATGGCATGGAAGAACGAATCAAACAATATGCCGAAACATTAAAGATAAAAAGGAGAAGTAAAAAACAGAAACGGCAAGGAATAAGTTTGATTAGATACGCAGACGACTTCGTCATCATCCATGAAAATCAGGGAGTAATAGAAGAATGCAGAACGATTCTAGAAAATTGGCTGAATGATATAGGGTTGGAATTAAAACCAAGTAAAACAAGAATTTCCTATACTATGAACGGGTTTGACTTCCTAGGATTCAACATCCGTCAATATAAAGTAGGAAAAAATCAGTCTAAACAAGGATTTAAAACCATCATCAAACCATCAAAGAAAAAAGTTTTAGAACATTATGAGCAGCTCTCAAACGTCATAGACCGTCACAGAGCTGCTCCCCAGGAGGCTTTGATAAACCACCTAAAACCTATTATAAGGGGATGGTGTAACTACTACAGAAGTGTATGTAGTAAAGAAACCTTTAATAAACTTGGGCACATGTTATGGAACAAACTACAACGATGGGGATACAGGAGACACCCAAATAAATCAAAATCCTGGGTAATCAACAAATACTGGGGAACCATAGAGGAAGACAACTGGATGTTCATGACCGACAGGAATCACCTTCCTAAACATGTCAAAACTGAAATAGTCAGACATAAAAAGGTACAAGAAGCCAGAAGCACCTACGATGGGGACTTAATATATTGGAATACCAGAATGCAGAAACACCCTGAAATGACCAGTCAAAAGGGAAGGCTTTTGAAAAGGCAAAAAGGGGTATGTACTCATTGTGGTCTTACCTTCAGAGATGGAGATGTAATGGAAAAGCATCACATAATACCGCGCTCTCTCGGTGGAAACGACACGGATAAAAATCTTGAATTACTCCACCTACATTGTCACGATGCAAAACACAGAAAGAAAATCGAACTCAATGAGTTGGATAGAAATCCGTTCTAAGAGGAGCCTCTGTCATGGACTTAAAGTACTATAATGAGGAGCCGTATGATGCGAAAGTGTCACGTACGGTTTTGAAGACAAGTCAGGGGAGGCGACTCCTCGGCTTAGTTCAACAGAATGTAGAACGCGCTATCAAACGTTTCTTTGATAATTGCAAGAAGAAAATCCCTGGGAAGAAAGGTTATCCCCGTTTCAAAAAGCATTCTAGGTCAGTCGAATATAAGCAATCTGGATGGAAATTATCCCCAGACAAGAAGTCCATAAACTTTACCGATAATAAAGGCATTGGGCAAGTCAAGATCAAAGGTACCTGGGACTTGTGGCGCTTGTGTGACTCGTTGACTAGAAACCATATTTTAAATATGGGGGATTAGTCACTAGAATTAATTCTAGATAACTTGATAACCATGTTGGTGAAAGCCCAACCTTCGTGGAATCCGAATGACAGCCCTACCCCTATTCATAGAGAACTAACAAGCTTATGGATAAAGCGGGGTCGAATAGTGAAGCACTACTAACCTAAGGTGGTGAACCTAAGCAGGCAAGGACTCATGGGTACAATAGGAAGATACGTATAAATCATCGTCACAAGTGAGTGGCGCAATAGGCTGAAGCGCCACAGACAAAAAGTCATAGGATAAAAAGAATAAAAGGTTAAACGCCCTTTTATAGATTCCTCTAATCCTCGGTGAAGAGTATCACCCTAAAAGTCCAAAACAATGGTTATCAGGAACGAGGTAACCCCCATATGTACTCTCAACAAGGTCGATTGTTGAGTAGGTAGTTAGCCGTAGGTTATATGGGGGAGAGATTGAGTCAGAAGCTAATGCCTAGAGTAACTTCTAGGATATGCTGACGGACTCACTTCATAGGAAAAGGTATAGTTGCTAGTAGTAATGGAAAAGTCTAAAACGCTGGAAATCCAGACGGTGGAATGGAATAAGGTCAACTGGAAAAAACTAGAAAAAACCTTATTTAAGTTACAAAACCGAATATACCGAGCTTCGAGCCGTGGTGATATCCGTGTGGTAAGAAAATTACAAAAGACTCTGATGAAGTCCTGGACAGCTAAAATGATTGCGGTCAGAAAGGTCACCCAGGAGAACAAAGGTAAAAAGACTGCCGGAATAGACGGGGTTAAATCTCTAACTCAGAAAAAACGCCTCGCCTTAGTAGCCAACCTGAAGGTCTCCAAAAAGGCAAAACCGACACGTCGAGTATGGATTCCAAAACCTGGACATACGGAAAAACGCCCTCTGGGTATACCAACCATGTATGACCGCGCCTTACAAGCACTCACCAAACAGGCACTTGAACCTAAATGGGAAGCAAAATTTGAATCAAATTCATACGGATTCAGACCAGGACGCTCATGTCATGACGCTATCGAGGCCATATTTAACAGCATCAGAAAAATGCCTAAATGGGTATTAGATGCCGACATTTCTCAATGCTTCGATAAAATCAACCATGATTCCCTACTAACAAAAGTAAATACTTATCCATCACTAAGACGTTTAATTAAGTCCTGGCTCAAAGCCGGTGTGATAGATAATAATACATTCTCAATTACCAAGGAAGGTACCCCACAAGGTGGAGTCATCTCCCCCCTGCTGGCCAACATAGCCCTCCACGGTATGGAAAACGAAATTAAACAATATGCTGAATCCCTACCAGGTAGGAAACACGCAAACAAGAAGGCACTAAGTTTAATTCGATACGCAGATGACTTTGTGATTATGCACAAAGACCAAACCGTAATAAGAGAATGTCAGGGAATCATAAATAAATGGCTAAATGACATGGGGTTGAAATTAAAACCAAGTAAGACAAAAATAACCCATACATCGGTCGGATTTGATTTCCTGGGATTCAATATCCGACAATACCAAGCCGGGAAAAATCAGTCAAAACAAGGTTTTAAGCTGGGGGGGCGACATGAGAGCTAAAAAGTAGACTGTATAAGCTTCATAGCTCTCATACCTCGTAAATAATTATCGAGCTTATGACGACTTAAACGCATCAAAGCATAAACTAATTCCCAACATTTATCCATAAAATGAATCCATTTTTGAGCATACATTCCAATATAAAAACTGCTATGTCTTTTAGTTAATCGCCCATATTCTTTGACTCTCGCTACATAGTCCTGAACTCCTTTTTTATTAATTATTTCTCCTTTAATTGTGGCAATAAAGTAAGCAAAAGAGATTATAATAAGTAAAGATATAAAGCGTTTACCGACAACATTACTGCCTTCCATATTATATCCACCGCTTTTATAATCTCGGAACATTTCCTCAATATCAAAACGTTTTTTATAAGCTGATATTGCCTCAGACAATTCGCTCATATTTGTTAGGATAAACCAACCTTCTTGGCTTACTGACTTTCGATAACTTTTCTTCCATTTACAGGCAATACTAAATCCTGATACTTGTTTAGTTTTTGTGACTTTAACCTTTTCAAAAAATAACGAAATTCCTGGTTTTAATCCCGAGTTTTTCAGGGAAATCCACCCCTGATTTTTTAATTCAATTTGCTCATTTTTTTTAAGTCTTAAACAAAACTTAAACCCTTGTTTGTCTAGCCATTCAGCCAATTTAACTGAACAAAACTCTCGGTCTCCCAAAATAACAACATGATAGCTATCAAATAGCCCTATAATAGTTGATAGTATTTGTTTTTGCTCTAAAAAATTACTTGAACCAAGTTTTGAAAGAAGTTCAAAATAAATTGGGATTGCTCGGTTTTTATAAATTATACTAACCACCAATAAATTTTTGTTATTCCAATTAGTCCTATCGATGGCTAAATAGATTTTTTTGTGTTTATCAAATTTTTGAGTGAGCCATTCTCTAACAAGTGGAAACCACATTTTTTTTATTTGAAATATTGGTAATGAAAAAAATCTCTGTAACTTTTTACGCCTTGAGTTACATTTAATAGGCAAAGGTAAAGATTCAGCAATTTTTTCGAGTTTAACATCCTTGATATCTTGTACAATGATTACTACAAGGTAAAAAAACAATAATTGAGATTCGGAAAGGAGATTTTTTAAATGTTTTTGATATAATTCTGGTAGCATTTTGAATTGATAGGTCGTCTTGACAATTTCTGACCTATCTTTTTTTACCATAATTCGCTCAATTTAATATATATCAAGGGTTACGGGGCGCTTGTCGCCCCCCCAGGGTTTTAAGACCATCATCAAACCATCCAAAGGAAAAATCCAAGAGCATTACGGGCAGCTTTCAAAAACAATAGAATGTCATAAAGCTGCCCCACAGCAGGCTCTCATCAGCCGACTAAAACCCATTATACGAGGATGGTGTAACTACTACAGTTCCGTTTGTAGTAAAGAAACCTTGGCCTATGGCCACGCTACGCGAACAGCGATTTGGGACATATGCTATGGAATAAACTTCAAAGATGGGGGTACAGAAGACATCCCAACAAATCAAAAACCTGGGTCAACGGAAAGTATTGGGGAACCATCGGTAATGACAATTGGGTTTTCAAAGATGGAGATATATATCTCCAAAAACATGCCTGGACAGAAATAAAAAGGCATACCAAAGTCAAAGAAACACGAAGCCCATACGATGGAGACTCAATCTACTGGAGCATCAGAATGGGAAAACATCCTGTTTTGACCAGTCAAAAGGGAAAACTTTTGAAAAGGCAAAAAGGGAAATGTGCCCATTGTGGTCTGACTTTCAAGGACAGAGATTTAATGGAAACTCATCACATCTTACCACGAGCACTAGGTGGAACAAATAAGTTAGATAACCTCGAACTACTTCACCTACATTGCCATGACCAAAAACATGGAAAGAATTTCAACATCATAGAGTTGGATATAAACCCATGGTAGAAGTACCAATGTCAATGGTTCCTATGATGAGGAGCCGGATGAAGGGAAACTTTCACGTCCGGTTTTGGAGACGAGTCGGTGGGGCGACTTACCGACTTAGTTTAATCGACCAGAAGCTAATTAAGCGAGTTCGGATTGTTCAAAGAGCCGATGGGTACTATGTCCAGTTTTGCGTCAAGGTAGATAATTCTGTTCGCGAAGCGTGGCCTACGGCCTTGCAATTAGAAGCAACTGGGTTTACTGTTGGCTTGGACGTTGGGCTAAAAGAGTTCTATACAGACTCTGATGGGTATTCTGAACCTAACCCACGATTTTACAGAAAAGGTGAAAAGCGTTTAAAATTTTATCAACGCCGAGTATCTCGCAAAAAGAAAGGCTCATCTAACCGTAAAAAGGCCATTAATAGATTAGGTAGACATCACCTTAAAATAAGTAGGCAACGTGAAGAACATGCCAGTGTGATTCGTTGGTTAGAAACCGGTAACGGGGGATTAACCACAAGAATAAAATCTTGATAACTTGAATTCCATGTTGGTGAAAAACCAACCCTCAAGAAATCTGAGTGACAGCCCTACCCCTAGGCACTGAGAATTAACAAACTCTAGTCTAAAGCGGGGTCGAACAGCGAAACCCTATGAGCCTAAACATGGGGCTAGTAGCAGGAAGAGTGCTCAAGAGTACCGAAAGGGAAGATACATTGGAACCATCGTAATCTTCAACCAGCGCAATAAGGCTCTTAACGCTGGAAACAAATAGTAACGAAGTCCACAGAATCACAGGGTTTGGCGTCCAAGTGATGATTTCTCTAAGAGACTTCCGGTGGATAGTATCACTCTAAAAGCACATAATATGGAATCCAGGAACGAAGTAACCCCGTAGATGCTCTTAGGAAAGGTCGATTTCCTAAGTAGGTAGTTAGCCGCAAGGTCTACGACGGAGAGATAGAGTCAGAAGCCAAAGTCACTATGTAATGTAGTGAATATGCAGACAGACTCACGTAGTAGGAAAAGATGTAGTTGTAAGTAGTAATGAATAAGTCTAAAACTCAAAAAGAGTCGGAATGGAATAAAGTGAACTGGCGGAAGCTGGAAATCACGATATTCAAGTTACAAAAGCGATGCAGCGCGGTCTTGGGGGTTTCCCCCATGAGCGACTGCATCAAGACAACGAATATATCAAGCCTCACGACGTGGTGATGTTCGCGTGGTTAGACGATTACAAAAAACCTTAATGAAGTCCTGGGACGAAACCTTAGAGAGTGGAGCCTTATTTCATATAACTTAAAACTATTACCCATAACCTGTCGCTATAAAGGCTCCACTCTCTTACGGTAACTTCAAGGTCAGCAAAAATGCTCGCCGTAAGGAAAGTAACCCAACAGAATAAAGGCAAAAAGACTGCCGGAATAGATGGTCGGAAAGCCTTAACAGGAAAACAAAGACTAAACTTAGTAGCCTGCCTTAAAATCTACAAAAGACCTCAACCAACCAGAAGGGTATGGATTGAAAAACCAGGTCGAGAGGAGAAACGCCCTCTAGGGATACCTACCATATACGACAGAGCACTACAAGCTTTAACCAAACAGGCACGCTTAACCTGAATGGGAAGCACGCTTTGAACCTAACTCATACGGGTTCAGGCTAGGAAGGTCATGTCACGATGCAGTTGAAGCCATATTTGATAGTATTGCAAAAAAACCTAAATGGGTATTGGACGCAGACATATCAAAATGCTTCGACAAAATCAACCATGAAAAATTACTCACAAAACTAAATACCTTCCCCACCATGAGGCGATTAATCAAAGGATGGTTAAAAGCCGGAGTGATGGACGAAGGAACACTTTCACCTACAAATGAAGGCACTCCTCAGGGAGGAATAATATCCCCTCTCAAGCGCGAACATAGCCCTCCACGGAATGGAAGAGACAATAAAAGGATACGCAGAAAATCTAACCTATAAAGAAACCCAAATGGGAAAAAGGGATAGAAGGAAGAGTATCAGTCTCATCAGGTATGCTGACGATTTCGTCATAATACACAAGAACAAAGAAGTGGTAGAAAAGTGTAGAGAAATAATAAAAACATGGTTAAAAGACATTGGCCTAGCCTTAAAACCAAGTAAAACAAGATTGACTAACACCCACAATGGGTTTGACTTCTTAGGATTTAACATCCGTCAATACCCAGTAGGAATAAACCAATCAAAACAAGGTTTTAAAACTCTCATTAAGCCATCAGAGAAAACTGTAAAAGAACACAAAAAGCAGCTAGAAACCATAATAGAAACACATCTAGCTGCTCCACAAGCCGCCCTAATAAGCAGGCTCAAACCCATTATACAAGGTTGGTGCAATTACAACAAAAACGTTGTCAGCCAGAAAACCTTCGCAGGGTTAGATAATGTGCTCTGGAACAAACTTCAAAGATGGGGATACCGAAGACATCCCAACAAATCGAAAACCTGGGTAAATAAGAAATACTGGGGAACCAAGGTCACCGAACCAAAGAACCCATGGGAAGCACCCAAGGTAGATAACTGGACATTCATGACAAAAGAAGGTATATACCTTCTTTTGTCATGTAAAAACAGAAATCAAAAGACACACAAAGGTCAAGGGCGACTATAGTCCCTACAACGGGGACTTAGTCTACTGGAGTACCAGGATGAGAAAACACCCTGAAATGTCCAAACAGAAAGTTAAACTTCTGAAAAGACAAAAAGGAAAATGTACTCATTGTGGATTGACCTTTAGGGATGGAGACCAAATGGAAACACACCATATAAGACCACGCGCACAAGGTGGAACCGACCAAATCAGTAACTTAGAACTACTCCACCTACATTGCCATGACGAAAAGCATAGAATGATAAGTCAAAATAAAGTGTCACGAGTTAAAGACAACTCCTCTGAGCTAGATGACAACCCATTTTAATGAAGAGGTGCCAACATGACAAGGAAAACCTACTATGAGGAGCCGTATGATGGGAAACTATCACGTACGGTTTTGGAGACAAGTCAGATGTGGGGTAACCCCCTGGCTTAGTTTAATAGAGACTGGTTAGAAGTTACCGTAAGAATAAAGAAGCCTTTATGGTTAGTCGGCTATGCATAAAAGGGTTAAATCTTTGTTATTAAGGCTTCTTTATTCTAAGGTTTCGTCTCCGGCACGTTGCGTAATCCGGTCTAACGACCTGGTCGCTTACGAAGATTTGAGGGTTAAAAATTTAGTTAAAAATCACTGTCTCGCTAAGTCTATTAATGATGCAGGTTGGTACCAGTTTAGGGAATGGTTGGAATATTTTGGGCAAAAGTTTGGTCGGATAACTGTTGCAGTTAATCCTGCCTATACAAGTCAGAATTGTTCCAAATGTGGTGAAGTGGTCAAGAAGTCATTATCAACTCGAACCCATGTCTGTCAGTGTGGGTGTCGGCTAGACCGCGACCATAATGCCGCCAAAAATATCCTAACTAGAGCCTTGAGTACCGTGGGGTTTGAAGTTACCGTAAGTAGAGTGGAGCCTTTACAGGGGACTGGCTATGAGAAAAAGGGTCAAAACTTATTAACTAAGGCTCCACTCTACTAAGGTTTCGTTTCCGGCACACGGGAACTTTACTTAACGCTTGGGGAGAATTGGCCTCTACTCTTCCTGATTCCGGTCTGGTTGAGCAAGTCAGCTCGTTGAACCAAGAATCCCCTGGCTTATAGCCATGGGGAGTGTCAATATGCCATTGCTCTCAAAGATGGCAGCCGCCTGGGAACTGTAGTTGATGGCTTGTTCTTCGACTGTAACTATGATTTAGAAAACAATGTAGCTGATGGTTGGCATCACGTAGCCGCAGTAGCGAAAGAAGAAAGAACGGTATTCTATATTGATGGTAAGCCAGTAGGGTTCACGACCATCAGATATGGTCTCACTTTTGATGGGCAAGAGGATGGCGTAGAATTCAGAAATTTCAAAAACTTCCCCTCAACCGCAATTACAGTTGCCTGCTGGATTCGTACTGATTCGACAAAAGCTAATACCTCACTGCTTTTCTATAAAAATGATCCCTTCAAACTGTACAATCTCACGAACTTACAAATCTTGATTAAAGGTGAATCAAAGACGACGAATATATCTTTTAATGATGGGGAATGGCATCACTTAGCGGTAACTTGGAACAACTCAGAGGGAACTCTGAGAGTCTATAAAGACGGGGTGGAAAAATTTGTAACAAGAGATTTAAAAAAGGGAGAAACCATCTCAGGAAATGGTCAGCTGTTGATTGCACCGAAGGATTTCGACGGGAGTATCAGTGGTCTCAGTATCTGGAATCTAGCCCTGAGTGCATACGAAATCCGAGACAACATGTACAAAATCCTCGAAGGTAATGAAGGTGGTTTAGTCAGCTATTGGCCGATGCGGGTTATTTCCGGGGCTGACGGGACGGAATTACTGGCGGATCAAGTTCATCAGGATAGTCAGAAAAATAATGGTGTTGTTAAAGGAGATCCAGAAATCCTGTTCTATCTTCCCCAATGCCAGAGCAATCTGGCTGTTATCGGTAATGATCCCAATGGTAATCGACCCTTTGGCAAATTAGCAGAAGTGCGCCTTTGGAACCTGGCTTTGACAGATGAAGAAGTGGAAATAAACAGCAAAACTCTGCTGACTGGTAATGAACCTGGCTTAGTGGCTTACTACCCAATGACGGAAGCAACGGGAACTCAAGCTAAGGATTATTCGGCAGAAGATCAACACCATGGTTCTATTGCTGGTGCAGATTGGGTGGCTTGTACCGCAGCGATTGGTAATCCAGGTCACTTGGTGATGGAGTTTGATGAGGAAAAGGAAAGCTATATTGACTGCGGTGACATCCTCAATCCAAAGTCATCTAATTTTACAGTGGAACTTTGGTTCCGATGCCACTCCACTTCCGGTGAAAAAATTCTGTTCAATAAAGAAAACTTATACCAAGCTGCCGTGACGAATGGTTATTTCCAGTATTGTTGGAAACCATATTGGCATTGGACTGGTGATCATTTTCCAGTTACACCCAACGTTTGGTATCACGCAGCTGTGGTGTATGATGGTTCTACGCAGTACATGTACTGCAATGGAGAGCAGGTTTACTCCAGGGGAGAAACAGGTAATATCGGCTCGAGTTCTCAACCATTACTGATTGGTGCGAGGAGCCATGAAAACATCTCCGCGCACTTTGACGGCGAGATAGCTGAAGTCCGCATTTGGGACAAAGCCCGGACTCAGCAGGAAATCGCAAGGGATATGCATCGCCACCTGAGTGGTAATGAGGAAAATCTGGTTGGTTATTGGCCCTTGGATAGCATTGAAAATGGTAAAGTCAAAGACCTCAGTGCAAATAACTACGATGGTACAGTGCATGGAGCCAAACTTGTTGAAAGCGCCCCTGGTTCTCATCTACTGAGTTGCGAATACAGCAGTGTGGGACTTGACCCCAATAACCCCAAGCGCAAACTAGCCATGATGCGGCGGGCATTAATTTATACTACTCTCAATGGTAGCGTTCATGCCCTCTCGGAAAAACGGCTGGAAGAACTTGACCTGCGATGGATTGGGAATGCCCAGTTCCAACCCACTCTACTCGGTTACATCGAAGGAGCCCCCCCGGTGCCCAGTGAAAACCTCACGGTTTACTATGATTACGACGGTGCCGCTTCAGTTCAATTACGGCAATCACAAGATGTAAGCTACAGTTGGACAAGGAGTAAGGATGTAAGCCAAGGCTTCGACTTCGATTTTTTCGCCGGTGTCGGTTGGGGGGCACAAGCCGGTATTGGTTTCGTCTCGAAAATTTCAGAAGGAAGAGCCGGTGTTAAGGGGGCTCTTAACCTCAGAAATACTACCTCCAACAGTAGTACTGTCCGCGCTGACTCTTCCTCCAACCTCACTGATATTCTGGAACTACGGGGTCTTTCAGAAACTAAACCTCAATTTGAAAATCTTGGCGCACGCTTCGTACCCAAAAATGTAGGTTATGCGTTGGTGGTTTCTGGACTAGCAGATGTGTTCATCACCAAACTCAAGCGCAGTGGCAAGATGATCAGTTATGAGATTCGTCCGGCGGAAGGTATTCCCTTGGATGTGAATACCATTACTTTCATGATTAACCCAGCTTACACCATGAACGGTACCCTAGACGGTACAGTGGGTTCCCAAGCTGCTGACCAGCGTTTCTATCGCCATGTCCCAGAAATGCGATCGCAATACGGTTCCCTCTATCCCGCCAGCTACATGCGTCTACAACAGGCCTACGACTTAAAGCAGCAGATTGAGAAGTTGGATAAAGACCGGGAAGCCTACTTCTATAACAATGATTCTACCAAGACCAAAGACATAGAATCCCAAACCGTCGATACTTCCCAATATGATAGCTACGGGCAGGTTACCGTCGCACCAAAAGATCAAACTGAAAACGGTGACGGTTCTAGCCAGCAGCAAGAAACTGAGCAAGTTGAGGGACATGTCCAATCTTTTGAAGGTCATAAAGAAGCACAGGAAGACCAAGCAAATCAACGGAAAGAAGAAATCAACAAGCGTATTCCCAATCCAGATAAGCAAGAGCGTGCCAAGGACGCTTTCGAGGAATGGCAACGGCGCATGGAAAACTTGTTAATTCGGGCTGGCAAGCGTAACATCGTCAACACCTATGTTTGGGATGCCGATGGGGGTTTTCGCGCAGAGGAAGAGAGTTTTGCCAGTACGATTGAGCATACAGTTGGTGGTAGCTTGATAGCTGGGGGGCAGCTAGGGGCTCAAGTTGATGCTATGGTTGCAGGTTTTGCCTTTGAGCTGACACCGTTATACACAGCGGAAATTACCCAAACCATGAGTAAAACTGAGGTTAATAGCAGGGGGTTTGAACTCTTTGTTAATCTCTACGGCTTGGAAAACAAAGATATTACTGATTTAAACGACTATCCCCTCAAACCTGGGGAAAAAGTGGATCGCTACCGCTTTATGAGTTTCTACCTGGAAGGTAATGTTAATCATTTCCATGACTTCTTTAACTATGTAGTCGATCCAGAATGGCTACAGAGTAATGATGAAGAAGCCCGTGCCTTAAGGCAAGTACAAGCAGGTAAACCCAACAAAACTTGGCGAGTACTCCACCGCGTCACCTACGTCGAACGTCCTGCTTTAATGGGCTTTGGTCGTGATTTGCGTCCAGTGGAGACCAGCGATCAAATGGCAGACACAGTTCTTAACTATTTTGATTCACTTGAGCGTAAAGATAATAACATACAAGGACAGCTCAGGGAAATTTTCGCTATTCTAACCAGTCTGGATAAGCGAATTACAGATAACAACAGTTGAAATAGTTAAGCTGTTGCCAATCTAAGGCGAAGTCGAAGTTAAAGTCAAAATTCCCTGCTAAAATTATCGTTCGGATTTAGGAAGTATCGCCAAGGGTATCACTCCTGTGAATGAGGTTTTAGCAGTGGGATATTAATCACTTAATTAGGAAAAAAACACCATGCCCAAGGTAAAGTCAAAAAAGTCACTAAAATCAAACCGAAATAATCCTATAGGATGTCCTATGGCAGCAGGTGTCACTAATCATGCACAAGCTCATCAGGCCAGAAATAAGCAGAGCAATAAAAATGACACTAAATTTGGTTTTAAGCAGAATCCCGACGGAAGCTGGGACAGAAAAGGACGTTCTGGATGGACTAGTGAGGCTCTAAAAGTTCCTGCTGGTTCAGTCAAAAACCCAGTAACAGGAGAAGATATTAAGCGAGACCGACGCCACATGATTTCATCTAACCTACTCACAGACTCTTTGGCAGGTTATCTCAACCACGAACAACCCGCTACTTATACAGCTGCTATCGATCAATTCATCATGAGTCCGAATCATGAGAAAAAACTCAAACGTCTTCAAGGAAAGACTCTAAATGATAAATTGAATGGAATCGGCAAATATATTCATAGTAATCCTAAAAATCTGTTTCCAGGTAGGGGTGATTGGAACCAGGCAATTGGACGTCTTGCTGAACAAGTTAAAGGTCTAGTTGATAGAGCAGATAAATCTTTAAAAGAAAAGTTGCGACAAACGGAGAATGATTTTGATAAATTATTTAAGAACAGGGAAGATATTGAGGCAAAGTTAAAAACTAAGGATACCGAAATTGAATCAGCTACAGATAATGCAGACAAAACTAAACTGGAAAAAGAAAAATCTGATCTGGAAGCTGAACTTAAAAAAGTTGATCAAGAAATTACAGATAAAACTAAAGCTCTTGAAAAAGAAGCCGTCTCTTACGTCAGAGATAAGCTTGAAAAATTAGATTCGAGTGCTCAGGGAAAAGAAATATTGGAGACAGCCACAAAATACATTGACGAGCAGGGAACTTCATTTGCAAGGGTTCGTAATTTTTTAGAAGACTCGCTCATTCCCTCCCTTGATTTTGATTTCTTTACTTCCGAGTATGACGACCAAATTGCAGTAGATGATAATGCCATGGATACATCAGATGAAGAATCAACAAGTTCGATTCAAAAAAAAATTACTGAAAAACCATTAACCTCTGAAGCGAAAAAGTGGGTAGCAAATATTCAGAAAAAGTCACTGGGATTATATGTTAATTTAACGCAATTTAGAGCTGACGGGGTGACGAAACAGGCTGAAATGCTTGCTATGTAAAGCTAGTAGCATTTTGTGGTAAAAAAAAGTAGGTCTCTAAATTTGCAACAAGACCTACGTATTGACAATGTTACCAACATTCTACCAAAACCACCTAAAAAGTCAATTAAGTCTAGCCGATTATATTTTTTTAAAAATCCTGATTAATCTTTTACAATTAATCAAGAAAGTCAGTTTGGAAAAGTTAGCAAATGCTCTCCCTTTCCCCATTAAATTTGAAAGCAAAAGAAAAAGAATACAAAGATTTTTATCGCTGCCAAATCTCACCATTGAAAAAGTTTGGCTTCCAATAGTTGAAGAAGTTTTGAAAACATACTTTACCTCGGACCAACTAATTTATATAGCAATAGATCGAACAAGTTGGGGTCGTATTAATTTATTCATGGTTAGCCTCATTTGGGATAAAAGGGCGTTTCCAGTATATTTTACTTTGTTGCCAAAGTTAGGGAGTAGTAATCTAACAGAACAACAAATAATATTGTCAAAAGTTATCCCGCTTTTTAAAAACTATCAAATCTGCCTGTTGGGAGATAGAGAATTTTGCTCTGTCAAATTAGCAAAATACTTACAGGACTTGGGTGTGTATTTTTGCTTACGCTTAAAAAAGAACGAGTTTATTGAATATAAAAAAACTAATTGGCTTCAACTTAATGATTTAGGTTTAGTACCAGGAGTGTCTTTATTTATCCAAGGAGTTAAAGTTACTAAAACTCGTGGATTTTCAAATTTTAATGTGGCTTGTAAGTGGCAACGTAAACTCAAAGGAATAGCGCAGAAAGAAGGATGGTTTATTCTGACAAATTTTGAAAAATTAGAGTTGGCGATTTCCGCTTATAAAAAAAGATTTAATATAGAGGAAATGTTTAGAGATTTCAAGAGTGGTGGTTATAACTTAGAAAACACAAAGCTTGAGGATAAACGGTTTATTTCGATAGTTTTATTGATAGCGATAGCTTACACTTCTGCAACTTTCCAAGGTCAAACTATTAAACGTAAAGGAATACAAAACTATGTAGCTCGTGTAAAAGAATCTGGACGTAGGGAGCGGAGGCATAGCAGTTTTTACGTTGGTTTGTATGGTCAAACCTGGATGAATTTTAAGGATGTTTGTCTAAAATTAGTAACCGAATTAATGAAATTAAATCCTAATAAACGAAAGTATTATCAACGCGGTTTAAGGGCTAGGTCGCTTATAGAATCTGCGTTTTAGCTCATTTCGTCACCCCCTCAGAATTTAGAGACCAAGGTTACTATATAGACAGCTACGGTAATGAGCAGAGAGACTTCTTTCCAGTAATTGAAGAATTCCTCAATCTACCGGATAAGCCAACTCAAACTGCGGCAAGTACATCTGCAGGCACATCATCCTGATTTTATAGTGAATGAAATACTTCTAACACTATGCTGGTTACCATATCTTGAACTTTGGCTTGCAGCGCGATCGCAGTTTTGTAGGGTGCGTTAGACTAACGTTAACGCACCATCAGACTTGATAGCTGATCATCATCACACAAGTGAGGGTTAATCGATTAGTGATTTTTTTATTGGAAAATCTCTCATGGTGCGTTACGGCTTTGGTAAAATTAAGGCATTGATTAGGGCTTAAACTATGACCCTTGGAATCGAACAACCAATACAACAGAAACTCCTGAACTTTGAGGAGTTTCTTGCTCGTTATGGTAGTGATAACCGCTATGAACTGATTGATGGAGAGGTTTTCGATTTGGAACCAACAGGTCAACATGAAGAAGTTGCTGCCTTGATCACCACCAAAATTTGTGTTCAGATCGATAGAATAGGTTTACCTTGGTTTGTTCTTCAACGAGGACTATTTCGCCCTTCTGACGTTGGTATGACTGCATTTCGACCTGATGTTGCAGTTGTTGATCGAACAGAACTTGCCAGAGAGCCACTTTGGTCTGAGCAATCAGTCCTGACCCGTGGCGATTCGATTAAGTTTATAGCGGAAGTTGTTAGTAGCAATTGGCAAAACGATTATGCCCGTAAAGTTGAAGACTACGCAACCTTAGGCATTCGAGAATATTGGATTGCAGACTACGCAGGACTAGGTGGTATCCGGCATATTGGGAAGCCCAAACAACCAACCCTTTCTATCTGTACTCTAGTAGATGGAGAGTATGAAATTCAATTACTCCGAGGTAATCAGACTATCACCTCTACAACTTTCCCCGATCTGAACTTGACGGCTGAGCAAGTGTTGAGAGCAGGTAAGTTTGACTTTTCACGGGAAGTCCTAAAATCTAGTCAAGAAGAAGTAATGAGTAATGAGTAATGAGCGTCTGACGACGCAGGGAACAGGGAACAGGGAACAGAACCCACCCCTAACCCCTCCCAGGAGGGGAACAGGGAAAAATACGGCGTCGAAAAAGAAGATAAGAAACAAGTTAGCTTCCCTTGGAGCCTTCTGCCCCCCGGGATTCGGTAGAACTGCAACTAGCTCAAATTTGGTCAGAGATTCTCGGTTTGACATCTCCACGGGTTGAAACCGCGTGGATTCTGTGGTTAGCCCACCGAAAACGGGTTGAAACCGCGTTTTCTTTAAGCCTGTCAACAGACTCCTACATCCCTCGGATAGAAAAATATACCTGTGGACTTACTTGGATTTAACTTTTCAGCCTATGCCAATGAGGAATACTCCCTGTCCTGCCTGTTCGCCATTGACTCTTGACACTCCCCATGGCTATAAGCCAGGGGATTCTTGGTTCATCGAATTGTCTTGCTCAACCAGGCCGTGACCAAGAAGAGTAGAGGACAAATCTCCCCAAGCGTTTGATAAAGTTTCCGTGTGCCCCACGGTACTCAAGGCTCTATTAAGTATGTTTTTAGCAGCGTTATGATCGCGGTCTAAGGTGCAGCCACATTGACAGGTGTGGGTTCTGGTTGACAGAGATTTCTTAACTACTTTCCCACACTGCGAACAATTCTGACTTGTATAGGCAGGATTGACGGCAATAGTGACTTTCCCAAACACTTGACCGAAACGCTCTAACCATTCTCGAAACTGATACCAACCTGCATCATTAATAGACTTAGCAAGGCAGTGATTCTTTACCAAGTTTTTGACCCTTAAATCTTCGTAGGCGACCAGGTCGTTAGACCGGATTACGCAACGTGCCAGTCTCTTAGCATGTTCTTTACGTTGCCTACTTATTCTAAGGTGTGCCCTACTTAGTCTATTTCTGGCTTTATTACGATTGGATGAACCTTTCTTTTTTCGAGAAAGCCTGCGTTGGCAAAATTTTAAGTGCTTTTCGCTTTTTCTGTAGAATCTGGGATTAGGCTCGGAAAACCCATTAGAGTCGGTATAAAACTCTTTCAGTCCTACATCTAACCCAACAACAGAACCTGTAGACTCGGTTTCTTCGTTTCGGCAAACCTTAATACAAAACTGAACATAATAGCCATCCGCTTTTTTGACAATACGAACCCGCTTTATTAGTTTATGGTCGAACCACCATAAGTCCCAAGTTCCTTTGAGTTTGACTTTGCCAATACTTTTTTGATCAGTGAATCTAATGGATTTTTTGTCTGGTGATAATTTCCACCCGGATTGCTTGTATTCAACAGAGCGACAATACTTTTTGAATTTTGGGTAACCCTTTTTGCCTGGAATCTTCTTTTTGCAATTATCAAAAAAACGCTTGATAGCACGCTCTACGTTCTCTACCGAAGCCTGGCAAGCGTGGCTATTAAGGTCTTTAACAAATCCAAATTCATCTCTTAACTGAGTGTTGTAACGATAGAGTTCCTTTTTGCCAATACCCTTATTGTCCATCCAGTAACGTAGAACTTTATTCCGCACAAATTTAGAAGTGCGAATAGCTTCGTCTACAGCTTCCTGTTGACCCTCAGTTAGGATGGCTTTGAACTCCATTGTTAACACTTTATCACCTCCTTGACATTATCTTGCGTTTACTTTTATTATATATACATAACATTAAGATAATGTCAAGGGCAAAATGGTAAGCAATTATAAATACAACAAAAATATTATTTAATTGTGTAAATACAACGTCGTGTGGTGCCCAAAGTACCGCAGACCAGTCTTAGTAGAAGAGGTAGAAGCAAGATTAAAAGAACTCCTCCATCAAATAGCAAAAGAGATCCAAGTTGAAATTATTGAATTAGAGGTGATGCCTGACCATGTTCACTTGCTCTGTGAATGCGACCCACAATTTGGCATTCACAGAGTTGTTAAACGATTTAAAGGAGCAACTAGTAGATATCTCAGAGAACAATTTCCCCATCTAAAGAGCCGACTACCTACTTTATGGACTAATTCTTATTTCCTGTCCACAGTGGGAGGCGCTCCCCTAGAAACAATTAAAAGGTACGTCAAAAATCAAAAAGAGGTTTAGGGAATAAATTCCTGTTCGGGCTAACCCCATGGATATAATCCAGGGGCTTGCGCCCTCAGGATTTTCGGTCATACTGTCGGCAAGCCCGTTGTTTCGGTATAGCAGGAGTTCCACCTTTAACTAGGACAGTTCAACGTACCGCTGATTTACCATCAATAATAGCACTTAACGACGGGATAAATCGAGGGGCTGTGTGCGGAACCTGCGTCCGCACTTTATAAGCCCCGTTCCGCGTGTCGCTATTCAACCAGGGGATGAATCCACCTGGCTAACTTTCTATCGCGTTATTTTCTGTTTCTCCCATCAGAGTCCGAGACAACTTCTTTGACCTCGGGGGTCATTCTCTGTTGGCAGTACGTCTGATGGCTAACATTGAGAAAGAATTTGGCAAAAATCTATCTTTAGCCGCCCTTTTCCAAGGCGCTACCGTAGAACAGTTAGGGATTCTACTGCGCCAAAACACTGATACTCACTCTTGGTCTCCCTTAGTTGCCATTCAACCCCAAGGTTCCCAGCCACCGTTCTTCTGTATGCCTGGTTCCGGTGGCAATGTGGTCTACTTCCACCAACTCGCCCGTCATCTGGGAAACGAGCAACCTTTTTACGCCTTACAACCTCCCAGTTTAGATGGGGTGTCGGAACCCTTTAGCTGTCCGGCAAAATTCATCCCACACCTAATGCTACGCATTAGGTGTGGGATGAATTTTGCACAGGGTATGTATGGAATGCTATAATATATGTACTGATAAACAAAGCCGTTCGCGAAGCGTGGCCAAAGGCCTTAAATGCTGGTTTATCAGCTATTTACAGCGCGAAAAAAATCGAATTTTTGTATTGTTCCGGCGCGGAGGGGCATCCCGGAGAGGAAGCCTTAGAAGAGTGGAGCCTTAATCATAAAGTTTTAACCCTGTTATGCATAGCCTGCTAACCATAAAGGCTCCACTCTTCTTGCGGTAACTTCTGACCGTGTCGTTAATAAAGCAAGCCTACGTATCCGTTCGCGCAGCGTCGGCGAAAGCCGATACCGTTGGGTGGAGTTGGCAAGAAGCCCACACTGTAATCTCTGATAAGCGTGTGGGAGTATGTCACTAGTGTTGAAGAGGTAGCCGCCTACTACCTCCAAGCCATCCAAACCCTTCAACCCTCTGGTCCGTACTTCCTCGGGGGTCATTCCTTTGGGGTTCTGGTTGCTTTTGAAATGGCACAACAGCTACTACAGTTGGGAGAAACAGTCGCCCTACTCGCCCTATTTGACCTTCCCGCCCGACTTCCTGGTAGCACCCCAAAACAGCTAGATTGGGATGATACCCGATGGCTAACGAATATTGCCTATATCCTAGAAATGTTATCTGGGAAAAATCTCGATATTTCCTATGAAACCCTCAAACCTCTAACTCCCGAAGCACAATTAAACTATCTCAAACAACAGATGGAAATCGTCAATCTGTTGCCACCTAATTCAGGAATTGAACGAGTGCGTGGCATTGTTCAAACTATTAAAGCTGACGAATTAGCTTTTATGAGTTATCTCCCACAAGGAGGTTATCAAGGTCAGATTACCCTGTTCCGCACTAGGGAAGTTTATCAGGATGAATTGGGAATGCTTGGTGAAATTCCCACGGATCCAACTTGGGGTTGGAATCAGTTTTCTAGCCAAACCGTGGAGGTTAATGTTGTTCCTGGAAATCATACCACTATGCTTGGTGAACCTCACGTTCAGGTATTAGTTGAAAAACTTAAATTTTGTCTAGCTAGGATTTGCTGAAAAAGTCTACAAAGGCTGGGGGAGCTTACATTCCCTTTGATCCGGGCTATCCTCAAGAACGTTTAGCCTATATGTTGTCTGATTCTCAAGTGTCGGTGGTTTTGACAAGTTACGAGGCCAGTTACGCACCGAATCAGGACGTGACGAACAATCAACGGTGGCGATAGCCGATTCTCAATCGGTGAAAACCACAGAAAAAAGGGGGATGTCTACGGCTATGACGGTGGCAAGAAGGTTTTTAGCCGTAAACGGCATATCGTCGTAGATTCGCTTGGTTTGCTGTAGGGAATGTTAGTGACCGTTGCAAACATGTCAGAGCGTAGGGGATCTGTTGTTGTTTTTAATGAGTCGAAAGAAGCTCTCTCCAAGTTGAAAGTGGTTTGGGTGGCTGTGCGGGTATTCGGGAAAGAATTTTGCCCATGCGGTCAAACAAGTGTGTGGTGAGTCAGTGCAAGTAGAAGTCATAGAACGCTTTGTCATTGGAGTAAGAGAAATTGCCAAAGCGTTAAATCGTGGAACGCACGTTCGGGTGGTTGAATCGATTTCGCCGTAAGAGTCACGGACTATGAACAGTATACACAGATGAGTGAGGCGATGATTTATGGTTCTCTCATTCGCCTGATGACAAAACGACTGGCAACAGTTTAAGGTTCTGTTTAGAAATCAGCTCTAAGGCGCGAACCCACATTTTAATGATAAAGTTATCAATGATCGGAGTCAGCTTGATATTAAGATTATATTTGCTTAATGTAAGTAAATTTTGCTGTCTTTGACCTCCGATTTCCCTTTTGTAACCAGGGTTATGAGTTTTACCATCCAAGTTTCACCACCGACGAACGATCTGGTTCTGTCCCAGGATCAGACCCTTGAAGAAGTGGTAAAAGTCAATATCCCAAAGTCTGAGGTGGTTCCCAAAGTTGATGTCTATTTTCTGGTTGACACGACCGCTAGTATGAAACCAGCGATCGATGTTGTTAAGAGAGACATTTCGACTGTATTAACCACAATCGGCGGACTAGGATCTGATGTGCAGTTCGGAGTCGGCGAATACAAGGACTTTCCAGCTCCTGTTACTGGTGAACATCCTTATGCTTTCGCCCACAATCATAGTTTGACTGCAAACTACGCAGACATTGAAGCCGCAGTTAATAGCTGGACAACTACTGGTGGTAAAGACATTCCAGAGATTCAGTTCTATGGGCTCGATCAAGTAGCCGAACCACCAGGTGGCCAAATTGGTTGGCGTGCTTATTCCAAGCGCCTCATTGTCTGGATTGGTGACGCAGCAGGTCATGACGCAGTTTGCCAAGCAATCAGCAACCTGCCCTACGACATCACTGAAGAATCGGTAACAGCTAAACTAGTGGCCGAAAAGATTACTATTTTGGCCATGAGCATGAACACCGATTCTCGTTCCCCAAATGGGCTCGACGACGATCCAAAAACCAGGGCAACTGCTCTTGAGCCTTTTTGCGGAGAGCCTGGAGGAACTCCTGGACAAGGGACAAGAATTGCCAATGCGACTGGTGGCAAGCTTGTCCCAGGTATTAGTCCGAGTACGATTATCGAGACCATCAATGCTGAATTGGCAGCACAGATAACTTCGATCGCAAATGTACGCCTTGTACCGAGCGGTGACATAGCAGAGTTTGTCAGCGCGATCGCACCTGCCGCTGGTCACGGACCACTCAGCAGAGACCAAGATCATGAGATAGCCTTCACCGTTTCCTGGCTTGGAGCCGTAGCTGCCCAATCTTTGCCCCAGGTCTTTAATGGCTCGCTTGATGTGATTGCTGATGGACAAGTCGTAGGCGGCAAACCAGTCAAGATTACTGTACCACTCTCTGTTTCACCACTACCCCCTATTTTTCCAGAGGAGGAAAATTCCATGCCACACCCAGAAGATGCTTCCGGTAACTGGATGTTGATTCACCAAGTAACTGGTATCTATATGATAGCGTATGGCTACCAGGCTACCGTTAACCAGATAACTAATATCTGGCGACAAGATCCGGTTGTGAATACGGAAGGAAATCAAGGACACCTCTGGACTCTGATAAAGCAGGACGATGGAACTTACCTCATCCGAACTTGGCAGCAAAATGCTGCACTAAAAGAGGAATTGTATCTCGAAGCATCAGCCAACACTGACAGACAAGACCAATACCCAAGGATGCAACAGCGCAGCAAAAGTGATTTGCAGTCGTGGGTTTTGATTCCAGTTAGTGGCGATCCCAACACCTATGCCATCCAACCAAAGGCATTTCCAGACTATGCCCTCGGCCTTCTGGAAAATTTTTGTAAGGACGGCGCGCATATAGTAACCGGACGCACTTGGGGCAAACCAACGTTCCATCAATATTGGCGATTGAGCGCACCTCCTGCTACCGTATAGAACTTTAACCCGTCTGTCCCTACTTTCAGGAAGCGAAGTAGGGAACGCGGAAAGCGTTTGGGGCTTACAACTGGGATTTCACATGCCAGTTGTCACCGATCGCCCAAGCCCCACCAGCTACTCCGGCGGCCGCGTTAAGAATCTGTAAGTTCGGGGCATAACAACCCCAGACTGTAAAGATTGCGCCACCTGCTAACTGAATCAAAAGCGACACAGCCCCATCGAGGTCGAAATCATAAGGATTTTTTGCCATGTCGCTAACTCCTTTACACCGTTAAAATTGCCAAAATTACACCAATAATTGAAATGAATCCAAGCAGTCCGATTGTGGTCTGGCTGAGATTAGAACTAGATGCGATCGCATTTCGACCAATGTAGGTTGTACTCCATCCAAATAACAACAAAGCAGCTAATGAATACAACCCAATAAAATAGTTTAATCCCTGGCATATTAGCCGCCCAGATTGTTGCTAATCTCCACACATTAAAGACCACTAAGAACCCTCCAGTGAGTAGCCCGATTGTTCCAACAACTATAGCAACCGCCTTGGCGGTTGCTATAGTGTTGAAGAGGTAGCCGCCTACTACCTCCAAGCCATCCAATCCCTTCAACCCTCTGGTCCGTACTTCCTCGCAGGTCATTCCTTTGGGGTTATGGTTGCTTTTGAAATAGCACAACAACTACAACAGTTGGGAGAAACGGTCGCCCTCCTCGCCCTATTTGACCTTCCCGCCCCAGTTCCCGGTAGCACCCCAAAACAGCTAGATTGGGATGATACCCGATGGTTGACCAATATTGCCCAGATCCTCGAAATGTTATCTGGGAAAAATCGGCTCTTGCGTATTTGGTCTGCTAAAATATTAGTTTAAAAGCTAAAAATACAACAAAAATAAAAACTATAACAAGTAAAAGTTGCATCACCGCTAATAGAAATCATGCATAATCTTAAAGAATAATTCACTCATATATTTGACGAAAGTAAAGATTTAGGATCAGGAACATTGAGGTTAATAGACTGGCTCAAAAAAGCGGTAAAATACTACCCAAAAAGCGTTAAGACAATAAAAAGATGGCTAGGAGAAATAGTGGGATATTTTGAAAGCAGGACAAATAGTGGAGTGGTGGAGGGAATAAATAACAAATTAAAACTAATAAAAAGATGTGGAGTTGGGCTAATAAATTTGACTAACTTTGAAATTAGAGCTATAATTAATTGGCACTTTGATGATAGCTTAGCATACTAAAAACGAAAGAGCCCAAAAGGAAGGAGAGAAAACCCAAAAATGGTTCAATAACCTGGACTAGGAATGGGTGGACGATATTCCTACCTTACTCAAAGTAGGTACTCATAAAGAGCCTGAAAAGAGAGGAGCGCAGTGAGGTTAAAGTCTCATGCTGCGTTCTGAAGACGAGTCGGGTTGGTGACAACCTGGCTTAGTTTAACGCCAATTGCGATGACAGCATTGAAGTTACCTGGAGGATAAAGATTTGTGTGGAATAGTTGGATTTTTTGGCTCAAATTTACCTGGCTTTGAAGACGCATTGTCAATCTTAGCTCATCGCGGACCGGATGGTACCAGTAGCATTTGCCAGGAAAACTATGCTTTAGGACATAATCGTCTTGCCATTATTGATGTAGAAGGAGGACAGCAACCATTATACGATCCGCAGAGCAAATTATACGCTATTGCTAACGGAGAAATTTATAACCATCAACAATGGCGCGATCGCTTGCAGGGAAACTACAACTTCTCAACCAACAGCGATACGGAAATTCTGCTACCGCTCTACCAAAAGTTTGGCACTCAGATGCTTCAAAAAATCAGGGGTATGTTTAGCTTTATCTTGGCTAGCGATCAGGAATTCTTTGTCGCTCGCGATCGCTTAGGCATTAAACCTTTATACTATGCTCAAAGTGAAGAAGGTTTATTTTTTGCTTCAGAAATCAAAGCTTTAATAGAGCATGGTGAACAAATTAAAGAGTTTCCTCCAGGACATTATTACCATTCTAATGAGGGTTTACAACCCTACTACGATTTTCCCGAAGTCGATGTGTTTTTAGAAGATGTAGAGGTGATTTTAGAAAAAATTCGCCAAGGACTTTCTCAAAGTGTCCGCAGGCGTTTAATGTCTGACGTTCCTGTAGGAGTATTTCTCAGTGGAGGACTTGATTCTAGCATTATTGCGGCCTTAATGAAGCGAGAACTGTCAGAACTACATTCTTTTTCCACCGGATTTGCTAACTCTCCAGATCTGAAAGCAGCAAGATTAGTAGCAGAATATTTAGGAACAATTCATCACGAATATATTTACTCAAAAGCAGAAATGCTTTCTGTTCTACCCGAGGTAATTTACCACTTTGAATCCTATGATCCCGCTTGGTTAAGAAGTTGTGTACCTACCTACTTGCTATCTCATCTTGCTAGCCAATATGTCAAAGTAGTTCTCGGAGGAGACGCATCAGATGAGTTGTTTGCTGGCTATAGTTATCTAGCTGATTACAATGATGGCAAGACGTTAAATCAAGAATTGGTATATCGGATTAAAGGATTACATAATCTCAACTTGCAAAAATTAGACAGACTGACAATGGCTCATGGTTTAGAAGCAAGAGTTCCTTTTCTAGATATAGACTTTGTAGAAATGGCACTGACTATAGATCCTACCCTCAAGCTTTACCAGAGATTTGGCATTGAAAAATGGTTGCTCCGTAAAGCTTTTGAAGACTATTTACCCCCAGAAATAGTTTGGCGAGACAAGATGGAATTTGCTCATGGTTCTGCTTCCTCTAAAGTTTTAGCAGCTCACGCTGAGGCTACTATTTCTGACCAAGATTTCGATCGGGCACGCTTTCGGGGAGACCCCATAAAAAGTAAGGAGGAATTACTCTACTACAGGATTTTTGAGCAGTATTTTCCTCAGCCATTTGCCGTAAATTTAGTTGGCAAGTGGGATCGAACTTTCCATTAACAGTTCAATTCTTAGTTAAATTGAAGAAAAAATGGCGACCACAGTCAATTACTATGATGTTCCCTTAAAAAGGTTGAATTCCCAAAATGCTCTGGGATTAGGGGTTGTATTCACGGATTTTGAAAATGCGAAAATAGAGTTATGCAAATGGCCTACTTCAGGAAAACGACCTCTAATTTCCAAGGGGGGTTACGGTACTGTTATTGAAGAGGAGTTCAGAGTCTATTGGGAGGGGTCAACCCTATTTTCTGCCGGTCATCAGAATGCTCGCGGTGGTGCAGCGGGTAAGATTATATCCGAACCAGAAAGTAACTCTACATATATTCTGGTAAACTGGCTGAGTGCCCATCTAGATGCAGGAGAAGGGTTTATGCCTAAAAATGGCGAACCAAGTATATTTCTTTTGGCTCCTCCTAAAGAAGATGTCAAACCTGAAGATTTTGTAGCTCTTTATTCAGATGGTAGTTGTGGCATTTCAATACATCCTGGAGTCTGGCATACAAATCCAATATCACTTTCGGGGAAAGAAGTTGTTTATCAGAGAAAACAAGGCAGTATTTATGCAACAATCGATTGTTTCTTAACCAAAGAGCATAATACTTGGTTAAAAATTCCCCTAGGTCAACCGCAAGACGGTTAAACTGCTCTATTCTATTTATCGATAAAAGGAGTAATATGGTCACATTAGTTCAGCAACTCAAATCGGCTTTTCGCATCCAATCGGTTACCACCGTCAATAACGGGGTGCAAATTACTTGGAAAGATGGTCACGAAAGCTTTTATCACAACCTCTGGCTGCGCGACACTTGCCACTGTCCCAAATGTTTTCAACCAGACACATTAAGCCTCAACAGTGGAGAAGGAGAAGGACACGACCCCCTGAAAATGCCACTAAATCCGATAACTGAAACGGTCAAAATAGACCGCGAAGGAAATTTAGATATCATTTGGGGCGGTGAAGAACCCGGACATCATAGCGTCTACGATCCATCTTGGCTGCGAGTTCACTGTCAAAAAGAGCCCGCTCTCAAACAGCGACGAAAACCCCAACTGTGGGACTCATCGCTGTCCATCCCATACTTCGATTACCAGGAAGTGATGAGGGACGATGAAACGCTACTGCATTGGTTGGATAAAATGCTGGATGTGGGAATGGTAATTATTGACAGCTTTCCCAAAACGAGAGAAGCATTTCAGGCATTAGTAGAGCGCGTCGGACCGATTCAGCAACGATATCACCCTACCGACATCTATACTTTAGACACAGCCAACCAACTAGCAGGAAATATCCACCACTCCTATAAGTACTTGCATCGGCTGGACAATCATACCGATCACGTCTCCTACAACGTTCCTCCCAGACTTCAATTTCTCGGATGTATTGAATACGAAAATCCTGACAATGACAGACAAGGATATTCCACTCTGGTAGATGGTTTCAAAATTGCTGAAGTTCTGAGGACTCAGCAGCCAAAATATTTCGAGCTACTCACCCAAGAGTATATACCAACAGGTCGCAGACGACTGGGTGTAGAGGAAAAAGTATCTGACAAGGAAAAAGGCACCAAAAAATACCAATGGGAAATCTATTATCGCCAGCACGTCATTAATTTGGATAAAAATGGCGAAGTTTACCAGATTCGTCACAATAAAAACGACCGCGTACCCCTTGAGGTTTCCCCGGATAAAATTCAAGACTTGTATGCCGCCTACCAAGCATTTACAGCATTAGCTGAATCTCCAGAGTATAACGCCGAATTTCTTATAGCTCCCGGACAGGTATTGGTAAATGATAACTGGCGACTGCTCCACGGACGGACGGGTATTCGGAATCCCCAACTGCGACGAGTTTTACTGGGAGCGTATATGAAGCCGGAAACATTCCGCAGCCGACGGCGACTGTTGCTCGGGGAAAAAAGTGGAATGCCGGATATGTGGTTAATGGGATGTTCGGACCGCGCTTTAGAAATTCTGGCAGAGCGCATGAGCGATTGAAATTAAGGCTAAATTTAGCTAAAGTCGCGAGAAGCCCCACGTCTCAATCCGTAGGATGAGCGTGGGATGAATCGCGACACTATGGTAGCTAGCCAGCAGGTCTATCCTGGTTTTCGATATATTTTTTGAGTTGGTTAATAGTAACTCCGCCACAACTCGCAATAAAATAAGAACTGTTCCATACGACATTTTTGCTATAAATCTTATCAAGCTCTTCACTGAATTGCTGACGGAGCTTTCGGGAACTAACTGATTTTAAATTATTGACTAAATTACTCAAAGGGACATCTGGGTGGTATTGAAACAGGAGATGTATGTGATCGGCTTCTCCATTGAATTCTACTAAGTCCCCGTCCCACTTCTCCATTAAATCAGCAAATATATCATGTAATTCATTTAACATATCGCTTGTAAAGACTTTACAGCGGTATTTTGTTGTTAAGACAAGGTGAGCTTTGAGATCGCTGACCGATCTACCTTTTGTGGCAAACTTTTTCTTCATGCAACTAGTTCACGCTTTTTTAGGTCAGTGATATAATAATAGCATACACTGACAAGCAAGGAATCGTGAGAGTCGCCTACCAGTATCGATTACGTCTAACAAAAGCACAGAAAGCATTGATAGACAACTGGCTGTCAATGCTTTGCGCGCAATACAATTATTTGTTGGCTGATCGGTTCAACTGGTACGAGCAAAATCGTTGTCCCATCAATGCTTGTCCCCTTGTTTGCCACTTTCCGGAGTTAAGGGAAAATCCTGACTATTACAGTCAGAAAAAGACCTTGCCAAATCTAAAAAAGACTCATCCTTGGTACAAAAAAATCCATTCTCAAGTACTTCAGGATGTGGTCAAAAGAGTTAAATTGGCCTTTGATAGGTTTATTAAAGGAGACAGTAATGGTAAACGAAGCGGAAGACCTAGATTTAAGAAGCGGTGCCGCTATCGTACTTTTACTTACCCACAAATGAAGGAAGGGTGCCTAGAAGGAAACCTGATCAACCTACCAAAGCTAGGAACGCTCAAGGTCATCCTTCATCGTCCCATTCCTGTTCGCGAAGCGTCGGCTACGCCGAATGGATTCAAAATCAAGACGGCTTCTATAACCAAAAAATGTGATGGCTACTACTTGGTTCTGTCTCTAGAAGACAAAACTGTTCCGGAGGTTAAACCTGATATTAATCCTGAATCAATAGTTGGTATTGATGTTGGGCTTAAAGAGTTTTTGACCACCTCCGAAGGAGAAACAATAGAGATCCCGCAATATTATCGAAAGTCTCAAAAAAGATTAAAGGTCATTCAGAAGCGAGTATCCCGACGGAAAAAAGGTGGCAATAATAGGCTCAAGGCTATCACGCAGCTTGCTAGGCAACACAAGAAAGTAGCGGATAAACGGAAAGATTTCCATTTTAAAACCGCTAATTATTTGCTTTCAAAGTACGATGTAATAGCTCATGAAAAATTAAATGTTAAGGGGCTAGCTAAATCCCGGTTGGCTAAATCTGTCCTAGATGCTGGGTGGGTAAGCTTTCTGACAATCCTGGCAAGCAAAGCCGTTCGCGTAGCGTGGCCTACGGCCTTAAATGCTGGCTTGTTAGCGATTCCGGTAAGTGCTATGAATACTTCACAAAATTGTTCCAATTGCGGCAAAAAAGTCCCCAAAAAGCTGCATATACGATGGCATAATTGTTCCCATTGTGGGTGTAGCCTTGTTCGCGTAGCGTGGCCAAAGGCCAATCGTGACCATAATGCGGCGATCAATATCAGAAATAGAGCGGCAGGGTTTGAAGTTACCGTAATATAGTGGAGCCAAAATCGGCAAAGTTTTAACCCTTTTATGCATAGCCGACTAACCATAAAGGCTCCACTATCTAAGGCGCGCGTCTCTCGGCAGTCCGTTCTTAAAGCCCAGCGCCTCCGTAAGCAATAGCTGGATTGGCGCTTGTTGCCTACACTGAACCTGCAAGGTCAGTGTAGGAGCTGTCACCTATTGGTACTAAGCGCCAAATAAGCGCCCAATCTACATCTTTGAGTACCACTTGTAGTGCTTGTTGCCGATGCTCCCAAATAATGAAGGTACCTAGAACTGAGTGCCGCTGCACTACTTGTTGCCAAGCCTGCTCCCAGATATCAACTTGCAAGGGACTAATTTTCAACAGCAATTGCTCTACATAGACCCCTGATTCCGGAGCATAGAGACTCTCAAACAGCATCCCTTCTTGCATCGGCGACAAGGGGTAGATTGATTCTAGATTCCTAGAGTTAATTAATGTGAGTAAACTGTCGAGTTCGGTTTGACTCAACTGGGCAAGAGGAAAGTCGGAAGGACTATATATTCTAGCTTCTAGAGATTCTATTCGCTCTTGTAAGTTCACTATATACTGGTCTTTTCGGCGGCTCAATTCGTATTATACTGTATTGGGCGATCGCGACTTAGATAAACTTCCCAGAATCCTGGTAGAATTACCTGAGTTGAGTTATTTTTTTTGTTTTCTGAATCATGGAACTACCAAACATCAATTCTGTAGATAGCGTGACCCGAGAATAAATCAACACCCTTATTAATCTGGGTTGCTGCTATGTCAGAATACCATAACCAGAAATTTTTGAACATTTTAAAATTCTAAAAAGAGAGGCTTTAGATTTTTTCAGGCAGGGCGAAATCCAAAAACAAAAATGGTTTGCCCATGGTAAATTTGAAGGTTATATCGACCGTTCACTTGATGACATACATTCGGTTCAACAGTTTTTATTTAGGTTGAATAATCCAAGTAGCCCCTTTAAAGAGTGTCGCAATTCAGTTTTCAAAATTTCAAACTATTGTGAAGAGCGTATTATTCTAGTTCTGTTAAACTAAATATTTAGTTACTTTGGTGTTGAAGACTATTTCGAGGAAGTCGTGAGTGATAGTGATCTCTCTTCATCATTCTCAATTGCCTATTATCCGGCTAAGGTAAATACAAATAAGAAAAGCAATAGTGGAATGAAAGCTCATAAAGACTATGATTTGATGACTGTAATTTTGATGGACAAGCCAGGATTAGAAGTATTTTGGGATGAGCAATGGCATGACGTTAATCCCCAACCAGGGTATGGGGTGCTATTTCTGTCTGAAACCTTAGAAAAAATGCTAGGTGGAAAGATAAACTCAAGTATACATGGAGTTAGCATACCAGATGAGGAACGTATTTCTATAGGTGTTTTTAAAGGGCCAAATACTAATATTCCTATTCGAGATTACATTAATGATCAAATCCTGTTTGATTCACATGAGCAGTGTTTAGAACATTATCGTCAGTTATTCCGGGGGGAGTGACAAAAAGGCCTGTAAGCTTTTCCGGTTAAAAGTGCGATGCTCCTTGGCCTTGGCCTATTGGCCACGCGGGGCGCGTTTGGGCCACGCGGGGCGCGTTTGGAGCCGCTACGCAAACGCATTATCTTGTCGATTGGCTTGAGCCAACGAAACCCAACATCATCGATCTCGGGAGAAAAATAGCATAAAATTAAGCAAGGGGCAACGATCTATGATCGGCGAGTCATAGCCATTACCCCGTAGACCGTAAGTTCGCGCTGCCCTGTAGACGTTGCCTGACCCTCGCCCATAGATCCAGGGCGTGTCCTACTCCCGTCCTTTTTCTGTAATATTATTACTGTAGTTCACTTCCACTTCTAGCAGTCCACTTTTTGAGGCGCAGGCTAACCCAGATCATTTGCTGGAGCGGTAATGGTACTTCTGGGTGTAGTCGAGCAATCAAGCCCTATTAAATAGGGATAATACGGTATCTAATAGTATAAACCCGACATTGACAATTATCTAGCACTAGGGTACTAGTAAAGTATAGGATTCACACAGCAGCAATGCCTATGAAAGTAGGAGCAACTAAAAAAATATCGACTCAAATCGTCCTTGTCATCGGTATGACAAAGGTGGTTGAGACAGAGTTGCTGTCTACAATGAAAAAGTTGGGCATTGTCAGATCTGAGTCTTACAACAAACTGGGAAGCATCAACTACTGGAACCTTGACTGGAAAAAAGCTATTCCAGAAGTAAAAAGTTTTAGAACTCCAGATACTCTGGGATTACCTGCAAAATTAATGGACTGGACCGTTAATGACGTAGGTAAGGCTATTACAGCCCAACAAGCAGCTTGTAAAGATGCGGTTATTAAAAAGATTTACAAAAGATTTCCAGGAAAAGAAAATAAAAACAAACGGAAGGAATATGTCACGCAACTTAAGACTTCGGCATTCCTGGACAATTCTTTACTGCACAGACTTGTTAGAAAAGAATTTCAAAGAGGTCATTCTTGGGTTAAGAATCAGATAGTTTACCAGCAAGTTGGCTACAATTGTAAAAGACTTTCGCGGAACACTTGGCAACTGGAACTAGCTGGATTAACAAAGAAAAAAAGGAATAAAATAATTGTCAAATCTAATCGAAAAATCAAAGGACAGATTAGATTAATCTATGATCAAATATTGCAAAGATTTGAAATTCACTTTTTGGTAGACCATGGTACCGTAGAAGTTCCATCTGAACGTCGAAGTATCGGGGTGGACAAAGGTTACACCGAAGCTTTTTATGACTCAGAGGGTCAGGCTCACGGTACAGGACTTGGAAAAATAATCACCAAAAAATCCGTTCGCGTAGCGTGGCCTTTTGGCCATCGTATATGTGCTAAAAACCGCAATAGAGGAAAACTGTGGGCACTTCACAGAAAGCTAGAAAAGTTAGATCCAGCAAAGTCGGCTAGAATACTAAAAAATAACCTAAGTAGGAAAACAGAAAATCGCCGTTACAGACAAAATCAATCAGAACTAACCGCAAAAATAGGAGCGGCTTCTAAATCTCTCTTTAACGGGGAGTCATTAAAAGTATTTGCAGAAGATTTAACTCAACCGATACGAAACAAACGCCGATCCAAGACCGTGTCCCGCAAACTTAATAGTTGGATGAAAGGAGTGATGCGGGACTCTTTGCAGAAATGGGCTAATTGGACTGGTTCGGTTGTCACAGAAGTTCAACCTAGTTACACGTCGCAAATTGACTCTAGAACCGGAACCCTTTTGGGCAAAAGGACTGGGGACAATTTTACCGGATTTGATGGGGTCGTGTTGCAGGCTGATTATAATGCTGCCAAAAATATTCTTGCTCGTGGGACTGATCAGGAAATTACTCGGTACATGAACAAGAACGAGGTACAGGCAGTCTTGTTGCGTCGTACCGCGCGTTACTTGGTTAGAAGTTACCGTCAGAATAAGGCAGCCTTTATGGTTTGTCGGCTATGGGTAAAAGGTTTAAAACTTTATGATTAAGGCTGCCTTATTCTAAGGTTTCGTCTCCGGAAGGGATGGGACTAAGTTTGGTTGATGGGGTTGAGCTAGGTTGGATTGATCCCAAACATAGCAAAACTAAGGCTTTCAAGCAACTCCTGGTCGAGATGCCAGGAGCGCCCAAATAGACAGGTGGTTAGAAGTTACCGTCAGAATAAGGCAGCCTTTATGGTTTGTCGGCTATGGGTAAAAGGGTTAAAACTTTATGATTAAGGCTGCCTTATTCTAAGGTTTCGTCTCCGGGAGGCTTAACTCCAATTGCCGCTTGACCACTTCTCACTTGGGCCACAATAAATTGCACCTTGACCGATTTATACGGGTTGATCCCGATTAATGACGGTTTAAGAGTATCTCCCTCTGATATGTCTTCAAAGGTTTTGATTGACCCAGGATAAACCACAACTAGCCATCCTTAGATAGAAAGTTTTCAGCTCATCCTTTTTGGAGAATCCAAAAAGCTGACACATAGGAAAGTTGGATCCTATTGCCGCAGTTCTTCTCTAGGGTTTCCCTCAAACCAGCAAACAAGGAATTCTTCTGCTGCGACTCTAGGTTGATGTAGGTTGAGTAAGTACTCAACAAGGCCAGATAATCATCGATGCTATAGGTAGGTTCGCAGAGTACATATTCCGACTTACAGTCATAAAAATAACCGGAGTCTATCACCTTCTCTACAAATTCGTTCAGCTTTTCTAACTGAGTTTTTGTATCTTCAGCATATCGTCTCAGAGATGGAGCATGGATCTGATATACTTCATCCAACATTTGGTAAACTTCAGGCTGAGGATGGGGTCTGGTATTCCACAGTATAATGAGTACACCATTCTGTTTTAAAGCAGCATTAACTTTGGCATACCCACTTCCAGGGGCAACCCAATGAAAAGCCGTTGCTGCTATAATCCCATCGAATCTCTGGGACTCTAGCTCCCACTCCTCAAAAGTAGTATTCTTAATCTCTACATTGGAATACTGGGCACAGTTTTGTTGCGCTAGCTGACAAGCAGACTCACTGGGTTCTATACAGACCATTCTAAAGCCTAATTCTCCAAACGCTGTAGTTACAGTTCCCGGTCCACATCCTATTTCCAAAATTGTGGCATCATCTGGGAGTTTGGCTAACTCTACAGCCCGATCAACTATCGTTTGAGGATAGGTTGGTCTGGTTCTGTTGTAGGCATCTGCTACTGAATTAAACCAGGTCTTGTTTTGTTGTGACGTTCTGATATCTGCTACTAGCTTGAACCAGTTTCCGTCTTGTGACAAATCTTGCATAAATGCTTGCTTATTAATGATTAGTTGTTGTCAGTTAAGCGGAAAGATCACAATAATTTGACCCAGGTACTTGATTTTACGGCCTAGGTTCCTCTGTTGTTGCCACTACCCCTCCAAATACTGCCATACCATAATACTTCCAAGGCACCGCTACCGAGGAAAATCCAGCAGTTGTCAGCATTTGCAAATGGCCATAAGTGGTGGTAAAGCGATCAGGACCAGAATAACCCTCAGAGATACTCGTTCCGAACTTAGCGCGAACTTCTGCTAGGGTCGTTCCCTGACTTTGCGCCCAATCCTCTCGCCTTTCCTGGTAAACTTGCTTGAGGGCTGGTGATTCTGGTAAAACCCGGTCAGCATTCCAAAACACGCCCCCTGGGTTGAGACTTTTCCGAATTCGCTGAAATAACTTCAGCTTCATCTCATCGGTAAGATGATGGATCGCAAAAGAGGAAATACAGACATCAAATTCTTCTGGTAATGATAAGTTGTAATTTGCCCAGTCACCAAAATCTCCCTCGTAGGCTTTCCATCTATTGCTATATCCAGCCTCCTCAATTTTTGCACGGGCAAAAGCTAGCATTCGGGGGGAATAATCTACCGCAATTACTTCAGCATTCCGACAGCGATCAAGGATTTTTAAACTCGTCTCGCCAGTACCGCAACCTAGATCCAGAATCCGCTGGGCAGAAGGAGGAGTACAACGGGCTAAAACATCCAGAATTTCCTCATAGCGAGGCATTAACTGGCGAATACCACTATCGAAGTTGGCAGTATCTGCAAAAACTTCTCCTTGAAAAATCTCTTTCATCAAATTAATCTTGGTATCTATGACTACTAATATAGGGATTTGTAGAGGAATAAACTACACAACCAGTGTTTCATTTAATGTAAGGAACCTCAATACCCAACATCATCACTCTCGGGCTAAAAATAGCATAAAATTAAGCAAGGGGCAACGAGCTATGATCGCCGAGTCATAGCCATTACCTCGTTGACCTTAAGTTCGGGTAGAATTCCTAAGCTTGGTAGAATGTCTTCTCCTGAACAGACTATGGGTAGGTCATCTCCCTGCCAGACCCAAATCTGCTGACGAGCGAAATCGATTAACCAGGCTAATTGTGTTCCATTACTGAGGCAATGAAGAATTTTGTTTTGCAAGTTTAAAGTGCTTTGGTCAGGGGAACGAATTTCAATCAGCCAATCGGGTGCTCCATCAAGGGGTCCGTCTTGATCAGGAAGATGATCCCAGGCAACGATAGCAATATCTGGTACTGGCGAGTAGGGAGGTATGATGCAGCGTAGCTCCTGTACCGCTTCAAATAGATTGGTTCGATCATTGATGTAATTAACCAGATTGCGTTGTAGGCGGGAGTGAAAGAGGGTTGGCATTGGTTTTTGGACTGCTCGCCCATCAATTAATTCCCATGCCGGAGAAGCCTCAATATTGGGTTGAGTGAGAAATTCTGCGAGGGCAATCCTTGGAATCGACTGGGTCATAGCTGCTTACAAAATTTCACTGGTTCAGTTTATACCAATCATACTAGAGCCCAAATCTTGCCCAGGGTTGCGCAAGAGAAGCATGCTTCCCTTGCCGGATCACCGAGTAACCCTTTAAAGATTAGCTTGCCTAAATGTTTTTCTCATGCGCTTAAAGTTCCACAGACCAAAGATTAACCAGAAGGCTAGTAATCCTGTTGTTAGCAGTAACACTACCGATGGGCCAAATTGCACAATCAGTGCTGGTGCAGCAGCAGTAAACAAGCCACCACCTACTATCGGTTCAAAGAACAACTGTTTGTAGGCGAAACTCTCAAAAGCACCGGTATGGTTATCTGGGTCTACCATCTGGATCAACAAGATACCGGTTGCTGTCACTCCCATGGATTGTCCCATGTCCCCGATGCCACGCTCAAACCAGTATCTGGGGAGTATACGGGGTGCGAGGAACACAAATGCCCAGATGTTCCAGATGATGCCAGCGATCGCAAGAATTAAAAATGGCAAGAGGTTGTTTCCAAGCACTCTTAGGGAAATCGACGCTAATGCGGTCACAATTACTACATCTAACGCTACCCCAGAGATGCGCTCCTGCAAGGGTCGAATAATTAGTGACCCCAGTCCTAGACGCACGGTTACGACTTGGACAATCAAACCACCAATTAGTGCCATGGGAAACAGAGGCACATACTGAATTACTTGAAAGCCACCGGCTCCCCAAGTCACTGACTCAATGAACTTGAGCACTGCCAGGATTACCCAGCCGATAGCGATCGCAACTCCTACAAAAGCAAGGTTCAATGACAGGGGATCGATCAGTAAACCATCCATTAATCTGGCTCTGGCTAACCTGACTTCCGTAGGTTCTCGTTGAATTGTCTGTTGAATTGTATTTTGAATTTTATCCCGAAACTGTTGTAGCTCACTGCTGGGATCAGGGCTCCTGTGGATGTAGCCCTTGCGCCTGCCCCAGCTTGCTAGCCAGGTACCTGCGATCACCCCTGTGACAATACCGACTGTAGCCAAGCCTAGAGCCAAGTCACCACCGTCGTTAAAACCCAGTTTTCTAAAGGTATCGGTCATGCCAGCAGCGGTGCCGTGACCGCCTTCAAAGGCAACTTCGATTAATGCACCTGCGATGGGATCGACACCGAATATCGGACTCAACACTAACAGAACTAGCAGCAGTCCAATCACATATTGTCCCCAGGCCAGGGTTTGGCCGAATGCTACCTGAGGTGCGGCTTTGCGCCAAATTTTTCTGGGACTGGGGATCGCTTCACCTAAAAATAAGGCGGCGAAGACAACATTGATAAAGACACCAGGAGACTGAGACCAAACTGTTGCCATTGCTTTCGGAAACAGACCCCCAGCCAGTAAGGAATCTGTACCTGATACGGTAGATGCGATCGCACCCAATACTGCTGGGCCGAGTAACAATGCTACTCCCCCAGCAATAACCGATTCTGGTAGATAAAGGGATTGAAACAGCCGAACTTTCTGTTTAAGAAACCTGCCGATCAGGAGTAGAATCCCGATCATTATCAAAGCAAATAAAGCATTGATGAGCGTAAACATAGCACCTTCCCCTCAGTGGGATAGTTACAGCACCGAAGTCAACTGCCTCTGGTAACTAAAAATTTGAAATTTGACGATAAAGCTTTGACTGTAAAGCTTTAACAGTAAAGCATCGTCGGCGAGTTGAGTCTATCGTGGTGATGCTGAATAAAAGAATATTTTAACTCAGGCGAGAGATAAAATTCCGTCTAGTCTCTAGTTTTTGGGTCAGGCTAATCGGACACATCGCATTTCTCACAATATTAATTGTGATCATTTTTGATCGGAATTTCCCTACTCCCTACTCCCTACTCCCTACTCCCTACTCCCTACTCCCTACTCCCTTTGCTATATCATAAATACTCAACCCGATTTGATCTAACCCATGACTTCTACTCAATACCGTAATCCTGCTCCCACTGTTGATATCATTATTGAACTAATCGACCGACCCCATCGACCGATTATTTTGATAGAACGGGAGAATCCCCCCCTAGGCTGGGCAATTCCCGGTGGCTTTGTAGATTACGGCGAGTCGGTAGAAACCGCAGCAGTGCGGGAAGCTAAGGAAGAAATCAGCTTAGAGGTTGAACTAATTGAGCAATTCCAGGTGTATTCTGATCCTAGTCGTGATGCCCGGAAACATACCATTAGTATTGTCTTTTTAGCCACAGCAACGGGTGTCCCAAAAGCCGCTGATGATGCTAAAAATTTGGGCATTTTTAACCCTTGGGAAGTGCCATCTAATCTCTGCTTTGACCACAACAAAATTTTGCAGGATTATTGGAATTATCGTCATTATGGAATTAGACCGAGGCTATCTGCGGACGTGATACAGTAAGTTATCAACTAGGAATACATGAAACTAACCTGAATGCAAACATCAGCCTGTAATCCTGATAGTTAAGAACGGTACAGGAATTAGTTTAATGTCAATCAAGCATTCAATCAAGCATTCAATCAAGCATTCAGCTATAGCGATCGCGGCAGGAGCAATCGGTCTAATTGGGTTGTCGAGTATTGGTGGCGCTGCTAATGCTGCTAGCATTGTTAATGGGGGATTTGAAACAGGAGACTTCACAGGATGGACAGTTCTTCAGCAAAGTCGTAGCCGAGGGAACTTGTTCATTACAAATGGAACCAGGAGCCCATTACATAGATTATCAATTCCCGGTCCAAGTCAAGGATCATTCTTTAGCGTTACCGATCAGCACGGGTCTGGTTCCCGCGTCTTGTTTCAAGATATCGTTCTAGAAGCAGGTTTCACTCACGAACTTTCTTTCGACTGGTTTGCCCAAAACTACTCTTTTCGTGGACTGCTTGATCGTGGAACTATGGCTTTTAATCGGGGAGCAAACCAACATTTCCGAGTTGATCTAGTTTCTGCTGGCTTTGATGACTGGTTTGGTCGCTCTTCAGATGCGGGGGTACTAGCAAATATTATATCTCCAGTAGGACAATTCAATCCCGTCAATGGGTTTAATACTACCACATTTGATTTGACTCCCTGGGCTGGTTCTACTGTGCGCTTGGCTTTTCGCCAAGTTGACAATAGCGGTCCCTTCAACGCTGGGGTTGACGCAGTAAGTATTAAATCTGAAGCGACTTCTGAATCGACTTCTGTTCCCGAACCGGCTTCTGTTTTAGGTTTACTAGCAGTGGGTGTTGGCTGCGTAAGCTTGAAAACGTCAAAAGTTAAACGTCAAAAGTTAAAAGCCAATTGTTAGTCTGTAATTCAAACCAAAGACTGGTTTTATGCCACTAATTCAAAGCGTTTAGTGGCATACAAACCAAAATAGCTGTGACACCATAGAGGAAGTATAGTTAAAATACAGGAACTTTTTAATCTTTGATTGGGTCAAAATAACTTTGACGGTTGAGGTGCTCAAAACTCCTCTAAAATTCGACCATAATAAACCCCTTCAATCAGTCGGTTGGAGAGGGTTTTTGTTGGTTGTGCCTAAGATAGGAAAGGGAGTAGGTAGTAGGGAGCAGAGAAAAAATACTCTGTACCTGATTAGCCTATAAATCGCTATATCACTTTAGGATATCACATTTCAGAGGTTACAGATAGCTTTAAGAACCTTTAGCAATTGAATAGAACTTTCAGATTCCATCAGGTTGAGTAATGGCATCAGCTGATAAGTTGGGGAAGCTTCCTGCTGCAGATAAACAAACTGATACCGTAAACCATTCGTCACTAGCCCCCATACGGATTTTTGATGGTCTAAACTTTTATAGGCATAGGTCAATAATTGTGGTAAACCTGCTGTTACATCTACTAGACTATTTTTCGTTTCGATTACCAACACCCAAAAATAGTTATTAGCTGGTGTTGGTTGCTGGTTGTTTATTGCTAGAATATCAAGCCGCCCTGTAATTCGTGTCTCCTCCTCTTCACTATCAATTTCCGCAATCCCTTCTTCCACGGAAATTGTAATGGGGTAGTGATAGAAGCCAGCTAATCTCAGCAATGGAGCAATAACCACTAACTTCACCTGCCCTTCTTGATGCAGTCGCTCATGGGGGGAACCCCCAAGACCGCGCTGCATCGCTTCAGAGACTTTTCCTGATCTTAGATAGGGACGAAAATCATTATTTATTTGCACCAGTTCCTGCTTTTCAACGTCTGTTAACGGTTCTAAGGATAACAAGGGCGTGAATGAGCCATCATAATTTTCTTCCAGATTCAAAAGACGATGAACATCCTCAAGAGATAAGTTACTAGGATTTAACGTTTTCATGAGACGCTTAATTTTTCTCCAATGCTAAAACAGTTTTGAGATTACAAGTTTTCTGATTCCAGATATATGCTCCTAAGCCAACAGCTAGGTTATAAATACAGTAGTTGCTAGTGGTGCTTTAGGGGGGCTTACCATCATTTTCCGCCTCGTAGCCAGGGTTGGGAAAGCCCGCCGGGAAATGAAACAGGCAAGATGCCTGTTCCACCAACATGCCTATTCCACCAACATGCCCATTGCACCAACATGCCTATTCCATCCACCAGGCCAAACAGCTTTTAGGAGATGCACCCAATGGCCGCTCAAGTAGCGTGCCCATAGCCGATAAGCTAAAGGCTTACAATCTTTGAGGTCGGAATTCAGTATTTCCAAGGGAGATCCGGTGAATAGCTGAAAAGCCGGGATTGATGATCGTGATTTTTTTTTGCATCATAGAAGTAACTCCTACTTGGTTGGGAGGAAAGCCGCGCTGGTCATGATTAACGGGCATACTCAGCGCGGTTATTAGTATCGGTGTTTACCTTCTATAGTATAGATAACTACTGGGAAAAATGCAAGGGGCAATTAAAAATATTTACATTTATTTACAAATACTATTTTTAGGGATTTAAGTTACTAGTATTTAACGTTTTTATGGGTAATATTATTGAGTAACTATCATAGTTTATATCGGGTAAAAAGATTAGAAATTAATCATTTTTAAGTAGTCGTACAAAAGTAAAATTAACTGTTCAAATAGGGAACAGGGAACAGGGAACAGGGAACAGGGAGCAGGGAGAAGAGGGATTTTTGGAAACTTTACACAAGTTAATACCGCGACGTTTATTTTTGTCGAGCTACTTATTAACAGCCACAAGGTTTTGCTCCCTGCCGAACACTGTTGTTTTATATAGCGATTTTTAATTAGGTGAGGTACATGTTTTTAGGGAGCTAAGGCCGTAGGCCAAGCTTTCGGCAAAGCCGAGGCTGCGCGAATATCCCTCAGCCGTCAGCCGTCAGTAGTCAGCCTTTGGCTGATAGCTGATAGCTGTTCGCGTAGCGTGCGCGTAGCGCTTAAGCTGATAGCTGATAGCTGATAGCTGATAACTGATAGCTGTTCGCGTAGCGTGCGCGTAGCGCTTAAGCTGATAGCTAACCTCAAAGCTAACCCATGCCAACAGAAACTGATTCTTTCTCCAATGCTGAAACAGTCTTGATATTACAGGTTTTCTGATTCCAAATATATGCCCCTAAGCCAACAGCTACATTAGAAATACAGGCAGCGGCAAAGATACCATTCACCCCAAATAGCTGACTGCCTAGATAGGCCAGTGGTATGTAAAGCACCAGCATCCGAGTCACCATCATCACCACTGATGGTAGCGGTTTACCTAAGGCATTAAAGGCGGAACTAGCAACTAGAATCACGCCTGTTCCGGCATAGCTAATCGGGACAATAAGTAGGTAAGTGGCGGTAATTGTGATTACTTCTGGGTTGCTGTTAAACAGGGAGGCTAACCAAGGAGCTGTGGCAGCAAGAATCACTGTTACTAGCACTCCCCAAAATAAGCAAAATAGGAAACTTAGACGCAAGGCTTGATGGACACGGAGGTACTTTTTCGCCCCCCAGTTTTGCCCTACAAACGGTCCAATGCTGGCAGAGATTGCAATTAGGACAATCTGGCTAAAGGATTCTACTCGTGAGGCAATGCCAAAACCTGCTACTGCTATAGTTCCGTAACCAGCTAGCAACCCAGTAATCACACCAATAGATATGGGAAATACCATGCTCGTTCCAGCAGCAGGCAAACCCACATAGAGAATTTTTTTCCAGGATTCTAAAATTACTCTCAGCTTGGGCAGGTTGAAGCAAAGCATCTGCAGGCGATTGTTGAGAAACCACAAGGCTACAACTAGGGTGGTGGCGCGGGAAATTACTGTTGCGATCGCTGCCCCTGCCAGTTCTAATCGAGGAAATCCTCCCAGTCCGAGGATTAATACTGGATCGAGGGCAATATTGACGAATGCAGCAACGGTCATTATCACGCTGGGAATAGCAGTATTGCCGGAAGCGCGGATGGCACTGTTACCCACCATCGGGATAACCAGACAAATCATTCCCCAGTACCAAATCTGCATGTAACTACGAATCAGTGGTAGCACATCGGCATCAGCTCCTAAGGCCGTGAATAGGGGATCGATAGTGGCTAATCCCACCAACGTGAACAGTGCTACTACTAGCAGGGACAGGGTTAGACTATCTGTTGTCAGTCGTCGCACTTTCTGGATATCCCCTTCTCCAATGGCACGGGCAATCACAGAGGATGCTCCCACCCCCAACCCCATCGCTAGACTACCTAAAGTCATCACCACGGGAAAGGTGAAACTCATAGCTGCTAGGTGTTTGGTTCCCAGTTGTCCGACAAAATAGGTGTCAATCAGATTGAAAGCAATAACTGCAAACACTCCCCAAATCATGGGTATCGTTAGTCGGGTTAGCTGGGAGCTCACCTTCCCTTCAATCAGGTTTTGCTTCATGGTAGGGTATATTGTAATGAAACTTAATAAAATTTTACTAAATTTAAAATATTATTGGTTTTGAGGATTTATCTTAGGACTTACGCAAATCCCTCAATTTAACGCTACCTGTAGGGTGGGCAAGGTTTTGCCCAACCTACCCATGGATTGTGTGCGTAAGTCTGCAAACAGTAAAATAACCAGCGAGAGTTAGCCACCCAATAAATTAGGTGGGCAGCGAACGCGCCCCGCGTGGCCATAGGCCAGCGTACCGGGATTTATCCCGGTGTTCGCGTTTTATGGAATTCGCTTCGTCCTTGCTAATATCTCCAGGAACTCCGAAAGGCTTAATCCAGAATCTAATGCCATCTCTTTTAGCTTGTTCCAGCCTTCTTGGGTTACCGAGACACTATACGACCTCTTTCGTTCCCCATGAATACTTGGCCTTCCTTTCTTAGCAATTTGTTTTGACATTTACTTGACATTTTATTTATTGCGGTATAAAATTAGTTTAACACAGTAAAATGTCAAAACAAAATGTACGGTTGTCAGCAACATTTAATAACTACGTCACCTGAGAACCAAGCGGTCATAGAGTTGATCTGCTCAGAAGCAAATAAACTAACTAATTGTGGGATATATTACTGTCGCCAAATACTGTTTAAGGCACATAAGTATCTTAATAACGCAGAGTTGGACAAAATAATGAAGACTAACGTCCACTTCAAGGCAATGAGGTCTGCATGTGCCCAACAGACACTGCATGGAGTCATTGAGTCATTCAAGTCCTACAAAGCTCTTAAGAAGTTGTACGACAAAGGGAAGTCAACTGATAAGCCTAGAGTCCCAAAATACCGCAAAAAGGGAGGTCTGGCTGTAGTCAGCTATCCCGCTCGGTGGGTAAAACTAGTAAAAGGTCAGCTTAAGTTTACTTTAGGGAAGCAGATCAAAGTCTGGTTTGGCATTGACCACTTCTTACTACCAATGCCATCTAATATCGACTACAAATCAATCAAAGAATATCGCTTTGTGCCAAGGAATGGCTGTTTTTATTTGGAGTTTGTCTATGAAAGACCAAACCCTGAACCAGTAACACCAACAAGTAATGTTATAGGTATCGATCCAGGTCTCAATAACTGGCTAACCTGCGTCTCTAACCTAGGGAAATCTTTTATCATAGATGGTAAGAAAGTTAAATCCCAAAACCAGTGGTACAACAAGCGTGTAGCTGCGATCAAAAAAGGAAAATCTCAAGACTATTGGGATGAGCGCCTAGCCTTTTTGACTGAAAAGCGTAACCGACAAATGCGTGACAATGTAAATAAAGTCGCTCGATTCACAGTTAACTGGTGCTTAAGGAATCAAATCAGCACAGTCGTCTTTGGCTGGAACAAGCGGAATAAGGACAGCATCAATATTGGCAAAAAGAATAACCAGCAGTTTGTGCAGATTCCTACTGCTAAGTTAAAGAATCGAATTGAGCAATTGTGTGTCGAGCACGGCATTAAATTCGTTGAGACTGAAGAAAGTTACACAAGTAAGGCCAGCTTTTTAGATCAAGACTTTCTACCTGTGCTCGGCGGGAAACCTGAGGGGTGGAAGGAATCTGGGAAAAGAGTTAAGCGTGGGCAATATCTATCGGCAAAAGGTAAATTAATAAACGCTGATTGCAACGGAGCTTCCAATATTTTAAGAAAAGTAGCGACACAGCTAGGGTTTCCCCTAGCCGAGGTCGGTAGAGCAGCTTTGAACCTGCCACAACGATATAGATCAGATTCACTATCTAGATCCTATCGTGAAGCGTCGTGGAGCTCGGTTTCAACCCGCGTAACGACATCCGCTTAGAATCCATGTTTTTCAAAGCATGGAGAGTTCAAATCAACGTAAATTCGATTAAAATTAAGACCAGATAACTCGTGAAATACATTGTCAGTTTGTCCTATATAGGATAGAAAGTTGTTACCGACATGAGTTACCCAAATTCCTTGAATTTTATTGGTGGTTTTTGGGGTATGGCGAGGCGCAGGAATGATAGTGTTAACTCCTACCAGAACTACCACTCCTATTAATGTCCAAATTATAAATTTATTGAATTTTTTTATTAACCGAAATTTCATTAGTTAATTGGTAATTGGTAATTGGTAATTATTATTTTCGTAACCATATGCGCACTTATCACAGGCTAGAAGCCTGTGCCACCCACGCTACGCGAACAGCTATCAGCACATGCGCTACGCGCACGCTACGCGAACAGCAATCAGGTTTTGAAGGTACGAAAACTAGGTACGAAAAATTAGGCATTTGGCTGAGGGAGCCGAGGAGATGAGTATTTGTGGACAAACCTCAAGAATCACCAACGCCCAAATAACCAATTACCAATAACTAATCACCAAAAACTAATGACTAATGACTAACGAGCTTCAATAGGAATATAGGGAGCATCGTGAGTGCCAGTGTAAACTTGAGTAGGTCTAAAAATTCGATTTACAGCTAGCTGTTCCTTCCAGTGAGCTAGCCAACCCGCAACCCGTGCGATCGCAAACACTGGTGTAAACAAGTCACTCGGAATACCCAGCTTCCGGTAAACTAAGCCAGAATAGAAATCCACATTGGGATAAATCCCCTTGTGACCCAGTTTTTCCTCCACTGCTTTCTCCAACTCCAAAGCAATGTCGTAGTACTTGTCTGTGCCAGATTCCTTAAACAGTTGTTCAGCTAAGTTCTGAAGTATAGTTGCTCGTGGGTCTTTTACCTTATAGACTCGGTGACCACAACCCATAATTTTTTCTTTGCGCTGCAAGCGCTCCTCCAAGTATGGGTGGACATTCTCCACTGAGCCGATGGTTTCCAACATGGTAATCACTTCTTCATTCGCCCCTCCGTGTAACGGACCAGCTAGAGTTCCCACCGCTGATGCCACTACTGCATAGGGGTCCGTAAGAGTAGAAGCAGTCACCAGAGCCGAAAAAGTAGAGGCATTGATAGTATGTTCGGCATGGAGTGTCAGGCAAACATCAAAGACATGAGCCTCTAGGGGAGTAGGCTCTTGCTCATTGAGCATATACAGAAAGTTAGCAGCATAGCTAAGATCATCCCGAGGGCGTACTGGATCGTCCCCTTTGCGCATCTGTTTAAATGCTGCTACCATGGTAGGAATCTTAGCCAACAGACGAACCACAGCTCCCCGAATGTATTTTGGATTGTCGAGAGCCCGTTTGGAGTAAAACAGACCCAAAGCAGCAGCAGAGGCTTGTAGAGCATCCATGGGATGACCAGTTTCTGGAAAACATTTCATCATGTCCCGGATGCTGTACTTGATCCGTCGGTGGAGGCGAACGTCCTCTTGGAATTCATAAAGTTCGTTCTTAGTAGGGAGCTCACCCCAAATCAGTAGATACGCGGCTTCTAGGAAAGTACTTTTTGATGCGAGTTCTTCGAGCCGAATGCCACGATACTCTAGTATTCCCTTCTGCCCATCAACGTAGCTGATACTGGATTGAGCTGCTGGAATGCCTTCTAAACCTGGCTGGTACTCGCAAGCTATCATGTTATTACCTACAGAATCTTCAGTCATCTCAGGCTAACTTACCAGAGATTAGTGCTTAAGTCTTCGGTGCTACAAAGATTATTACTGTTTAGTGCTTATGAATATATTATAGCAATCTACAATAATTCTTGATGAATTTGTACTTGATGAATTTGTGGTCAAAAAAACAATCGTGAGATTCTTCCCCCTCTTACCTGTCTGCTCCTGTTGCTTAAGTTTTACAAGTCAAATCCGGATTGCTATAGTAACCATTTAGGTGAGGTCAGCAAGAATAGCTCACTGCGACCGAAGGGCTTCCCAGTATTAGGAAGCTTTAACCCAATTACTCCAGCTTTTTTTAGCACTAGTTTTTGATCGGATACTCCCCACACCAACATTTCCGCCCAATTCGCTAAATCCGGTTGATGACCAACTAGAGCCAAACGTCTTTGAGCATCAGTCTTTCGCCACCTCTGCTGTAGCCAGCTGAGCCATTGGTGAATGTCACCCTCAGGAGCGAGACTCTCCGACTCTTCAACCAATGAGCCTAAACCAACATCTTGGAGGATAGCAGCGGTTTCCTTAGCTCTGACCAATGGACTAGTCAAGATTAGGTCAAAGTTTAGCCCTCGTTTCTGGAGCTCCTTTGCTACTTTACTAGTTTTTTCATGGCCAATTTTGGTCAGTGGCCGCTCTCGATCGTTTTTGTAGGTGCCTCGCTCAGCAGCAATACCGTGGCGAATTAAGTACAGTTCCATGGGCTGATTGTTGAGATTCGCTTAAAATGCGATCGCTACACTGAAAATACTCCTGAGTTCATCATTGGCTATTAATTAACTTCAAAAGCGATTCATATCAAACTCATGGCTTAACATTGAGTTTGATATGAATCGCGGACAGAGTTTTCAACAAGTAGGGAACCCAAAAACGTTTATATAGTTTATACTAGAGAGAGTAGGGAAGACAAATTAAGAGCTAACCGCCACCTACTAATCAAAAACAGAACTTATTGTATTGTTCCGGTGCGGAGGGGCATCCCGTATCGTTAATAAAGCTTACCGAGTATCCTAACCGTTGGGTGGAGTTGGTAAGAAGCCTACACTTTAATCTTGGATTCAGTGTGGGAGTATGTCACTCTAGATCACCGTATCCTGGGGATTAACTAACCGCAGTAGTTTTTGCTTGACTTGGGTATCAAACACCTCCCACTTGAGCTTGGCATACTCGGATTTGTCATTAAAACTACTCAAGAATCCCGTCGGAATTTCAAAGCCACCAGCCATCATGCGTCCACCACCAAAGAAACGCCCATGACTGTCTTGACCGAAAGCTTCTTTGATAAATTCATCAGGGTCGAGGGTTAACTTATTGGTTCTCAAGGAACCAATCACCACTTCTAATTCTTGGTCTTCATCGTAAACAATCCCGTAAACTACAGCAGTGTGAACATTTTCTTCAGTAACTAAAAAGTCAGCAGCTTGGGGAATAGCATCCCGGTCTTCATAGCGAAGATAGCCGACACCAGCCATAGAGAAGTTATCTTGGACAATGCGATATTTAAGCGATCGCTCAATCACATCCATGACTCGACGAGATCGGGATGTCTTGAGTATAGCGTTAAGGAGTTGAGTGTCATAGAAGCGGCTGAGATATCCAGCTGCCAAGAAATCCTCTTCCTGAGCCTGCATCAGCATATTAGTATCAGAGCGCAGACCATGCATCAAGGCTGTAGCACATTTGATATGTTCAGTAATGCTACTATCAAGCTGTAGTAACCCAGCCTGAAGGTAATGGGTTAATAGCGTCGCGGTGGCTCTTGCTTGAGGACGAAGGTCAATAAATTCTGCTTTCAACTCCCCTTGACTACTGTGATGATCAAAGATTGCAATTAGAGGAATATTCGCCTCGGTAACAATCGGTAACAGCTGGGTGGTTGTACCCTGATTATCAATCAGCACATAGCCCTGATACAGGGATAAATCTTGATTTTTTGTGGTCTCCACACTCCAGCGTTTGGTTGGTAAACCAGTCAGCTTAACCAGGGCAATGTTTTCCTGGTGAGAGAGGGTACCAGCATAGACAATATCGCATGGGATATTATACTCCTGGGCAATCAGCTGGTAAGCCCAAGCGCTAGAAAGAGCATCTGGGTCAGGGAAATCTTGTAGGATGATCAGTTGCCGCTCATTTTGATGGCGTTCTAGAGTCTCCTGCAACTGTTGTACTTTTGAATGTATTCTTGAAGCTGATGTAGCCGACTGCCGCCTTTTTGCTTGGGAATTTCCCACGGAAGAATTTACATCTTGAGTAGATGACGGTTGCGCTTTCGCATCAACCTGTTCTGAATCTAAGCTAGATGCACCACTGTTAAGTAAATTGTTAGTCATTAACCATTAGTCATTAGTCATTAGCCATTGCTCATTAACCATTAGTCATTAGTCATTAGCCATTGGTCAACCCCCTTTTGGCTTGATTAGTCGTGGCATGAGTTAGCGGACTAGGCACCAATCACATACTTCCGCCACTCCTGATGCCGTCCAGTTTTTAAGTGTTTAGCAATTTCAAAGTGGAGACTACTATAAGGTCTCCGGGGTTGGGTTTGCAACATCATGTTGGCTTCTTTAGGGGTGCGATTCCCTTTTTTGACGTTGCAGCGCACGCAAGCTGTAACAATATTTTCCCAGGACTCACCTCCATGGCGAGAACGAGGAATTACATGATCTAACGTTAAGTCATCACCGCTGTAGCCGCAGTATTGACAAGAGTGACCATCACGGTGCAGGATGTTACGACGGGTAAGGGGAATCTCTTTGTAGGGTACCCGGACGTAATGGCGCAGTCTAATCACTGTAGGCAGTGGAAAATCTGCGTAAACGTATTTGCCGTTATGTTCGATACGCTCTGCCTTACCCTTGATCAACAAGACAACTGCCCGTCGCCAGTTGGTTATGTTGAGCGGCTCATAGGAGGCGTTTAACACCAGAACCTTACCCATTGGTGATCTCAGCTAGGAGGATTTTCCCAGATAGTAGCACAGGTTGCTCAATCTGGGTCGTTTTTCCATGGGTTAGTTTAATTGACGGTGTTGCTGAACTGCTGAACTAAAGGCTGAACTTACGAAATCCCTCAAGGGCTAACAACAGTTAAATAAAATCTCAACAAATCTAGCACTATTTCCCAAAACGTGTTAGATTTTAGACATGGCACTCATACCCATCCGTAAGGCGGTCGAACTTACAGGACTCTCTGCGAACACATTAAGGAAGTACGCAGATAATGGCACTCTCAAATGCGAGCGAACCCCTGGGGGAACTAGACTCTTTGACTCAACAGATCTTCTCCGTTTTGGAAAAGCTCCAAGGTCTAACAGACCCCGTTGTTACACCGTCTGTTATTGCCGAGTCAGTAGTACCAAACAGCGAGACGATCTGGCTCGCCAAGTCGCCTATCTGCACTCCCTCTTCCCAGAAGCAGAAATCATCAAAGACATCGGTTCCGGCCTCAACTACAAAAGGAAAGGGCTTAGAACCATACTGGAGCGAATTGTCTGCGGAGATAAGCTCACGATTGTTGTTGCCTGTAGAGACCGACTTACCCGATTCGGGTTTGAACTCATTGAGTACTTGGTTAGAAGTTACCGTAAGAGTAGTGCAGCCTTTATAGTTGGTAAATTATGCAGCATAGGGTCTTGGTTTTGTAGTAAGGCTGCACTACTCTAAGGTTTCATCTCCGGTCAGTCTCAACGGTGGAAAAATCCTGGTTCTCGACCAGCCTGAGAGCTGTCCCGAATCCGAACTTACAGCAGATCTTCTCTCCATCATTCACGTGTTCTCCTGCCGGGTTCACGGACTCAGGAAATACGGTCAAAAAATCAAAGAAGATTCGTCTGTTCCTAAGTCGTGAGCAGCGTACGCTTGTCCGTAAATGGTTCGGAGTGTCCCGTCATGTTTTCAATAAGACAGTTAAAATACTCCAGAATGGCGAAGTAAAGGCAAACTGGAAAGCCATTAAAACTGGAATATTAAACGACCTTCCCGAGTGGTGCAAGGAAGTCCCTTATCAAATTAAATCGATAGCGATAAAGGATGCTTGCACTGCTGTTAGGGAGGCGAAGAAGAAATACAAGAAGACATCACAAATAAACAAAGTAAGATTTAGATCCAGAAAAAACCCTGTTCAGTCTTGTTATATCCCAAAGTCAGCAGTTTCAGAAGCGGGGATATATCACACAAAACTAGGGGAACTAACTTACTCTGAGGGCTTACCCCCGGAAGTTTGCGATTGCAGACTAACCAGTAATAATGGGGATTACTATCTGGTAGTCCCCCATAAAGTAGCTGTATCACATACCGAGAACCAAGGTAGAGTAGTTGCTTTAGACCCTGGAGTCAGAACTTTCATTACTTTTTTTAGTGAGACATCTGTAGGAAAGATTGGGCACGGAGACTTTTCGCGCATCCAACGATTATGTCAACACCTAGACAATTTGCTGTCTAAGATCAGTAAAGCAAAGAGTGGACAAAAACGTCGGATGAGAAAAGCCACCAGACGAATGTTCGTCAAGGTTCAAAACCTAATAAACGAACTTCACCACAAAACAGCTAAGTTCTTGGTCGATAACTTCGACGTAATCCTGCTCCCCACCTTTGAGACATATCAAATGTCAAAAAAAGGGAACAGAAAAATTAGGTCTAAAACTGTTCGTAATATGCTCACCTTTGCTCATTACCGTTTCAAGGAGTTCCTAAAACATAAAGCCCAGGAAACGGGGAAAGTAGTGGTAGATGTCTGTGAAGCTTACACCAGTAAAACTGTTAGCTGGACAGGCGAACTGATAAACATAGGTGGAAGCAAGATCATAAGGTCAAAGGTTGATGGCAAAGTCATGGACAGAGACATCAACGGCGCTCGTGGAATATTTCTGCGAGCCCTGGGAGATACCCCCTGGTTGCGAGAGCAACTTGCATTAGTGGGCTAATTTTTACCTCTTTGGTAAATTTTGGTAGCTAAAAAGTATCGGTCAAGTCAAGTCAACTATAGTTAGGTCACTTACCCATTACCCATTGCTTTAGGACCTGTGAGCAGATAAGTAGTCATTTTACCTTTGCCTTTGACTTCAAACGGTTCCCGTTGCTCAAACCGGTACTTATCTTTTAATTTCTCATAGGTAGTAACTGTAAGCTGAATCCCACCTGGTATACCCTGAGATTCCATACGGCTAGCCATATTTACGGTATCACCCCACAAATCATAGCTGAATTTTTTGATTCCAATTACCCCAGCCACCACTGGTCCACTGTTGATGCCAATCCTGAGACGGAAATTCTGATTCGTTTGAGCATTGTACTGGGCAATTAATTTTTGCATATCCAATGCCATTTTAGCGATCGCATCCGCATGATACTTGCAGGCTTTTGGCAGACCGGCAACAGCCATATAAGCATCACCAATCGTCTTAATTTTTTCGACACCATGCTCCTCAGCTAGTTGGTCAAACTCTGAGAAAATTACATTGAGAATTTCGACCAGTTCGGTGGGAGAGGTTTGGGTTGAGAGTTTGGTAAAGTCAACTAAATCAGCAAACAAAACAGTTACATCTTCAAAACTTTCTGCCAGAGTACGTTCTCCTTTTTTTAACTGTTCTGCGACCGGTTCGGGCAAGATATTAAGCAGCAAACGCTCACCTTGGGTTTGGGCACGACGAAGTTCATCTTCAGCTTTTTTACGCTCTGTAATGTCGCTAACTGTGCCTTCGTAGTAGAGTAAATCTCCAAAATTGTCTCTGACTGCTCGTATATTTTCCGAAATCCAAATTACCATACCATCTTTCCGATAGACCTCGGACTCAACCTCTGATAATGTTTCTTCTTTGTGGATTAGGGCTAATATATCGTCACGACGCCTCGGTGCGAGGTAGAGTTCTTTCCCAATATCCGTGACTTGATTAATCAGTTGTTCTGGCGACTGATAGCCCAAAATACTTGCTAGGGCTGGATTAGCGGTGATAAATTTTCCTTTTGGTGTAACTTGAAAAATGCCTTCAGTGGCATTTTCAAAGATACTGCGATATTTATGCTCAGCTTCTTGTTTCTGCTTGATTTCCTTTTGGAGCTGAAAATTTTGTGCTTGTAGTTGCTTTTGTAAACGCCCGATTTTCAAGTGAGTGTTTACTCTCGCTCTTACTTCTTCCTGCTGCACTGGTTTAGTGAGATAATCTACTGCACCGAGCCTGAAACCTTTAACTTTGTCGAGAGTATCAGTACGAGCCGTCATAAAAATAACTGGGATGTCTCTAGTTGACTCTTGAGCTTTCAAGCGACGGCAAGTTTCAAACCCATCAATTCCGGGCATCATAATATCCAGTAATATTAGATCCGGTTGAGCATAGTTTACTTTTTCGAGCGCACTATAGCCATCTTGAGCGACTAAGACTTTAAATCCAGAATTGCTCAACAACTCAAACATCACCCCTAAATTAGTCGGACTATCATCAACAATCACAATTACACCTTTATAGCCAATTTTGTTATAGCTCTCAGTTAGGGTAATTTTCCGGGAAGAGGAATGATGATTAGTTTGAGTTACTGAGGAAATATTCATAATCACATGAACTCGTTATTGGGGGTTTTCGCTAATCAATGGCTAATTAATAAGAGCAAAAATACTCGGATATTTTTTTTACAAAAAAATAGTGCAATTTAATAAAAATAAACCTAATTAAAATCACCCTTAAAAATATAATAACTTATCCCTGGCTTAACTAGTCATTTAAATGGCGATTATTTTTAAAGATATAGACTTTATTTTTTACTAACTTTATCTGGAGTTTTTAAATCCTTTGATTTTATTCGATGAGCTTCGCGGTCTTTTGTATCCATGTACTTCCGAACAAATTCCAGAATTTGTCTTTCTTTAAACCCTTTTGATAATTGACGCAACTTTTGAGAAAATGGAATGAATTTATCATCCAACTGTTCAATCAAATTAGCTTCCTCTTGGATGCCTCGAATATCACCCATAATTGCTAGTTCATACAGAACGGATATTTGATCTGGCGATGGAGCTACAGGCATAACGTCTTCAGCTTTCTCTTCCTTAGTGGATTCTAGAATTCCTTGTCCTCCTTGTTGTTCCTCGGAAACCTCTGGCAAATCTAAATCTAGCCAAAAAATACTACCTTGACCGACAGTGCTTTTCACCTTTAATTCACTACCCATTAATTCCGCTAAACGTTTACTAATCGATAGTCCTAAGCCTGTACCATTAACCTGACGGTCAGTATTGCCCACTTGATGGAATGGCAAAAATATTTCTGCTAGTTGTTTTGGTGGGATACCAATGCCAGTGTCTGCTATCACAAAGCGCATTTTTTGAGTACCTTGCTTTTCGGTTAAAGCTTGACGGTTTTTAGGTTGTTCGCCTTGGGCGTTACCGTAGGGTAGGTTGTCTTGACAACCTTGGCCTTTCGGCCACGCTTCAGCGTCGCCTACGGCGAAAGCGTGGCCTTCGGCCGACCCTGCGCTAACGCGAACAAGGTTAAACCGATCAACGTTCAACTCTGAACACCCCAAATAACCAACTTTAAACGTTACCTCACCAGTATCTGTAAATTTGACAGCATTTCCCAAAAGGTTCATCAGAACTTGTCGCAGTCTTATTTCATCACCCTTGACAAATTCAGGCAGAGGCGAAAGGAATTCGTAACGGAATGAAATGTTTTTTTGTTTAGCACTGATCACCACAATTTCCACAATACCTTCGAGAAACTTGGGAAACTGAAAATCTCTGACATCAAGTTCCATTTTTCTGGCTTCGATTTTTGATAGATCCAGGATGTCATTGAGTAGGGTTAACAGATGCTGACCACTTTGCTGAATAATACTGAGCTGCTCTTTGTGCGTAGCGCTCAGTTGTGGTTCCTCTTGGAGGATTTGGGCATAACCTAAAATGCCGTTAAGGGGGGTACGTAATTCATGGCTCATGTTGGCTAAAAATTCACTTTTAGCCCGATTGGCTACTTCCGCGTCAACTTTAGCCTGCTTCAACGCCTGTTCTGCCTGTTTGCGATCGCTAATGTCTCGAAAAATTCCCTGCACAACTGTCTTGCCTTGCAGCTCCAAAGTAGTCGCACTAACTTCTACAGGCACGGTTGTACCAACTTGATGCAGCAATTCTAGTTCTACTTGAAATACACCCCCTGCCTCCACATGTTGCTGGAAAATTTGGGAGTAGGCTTTGAATCGTTCTCGTGGAATAATCTGACTCTGATGCAACCCAATAATTTCATCTCTGCCACGACCGAGCATCTGTTCCGCCATCTGATTGGCTTCCAGGATGATTCCGGTTTCCGCATCTGCCATCAGAATGGCATCACCAGCTGACTCAACTAACTTGCGATACTTCTGTTCCGCCTGCCGTAGTTTTGCCTCTGATAGCTTGCGTTCAGTGATATCTCGGTTGCAGAAGATTCTACCATAGTAATCCCCACCACTGGTAAGCACTGGTGCTGAATAAAAGTCAAAAATACGCTCATCTTTCATCAACAGTTCATCGTAGTTCGTTGTTTTGGGATGAGCCTGGAGATAGTCCACCTGAGCCAGAAATTCTTCGGGATGCTTCAGTTGAGAACTCAGCTGCTTGAGCAATTCTTTAATATCATTGGCTTGAAACAACTGTTCTGGAGTCTGCCACAAGTCACAGAAACGGTGGTTGTACGAAACCACCCTAAAATTTTCATCAACCACTAAAATTCCATCAATGGCAGCTTCTTGTTGTGCTTTTAGCATGGCATTTGTACGGAGCACATCATCCTGTGCCACAGAGCGCTCAATGGCAATTCTAGCTAGTTGGGTGGCCTTATCCGCCAGTTCTTGCTCTTCGGGGTTTGGGGTATGAGGTTCAGTGTAATAGATTGTGAAGGTGCCTAGCACCGTCCCTTGAGTGGACAAAATGGGGATAGACCAACACCCTCTGAGATTGTGGGAGAGTGCAAAATCCCTTATATTTCGACACAGGGGATGAGTAGCAATATCCTTAACCATGACCGGTTCTCGCCAATAGGCGGCAGTGCCACAGCAAGCCATATATGGACCAATCACCATACCATCAATTGCCTGAATGTAGGATTCTGGAAGGCTGGGGGCGGCAGTATGATGCAGATTAACCCCATTTTTGTCCACCAGCAAGAAAGCACACCTAATCTTGGGCAATTGCTCCTCAATCAACCGAGCTAGTCGGTCTAGTACATCTGGCAACTTCTCCCACTGGGTAATCATTTCCAGGATACGATTTTGTCCAGCTAATAAGGCTTTAACTCTCTGGCTATCAGTAATGTCAGTAAAGGTACCAACTAGACGAACCACTTCACCGTTATGATCTTTGATCACCAGGCCAGTCGAGAGAATCCAGGAAATTGAGCCATCTGTGCGCAGCAGACGAAACTTTTGTTTCCACTTCTTGATGCAGTCGCTCATGGGGGTTTCCCCCAAGACCGCGCTGCATCGCTGAGAACTTCGTCCAGCACATAGGTTATCTAGGATGGCTTTCACCTCATCAATATCCTCAATATGAATCAGTGCCAGTAATTCATTAATGGTCGGTCCATCTTGATCTAATGGGTAGCCAATCAGGCTGAGAAATTGGGGCGAGTAGTAATGATCATAGGTTTTCAGGTTGATTTCAAAGAGTCCGTTGGTGTTGGCTTGAATAGCCAGAGCAAACCGTTCCTCACTCTCCCTAAGGGCATCCTCAATGCGCTTATGTTCAAGAACCTCTGCGATTAATTGTCGATTGAGCTGCCTCAGGGTAGCTGTTCGCTCTTGAAATTGATGTTCCAGCCGTTCATTCTGGTGACGAAGTGCCTCTTGAGCTTGCTTACGCTCTGTGATATCCTCAACTGTAGCTTCGTAGTAGAGTAGAAATTTACTACTATCATGGATAGCCCGCACGTTTTTGGAGATCCAGATTATAGCACCATCTTTTTGATAAATCTGTGCTTCAAACCCTGAAACAACACCATCTTCCTGTAGCTGTAGAAGCAAATCTGCCCGTCGTTGAGGATCAACATAAAGTTGGTGGGCAATATCGGTAACACTTGCTACGAGTTCTGCTGATGATTGATAGCCATATATTCTCGCTAGTGACGGGTTAGCACTGATATAGTGTCCGTCAGGTGTGGTCTGACAAATGCCCTCCAGAGCATTCTCGAAGATGCTGCGGTATTTGGCTTCGCTTAAGCGCAACAATTCTGCCGCCGCATTTCGTTCTGATGTAGTTGCTGCCAAGAATAAAGCGATTGTTGCCATCAGTATCATAAAAACCTGTAGCAGGGGAAGTGCTTCGCTCAAGTCCCCGGTGCTGGCAACAAACGGTCCGGTACCCAAACTGGTTCCTACAATGGCAATGCTCGATACCATCAAGCAACCTAGGCTGGTGAGGCGTTGACCAAATTGGAGGGCAGCCCAAATCAGCCAGGGAAATGTCAACCAGGCAAGGGGATAGGTTGCCATTTCTGGCGCAATGTCCGACCCAAACACTCCCCAACTGACTGTCAAGAGTGAAATCAGCCAGATAGCTGCCAAAATAAATTGTTTTATCTTTATGCTTGCTTGAGGGGTTGACGGTTGTTGGTTAGACAGTTGCAGGTTAGTTTGGCTTGACTCTTCAACTTTCTCAACCTTGGCCAATTGGCCACGCTTTCGGCAAAGCCGACGCTGCGCGTTCGCGTTCGCACAGCGTCGCCTACGGCGAAAGCGTGGCCAAAGGCCAAACGCGAACAACTTGCCAACCTTCAACTCCTTCACTAGGTAGCACCACACTAAAAACACTGGTACTACGACTAAAACCACCATTAAGTCCCCTAACCACCATTGCCACCACATCCCGCCGAAATTCCTACCATCAAATTCACCACTCAGGTGTAAGTTAGTTAGAGTGACAGTCGGAGCGATTAGTGTGGCAAGCATCGACACCCCTAGGAACCCCAATACATCTCGTCGCCGTTCTAGGGAAGGACGAAGCTGCCACAACCGTGCTAATCCTATCGAGAGGAATACTGACAAGATATACCCTAAAGCAGTTATCCCAGAAACTGGCCAGAACCTCTGAGGCGAGACAGTCCAGAAAAATTCTCCCCAAGAAACCGATGGCAAAACTCCTTGGTGTTCGGGTAACCACCAAAGATGCTCCCTTAGTAGTAATACGGTTGCTTGGGTAATGCCTGCGGGAGACCAAACTGGTGGTACTAATGTATTACCTCCAATCCATCCATGGACTAAGTTTGCCAGCCCAAGGTAAACCAAAGTCAGTAAACCTACATTGGTTGAGTGTTGCCAGAATCCTTTTGCAATGAAAATCATTTTGGGAATACGCCCAAAGATGGAGTTAGGCGAAATTAATCTTTACGCACATTGACATAATTTTCCATCCAGAAACCGGTAAATTCCGCAACTTTACAAATTCTTTTATTTTCTAGTTAGATTTTTTTCATTCTCTTTAAATTAAAAGCTTTTTTGACCTAGAGATTTAGTTAAAGTGAAAGGTGAAAGGTTATGGGTGAAGGCTATCTACTTAAGCTAGCCTATAGCGAAGGAGACTGGTAATTGTTCATTGTTGTTCATTGTTGATGGTTTTTCCTTGTCTGCCTTCCCTTTGCTTGATCAGAGGTAGCCTGGGTGAAAGAGACGACACCAATCTCCTCTGATTCCCCTTTCTCCTTTTCCTTGTCCGCTGTTAACTATCATCAAGGAGCCAAGGCAAGTGGTATACCATTCAACTCAAACTTTCTATAAAGCTGAGATTTCACAGAATCCCCCTTACGCCAGTCCCTAGGGGACATGACGCTGGGATTTTCTATTAAACCTCAGCTATTAAAGGTTTTTAAATCAGCGCACCCACATATCCTTCTTTGGTTATATAAAAAACTTGTATGTCAATCTTCTAATCTCGTAGGTGAGTAGGTGGTTTGTGGCAAAACATTAACGTAGTTATTTGAAGAAGAGTAGTAAGCGATGATCAACAAAGGTAATGTTAAGGTCAACAGCGCAATTACCGTACCCAAGACTTCTGCCCATCTATATGGGTGAGGGTCAGAAGAGTTGGCAGATGAGCCACTAAGTTCCATAAATTAATTGAAATTTAAACTAGGTCAGTTGAAAACGACGATTAGTTGGGTCTTATCATAAACCCTACATCCTCTATTTTATCGATTTATTCCGAAAGGATTGTTTTCTAGTAAACAATCTCAACTAAATTCCAGCCCGCTTAACGATACTTTGCAAAAAACTAGGCTCAACAAGGTTACAGGTTGTAGGTTATAGGTTGTATATTACAAGTTGTAGGCTTTTAGTTACAGGTTGTAGGTTGTAGGTTACAGGTTATAACCCACATTCCAGATGTCAGTTTGTAGTATGCAAACTATGATGCACTCGCACTACCCATTAAAATTAGGACATTGTCTTGATGCAGTCGCTCCTAAACTCCGAAACGTGAGTCTAGCTTACTTCTGACTTCTGACTTCTTACTTCTTACTTGTGCGTAGCGCTATAAATCCGACCAACGGGTGATGGAGTGACGAATCAATTGCTGTCAATGGTCGAGAGCCTTTTGAACCAAGATGGGAATTTGGGAAGGGCGTTCAGCTACTGGGATTCTCCCTTGCTTAAATACTGCCACTTTTTCCTGTGCCGTAGACATTTTAGTCATATTACTCATAGCCTCTGGTAGGTGAGTCGATAGCCTAGCACTAGGGTTACAAATTAGTTGTGTCTCTGGTGTATAGCGTCCCGCAATGTAGGAAATCACTGGTTTATGGATTTCCTGGGCTATATACGCGGCAGCGGCCACGTCTTCGTAGCCGCCGCCAGTCTGATCAACTAGCACAATAACGTTTGTAGCTTTATCTTTTTCCAAAACCTCCAGCCAATGGCTAAATGAAGAACCAACAATTGCTTCACTGCCAAGGTTAATAGCGATTGACTGTCCTAGGTTAGCTTGAGTTAAGCCTAAAGCAACTTCGTAGATCAGATAACTACCACGGGTAATTAATCCCACTGAGCCAGGTCTGTAAAATTCACTCTCGTGAGTCCCTAGCAAAACTTTTCCTGGAACAATAATCCCAGAACTGCTCGGACCAAGAATAATCGTTTTAGTAGCTTGGGCAATAGCTAGTAATTCTACCATATCCAAGGGAGGAATACCACCAGTAACGAGAATAATTTGCCTGATCCCAGCATCTATCGCTTCCAAGGCAACATCCTTTATCTGGTAAGATTCTTCAAAAATAATGGTTGTGTCCACAGCCTCGACATGATGGCAAGCCTGCTCTACTAAATCAAATACAGGAATGCCATGCAAGGTTTGCCCTCCCTGACCAGTACTAACTCCAGCTACGACATTGGTGCCATAGGCTTTCATCCGGGCAGCGTAGTACAAACCTAGAGGTTGTGTAATGCCTTGTACTAAAACTTTGCTATCGGTACTCAAGTTCATTAGTGATTGATCCTTATTCTTTTGTAGTTTGTCAATGATCAATGATCATTGATCATTTTTAGTTGCCAGAAGACTCTGGCTAATCAAAAAGGATAAGGAACAAGCGATGCAGCGCCTTCATGCGGGGGTTTCCCCCATGAGCGACTGCATCAAGACAAAGAATCGTAACTGAGCACTGACGCACTCAGCTAGATGACTAGGTTAGGACGTCGTGACCCCTTCCTGGCAATAGATACAGCTTGCTTGACTGCCTCATCTAAGTTGTCTGTAAAGTATACGGGGAGCTCAGCCAAACGCTGTTGGATTGAGTGAAAATTTGTCCCAACTAAACGGATCACAAGGTGAGGTCTCTCAATCCCAGAGGCTGATCCAGGAGATTTGCCCTTAGATAACAGGTCTTGGTGATGGGAGCTAAGGGGATGACTGGTGGAATTTTGCTCCTGGTTCTCTGAATTGAGTACAGCTGTTTCCCAACTTTGAGACAGTAGATAATTGGCAATCATCTCAGCTGCGGCATTGCTGGTAGCCCTATTGCTCAAGATATTCACTAAGACCACTTTAATCCCTTCAGATGTGGTTAGTTTTCGTAAAGCCTCTTGCAGTTCCTCTATCGCAGCAGGAGTTATTGGCCAGTATTGGTTAGAGTTGATCGTTGGAACGAGATGACACTGTCTTGGTTTACCCTTTGCTTGGTATACCAGATCAACTGTTGTTGCAGCTAGACACATGCTGTTGCATATAATCCCGATGTTGCCGTTGAGATCACGACCATTGAAATTATGGCTTGAGTTAGTGGGCATGTCTTGGTAAGACCCGCTCTCAGCCATAGTCGATGTCAAGTTGATCAAATCCTGATGACGTCTCAGAGCCTTGTCGTTGATAGCAATCCTGCCATCAAGAGCCATGAGTTCACCAGTGGGACTAACACCGAGGGGATTAATTTCCACTATGTCCAAATCTTTTTGGACAAAAAGTTGGTACATTTTATTAATAATCCCACTCACTGACTCAATCAGATTACCATGAAGTCCCATTTTGATGGCAAGACGCCGCCCATAGAAGGGTGAAAAGTTTTGCTCGACCACAACCTTTTGCATATCGCTGATCAAGGTTTTGGTGTCCATACGCCCTTGGGAAGAACCCAGTAGCACAGGACGGGCCAAGTTGTAGTCTAGGAACACGGCTAGATAAAATTCTTGTTCAGCATTGTAACGGGATTCTGCTAGCAGTACTTGAGGATGCTTACCCAGAATCGGGAGTTTGAAAATTGCCCTAGCTGCTGCGATCGCATCGATGGTATTCTCTACACACCGGATCCGACGAGCTGGGTTGTCTCCACAAGTAGATACTTGAGATTTGAGCACCACCGGATAGGGAATCTGTAATCCCTTGATGTCGGTAGGATGGTCAATGCGTTGAGCAGGCAAAACCGGAATGCCAATCTCACGGAATAATTCTTTAGCCTGATATTCTAACAGATGCATGATTCGCGAACAATCCTAAGCACGACGTTTCAAATCTTTTGCCACTTGGTCAATGCCGTAGAAACACTTCGGTGAAAGCGTCTAGCACCTGAAGCGGCTTTAAATTAGTTATTAAAAACAGCAAAATTATTCCCCCAGTAGTCCCTAGGTAGGATAGGTAGAAGGGAAGCAGGTATCGATCGCTTTAAAGGCCATCACTGAGTTATTAATCCATGATAGAAGTCAATAGTTGATAACTCCAGATCACCGCCGCAGCCAGATCAGGGCAGCTGTTCGTTGATGGTTCTAGATAAGTCCCGATCTAGGAATGTCTAATCGTAAGCTTGGAAGTCGAGACCCAATCAAAGATGACGGTGTAGGAGGATGTCACTCCTTGCTTCTTTGATTCTTCATAATTCCTCCCTAACCCCTATAATTCTTCACTGTTGCCTTGATATCTCACCAATTCCTGCCTAACCACTGGAAGCATAGGAGGCTATTTTGGGTTAAGATTAAGTACCTTTTCTTGATGCAGTCGCTCATGGGGGAAACCACGGCAGTCGCTCATGGGGGAAACCCCCTTTGGCGGCGCTGCATCGCTTTTTGGTATCTCTGGCTTTGCTCCTGCTACAGGCAATGGATTCTAACCAGTTAACCCCTGAGTCTAACCAAAGCAACGATCAATCAATGGATTCTGACGTTGCAGCCCACCCTTGGGACGAACCACTTTCTGATCCCGAGGCTCAAACCGATGAGCCATTCCCTGAAACACTACAACCCCATGAAGGAAATTCTCAAAGTACGTTTCTTTTGTTGGTGGTGGTGGGCATGGGATTGGGTCTAGTATTTTTAACCGGCGGCTTTTATGTTTTTACCCGTCCCTGCGTATTTGGGTCTTGTAGTTCACTGAATGAAGCTCAGCTATTGAGTAAAAAATCAGCAGACACCCTCAAAAAACCTAAATCGGGAAAGGACATTCTCGAAGCTCAGAAGGAATTAAAGACAGCGATTGAAGCACTCAAAGCAATTCCGTTTTGGTCAATGAAGCATGAAACAGCACAAGAGTTGCTTCAAGCCTATCAAGTTAGAGGTAAAGACCTAGATCAGTTAGTGACAGCCATGCAAATGGCGGCTAGGGCAGGTCATAAAGGGAAAAATCCTCCCCATAAGGCATCAAAGTGGATAGCAATTCAAAAACTGTGGCGAGAGGCAATTGCCCGCCTTGAACAAATGCCTAAGGAGAGTAGCCTTAATGCTATAGCGCAACAAAAAATTAAGCTATATAAGGTCAATTTAGACGAAGTTAATCGGCGATTAGTCAAAGAAAGACAGGGGAGTCAGATTATGAAAGCGGCTAAGAAAGCGGCTCAGATTGCCCAAGCTCGCCAGGGTGTAGCCCAGACTTTAGAGGAATGGCAACTAGTTTATAGTACTTGGAAAACTGCATTAGACCGTCTGAACAAAATTCCTCAAGCAACAACGGTTGAAGAGGACAAGCAACGACTGGAGGAATTCTATAAAACTAATCTGGCCAGGGCACGCGATCGCAAAACCCAGGAAAAAATTGCTACCAACGCCTACAATCAGGGACTACGTCTAGCTCAGTTAGCTCAAAAGGCTCAGGGAAAGCAGCAATGGTCGGTGGCTGCGATTCATTGGCGCAACGCTTTAACTTACGTGAAGCAAGTTCCCAACTCCACATACTACCACAAAAATGCACAGTCTTTAATTGAGCCTTATCAAAACGCCCTTCAGGCAGTTCAAAGCAAGTTGCAGTTGCAGGTAAAGTTAAAACAAATTGGTAGTGATCTTGAACAAATCTGTACTGGGGAAACTCGAGTTTGTAATTACACCATTGATGAAAGTCTGATTAAAGTAGAATTAACACCGACTTATATGTATCAGGTCAGACAAACAGCCATTACGGCTCAAGTTAGAGGTGATGTAGAGGCTCACGCTGGGATCGTCAATCACGTATTGACTTTAGAAGATGCCCTCAAAGGGATTAGCTATAATTCCGATATCCCTATGGAAATCTATACCGCTGATGGAGCTCTGATTCAGGTACACAGTCCTGGCACTTAGTTAGGAGAACTGTGAAGTAGCAAACATAATCTTTAACACTGGGTTAATCAAAATTAACGTTAATTGACACTCCCCGCCCTGGAAGGACGGGGATTCTTGCTTCAACGGGGTGACTTGTTTAACCAGGCCGGAGCCAGGAAAAATAGAGGTCTCCTCTCCACAAGCGTATTTGGTCTATGACCTAGGTTTCGGTGTGCCCCACCGTACCTTTTCAAAATTTACTTAAATAGATACTTTTTTTATCTAAATTTTTCATAGACGTTTAAGTCGTTAGACCAAATTACGCAATATGTATCTGAGACATATTTTTCACGTTGCCTACTTATGGTTAGATAGTATCTATTTAGTTTAAAATTCTATTGTTTATGCTTTTAGAATAGCACACCTGGTACAAATTATCAAGGGCATTGTTTTTTAAAAAAAGCCGTCGAACGAAGGATGGGGCGCGATTACCCATTTTTTTGGTAATATCATGTAAAAAGTTACACATTGAGATTAGAAGCATTGTTATCTGAGCCCCTACCTCAAGTAAAGTTTCCTGCTAGTGTTTTCAAACTGACCAATGGCTTGAATGTCATTCATCAATACCTAAGCGCTACACCAGTAGTAGTGGCCGATGTGTGGGTTGGTGCTGGTGCGATCGCAGAACCAGATGAATGGTATGGCATGGCTCACTTCTTGGAACACATGATTTTTAAAGGCACCGAGACCATTGCTCCTGGTGTTTTTGACTATGTGATTGAAAGCCACGGTGGTGTAACGAATGCCGCTACTAGCCATGACTTTGCTCATTTTTTCGTAACCAGTGCTTCTGAGTACTTAAAACACACCCTGCCTCCCTTGGCAGAATTACTCTTACATCCTGCTATTCCTGAAGAAGAATTTGTCCGGGAACGGTGTGTGGTGTTAGAAGAAATTCGTGGCAGCTACGATAATCCTGATTGGGTAGGATTTCAGGCTCTTTCTGAGAGCGTTTACCAACGTCACCCCTATGGCAGACCGATTCTGGGTACTGAAGCGGATTTGATGGCTCACTCTCCCCAACAAATGCGCTGTTTCCACCAATGCCATTACCAGCCAGAAAATATGACTGTGGTGATTGTAGGTGATATTGACCAAGAATCAGCATTAACTATAGTTAACCAGTCATTTCAAGATTTTCCTTCCCCCAGTGATTGTCCTAAACCAGAGGTGATGGCTGAAGCACCATTTATCGGAATTAGGCGTCAGGAACTAAACTTGCCTCGCCTGGAACACGCACGTCTATTGATGGCTTGGCACGGACCAGGGATAGATCAGCTTGGGGATGCTTGTGGTTTGGATTTACTCTCTGTGCTTCTGGCTGATGGACGGTCTTCTCGCTTGGTAAGAGAATTAAGGGAAGAGAAACAATTAGTGCAAGACATTGGTAGTAGTTTCTCTCTACAGCGTGATTCGAGTTTGTTTACTATTACCGCCTACCTAGAACCCGAGTACCTGGAACAGGTAGAAGCAATAATTAGGGAACACCTGTGGCAATTGCAACAGACACCAGTGTCAACCACAGAAATCAAACGCTGTCAACGTCAGCTCTATAACGACTATATTTTTTCCACAGAATCTGCTGGTCAACTTGCTGGTTTGTATGGTTACTACAGCACTATTGCTACAGCAGAAGCAGCCTATAGTTATCCGATTGAGATTCAAAAGCTAACAGCTAATGACGTAATGCAATTAGCCCAGCGGTATCTTTCTCCCCATCGCTATGCTATCACAATTCTCAACAGTATAGCTTAGATCGTAACTCATTTTTAGATTCAAAAGCTGAGATATTTAGATGTAATAAACTTAGCGGATTCGGTATATTTATACCTATTCCCTGAGCTATCACAATCCTCAAAAGGATAGCTTAGATCGTAACTCATTAAAGGTAGTAACTCCTCACAAAGGCATGTAGTAAAAGTGGTAATTCGTGCATTTAAAATTTGGAATTTAAAATTTTACTAAGACCTAAGACTATCAAGCCTAAGACCTAAGACCATCATGCCTAATATCACACTAAAGCAACAACAGAATATCCATCGCACAGTGCTAGATAATGGCATCGTGGTGATTGTAGTTGAAAATGCTGCTGCTGATATCATTGCCAGCCGTCTATTTCTTCGGGCAGGTAGTCAGTGCGATCCACCAAACCAAGCTGGGCTATCTCACCTGGTCTCAGCAGTTATCACCAAGGGAACCCAAGAATTATCCTCCATAGACATTGCCGAACGAGTGGAGTCTATGGGGGCTCAACTTGGTGCTGATGCGGCTAACGATTATTTTCTACTCTCCCTGAAAACCGTTGCAGCTGACTGGTTTGAAATGTTACAGCTAGCAGGACAGATTTTGCGATCGCCTAGTTTCCCAGATGCTGAAGTAGACCTAGAAAGGTACCTAACCATTCAAACTATTCGTGCCCAACAGGAGCAACCCTTTAACATTGCCTATAAGCAATTGCGACAGGCAATCTATCAAGACCATCCCTACGGCTTTTCGGTGTTGGGAGAAGAAGCTACGGTATCTACACTGGATCGAGCTGACTTAGAACACTATCATCAGACTTATTTCCGCCCTGATAACCTCATAATTAGTATTGCAGGTCGTATTAACTCAGAAGATGCGATTAAGCAGGTGGAGCAAGTGTTTGGGGATTGGCAAGTTCCCGATACACCCCTGAGCAAACCCTCCTTAGCCTCCCCCATTGCCCAACCCTGCCAAGTGACTACTGCCCAAGACACGCAGCAGTCGATTGTGATGCTGGGTTATCTTACCTCAGCCGTACAAGAGGCTGACTTTGCTACCCTCAAACTCCTCAATACCTACCTGGGGAATGGTCTTTCTAGCCGCTTATTTGTAGAACTCAGAGAAAAGCGGGGTTTAGCCTATGATGTCTCAGCATTGTTTCCGACACGCCAGTCGGCTTCTACGTTTATAGCCTACATGGGAACAGCACCGGAAAATACAGAAACTGCCCTGGTTGGTCTGGTTACCGAAGTGGAACGCCTTTGTTCTCAACAACTGAGTCAGGATGAATTGCAAGTTGCCAAAAATAAGCTTCTTGGTCAGTATGCACTAGGTAAACAAACCAATGGTCAGCTCGCTCAAGTCTATGGCTGGTATGAGACGATCGGGCTAGGAGTTGAGTTTGATACCCTGTTTCAACAAGATGTGACAAGGGTTACTCCAGAGATGGCTCAAGCAGCAGCTAATCGCTATTTCATTGAACCTTATATTTCTCTAGTCGGACCGGCTGAAGCAATCAACTTCCTGGGTTAACAGAACAAACTAAACACTTGAGGTCTCTCCCGTGTTTTACCTTTTAACTGGGGGAGACCTCAATTTATTGTTGTCAATAAATCCGCTTAAATCGATAAAGTTAAATTAAGTCGTGACAAGAATTACCCTGGTGTAAAGATATGGATTCTATAGACACCACTAACAGCATTATCGGTATAACTATCTTTGGATCAGTAGCCCTTAGCTTAGGGAACTTGCCAGCAGTTGCCCTTGAAGCTAATGGCGTTGTCCCAAAACTGGCTCAAGGAATTACCCCAGTCAAAATCAACCGACCAACTCTTGACATTGGTAGTGAGGGGGAAAGAGTATCTGAATTACAAGCAGTTCTTAAATTATTGGGGTATTACACAGGAGAGGTAAATGGGTTTTATGGAGATAATACTGCGATCGCTGTCTCCAAGCTCCAGCAACAAGCGGGTTTAACTCCCCATGGCATCATGGGAGCTGCTGAATGGAATTTTTTGTTTCCAAGCATCCCACCCAATCCAACATCCTCAACCTCTACTTCCAATCCCTTACCCTCAGCAAGTATAAGACCCCCGACCACCTCTGATGGCATCTCAGCTTCATCGTTTCCGAGGCCTTCCATCACAGAAGCTATTACCCAAACCACCACAACTCGTCCCAACTCTTCCTCCCCAGCAACCAGCACTGGCTTTGGTAATCGCACTACTACAACAGGCAATGCGGTCACTGTCGAGAGAACTAAGCCTAGGGCTATAACCTTACCAATTCTCCGACAAGGTATGCGTGGTCCAGCCGTCCAGCAATTGCAGAGGCGACTGAAATCTCTTGGTTTTTTAAAAGCCACAGTGGATGGGGTATTTGGAGAGGTTACGAAAGCCGCAGTTCAAGCCGCTCAGCGCAAGTTCAAACTAGAACCTGATGGCATTGTTGGTCCTGCTACTTGGAATGCTTTGCTACGTTGATTAAATTTTTGTTGTTCGCGTAGCGTAGCCCTTTGGGCTAATCGCGCACCCGTGGCCGTTCGCGCAGCGTGGCCTACGGCCTTAAGGCCATGGTTGACGATTGAAAGTTAACTGTTCACCGTTCACTGTTCAATCATCAACCGTCAACAAAACACTAGTTATAGTGTTAGTTATAGCGTTTATTGCATTTATGAGGTACCCTTCTCAAGCTCAAAGTCCCCCTTTTTAAGGGGGATTTAGGGGGATCTCTTGATACCTCATGGGAAAGACAATTGCTATATATTTTTCCCGGTTAACTAGTGATAATTCTTGATTGATATTACTGCTTTACTTGTTTCTGCTGCTTGACTTTCTGCTTTAATACGGAACTAATTCCTAAAGCCCCCAAAGCTAAAATCCCTAGGGTAGCAGTAGGTTCGGGAATTCTTTCACCTGTAGACAATGACAGCTCAGCACGAGAAACAATGGCATCATCTCCATAAAATACTGGAATCTTGCCACTATTGGCATTAAAGACGTTCACGATTTCTCCTGAGTCGTAAAACTCCAGTAAATTTAAAGACACCGATTGCTTAGTTCGTACTGGGAGATTGCGGATCAGATCAATAATAATAGTATCCAATCCTATGATCCCAAATACATCGGTAGTAATCAGGGAGTTGTTTGGTGTCAGGTCTAAAATTAGTTTCGCTTGCGATAACTCATTTATTGATGTTCCCAAGTCAGAAAAATCAAAGCTCCAACTGGTATCTTCATCAATTCCATTACCAAGGGTGGTGTTACCCCCAGTCCTTTCTATCGTAAAATCGCCGTTTTGTAGGGTTTGACCAATACTGGCATTTAGTATTCTTGAAGGACTTGAGCTCCCAATCGCTTCAGTGGTGAAATCAAGACGACTAGCCAAGGCTTTTTCAGGTATTAAGCAACTGCTTAATAGGACGGCAACTGTAGCCACTGAGAACACTTTTAAAGTAAGCATTTTGATGCTCCCAAACCAAAACTAAGGTTAGAGTTAATGGCCAAATAACTCTATTATACTCCGCTCACGATAATTTGGTAACAAAACAAACGATATTCCAGATAAAGATTTATTAAGTCCTTTCTAAGCATTCAGGCATCAGGAAATCAAGGACTTTAAGCCTGCTTACTTCAGTCAAGGGTGCTGACGCTACTTTTTCTAAATTTCTGGGAACTCTGTAAATGTAACTCAAATGCGATTTGTCAGTCAAGCAGGATGGCACAAGCAAATGATATTCAAATCTTTAGCCCAAGGGGTTTCCAAGGTTTCTGGGAAAGTTCCCCTTCGCCTGATCTTGGTCATACCATTTGTCCTGCAAATCTTCGCAGCTGTGGGACTTGTGGGATATCTGTCCTATAGAAACAGCAAGAGAGCGGTTAATGATGTTGCTACTCAACTGCTTGAAGAAGTCAATGCTCGGGTTGAGCAGAATTTGGATGCTTACCTAACCATTCCTCATCTAGTTAATCAGATTAATGCCACTGCCATCAATCTAGGTCAATTGAATTTGCAAGATATTCCTGAATTAGAGCGTTACTTTTGGCAGCAGCTTCAGATCTTTAATACCCTCACATTTACTGGATTAGGCTTAGAGAATAAAGACAACCTAGGAGCAGAACGATTAGATGATGGTACACTGATACTAAGAGTCTCCACCAAAGCTACCAATCATATTTTTTACTCCTATTCTACTAACGAATTTGGGGAGCGATGCAGCGCGGTCTTGGGGGAAACCCCCATGAGTGACTGCATCAAGAAGCGTGAGGAAATCCTAGACAGTATTAAGTTTGATCCGCGCACTCGACCATGGTATAGAACTGCTGTCAAAGCTGGTCGCTCAACTTGGAGTGAAATTTACCCCAATACTGCTGGTGTAACTGCCTATCTCGGTGCATCAATGCCGTTTTACGACAAACAGGATCAATTGCAGGGGGTACTCTTAACTAATATAAACTTATCACAAATCGGCAAATTTTTACGCAGTCTAAACGTTGGCAAAACTGGACAAGTTTTTATCATTGAACGTTCGGGAATGCTCGTGGCAACCTCTACCGGTGAGAAGCCTTTTCGCACTACTCACCAAGACTACGGAGCCGAACGATTTAAAGCAACGGATAGTAGTAATGCTTTCACTAAAGCTACGGCTCAATATTTATCAACCAAGCTGAATCAAAAACAACCAATTCAACGTTTACAGCAATGGGAATTTGCTGTTGACGGTAAACGAAAATTTGTACAAATACAGCCGTTTCAAGATGAGTTTGGCTTGGATTGGTTGATTGTGGTAGTGGTGCCAGAAGCGGATTTCATCGAACAAATCCACGCCCATACCCGCACTACTATTGCCTTATGCCTAGTAGCATTGTTACTGGCAACAGAAGTCGGAATCGTTACATCCCGTTGGGTTGTCCGGCCTATCGTCCAACTGAAGGATGCAGCCATTGCTCTAGAGAAGGGACAATTTGACCAAATTGTCAACCAGGAGCGCTCCGATGAGCTTGGGGTTTTGGTTAAGGCATTTAATCACATGGCAAGACAATTGCAAGAGTCGTTTGCCACCCTAGAAGCCAAGAATACTGAATTGCAGCACCTCGATCAACTGAAAAACGAATTTTTAGCTAATACCTCCCAAGAACTCCGCACCCCCCTCAATGGCATGATCAGCATTGCTGAATCCCTGATGGATGGTGTTGCAGGACAATTGCCCTCCAAAGCAAACGCTAATCTTGCCATCATTGCATCTAGTGGAAAAAGACTAGGGAATTTAGTCAACGATCTCCTGGATTTTTCGAAGCTAAAACACAAACATCTTGAACTTCAAATTAAGCCAGTCAGCATGCGAGAAATAGCCAATCTCGTCCTTGGACATTCCCACTCTCTAATTGCGAAAAAACCTTTGCAGTTAATTAACTCAATTCCTGCCGATCTGCCCTTGGTCGATGCTGACGAAAATCGGCTGCAACAAATTCTTTATAACTTAATTGAGAATGCTATTAAGTTTACTGAATCTGGTAAGGTTGAAGTATCAGCTGAGCAGTTACCCGTTAGCAATGACGAGTTAGCAATGTTAGTCATTACTGTCTCAGATACAGGAATTGGTATTCCAGCAGATAAATTACATCGGATTTTTGACTCCTTTGAATCAGTAGATTGCTCCAGGACTAAAGAATACGGCGGGAGGGGTTTGGGATTAGCGGTTACTAGACAGTTAGTCGAGTTACACGGTGGCAAAATTCATGTGCGATCGCTTAGCCTGCCAGAAGCACAATGTCGCCTGGGAGGATCCCCTAAGCGATCGCAAAATAAGTCTGGTTCCCAGTTTACATTTACTTTGCCAGTGTCTCAGAGGCAGGTTCAGCAGACCTCAGCACTGTTGCCAATTGAATCCATCGCTCCAGTTCTGGACTTGACGAATGAAACCCCGAACTTTACTGGAGCCTTAGCAGCAGACAGTGGATATACCAAAATTTTGATTGTGGACGATGAACCAGTCAACCGCCAGGTTATTAGCAATTATCTTTCCATGGAAAACTATGCGATCGCTACAGCCACTAATGGTTTAGAAGCTTTAGAAATGCTTTCAACTGGCTTCCAGCCTGACTTGATTTTACTGGATGTGATGATGCCCCGCATGACCGGCTATGAAGTTTGCGAAAAAATTCGCCAGACGTTTTTGCCCAGTGAACTTCCGGTGATCATGTTAACCGCCAACAATCAAGTTTCCGATTTGGTGGAAGGGTTTACTTGTGGAGTAAATGATTATCTGACTAAGCCTTTTTCTAAGCATGAATTGTTAGCCCGAATTAAAAGTCATCTACGGCTTTCTAAAATTACCTCTGCTTATGGTAAGTTTGTCCCCCATGATTTTTTACGCTTCCTGGGATATGACAGTATTGTTGATGTTAAATTAGGGGATCACGTTCAAAAAGAAATGACTGTTCTTTTTGCTGATATTCGCTCTTTTACCAGCCTATCAGAACAGTTATCTCCTCAAGAAAATTTTAATTTTATTAATAGCTATCTGAGTCGAGTTAGTCCAGCAATCCGCGCTCACAATGGCTTTATTGATAAGTACATTGGAGATGGAGTCATGGCACTTTTTCCTGAGTCAGCGGATGATGGGGTTCAAGGTGCACTTGAGATGCAGCAAACAGTTGCGGTCTACAATCAGCATCGGTGCCAAAGTGGTTATGTTCCGATTACTATCGGTATTGGTTTACATACAGGTAGCTTAATGCTAGGAACCATCGGTGAACAAAAGCGGATGGAAAGTACGGTTATTTCTGATGCAGTTAATCTTGCTTCCCGCTTGGAAGGATTAACCAAACTTTATGGTGCAGGGATTATGATTAGCCAACAAACCCTCTATAACCTGAATCAGTTTCAAAAATACAGTTATAGGTTTCTGGATCGAGTCAAAGTTAAGGGAAAAAATAAACCGGTGGCAGTATTTGAGCTATTTGATCAAGATCAGCCGCAACTGAAGGAGTTAAAAAGAAAAACTAAGAGTAACTTTGAACAAGCTGCTTTTCTCTACCATCGGCAAGCTTTCGCCCAAGCTGAACAGATATTTCAGTCAGTTTTACAAACCAATCCCCAGGATAAAGCAGCCATGCTCTATGTCAAACGCTGCCAAAGGTATCAAAGCTATGGTGTGCCAGAGGACTGGGAACGGGCAGAAGTGTTGCATGAGTCATAGTTTGGCGTTGCCCAATTGTTTAATATAGCAATTATCCTAGCTATGAGGTACAAATCTCTGGGTTTTAGGGAGCAGGGAGCAGGGAGCAGGGAGCAGGGAGCAGGGAAGAGGGAAAATATAATCTGTACCTCATAACTGCGATAAACGCTATCCTTGAGGGTAATGAGTAAAAAAATAAACTATGAACCTAACCGAAACAACCGGACAGTATCTCATTCTTTGTTATCAGTAATTTATCATTATACTTTGATAAGCACTCGGACATAAAATCTTGACTTGTTGATTAACTATCCTTAATTTGTTTTGCATTTAAACTGTATATTATTTAAATCAAATAAAAAAGATATATCCCAGTACCATTTTGCCTTTTGCCTTTTGCCTTTTGCCTTTTGCCTTGCTAAAACGCATTAAAAATGCGTTTTAGCTTAGGATAATTCCGTCAAAGACACTAAACTATTGACAAAAGTCTGAACACTCTGATCTGATAAATCCACAATCGGTAACGTCGATACTAAATTTCCATAACACTTACTAATCGAGCGGCGGTAAGCTGGATCATAATGAGTTTCAAGCAAATCTCCTACCAAAGCATGACCTTGACCCCTATCAATCATCTCATACCACTGGTTAATTTTTTTCCAGCCATAGCGAGACCTTAGAGACTTTAGCTTACCTTTGCAAAACTCAGGGTTAGTACCCAAGTGAGGATACTCTTGCAACAACCATTCAATTCGACGTGCCAGGGGTAACTCAACTTCCACACAAGTAGCATCCTTCATATTTTGCCATACTGAATGAGGCAAATAAATTTGTCCAATCTTATTACTTTCTGCTTCTACCCATACTGGCTTATCGACATCAAAGCCTTGCAATTTTTCCAATAGCAGGGATTCAAACCATTTTTGGGAGGGTTGAGATAATGGTTCACCTTCCCACTCTTGACCCAGCAGGGAACCTCGATGATTGGCTAACTCTTCCAAATCCAGCACCTGCACACCTTGCTTAGCAAGTTGCCGCAAGATCAGGGTTTTCCCACTACCGGTTAGTCCACACAATACCCGGTAAGTAAACTGTTGTGGCAACTGTTCTAATTGTTCCCTTACATAAGCTCGATAGGTTTTGTATCCCCCGTCGAGAACTGTAACTTGCCAGCCAATTTGAACTAACACCGCTGCCAAACTCTGGGAACGCTGTCCACCCCGCCAACAATAGACCAAGGGATGGTAATTTTTATCCTTAGCAGCAAAGTGACTTTCCAGATGTCGAGAGATATTGCCAGCAACTAGAGAGGCACCAATTTTACGAGCTTCAAAGGAAGACACTTGTTTATAGATAGTCCCTACCTTAGCCCGTTGCTGATCATCGAGCACAGGTAGATTAATCGCACCTGGCATATGATCCTCAGCAAACTCACTCGGGGAGCGCACATCAATAATTTCGCTGTAGTCTTCTTCCTTTGGCTGCTGGGTATAGTTATGCGATCGCTGCATTCGATGTTCAATTCTGTGTTTCGTGACATACTGTACATCATAACTGCGAAAAACGCTATATAATTCAATTTTGTTGTATCATGAATAGTTAAAATTTACTACTCTTTTCTAATTCTTTATAGGAGCATTTTCATGATATCTCCCCCTATTAAAAGACCCCAGGTTAGGAGCATGTCACTTATGCATAAAATTTGGACTAAAACTAAAGCCCCCTCATGGGTTTTAGCTTGCTGTGATAGTACCTATAGCAATCCTCAATCATTTTTTCCATCAGCAAAATATCAATTTCTTGCTGGGGAAGGGTTATAGCGATTCGGTGCAGTCGAGGCTATCGCGATTCGGCGTAGCCGACGCTACGGGAACGCTTCGGCCACTATATTTCACGAATCAGATTGGCCTTTTGGCCACGCTACGCGATCGGATTGCTATAGTTAATATGGTCTACAACTTTGACCTGCTCCCCTTCTAGATTATCAGACTTCGCCCCCTGAACGGTTACAGGAAACTTCTGATACAAGCTCTGTACTAATCCAATTTAGCTGAAATAAATTATTGTCTAAATCTGACTTAGGACGCAATCGCACTAAATAAAAACCGTCGGTTTCTATCACAGAAGTTGTGTATTTGTCAGTATTAATTTGACAAAAATAAATTGGCAGACTAGAACGATTAAATGTGGTTAAATAGACATCATAATTAGTGAGTAATAATGGATTTAATGTCAGACTCAAAGAGTAACCTTTATAAATAACTCCATAGACAAATTCATTATTGGGGTCTCCCACAGGTAAAAATTCTTTTCTAACCCATTCTTTAGGTAGCCATTTCTGGCATACTAGAATGGTGAATATATAGTAATTAAGAAATCGATAAAAAATATTATCTTGTGCTATTAATTTGGGCAAGTAATTGAAGTAATTGTTAATATGGCTACTATTAACTGATTCAGTATTGATAACTTGATTATTATCCACACTAACAGCAGGCAAACTGACTTCGTTGTACCAATTATAATATCTTAAACCTAAATTATATTTTCCCGGTTCCAGTTTTAGTTCCTGCCATTGTTCCTGAAATTTTGGCTCATGAGATGCTATGTATTTGACAGGTTTGCCTTCAGGAAAACTATAGATACCTATACTCCATGACTGAGCTGAAGCCACACAAGAACTGATGTCAATTTTTAAAGATTCTTTTACTGGAACGGGTTCTGTAGTGGCAATAATGGCGTGGACATTCCATCGAGGACCAGTAGTTAAAATATAGGATAGTACCAGAGGCTGTTTTAGCAGTTCTTCAGAAACAAATCGCCATTTATAAACTTCTTTTTTGGTTGAGTCTGCTATTTTTTTCTTGGTTTTGGTTTTCTTTTGAAAAAGAATGGGTATAAGTCCCTTAACAGCTTTATAAAATATCAAAGATAACAATGCTAGTGGAATTTCCCACCAGAGTTGGAAGAATAAAAATTTTTCTTTAGTTTCCATTATCAAATAACCTCTATACCTTAGTATTGTACCTGAATCTTGTCGAAATCCACATCCAGCCTACTGTAACATATTTTATTGTGATGTTAAGATAAGTGATGCTAAAGCAGCAGCAGCATCAATATGAAGATTATGCCCTCCTGACAGAAAAACTCGTTTAGCTTGAGTCATAGTCATTTTCTGTTGTTGCAAATCTTCTGGTCGATTTAGTTTGCTACTATCTCCATAAACTAACGTAGTCGGAACTTGGATAGATTTGAGCATCTCCAAATATTGAGATCGACCACCAGGTAAATTGTTTAAACCCAGAATAGAACGAGTACGAATAATTGCATCCCAACTCCAGCGAACTCCACCTTGATTTGGTTGTGTAATTCGCTGAGCTAAGATATAAGAAAATTCTTCTGACAGACTAGGTATCGCTTGACGCAACCTACTTGCAGCAGTTGCCACATCAGGAAAGATGGGATGTTGAGGAGTAGAACTGAGATAGTCTAAACAAGTCGTTAGCTGATTAACTGCGGATTCTTTCTTGCTTTCCTCAGCAGGTAGCGGAAGTTCTACCAAAATCAACTCTTTGATTTTCTTTGGTCGCACGCTAGCGATCGCAGTTGCCAGCATGGCACCCATGGAATGACCTACTAACAACAAAGGTTGGTCTGGTAATTCCTGAATTACCCGGTCTATCTGAGCTAAAAATGTCAGTGAACTATAAGAAGTCACCAGTTCTAAATGAGATGAACGTCCGTGACCAAATAAATCGGGAGCCACTACCCGATAACCTTGTGCTGCTAGAGGAAGTGCGACTTCTTGCCAAGCTAATCCTTGTTCCAAAAGACCATGAATACACAGAACTACAGGATGCTCCGGGGAACCCCAACTACACAGACAGATCTGATTTCCTCCAAACTCCAGGAATTTTTCCTCCATAGTTGGCTGCTCTTTCGAGGAGGTTGTAGAGACTTGAGGCTGTTGATTTGTCGGAGTTGTAACTAGGTTTGGCAACTCATAATTAAGTTGGCTGGCTATCCGTTGAGTTTCTGACTTCAACGGATAAGGTAATTGAATCGTTTTCCATTTGTCTGCCAAGCTCTCATCAATAGTATTGTGTTTGAGGAAGTTAGGGTCACTGATTGACAATGACTTTTGATGAACACCCCCTGTCATGCGATCGCCCTGATAAGGTTGTAAAAGTTCTGGCTCGAAGGCAATATTAAGAAAGTCGCATAGTTGGGATAGCACTGATTCTGGTTCTGTCACCAAATCTTCATAGTGAATCTGATGCTGACGTTCTGGCTCCAACTGGCTCAGGAAATTTAGAATGTTCTGGTTACTCTTAGCCCATACCTGCTCTGCTACCCGGTAAGGATTTTCCTCACCCAACCCGACAAGTTTTTGCATCCGCATCCGCACAAATGATTCAATGACTGAGTAGGGATGGCGAACCAGGTAAATATATTTGGAGTTGGCAAAGAGTGCTTCCCCTCGTTCTAAAATTGTTGGCTCCATCGCATAAGAAGGAGATTTGTCTACCAGCAGGCGAGGTGCTATGCTCTCCTGGAGCATGCCATAGACCTGCTGAATCGATAAGTTTTGTGACTCAAGGTCTTGAATGAGAGTCTGACTAGCTGTTGCATCCAGGTTTTGTACTTCCATAAAAGTTTTCTGTAACCCTTCACCTAAGTAAGAAAGGTTGAGTTGTTCCTGTCGTTCCTTCATGGTGTCAAAGGGTAAAAGATGCAACTCGGGGGGTGAAAATAGGGAAGAATGACCCGCCAGCATAACTCTAAGTAAAGTTGAACCCGAGCGCGGACTCGAAAGGATAAAAATAATACCAGGAAGACGTGAAGAGACAGAGGCCGAGCGTGCATAGTTTCCACTAGGTGAACTTGTGGTTGTGAAGATTTCTGAGCTTGTCGGGGATGGTTGATCAACAACATTATCATTATTCAGTTCAGCACTCAAATATTGAGTCAGGGAGTTGATTGTTGGTCGTTCGTAAAACTCTCTGGGATAGATAATAAAATCTAGGTCGCTACTAAGTTTATTGACAACTTCCATTCCCATTAACGAATCCATACCCAACTCTACAAAATTGTCATCAGTGGAAATTTTTGATGGATTGATTCCGAGAGTTTTTGCTACTACCAATTGAATATAAGTTTTCAAAATATCTTGACGTTCAGTTATTGGTGCAGCTTGCAATTTTTCTAAAATGCGTTCGTCTGTCTTTTCTGAGCTTGTCTCCTGTTGCAAGAGTTCTAATAGTAAAGAACTTGGATTTGCCGAACTAAATTGTTTTGCCAATACCGACCAATCTACAGGCAATACTCCCACCTGTGCTGTAGACTGAGTGCGTACAAGTTCCTCTAATACTTGTATTCCTTGCTCTGGAGAAATCAAACTTATCCCTGCCGTTTGCATTCGATTTTGATGCTGACTTGCAAGACGAATCGCCATACCACCTTCAGACCAGCCTCCCCAGTTAATACTTAATCCTGGTAATCCCATCTCCCTACGAGAATGAACTACAGCATCCATAAAAGCATTAGCTGCAGCATAGTTTCCTTGACCGGGTGAACCTAATAAGGAACTCATAGATGAGAAGCAAACAAAGAAATCTAGGGATAAATGCTGGGTTAATTTATGTAGATTCCAAGTCCCGTTGACTTTGGGGGCCATCACTTTCGTAAAGCGCTCCCAATTGGTTTGTTGCAGTAGGCCATCATCCAAAACGCCTGCTGCATGAATTACACCTAGTAGTGGGGGTAGAGATGTTTGAATTTGCTCTAGGATATTGGCGACATCGGATTCAACTGATATATCTGCTGAAAGAACTTTTACTTGAGTGCCTAATTCTTCCAAACTTTGAATCGTTTGTTGTGCTTGCTCAGAGGGTTGACGACGACTGATTAAAACTAAATTTCTAGCTCCTTTTTCTGCCATCCATGCTGCTGTCTTCAACCCCAGGGCTCCTAATCCTCCAGTAATTAGGTATGTGGCATCAGATCGCAGTGACAGGGGTTGAGATTCTTGGGGAATGTGCTTGAGTAAACGAGCAACGTATATTTTGCGATTGCGCACCGCTAGATGGTCTTCTTTTTGACTATCTATTATCTGTTGTAATAGTACTTCCACCTCATCTTCGGAACCCTGTGGATCGAGATCTACCAAACCTCCCCAAAGCTGCGGATGTTCAGAAGCGATCGTTCTACCTAATCCCCACAATGGTGATGTTGCCACTGTTAGTTTCTCTGTTGGTGACAATACAGGTTGAGTCCCTCTGGTGATCATCCAGAGTTTTGGTGGTGTTGAGTTGGGGTTTTTGACTAAAGTTTGTAATAAGTGCAGTGTACTGCCACATCCCCATAGTTGGGCTTGTTCTAAGGTTTCGGTGGTTAAATCTTGTTCAGAAGCAGTATCCAAACTCCACAGATGAATTACCTTTTGTAAGGGTAATTTACCGTTTTCGAATATTGTTTGATATACTTGTTCAAATTCCTGGGGATGAGATGGATTAATGTGATAAATCCCTGGTTCATAATTTTGATAATTATCAGCTTGATAAACTACACTGCATTCATTTCCCAGCTGTTGCAAATGAGTGGCCAGAGATTTGCCCAATCCTTTTGAATCTGTCAAAATCAACCAATGACAGACTTGATTATTTGATTTGTTTCGTTGGGGTTTTATAGCTTGAGATATCCACTGGACTTTATAAAACCATTTTTTGGTAGTTAATCTGGCTAATTCTTGTTGATGTTGTTGAGATAATGATGCTAATAAATCCGGTAATAATTTTAACTGTTCCGGTGGTAAATCACTAGTTTTTTCGACTTTTTCTGCTAACTCTTTAGTATTTCCTTGGCTGAGTAATTTAACGATAGTAGTACTCGTACCTTCAGGAGTACCTTGGAGGTTTGGCTCCCCAGAGCCTACAACTTGTTGTTGATTTGTACTAGTTTCTACCCAATATCGTTCTCGTTGGAATGGGTAAGTTGGCAATACTACTTTCTCACGGCTATAATCTCGATCAAATCCTGACCAATCTACTTTGGCTCCCTGTACATATAACTGTCCTAAACTTGAGAGAATCTGTTGCCATTCATCCACTCCATGACGCAAAGATGGCAGCCACACACCAACGTCTGGCGATAGACATTGCTTGCCCATACCTAATAATATTGGTTTGGCTCCAATTTCTAGGAAAGTTTCATAGCCTTGTTGGTGCAAGGTTGCCATACCTTGGGCAAACCTTACCGGTTGGCGCACATGATTGACCCAATATTGGGCAGAAGCGATACTCTGGTCTGCTTTTGTGCCTGTGACGTTAGATATGATGGGAATCCTGGGTTGATGGTAAGTGATTTGATTGGCTACAGCTTCAAACTCTGCCAACATGGGTTCCATCAACGGTGAATGGAAAGCATGGGATACTTGTAGCTGTTTGATTTTGATGCCTACTGATTCGAGGTGAGTTGCGATCGCTCTAACAGCTTTAGCTTCACCGGAAATGACTATGCTTTCGGGTCCATTGATGGCTGCTATCACTACTTTGTCTGACTGGGACATCGCCTTCAGAGTCTCTAGAACCTTGGACTCTGAAGCCATAACTGAAACCATCTCTCCACCAGCAGGTAATCCTTGCATTAACCTTCCTCTAGCGGCAATTAGTTTCAAGCCATCTTCTAAACTAAATACTCCTGCTACTGTTGCTGCTACATATTCTCCCACACTGTGACCCATCACGACATTTGGCTTAATACCCCAAGATTCCCATAACTTCAGCAAAGCGTATTCAATAGAGAACAGAGCTGGTTGGGTGTAACCAGTTTGATCTAGTGGAGAATCATTTGACTTTTGTGCATCTTGAGGGTAGAGAATTTCTAGGAGTGGATTGTCCAGGTAAGGACGCAGGATATGGTCACATGTATCTAAAGCTTGACGAAAAGTAGGTTGAGTTTCATACAATTGCCTTCCCATATTCAAATACTGGGAACCCTGACCTGTAAATAAGAAAGCTACTTTGCTCTCACTGCCACTATTGGGTACTTTGCCAGAAAAAACTCCAACTACTTCTTCCCCTGCTGTGTGTTGCCGAAGTTTTTGTGTTAATTCCTCTGGTTCAGAAGCAATAATGGCTAGGCGATGGTTAAACTGAGCACGTCCTGTGTTTGCGGTGTAACAGACATCTGAGATAGCCAATTCTGGATAAGTTTCCCAATGGTTTTGATAACGACTGACTAACTCTTCGAGCGCTTTTTCTGTCTTGGTTGACAGGGTTAGTATATGGAGGGGAGGTTCTAAGTCATTTTCACTTTTTCCTTTTGCCTTTTGACCCTTGATTAGCTCAGGAACCTCCTCCAAGAGTAAATGAGCATTAGTGCCACTTATACCAAAAGAACTAATCCCTGCTATTCTCGGTTTAGCTTCACAATTCCAAGGCATTAATGAAGTTGGTATTTTAATTGGTAATTTATCCCAATCTACATAGGGATTAGGCTGCTTTAAGTGTAAATGAGGTGGAATTTCTTGATGCTGAAGTGCTAAAACTACCTTAATTAAAGCTGATACACCTGCGGCTGCCTCTAAATGCCCAATATTAGTCTTCACGGAACCAACCACTAAAGGCTGATCCACTGGACGATTTTTGCCGTATATTGCGGCTAAAGCTTCTATTTCGATGGGGTCTCCTAAAGCAGTTCCTGTCCCATGAGCTTCCAAATAGCTCACCTGATGGGGTTCTAACCTAGCATTGCTCAAGGCTTGTTGAATCACTTGTTTCTGAGCCATTCCATTAGGAACTGTAAGACCGCTACTGGGTCCATCGTGATTGATTGCAGAACCTCGGATGAGTGCTGAAATTAAATCACCATCAGTAATTGCATCGGACAAACGCTTCAAAACGACAACACCACATCCTTCTGCCTGACCATAACCATTAGCAGCAACATCAAAAGTCTTGCAGCGACCATCAGGGGATAGTGCTTTCATTTTACAGCGACTAATAGTACTGATTGGTGATAAAATTAAATTTACTCCACCTACTAATGCTAAATTGGATTCTCCTGAGCGCAAACTTTGACAAGCTAGATGGATCGCAACTAAAGAACTTGAACAAGCTGTATCTAACTGTATATTAGACCCTTGTAAACCAAGTAAATGAGAAATACGGCCTACACCAAGACTTCGATTATTAACAAGAATAGGATTACTCAGGCTCGCATAGTCATCTGTGGAGACGCCCATGAATACACTTGTCTTACTATTCTTAAGGTTAGTCCATGTTTGCCCAGCATTTTCCAGAGCTTCCCAGGTAACTTCTAAAAGTAGTCTGTACTGAGGATCTAAACTAATTGCTTCCCGAGGAGAAATACCAAAAAACAAAGGGTCGAACTGGTCAACTTGCTCAATAAATCCACCCTGTTTGGTGTAGGCTTTTCCTGGAATTTCTGGGTTAGGCTCGTAATGAGCATTAACATCCCAACGGTGAGGTGGTACTGGTGTAATAGCATCTATTCCATCATGTAATAAGCGCCAATATGTAGATGGGTCATTAGCTCCACCAGGAAACCGACAGGCCATGCCCACAATAGCGATTGGTTCAGTTTTTGCTTTGTTGACTGCTTCAAGCCTACTCCGCATTTCTTGTAATACTTGAAGCACCTCTTGAGAGGTTACATCTTGTTGGGTTGTTTTAGAAACATTGCTCATTGTCAGTTACCCTCCTTCAGTAAATTCTTGATTTCTTGTAACTCAGCAGCAATCGCATGATCAACTTTTCCTTGAGTTTCTATCTGCGCAGAATCTAGGTTTTGTGTATTTTGACTGTCATCAAGATCAACTTCTTCTTCGTCTTGCCCCTCTGGCAAAATTTCTTTGATTAAATGTTCCGCTAAGTTTTGGATATTAGAAGTCCCAAACAACTCAGCTGCACTAATCGAGCAACCCAAATTAGAACTCAAGAGATTTCTTAACTCAACTGTTAGCAAGGAATCCATGCCCATGTCAAAGAATCCCAACTCTGGATTGGGCAGTTTGGATTTATCAAATCCCAGCAATTTACCGACTTGAACTTGAAGATAACCGATCAGAATTTGGTTGCGTTCACTCTCAAGTGCTACTGCTAGTTGTTCTAAAAAGTTTTCATCCTTAGTTGTTTCTTTTTGTAGTTTTCTGGAAGCAAAAGCTTCTAAAAATGGAATTGTATATCCTACTGGCAGCTGTCCTAAGAATTGAGGCCAATTTATGGGGAATACTCCTACTTGGCTAACGGGCTGTGATAGCAACTCTCCTAATATCTGCAATCCTTTCTCTGGAGTTATAAGATTCATTCCGGTTGTGCGCAACCGACTTTGATGTTGACTCCCTAGACGAGAAGCCATTCCTCCTTGATCCCAAGCTCCCCAATTAATGCTTAATCCCGGTAAGCCCAAGCTCCGACGATAGTCAGCCAAAGTATCCATAAAAGCATTTGCTGCGGCATAGTTCCCTTGACCAGGTGAACCCAGTAAGGATGCAATGGAGGAAAAACAAACAAAGAAGTCTAGTGGTAGCTTCTGAGTCAACTGATGCAAATACCAAGCACCTTGTACTTTAGGAGCCATAACTTGCCTGAAACGCTCCCAGCTCATCTGTTGTAAAACACCATCATCCAGGAATCCTGCTGCATGAATCACCCCTCGTAATGGTGCTTGAGATGCCTCAATCTGCTTCAGGATACTAGCAACGTCCTCTTCCTTAGAAACATCTCCTAGTATGACTGAGATTTTAGCTCCTGTTTGTTCTAATTGCTGGATAGTTTCCTGAGCTGTTTCTGAGGGAGTACGACGCCCGTTTAATACTATATGTCGTGCCCCCTGCTTAACCATCCATTGGGCTACTTCCAATCCCAATGCTCCCAAACCACCAGTCAATAAGTAACTGCCTTCTGTTCCGAATGCTATCTGTTGCTCTTGCTCTGAAATTGACTTTTGGGTTCGCCTTGCCAATCTAGCGGAATAACGCACTCCTCCACGAATTGCTATTTGGTCTTCATCATCAGGATTTAAAAGTTCCTTACCTAATGCTTCTAAGGCTTCTAAGCTGTTCCTGGTTTGGTCTAAATCAACTCGCCTACATTTCAGCTCTGGGTGTTCTAGTGCTATTACCCGACTCAACCCCCACACTGGTGCTTGCTGTACTGCTAGTTTCGGTTCATTCTCTTCTACATTTTGTGTTCCCTGAGTAACTAACCATAGAGGTACTATTGATGATTGCGAGTTTGACACCAATGCTTGCACTAAATATAGTACGCTGGCACAACCTAGTTCTTGAGCAGCTCCCAACTCTTCTGTTGAGGTATTAATATTCCATAGATGAACTACTCCTTCTAAGGTATCTTGGGTAGTAAACAACTCTTTTATTAGTTGTTGAAATTCTTGTGCATTCGTGGGATTTAGTTGATAGTGTTGGTCATCTAACTGCTTGTAACTAGAGCCTGGGGTTACGATGAGACAATTTTGATTCTGTTTTGCTAAGACCGTTTTCAATGCTTGCGTTTGCTGATCAGCAAATATGAGCCAATTTCCTGGTTTCTTGGGTGATAGCAACTGTTGATGTTTTTTGGTTTCCCACTTCAGTTCGTAAACCCATTGTTTAACAGCTACTTCAGAGTAAGAAGACAGTTGAGCTAGCATTTCTCGGTTCAACTGATAACTTTGCTCTTGTGGTAAATTTTCTTGTTTTTTTGCTGTTAGTAATACATAGCTAGCCAATCCTTTGCTCAGTAATTTACCTAACTGATTATAGGATTGAAAAGCTGACTTAACATTATCGTCATGATTTTGTTCATATAATTCTCTGAGATTTTCTTCAAATTCAGCATCATACAAATAGTTGGATACTTCATGACTAATATCTATAGCACTAATTAATTGCAATTTATTTGGTGAGAGTTGCTCTACCCAATGTTGTTTGGTAATAAAGTAAGATGATGTTTCTTCGTGGTCAATATCAACATCACTATTAGCGATAAAATCTGCCATTACTAATAGACCTTCTTCCTGAAGATGCCTGCTTATATTGGAAAATAACAGCGATTTATCCTTAATATGATGAGCTACTTCAAATCCAAATGCCAGGTTGTAATTATCAGGAAACTCATCTTTTGAACTGTCTCGGTTAAAAATTTGTATCTGCTCTTGCAGTTGATAATCATTAACTTGGTTGGCAGCAAATTTAGCTTGTCCACTAGAAATTGTATAACCGTTTAGTTGTAGGTGTGGGTGATTTTTGGCTAAGGTTATTAAATCCGAGCCATATCCACAACCAAAATCTAACACTTTTTTGGTAGATGAGAAGTCTACTTGTGAAAAACATAGCCTTCTCAACTCTTGCTGTGCCTCTAATAAGGCTGTTTTATGGGTCGGGTTTTGATTAGAGTTAGTCAACATTTTTAGCCAGGAAAAACCGGGAATACTTTCTGGTAATATTCCAAAAGTTAAGAATTGCAGTGAATTATTTTCTTGTTGCTTTTCTTTACTCAATTTTTCTTGACTAATTTCTGCAAAAGAATTGTAATAGTCATAAACTACATTACCTTTAAATTCCAGATAATCTTGGTGACGGTTGACTAAGATTCCTAGCAACTTAGGCAACATTTTTTGTTCGTCTGCAGTTAATTCTGTAGAAAAGCTTAATTCCTGATTCAACCCTTCTATATCACTTTGATTAAGTAAGTCTACAATTAAACTTGAGCTACCATTAACAGCTTTTTGCCCTTGATTTTTGTCAGTATCTATCCAATAACTTTCTCTCTGGAATGGATAGGTGGGTATTGCTACCTTATGACAGGCGTAATCTTGGTCAAACCCTGACCAGTTTACCTTGATCCCTTTCATATATAACTGTCCCAAACTCTGCAACATCTGCTGCCATGCTTCTACTCCAGGGCGCAAGGATGGTAACCAAACACCAACCCCTTCTGGCAGACATTGACGCCCCATACCTAACAAAATTGGTTTGGGTCCGATTTCGAGGAATAACTCATATCCTTCCTGATGTAAAGTTGTCATGCTCTCGGCAAAGCGCACTGGTTGTCGGACATGACTCACCCAATATTCGGCAGAAGTAATTTCTGAGCCCACTTGTTGACCAGTAACATTAGATATTAGTGATATTTGAGGCTGACTATAGGTTACCTGTTTGGCTACTGCTTCAAACTCTGCCAGCATTGGTTCCATCAATCGTGAATGGAAGGCATGGGATACCTGTAGTTGTTTCGTTTTGATGCTAAGGGATTCTAGGTGAGTTGCGATCGCTCCTACTGCTTCTGCTTCCCCAGAAATGACTGTGCTTTCGGGTCCATTGATGGCTGCTATGGCTACTTTTTCTTCTAGGGACATAGCCTTAAATATCTCCAGCACTTTCGACTCTGAGGCGATAACCGAAACCATCTCACCACCTGCGGGCAATTGTTGCATCAAAGAGCCCCTGGCTGCAATTAGTTTGAGGCCCTCTTCTAAGCTGAATACTCCTGCTACTGTTGCTGCTACATATTCTCCTACACTATGACCCATGACCACATCTGGTTGGATTCCCCAAGATTGCCAGAGTTTAAATAAGGCGTATTCTAGGGCAAATAAGCAGGGTTGGGTATAGGCTGTTTGGTCTAGTAAGGATGAATTAGACTGTTCTTGGTTTGCTGGATAGAGAATTTCTAGTAAGGACTTTTCCCGGAACGTTTCTGTACCAAGGAGAATTTCATTACATTGCTCAAGTGCTTTGCGGAATACAGGTGCTTGTTGATACAACTGCCTACCCATATTGACATATTGGGAACCTTGTCCTGTGAATAACAAGGCGATTTTAGGTGCTGTACTGTTGTTTGGCAGTTCTATTGAGTAGATTCCTGTTACCTCTTCTCCCTGTTGGTGCTGTCGGAGTTTTTCCACTAATTCTTGTTGGTTCGAGGCGACAACTGCTAATCTGTTGTTGAAGTGACTTCTGCATGTGTTAGCCGTATAACAAATATCAGCGATTCTTAATTCTGGATAATTTTTGAGATAGTTTTGATAACTATTAACTAAATCATCAAGAGCTGCTTGAGTTTTGGCTGAAAGAGTTAATAGATAAACTGCACGTTCTAGAGTATCTTCTTTTACAGTCGAATTGCCATTATCCTCTACTGTTGCCGATAAGCTGTTACCTTCTTTTGGTGCTTCTTCGATAACCACATGAGCATTAGTTCCACTAAAACCAAAAGAGCTTACTCCAGCGATGCGACTTTTACCATTGGTTTGCCAAGGGGTGAGTTGAGTCGAAACTTGCACTGGTAATTGAGACCAATTAATATAAGGATTGGGTTGCTTAAAATGTAGTGATGGTGCAATCTGTTGATGTTGCAGTTGCAGGACTACTTTCATCAAACCTGCTATTCCTGCTGCTACCTCTAAGTGACCTATGTTAGTTTTAGCGGTACCAACTATTAAAGGTTGCTCTTGGGAGTGGGTTTTTCCAAATACCGTTCCTATCGCTCCAACTTCAATAGGGTCTCCCAAGGAAGTTCCCGTACCATGAGCTTCGATATAACTAACACTTGCTGGGTCTACTCCTCCATTGGATAACGCTTTGCGAATAACCGCTACTTGAGATGGACCATTAGGCACTGTCAAGCCACCACTGGCTCCGTCTTGATTGATCGCAGTTCCACGAATTACTGCCAGAACATTATCCCCATTGGCTACCGCGTCAGAGAGTCGTTTTAAAACAATCACTCCGCATCCCTCTCCACGTACATAGCCATTTGCCGAGGCATCAAAGGTCTTGCATCGACCATCGGGAGATAACATTTTAGCCTGAGAGAAAATAATACTAGTCTCAGGAGATAGAAGTAGATTGACACCTCCAGCTAAAGCCAAATTGCATTCTTGTTGTCGCAGGCTCTGACAAGCTAGATGTAAGGATACCAACGACGAAGAGCAAGCCGTTTCTACTGCCAGATTAGGTCCTGTCAGTCCCAATATGTATGATAAACGACCTGTAGCAGCGCTCGGTGCATTACCTGTACCCCAATAAGCCTGTGGTACTTCACTGGTTGCCAGCTGATTTAAATAATCACTACTACCAATGCCAATAAATACTCCTGTGAGACTATTAAACAATTGGTCAGGGACTATGTTCGCTCTTTCTATTGCTTCCCAACTTACTTCCAGCAATAAGCGTTGTTGGGGGTCTAGACTTTGAACTTCCCGGGGTGAAATACAGAAAAATGGGGCATCGAAGCCATCTATTTGTGAGAGAAAACCACCGTCACGAGTAGAGATTTTGCCCGGAGCATCCGGGTCTGGGTCATAGTAGCTATTAATGTTCCATCGGTTTGAGGGAACTTCAGAGATAGCATCAACCCCATCATTGAGTAGTTGCCAGAAGGATTCTGGGGAGTCTACTCCACCAGGAAAACGACAACTCATGCCAATTATCGCTATGGGTTCCTTGCTTTGAGTTTCGTATTTTTCTAGTTTGGAGCGTGCATCTTTAAGGGCTATAAGCGCTCTTTGTAAGGCTGAGAGTGATTGTTCCTTTTCTTGTTCTTGTTTTAGGTTCATGGTGTTTTCAAAGGATAAGGTTGTATTAAATTTTATAGGTATGATGTTTAGCTTCTTTACTTAAACACCAATAGCCACATCGGTTCAGATTAACTTTTCTAATGCTTCAATTTCTTGCAAAACTGATGCTTCTAGTTCAATTTCTGAAAGTTCAGTGATATCTGATAATTGGGATGAGCCGTCCGCCACAACATCTTCTTCATCTAGTGCTTTTTCTGTTTGGTCTAGATGAGAAGAGAAATCTATCGGCATGACATCATTGGCTAAATACTCTACCAATGCTTCTACTGTAGGATAATCAAATAACAGTGTTGAACTTAAACTTGTTCCTAAGCTTGACTCCAATCGATTTTTTAATTCTACTGCTGTCAAAGAATCTAATCCTAAGTCAAATAAAGGTTGACGCATGCCGATCTTTTGTGTATCTTTCCAGCCTAATGTTTTAGCGATCGCTAAGCGAAGGTGAGTTGTTAATAGCTCGTGACGGTCTGAAACCAGTGCTGCTTCTAGCTCTTCTCTAAATGCCGACTTTTGAGTTAATGATGGTGTTTGGGAAATGAAATCCGACAAAAATGGTATCTTTTGTCCACCAGGAAACTGCCTGATAAATTGTGACCAATTAACCGGGAATACCCCCACTTGGCTTTGAGATTCTGATAATAATGACCCCAATGCCTGCATGCCCCTTTCTGGCTCTATGGCACTTAAGCCCATGCTCTCCATCCGTTGCTGATTTTGAACTGCTAAACTAGCGGCCATGCCTGCTGATGCCCAAGCTCCCCAGTTGATACTCAATCCTGGCAGTCCCATACTGCGACGATAGTGAGCTAGGGCATCCATAAACCCATTCCCTGCAGCATAATTGCTTTGACCTGGTGAACCCAACATAGAAGCTATAGACGAAAAACATACAAAGAAGTCTAAGGGGAAATCTTTGGTTAGTTGATGCAAATACCAAGTTCCTTGGACCTTTGGTGCCATTACCTTGGTAAACTGTGACCAACTCATATTTTGTACTAATGCGTCATCTAACACCCCGGCAGAATGAATTACTCCTTTGAGGGGGGGTAATGATGCCTGAATTTGCTGGAAAATTTTCGCCAGATCTTCTCGTTGAGAAACATCCCCCAGTAATACACTCACAGAGGCTCCAGCTGTTTCCAACTCCTCAATAATTTTTTGTGCGGTTTCCTTCGGAGCACGACGTCCAGTTAAAACGATATTTCTTGCTCCTTGAGTTACCATCCATTGGGCTACTTCCAATCCTAAGGCTCCTAATCCTCCAGTGATCAAATAACTTGCGTCTGCTGTGATAGATTTGGGCTCACTTTGGGCTTCTGGCATGGAAACCACTACCTTGCCTACATGTTTAGCTTGCTGCATGTACCGGAAGGCTGCTGTAATTTCTGTACTAGGAAATACTTTATGAGGTAAGGCTTTGAGTTTTCCTTGGTTCCACTGCTGGGTTAATTCTTCTGATAGTTGCCCAATTAAACCCGGTTGCTGTTGGACTGCTTCTTGTAAATCAAAGGGGAAATAACTCACATCTGGTCGTTTTTCCTTGACTTGCTCTTTTTCCCAAATTCCGATTTTGCCGATTTCCACAAATCTGCCTTTTGGGGTTAATACTGCCAAGCTCTGGGGAATATACTCTCCGTTGAGGCTATTGAGCACGACATCTACCCCTTCTCCTGCCGTGCGTTTCATGATTTCCTCGGCAAAATCTAGGGTGCGGGAGTTCATAATGTGTTTAATGCCCAAAGATTGGAGAAATTCCCATTTGCTTGGACTAGCTGTGGCAAAGATTTCTGCTCCTGCAACTTGGGCTATTTGGACTGCCGCTTGCCCTACTCCACCAGCTGCTGCATGAATTAATACTCGCTCTCCTGGTTGAATTTTGGCTAAGTGCTGCAACCCGTATTGGGCAGTTAGGAATGTCAAGGGTAGAGTCGCCGCTTCGCTGAAACTCATTTGTTTGGGCTTGGCTACTACATACTCTACTGAGGTGGTAATGAAACTGCTCAAGCCATCGTGCAAGAGTAATCCTATTACTTCGTCTCCTACTTGCCACTGTGAAACTTGTTCTCCTACTGCGGAGATTTTCCCAGCACATTCAAAGCCGAATGTTAGTTGCTCTGCGCTAGTAATGTTAAAGTGTTCGGCATAGTAGTCTTTGAGTAATCCGAGGGCATTGAGCACGTCTCGGAAGTTTAGCCCCACCGCTGCTACCTCAATTTCTACTTCATTTGCCAAGGGCGTTTTCCGCTGCATTGGCTGCCAGTTGAGGTTGTCTATGACTCCGTATTCTGACAGTTTTAATTGCACCGGTTGGTCTGCTGAGGTGATTTGGTTTTGCTGTGGTTTTTGTACTAGTCTGGCTACATAGCGACTTCCTTGACGTATCGCTATTTGGTCTTCTACATCTTCTGATAAGAGTTCAGCTACTAGGGAGTCTAATATTTGAGTCTGCTCTAAGTTTGGGTCACAATCTAGGCGTTTACATCCTAATTCTGGGTGTTCTTGGGCAATGACTCGTCCTAGTCCCCATAAGCTTCCATACTCAGGGTTGATTACTTCTGAGTCTGAGATTACCCTTTGAGTTCCTCGGGTGACTAACCACAGTTTTGGGATGGTTTCAGGTTTGCTGTTGATAATTGCTTGCACTAAATGCAGCACTGTGGCACAACTTTGTTCTTGAACTGTTTGTATTTCTAGATTGTCTTTGCTTTCGCTCTCCTGCACTCCCCACAGATACACAATCCGAGTAATCCCTGAATTTTCTGCTAGCAGCTGTTGAAATTGTTCTATACTGGTGGGATTGATTTGATAGTGTTGCTGAGTTAGTTTCTTATAGGTATCTCCTGGTGAGACTCTGATAGACTCGTGACTTTTGCGTTGTAGTGCTTCTACCAGTTGAGTATCCTGTGCGAAAACTAACCATTTGTCAGTTGCTGATGATGGGGTAGTTGATGGTAGGGGTTGGGTTTGCCAGTTGATCTGATAAAACCAATGGCTAATATCTGGTTGCAGGCTTTTCAATAGGGCATCGGCTGTAGTTGCCGTTACTCTTAATCCCTCAATTTCTGCCAGGAGACTTCCCTGATTATCTACTAATTTAATACTTCCTTTTAAAGTCTTTTCTGGTATTTCTACTATCGCCCATACTTGAGTTATTGTCTGACGATACTGTTTTAATTTGTCTATTCCTACTGGCAGATAGGTTTGCTCATTTGTTTCTGTGTTGCCTATAGCATGACCTAGGATTTGTAGAGCAGCATCTAATAGGGCTGGATGTAACTGATAGTCTGTTGCCTGTCCTGCTATTTCCTCTGGTAAGGCTATTTTCCCTAGGGCTTTCCCTTGACCTTTCCACAATTGTTTGATTCCTTGGAAGCTGTTGCCGTAGTCTATCCCTCTTGACTTAAATTGTTGATAATGTTGTTGGATGTCTATTACTTGACTACATTCTCTCTGGTATTGCTCTAGGTCAATTTTGGCTTTGGCGTTGGTAGTTGAGTCTAAAAATATTTTACCTTCGGCATGCAATGTCCACTGGTTTGCCTGTTGATTGTCACCTTCTGATGTACTAAATATCTCAAGCTTATAGCTATTGTTTTCTAAGGTGCTGATTACTGTTTGTACTGTCTTTATGTCTGTTTCTGGTATAACTAACCCTCGCACTATGGTTACATCAGAAACTACGACTTGCTCTCCAGTCGTTAACAAATTTTTCCCAACTGCAGCGGCTATTTCTAAATAGCCTGTGGCTGGAAAGAGCACCTTGTTAAATACTTGGTGGTGACTCAGGTAGGCTGGAGATTCTGCTGTTAGGTATGATTGAAAACGATGTTGATTTTCTATTCCTGCTAGGTTGAGTTTTTCTCCTAGTAACGGATGCAGGTTTTTGGCGGTTGACCCATAGGGTTTTGGTTGGTAGCCATTTTGAGTTTCTACCCAATACCTTTCTCTTTGGAAGGGATAAGTGGGCAATATTACTTTCTCCCGGTTATAGTTTTGGTCAAATTTAAACCAATCTACTTTGCATCCCTGCACATACAACTGTCCTAAACTCGAGAGCATCTGCTGCCATTCATCCACTCCCGGACGTAATGAGGGCAACCACACACCCATATCTTCCGGTAGACATTGACGCCCCATGCCTAGCAAAATTGGTTTAGGTCCAATTTCCAGGAATAACTCATATCCTTCCTGGTGCAGAGTTTTCATACTCTGGACAAATTGTACTGGTTGGCGCACATGATTTACCCAATATTCAGCAGAAGTAATCCTCGAATCTACTAGCTTGCCAGTGACATTGGATATCAGTGGTATCCTAGGCTGATGGTAGGTTATTTGATTGGCTACTGCTTCAAACTCTGCCAACATCGGTTCCATCAATGGTGAATGGAAGGCGTGGGATACCTGTAGTTGTTTGGTTTTGATTCCTGCTGATTCTAGGTGAGTTGCGATCGCTTCTACTGCTTCTGCTTCGCCAGAAATAACTGTGCTTTCTGGTCCATTGATGGCTGCTAGGGCTACTTTTTCTGATCGGGACATCCCCTTCAATATCTCTAGAACTTTCGACTCTGATGCCATCACTGAAACCATTGCTCCACCAGCCGGTAATTTCTGCATTAAAGCTCCCCTGGCTGTAATTAATTTCAGACCATCTTCTAAGCTGAATACTCCTGCTACGGTTGCTGCTACATATTCTCCGACGCTATGACCCATAACGACATCTGGTTTGATGCCCCAGGATTGCCAGAGTTTGAAGAGAGCATATTCTATGGCAAATAGAGCTGGTTGGGTATAAGCTGTTTGGTCTAATAGGGATGAATCTGATAAGTCGTCTGCTGGATAGAGGATTTCTCGTAAGGATTTATTTGGGAACGTTTCTAGGCTACTGAGAATTTCCTCGCATTGGTTAATCGCTTCCCGGAAAGTTGGTGCTTGTTGATACAACTGCCTGCCCATATTGACATATTGGGAGCCTTGTCCTGTGAATAACAAGGCGATTTTAGGAACTGTACTGTTGTTTAGCAGGTTTCCTGAGTAGATTCCGACTACCTCTTCTCCCTCTTGCTGTTGTCGAAGTTTTTCCACTAATTCTTGTTGGTTGGAGGTGACAACTGCTAGTCTGTGGTTAAAGTGAGTACGTCCTGTGTTGGCGGTATAGCAGATGTCGGCTACCCCTAATTCAGGGTGAGCTTTGAGATAATTTTCATAACTACTGACCAACTCATCAAGAGCTGTTTGAGTTTTAGCTGAAAGAGTTAATAGATGAATAGGACGTATTGGTACATCTTTTCCGTTGCCGGTTGCCTTTCCCCCTTGGAGGGACAAAGAGGAGATTTGCCTGTTGCCTTCTTTTGGTGCCTCCTCTACAATCACATGAGCATTAGTTCCACTCAGACCAAAGGAGCTAACTCCCGCGATTCTAGTTTTATCCCCCCGCAACCAAGATCTTGCTTCTGTCGGCACTACTACGGGTATCTCTTCCCAAGGAATTCGTTGATTAGGCTGTTTTAGATGAAGATGAGGAGGAATCTTTTCATTCTGTAAACACAGAATAGTCTTGATTAATCCAGCAATTCCTGCTGCTCCCTCTAAGTGACCAATATTCGTTTTGACAGAACTAATAATGATGGGTAGATCCTGAGGACGATTCTTACCATATACATTGACCAAAGCTTCCACTTCAATCGGATCCCCAAGAGGGGTCCCAGTTCCATGACATTCTATGTAGTCTACCTGAGAAGCCTCAACCTTACTATTAGTTAGAGCTTGTTGTATCAAGGCTTCCTGAGCTAAGCCATTGGGCACTGTCAACCCACTACTCGGACCATCATGATTGACTGCAGAACCTCGTATAAGAGCTAGAATTTGGTCTCCGTCAGCTTGTGCTTCTGACAATCGTTTGAGAACAACTACTCCACATCCCTCTCCTCGTCCATAGCCATCAGCACTCTCATCAAATGTTTTACAACGGCCATCTGGTGAATTCATCTTAGAGCGAGACTGTATTACACTCCCATCGGGAGTGAGCATAAGATTTACCCCACCCACTAAAGCAATGTTGCACTCCTGGTTGCGTAGACTCTGGCAAGCCAGATGGCAGGCTACGAGGGAAGAAGAACAAGCTGTTTCCACACTTAAAGTTGGTCCTTGCAGTCCCAGGGTATAAGCAATCCTTCCAGCTCCAAGAAAAGAGCCATTGCCGGAGGCAGTGTGCCAATCCGCAGGATTTGTTGCCAACTGCCCGTAGTCATGGTTCATCATGCCGACGAAGACTCCTGTTTGACTACCTCTGAGAGCAAGGGGAGACAAACCTGCGTATTCGAGGCTCTCCCAACAAACCTCCAAAAGTAATCGGTGCTGAGGATCCAGCTTCTTGGCTTCGCGAGGAGAAATTTTGAAAAACTCAGGATCGAACTTATCTACATCCGTGATGAAATTGGCAAAGCGGGTATACATTTTGCCTGTGGCATCAGGATTTGGATCGTAATACTGCTCAATATCCCAACGTTCTTTCGGCACCTCAGTGACTGCATCCATCCCTTGTTCCAGTAACTGCCAAAAGACTTCAGTATTCGGTGATTTGGGAAAGCGACACCCTAAGCCAATAATAGCAATGGGTTCTGTATTAGCCTGCTCCAAAGCATTGAGTTTAGCTTTCTTATCTCGTAACTCAACTAAAGCGTCTCTAAGTAATTTGGATTGATCTACTTTTGCCGTCATATTTATACTAAGCCCCCTTATATAATTCATCTGCTAGTAATGCCGCTATTTCATCTGTAGAAAGTTCTGCTAGATCTTCAGTAGGGTTTAGTTCTACAGGAGAAACATCTTCCAATTCTTCAAAGCTGATAGTCTCCAATACATCCTGAGTCAGGTAGTCTACTAAATCATCAATGTTGGCGTAATTGAACAAAGTGGTTGCTGACAAGCGACACCCCAAACTTGATTGCAAGCGATTCCTGAGTTCTGTCAGCATTAATGAATCTATTCCTATATCAAACAATCCAACCTGAGAATCTATTTGCTCTGGATCTGCAATCCCAAGTATTTGAGCAACCTGCGAACGAACTTCCTTAGTCAGTAGCTGGCGACGTTGTTCAGGGGAGACAGCTTCTAAGTGTTTAATAAACCATCCTTCCTGGGATGATTTTGACTGAGAAGGAGCCAAATCCTTAAGCATTGGCATTGTTGTTCCTGCCTGTACCTCGAACCACTGTGACCAATTAATTGGCATCACGCCAACTTGAGGAACTTCGAGTTGTAACAACTTTTCCAAGGCTTGCATTCCTTCATTAAGGCTAATGGATTTTAACCCTGAGTTATGCAAGCGATCTAAGTGCTCATCCCCTAACTTAGCTGCCATGCCTGCTGATGCCCATGGTCCCCAATTAATGCTCAATCCTGGTAGTCCCATACCACGACGATAATTAGCGATCGCGTCCATAAAAGCATTAGCAGCAGCATAGTTTCCTTGACCTGGTGAACCCAACATCGAAGCCATAGATGAGAAACAGACAAAGAAATCTAAAGGTAAATCTTTAGTGAGTTGATGCAAATGCCAAGTTCCTGCTACTTTTGGTGCCATAACTTTCGTAAACTGCTGCCAACTTAGATTTTGCAGTAAGCTATCATCTAATACCCCGGCTGCATGAATTACTCCTTTGAGTGGTGGCAATGAGTCTTGAATTTGGTTGATAATCCTCACGGCATCTCTTTGCTCTGATATATCTCCTGACCAAACACATACTTGACTATCAAGTGCTTCTAAGTTCTCAATGATTTCCCTGGCGGTTTCGGAGGGGGCACTACGTCCAATTAAGACTAGATGTTGAGCACCTTGAGCAACTAACCATTGAGCTACCTGTAACCCTAATGCACCTAAACCACCAGTAATTAGATAACAAGCTTCTGATTGAATTGACAGTTTTTGTGAGCTTAATTTGTGCTGTTGTTGTCGTACTAATCGGGCGACATAACGAATTCCCTGACGAATTGCAATCTGGTCTTCATAATTATTAGACAACAGTTCGTCTACCAACTTGGGAATAGTCTCAGCAAGAGGAGATTTGGAATCTAAATCAACCCTGCAACAGTTTAATTCTGGATGTTCCAGACGAATAACTCGTCCTAGTCCCCACAGAGAGCCGTGGTGGGGTTGGCTCACTTCTGATTCATCTAATACACTCTGAGTTCCTTGAGTAACTAACCACATTGGCATTACATGAATTAGTCCAGTTTTAATTAAGGCTTGCACTAAATGTAGTACCGTACCAGAACCTAATTCTTGGGCTGTTTCTATATCTTTGATAACTACAGGATCACTGGTTTCATTGATACCCCATAAATGCACAATACCTTTGATGTCAGCATTGTCTTGCAGTAGTTGTTGGAATTGTTCAGTAACAGTGGGATTGATTTGATAATGTTGAGCATCTATTTCTTGATAATCTGAACCTGGAGATACCCAAATACAGTTGTGTCCCCTCTGTTGCAACTCCTCTCCAATAAGCTCTGTCAATTCATTCGTCAGTGCAAATACTAGCCAATTACTTGTTTGCTTTTCATTAGATTGGGAACTTAAGAGTAGGGGTTGGGATTGCCAGTTGATTTTATAAAACCAATGACTCAAATCTGCTTCCAGAGTCATCAGCAAGGTATCTGAATTAGCTTTCCTACCTTCAAAACCAATAACCTGAGCAACTAGCTGCCCATGTTGGTCAAACAATTGTATATCGGCTTTGAATTTTTCTCCTGATTGTTTATCTTTCGAGCCACAGGTATAACACCAAAGCAGCTCATTATCAGAACTATTATAGAAAGTAAATTTATCTATACTGAATGGAACAAATGTTTCATTTTTATTGCCAGATTGATCTAAAACAAGTGCGATTATTGATTGAAAGCACGAGTCAACTAGAGTCGGATGTAGTTGATACTTTGTTGCATTCAGAATAGTTTTTGGGACTTTCATTTGACAAAGAACTTCTCCCTCTCCCAACCATACTTGCTCTATCCAACGGAAACTCTGTCCTAAGTGAATCTGTCTATCCCAGAGATGCTGGTAAATTTCTGCACTATCTATTTTTTGGCTACATCTGGCTTGAATTTCTTCTAGAGGTATTAGTGATTGCTCAGCATTAGCAACAGACAATTTCCCTGTGGCATGAACTGCCCAGTCACTGATGTGACTCCCATTGTTTGAAACTTGATTAATCTGTGATTCTAAAGAGTCGTCAAAGCTAATCACTTGACATGAATAGGAGGCATTTTGGGGAGTGAAAGCTACCTGTACGGTTCGTGATCCTTGCTCTGGAATTGCTAGAGCTTGGGGAAAGAGAATATCCTCTAGTTGACATTCAGTTGTGGGTAAAGTTAAAGATGCCGCTGCTAACAAGAGGGAGACGTGACTTGCACCAGGAACTACTACTTGTTCATAGACAATATGGTCTGCTAAAAATGGCAGAGTTTCGGTGCTAAAATGAGACTCAAAAAAGATTTCTTTTGATAAGGGAGATTGAAACTTTTGATTAATCAGAGGGTGGAGCTTGGTTGTAGAGATTGTTTTTCCATCCCAATCATTAGCCGTTTCTACCCAATACCTTTTACGTTGGAAGGGATAAGTTGGTAAAACAATTTTCTGGTGGTTATAATCTCTGTCAAATTCTGACCAATTGACTTGAACTCCATGTACATACAACTGTCCTAAAGTCGAGAGTATCTGTTGCCATTCATCTACCGCAGGACGCAAAGAAGGCAACCAGACACCTACCCCTTCTGGCAGACATTGATGTCCCATGCCTAATAATATTGGTTTGGCTCCTATTTCTAGGAATATTTCTAAACCTTGTTGGTGCAGGGTTTCCATACTAGCAGCAAACTTTACGGGCTGGCGTATATGATTGACCCAATAGTTGGCTGTGGTAATACTATTGTCTACTTTTGTGCCTGTAACATTAGAAATTAGTGGTATTTTTGGTTGATGGTAGGTAACTTGATTAGCTATAGCTTCAAACTCTGCCAACACCGGTTCCATTAATGGTGAATGAAAAGCATGGGATACTTGTAGTCTTTTAGTTTTGACTCCCTCTGACTCTAATTGATTGACAATAGCTGCAATAGCTTCTGTTTCACCAGAAATAACCACACTTTCTGGTCCATTAATTGCAGCAATTGCGACCTTGTCTGTGTAGGGGGTAATCAATTCACGAACTTTTGACTCCTTAGCTATGACTGAAACCATCTCACCATCAGAGGGTAACTGTTGCATTAACCTTCCCCTAGCTGCAATGAGTTTTAGACCATCTTCTAAACTAAAAATTCCTGCTATTGTTGCTGCTACATATTCTCCCACACTGTGACCCATTACCGCATTGGGTTTAATTCCCCAAGATTCCCATAACTTAGCCAAGGCATACTCTATAGCAAATAAGGCGGGTTGGGTATAAGCTGTTTGGTCTAGTAGAGAGGAGCTTGATGATGGTGCATTTTGAGGATAGAGAACTTCTAAGAGTCGATATTCCAGATAGGACTCTAAAATTTGGTCACATTCTTCCAAAGCTTTACGGAAAGTCGGCTGAGTTTCGTAGAGTTGCCTTCCCATATTCACATACTGGGAACCTTGACCAGTGAACAAGAAAACTATTTTCGGTGGATTTTTGCTAGCATGTCCAGAAAATAGTCCAACTACTTGCTCCCCAGTTTCCTGGTAATGTAGTTTTTCTACTAGTTCTTTGCGGTCAGCAGCAATAACCGCTAATCGATGTTTGAAATGAGCTCTTCCTGTGTTGGCTGTATAACAGACATCTTCTAGCTCCAATTCTGGATGATTTTCCAGATAATGGAGATAACTAATGACTAACTCCGCCAGGGCCATTTCTGTTTTCGCTGACAGCGTTAGTAGATTAATTGAACGTTCTAAGCAATCTTCACTGTTGCCTGTTGCCTTCCCCCCTTGGGGGGACACAGGGGGGGGTTGCCGGTTGCCTTCTCTTGGAGCTTCTTCTAGCACTATATGAGCATTGGTGCCACTAATAGCAAAGGAACTCACTCCTCCCACTCGTTTACCACCGGATAATGGCCAAGGTATCAGTTGAGTGGGAACTTCTAGAGGTAGATTCTCCCAATCAATATAGGGGTTAGGATGTTTAAAATTCAGTGATGGTGCAATTTTTTGATGTTGGAGTTGTAGAACTACCTTAATCAATCCGGCAATTCCCGCTGCGGCTTCTAGGTGACCGATATTGGTTTTAACTGAACCAATCCTCAAAGGATGTTCTTGGTTATGTCCCTCCTCAAACACCGTGCCTAAGGCTCTAACTTCCATCGGATCCCCTAAAGAGGTTCCTGTACCATGAGCTTCCACATAACCTACCTGAGATGGTTCTATTTTGGCTGCTTTGAGAGCTTGCTGAATAAGCTTTTCTTGGGCTAGTTTATTCGGCACTGTCAGTCCACTACTAGGTCCATCATGATTAACTGCTGAACCACGAATCACTGCCCAGATTTGGTCACCATCTTTAAGAGCATCAGACAGGCGCTTAAGTACTACCATGCCACATCCCTCTCCCCTACCATAACCATCCGCCGCAGCATCAAAAGTCTTACACCTGCCATCTGGTGATAGAGCCTTCAATTTTGATAGTGCGGTGGTAACGTGAGGAGAGAGCATCAGTTGTACCCCTCCTGCTAAAGCCAGATTAGACTCACCCCGACGTAGACTATGGCAAGCCTCATGTATAGCTACCAGAGATGCTGAACAAGCTGTATCTATTGCTAAAGATGGACCTTGCAATCCCAAGAAGTAAGATAGCCTACCTGCGGCAAAACAAAAGCCATTGCCTGTAGCATCGTAAGGGCTGATATTTTCCAGTTGGTTAAAGCCCAAATCAGCATAATCGTTTTGACCAATACCTAGAAACACTCCTGTGTGGGTATTTTCTAATTGTTGGGGGTTAATTCCCGCTCTTTCTAAAGCTTCCCAAGTTACTTCTAAAAGAAAACGTTGTTGTGGGTCAAGGCTATGGGCTTCTCTCGGAGAGATGCCAAAAAACTCAGGCTCAAACTGATCTACCTGATCCACTAAGGAAGCATGACGGATATACATTTTCCCTGGAGTATCAGGGTCAGGATGGTAAAAATAATCTGGATTCCAGCGTTCAGGTGGAATTTCTCTAACTCCATCTTCACCATTAGCTAACAGTTCCCAGAAGCTTTCTGGAGTGTTGGCATTTCCTGGGAATCGACAACCAATACCAATAATGGCAATAGGTTCACTTTTGGCAAGTTCCATCATCTCCAACTTAGCTTCTGCTTGCTTTAGCGCCAGAAACATCTGTTTGGATAATGATAGTTGCTCTTTGTTGGTAGTCGGTTCCATGAATTTTTATCCTTGACTTATTATTTGACTTTTTGATTAATTCAACTGTCCTTATTTCAGCAGTTTATCAAAGCATACTATTAATTTTTTCTAATTGTTGAGCTGCTAGTGCTTCAAATTCCTCTTCTGAGATATCTTCGATAACTTGCAAAATCTGCTCATCTACATCTACCTCTTTTCGTTCAGGTAAATTCCTCTCGGAATCTGCTACTGATTTCCATCCCATGACTTCTTCAAATATATACCGAGATAGTTTGTCAATTGTGGGATATTCCATCGCTACTGTCCCAGGTAAGGTAATCCCTAGTTGAGCTTGTAATCGATTCTTTAATTCCACTGTTGTCAAAGAGTCCATCCCCATTTCCATAAAGCCCAAATTGATTTCTGGTAATTGAGATGAACTTAAGCCTAATACCTTGGCTACTTGCCCTCGAATGTGTTCCTTTAGAATTTCCTTACCTTCGCCTGCTGATGCCTTATCTAATTGATCTAAAATTTCTCGTTCTAGCTTCTGCTTCAGAATATCTTGTTGCTGTAATTCATCTTGGTGTAATAGTTCCTGTAGTAATGAACTTTTATTTAGATTACTCCACTGTTGTGCCAATAATGACCACTCTACAGATATTACACCAATTTGTCCAGTTAGAGTTTGATTGGCTAACAGTTGCTCCAAGGCAGACATTCCTTGTTCGGGGGCAATATCATTAACTCCACTGGTATGGATGCGATTTTGATGCTGAGCCGCTAAATTATTCGCCATTCCTCCAGACGCCCAAGGACCCCAGTTAATAGTTAATCCAGACAATCCTCTACTTCGACGATAGTTAGCCAAAGCATCCATAAAGGCATTGGCAGCAGCATAATTTCCTTGACCTGGTGAACCGATTAAGGAAGCTATTGAAGAGAAGCAGACAAAGAAATCTAACGGTAGCTCTTGGGTAAATTGATGTAAATGCCAAGTTCCTCCTACCTTTGGTGCCATTACTTTGGCAAAATTCTCCCAACTCATCTGTTGCAGGGTTGCGTCATCAAGTATTCCGGCGGCATGAATAATACCTTTTAGTATAGGTAAAGATGTCTGAATCTGTTCAATAATTTGGGCAACATCTTGTTCAAGAGAAATATCTCCTAACAAAACCTTAACTTTAGCTCCTGCTTGTTCTAACTTTTCTATGATTTCTTGTACTTTTTTTGATGGAGCACTACGTCCAGTCAACACCAGATGTCGAGCGCCCTTTTCTACTAGCCATTGTGCTGTATGTAACCCTAAAGCTCCGAGTCCTCCTGTAATTAAGTAAGTGGCATCAGATGCTAAGGATAGTGCTTCAACAGATGCCTGAAGAGATTGCTGAACCAAACGGGCTACATAGGTTTTTCCTTCTCGTAAAGCTAGATAGTCTTCTTCTGAGTTGTTTACTAGTAATTGCAACAGCTTTTCTACATCCTCTTCTGATGTTTGCGGGTCTAAATCTACTAATCCCCCCCAAAGCTGCGGATGTTCTAGAGACACGACTCTACCTAATCCCCACAAGGGTGAGGCAGCTACTGTTAGTTTTTCCATGTTCGATAATACTGACTGAGCGCCCCTGGTGACTAGCCATAATTGAGGAACATTGGTAGTTTTGAGCACACTTTGTAGCAGGTGCAATACACTAGCACACCCCCACAGTTGAGTCTGCTCTAAGGTGTTTAGGGTTAAATGTTCCGTAACTGGAGCATCTAAGCTCCACAAATGGATTACCCTTGATAAGGGCAGTTGACTGGTTTCTATAATGGCTTCATAAAGTTGTCCAAATTCTTCAGGAGCAGAGGGATTGAGTTGATATCTTCCTGTTGCTAGTTGTTGATATTTATCTGCTCGATAAACTAAGCTACATTTATGTCCTTGCTGTTGTAATTTTTGGGCTAATTTCTCTGCTACCCCCGTATTGTCGGCAAAAATCAACCAATGACTCACTTGAATGCCGTTTTTTAGGGAAATTTCAGGTAAAGGTTGCCACTGAAGTTGATAGAACCAATCTTTAATCCTTGCTGCTGCTAATTGTTGCTGATGTTGCTTAGTTAGTAGTTCTAAGATTTTCGGTAAAAGTTTAAGCTGTTCTGGTGAAAAGTTTGCTGCTTTTTCCAGTTGTTGTGCTAAGGTGTCAATTTCTCCTTTACTGAGGAGGTTGACGATCTCAGTATTAGTATCTTTCTCTGCAAAAGAAGCATTGCTTTGATATCCATTATCTTTTGTTTCTACCCAGTAGTGTTGTCGTTGGAAGGGATATGTTGGCAATATTACTTTCTCACGGTTATAGTCTTGGTCAAATCCTGACCAATCTACTTTGGCTCCCTGTACATATAACTGTCCCAAACTAGAGAGCATCTGTTGCCATTCTTCTACTCCCGGACGCAATGATGGTAACCAGACACCCACTTCTTCTGGTAAACATTGACGCCCCATTCCTAATAATATTGGTTTAGGTCCGATTTCTAGGAATAACTCATATCCTTCCTGATGCAGAGTTTTCATACTCTGGGCAAACCGCACTGGTTGGCACACATGATTTACCCAATATTCGGCAGTGGTAATTTCCAAATCCACCTGTTGACCAGTAATATTTGATATTAGAGGTATCCGAGGCTGACTATAGCTCGTTTCTTTGGCTACTGCTTCAAATTCTGCCAACATTGGTTCCATCAGAGGAGAATGGAAAGCGTGAGACACTTGTAGTTGTTTGGTTTTGATACCAAGGGATTCTAAGTGAGTTGCGATCGCTCTTACTGCTTCTGCTTCGCCAGAAATTACTGTGCTTTCGGGTCCATTGATGGCTGCTATGGCTACTTTTTCTGACCGGGACATCCCTTTCAAAGTCTCTAGAACTTTCAACTCTGATGCCATAATTGAAATCATCTCGCCACCAGCAGGTAATTTCTGCATCAAAGAGCCTCTAGCGGCAATTAGTCTCAAACCATCTTCTAAACTCCATACTCCTGCTACAGTTGCCGCAACATATTCTCCTACACTATGACCCATAACGACATCTGGTTTAATCCCCCACGATTGCCAGAGTTTAAATAGGGCATATTCTATGGCAAATAAAGCAGGTTGAGTATAGGCTGTTTGATTCAGTAGGGAGGAATCCGATGAGTCATCTGCTGGATAGAGTATTTCTTGTAGGGAATTGTCCTGAAACGTTTCTAGGTTACTGAGAATTTCTTCACATTGGTTAATCGCTTCACGGAAAGTTGGTGCTTGTTGATACAACTGCCTGCCCATGTTGATATATTGAGAACCTTGCCCTGTGAAGAGGAAAGCGATTTTGGCTACTGTGGTGTTATTTGGCAGTTCTCGTGAGTAGATTCCAGCTACTTCTTCTTCCTCTTGGTGCTGTCGGAGTTTGTCAACTAATTCTTGTGGGTTAGAAGTGACAACTGCTAGTCTGTGGTTGAAGTGGGTACGTCCTGTGTTAGCTGTATAGCAGATATCGCCTATTCCTAATTCGGGATGAATTTTTATATAATTTTGATAATTACTGAGTAAATCACTAAGAGCCGTTTGAGTTTTGGCTGAGATAGTTAACAAATGAACTGAACGTTCTAAGTCATCTTCTGGCACGGAAGAATAGCCATTCTCCCGTACTTTTACCGATGAACTGTTGCCTTCTGTTGTGGCTTCTTCTAAGATCACATGAGCATTTGTGCCACTAAAACCAAAGGAACTCACTCCCGCGATGCGACTGTTACCATTAGTTTGCCAAGGGGTCAGTTGAGCGGGAACTTGTAGAGGTAATTGTGACCAATTAATATAAGAGTTAGGCTGATTAAAATGCAGTGATGGTGCTATTTTTTCCTGTTGCAGTTGTAGAACTACTTTCATCAATCCTGCAATTCCTGCTGCTACCTCTAAGTGACCAATGTTAGTTTTAGCTGAACCAATGATTACAGGTTTTTCAATAGAGTGGGTTTTGCCGAATACCTTTCCTAAAGCTCCAACTTCAATGGGGTCTCCTAGAGAAGTTCCAGTACCATGAGCTTCAATATAACTAATACTAGCTGGGTCTACTTCTCCATTTGCCAATGCTTGACGGATAACAGCTACTTGAGACGGACCATTAGGTACTGTCAAGCCACCACTCGGTCCATCTTGATTGACTGCCGTGCCGCGAATTACTGCCAAAATATGATCTCCATTGGCTAATGCGTCAGAAAGTCGCTTTAAAACAATCACTCCGCATCCTTCACCACGCACATAACCATTGGCAGAAGCATCAAAAGTCTTGCACCTACCATCAGGAGATAACATTTTTGCCTGAGAGAAAACAATACTAAACTTGGGAGATAGAATTAGATTCACACCTCCTGCTAGAGCTAGATTGCATTCTCGCTGTCGCAAACTCTGACAAGCCAGATGCACTGATACCAAAGAGGAAGAGCAAGCAGTGTCTACTGCTAAATTCGGTCCAGTGAGTCCCAAGATGTATGATAAACGACCTGTAGCGGCACTGGGTACATTACCTGTACCCCAATAAGCTTCTGGTATTTCCGAGGTTGCCAGCTGATTTAAGTAATCGTTACTACCGATCCCAATAAATACTCCCGTGAGGCTATTAAACAATTTCTCCGGGACAATGTTAGCTCTTTCGATAGCTTCCCAACTCACTTCGAGCAACAAGCGTTGTTGAGGGTCTAAGCTGTGAGCTTCTCGGGGAGAAATCCCGAAAAATGGGGCATCGAAGCGATCTATTCCCGAAAGAAAACCACCGTCGCGAGTAGCAATTTTGCCGGGAGCGTCTGGGTCTGGATCATAGTATTCATCAATGTTCCATCTATTTTTAGGTACTTCCGCGATCGCATCTACTCCATCATTGAGTAGCTGCCAGAAAGCTTCAGGAGAATCTACTCCACCAGGGAAGCGACAGCCCATACCAATGATCGCGATGGGTTCCTTTTCTTGATTTTCAAAAGCTTCTAATTTAGACTGCAAAGTTTCTATCTGGAGAAAAGCATTTTCCATTAATGCTTTGTAGTCTATAGTGCGGCTACTTTGACTTTTTTTCATTAGCTTTTCTTCCCCTCCAGAGATTCTAATTTTTTAGCTAGTAGGTTGGCCATATCATCTTCAGACATTTCCTGAAAACGAGATGCGCTATCTATTGTCTCTTGTTCTACATTTGGGATTTCATCTAGGTTGGAAGAGAATTCTATGGGGATGACATCGTTGGCCAAATACTCTACCAGTACTTCTACAGTCGGATAATCAAATAACAATGTTGAACTTAAGTTGGTTTCTAAGCTTGACTCCAAGCGATTTTTTAATTCTACTGCCATCAAAGAATCTAATCCTAAATCAAACAAAGGTTGGCGCATTCCTATTTTTTGGCCATCCCTCCAACCTAATGCTTTGGCGATCGCTGAGCGAATGTGAATTGTTAATAACTCCTGACGTTCTGAAATAGCTGCTGCTTCTAGTTGTGCTTTAAATGCTGACTTTTGGGTTAATGATGGCTCAATGGAAATCAATGCCTCCAAGAATGGTATCTTTTGTCCACTTGGTAGTTGACTGACAAACTTTGACCAATTAATGGGCAACACCCCAACTTGGCTGGGAGACTCTGATAACAATGACCCTAATGCCTGCATCCCTTGTTGAGGTTCTATGGCACTGATGCCACTGCTCTCCAGCCGTTGCTGATGCTGACCTGCTAAACTAGCTGCCATCCCTGATGATGCCCAGGCTCCCCAATTAATACTCAATCCTGGTAATCCCATACCGCGACGATAATGAGCTATTGCATCCATAAACTCATTAGCAGCGGCATAATTTCCTTGACCGGGATTTCCCAGCAGAGAAGACATGGAGGAAAAACAAACAAAGAAATCTAAAGGTAGATCTTTGGTTAGTTGATGCAAATGCCAAGTACCTTCTACTTTTGGCAGCATTACTTTTACGAACTGCTGCCAACTCATATTTTGCAGTACCCCGTCATCCAACACCCCGGCGGCATGAATCACTCCTCGCAAGCTAGGCAACTCCCCTTCAATTCTCTGCATTATCTGAGATACTTGCTCAGAGCAAGAAACATCAGCAAGCTGAACACTCACCTTTACCCCCAGATCCTCCAACTGTGCGATGGCTGTTTGTGCTTCAGCTGAAGGAGAACTGCGTCCCATCAATACCAAGTGACGAGCTCCCTTGTCCGCTAGCCACTTTGAGACCTCTAATCCCAAAGCACCTAATCCTCCTGTCACCAAGTAGCTACCCTGTGCTTGTATCTCTACCTTCTTTTGTTCTTTCAATGGGGGAATAGCAACCACAACCTTCCCTATATGTTTTGCTTGTTGGAGATATCGGAAAGCTTCCTGCACCTGTCCTAACTCAAACACTTGATGTGGTAGAGGTTGCAATTGCCCCGTCCTCAACTCTGTCCCTAGTTCGCTCCATAGCTGCGCTATTAGCTCAGGCTGCTCTCGTACCATCTCCACCAGGTCAAAAACCTCATACTTGGCATCCGGACGGTGTTCTTTTGCTTTGCTCTGTGACCAAATATTGATTTTACCAATCTCAATAAATCGACCTCCATGAGCTAAAGTTTGAAAGCTATAGGGAATGTATTCTTCATTGAAGCTGTTGAGCACCACATCCACTCCCAGATCCTCAGTAGCTGCTTTTACTTGCTCAGCAAACTCCAGAGTCCGGGAATCCATGATTTGCTCTACCCCCTGCTGCTGCAAAAACTTCCATTTGGGAAGACTGGCTGTCGCAAAGACTTCGGCTCCCCTACGTTGAGCTAACTGAACCGCAGCCTGTCCAACTCCCCCGGCAGCGGAATGAATCAACACTCGTTCTCCCGGTTGTAGGTTAGCTAAATAGTTCAATCCGTAGTGAGCTGTGATAAAAGCTGTAGGCAAAGTGGCTGCTGCTTCAAAACTTAGGTTTTGGGGCTTAGGTAGTGCTAACTCAGCTGGAATTGTCATATAGTGAGCCAGACACCCTATGGCTAAAGCCAATACAACCTCATCACCTACTTGTAAATGCTCAACATCAGATCCCACAGCTACCACCACACCAGCACATTCCCCACCAAAGACTACTTGCTCGGCACTGTCAAATAGATGTTGAGTATATTCCTGCATCATGCCTAAAGCAGTGAGAACATCGCGGAAGTTGAGACCAACTGCCCTAACTTGAATCTCCACTTCTCCCCTTTCAGGCTGTCGGCGCTGCTGAGGTTGAAGTACGAGATTGTCTAAAGTGCCGTAAGCTCTCAGCCGGAGTTGTTGAGGGTACTCTTCGGAAGCTTGGGGGACAAAACGTTCCAGTCTCGCGACATGGCGTTCTCCTTGTCGATAGGCTACTTGGTCTTCAGCATCAGGAGCAAACAACTCTTGCAGTAGCATTTCTACCCCTTCAGCAATGCTGGCATGGTTCGGATCCAAGTCTACACGGTGGCATTTCAACTCCGGATGCTCCAACGCAATCACCCTACCCAGACCCCACAAAGGGGATTGCTGCACATTTATGGTAGTTTGAGCTGCTATACATTGAGCTCCTTGAGTTACCAACCACAGAGGGGGCAATTGAGAAGCAAGCACTTCGGTTAGAGCTTGGATTAAGTGCAGTGTACTTCCACAGACAAGTTCTTGGGCTTGATTCAACTGTTGTGAGTCACTTAACAAACTCCACAAGTGAACCACACCTTGCAGAGTAACCCCTTTCTCAACTATCTTCTGCAACAATTGTTGGAAAGATTCCTTTTGGGTAGGACAAACTTGGTAGTGATACTCGCTCAGACACCGGAAATCATTTCCTGGGGAGACTATTACACACTGTTGCTCAAGTTTAGCCAAGGAGCTTGTCAGTTGTTTTGCCCAAACTCCCTCAGGTACAAACAACAACCACATAACCGATGTAGCCAAGGGTACTGTTTCCCTAATCTCTGAGGGTTGCCACTGTAGCTGATAAAGCCAATTACTCACATCTGGCTGTAAACTCTTTAGAAATAGCTGACTTGGGGCTCGCTTGACCGTGAAACCGTCCATGCGACCGAACGCCTGACCTGTTTCATCCAGCAAGTGGATGTCATAGGAACGTGTTTGCAATTGCTCGTTGATGCGAGATGGTTCCTCTACATAAGCATAAAAGCGACGCGGTGTTGGATGCAAAAGCGTCATATCCTTTACCCGCCAAGGAGCCCAAAACACACCTGAGTCAGAACTGAACTCGAAGAGATCTGGTGTTAGGCGTGTGCAAGCATCAATCAGCACCGGATGGATCGGTTCTCCAGCCAACTGGAATGCTAGTGCCTTCGGGACTTCAATTTCTAGCAGGCTAGTCTCTTCACTGATCCACGCCTGTCGAACAGCCTGCAACATTGGACCGTAAACCAGCGATATACTGGCATAGATTTCCGTGAGGGTCTCGGTGTCCAGTGGTCGCAACTGCTCACATAGGGCAGGGATATCTACACTCAAAGTAAGGGGTGGTGGCGGATTCTCTGAAACGGTCATACTCGCATGCTGTCGCCATTCGTCCTGCTTGGCAGCATCCCGACTGAAGACTTCTACAGATTTTTGGTTCACATCATTGGCTGGATGAACCATTAACTGCGTTTCCCTTATGGTGTTGGACTCGGCAAGGAAGAGTGGTTGCTGGAAGTTAATATCCTCAACTGCTGCTGGCACTCCAACTGCGGCTAGGGTCATAGCTATATAGCTCACACCCGGAATCACTGGGGTGTCATAGACACGGTGATCACCAATCCACGGATGATTGTTCAAGTTGATGTCCTGGTGGTAGATTGTCTGCCCCGTAGATGCTAACTCCAACTTGTTCCCCAACAATGGATGTAGCTGTTGACTTGATAGAACAACAGGCTTGGGAGTTTCCACCCAGTAGCGTTCTCGCTGGAAGGGATAAGTGGGTAACGTGACTTTCTGACGAGCATAATCTCGGTCAAATCCTAACCAATCTACTTTGACTCCCTTTACATATAACTGTCCTAAGCTCAAGAGCATTTGTTGCCATGCATCTACTCCCGGACGCAATGATGGCAACCACACACCGACCCCTTCTGGTAGACATTGCCTTCCCATGCCTAATAGTACTGGTTTCGGTCCGACTTCTAGGAATACTTCAGAGCCAAGTTTGTCTAAAGCTTCCATACTTTGGGCAAACCTTACCGGTTGACGTACATGATTTACCCAATATTGGGCGGTAGTAATGCTACTATCTGCTGTTGTTCCTGTAACGTTAGATATGATTGGAATTTTGGGTTGATTGTAGGAGATTTGATTGGCTAGAGCTTCCCACTCCACCAACATCGGTTCCATTAATGGTGAATGGAAAGCATGGGATAGTTGTAGTTGCTTGGTTTTGATTGTCTCCGATTCTAGGTTAGTAGCGATCGCTCTTACGGCTTCCGACTCTCCAGAAATTACTATACTTTGAGGCCCATTTATTGCTGCAATAGTTACTTTCTCTCCGAGATCCATTACTTTCAATGTTTCTCGAATTTTCGATTCTGAAGCCATAACTGAAACCATCTCACCACCAGAGGGCAACTGTTGCATTAACCTTCCTCTAGCAGCAATTAGTTTCAAACCATCTTCTAAACTCCAAACTCCTGCTACCGTTGCTGCTACATATTCTCCAACACTGTGACCCATGACTACATCTGGTTTAATGCCCCAGGATTGCCAGAGTTGGAATAAGGCGTATTCTAGGGCAAACAAAGCAGGTTGGGTATAAGCCGTCTGTGCCAGGATAGATTCCTCTGCTTCTACTGAATAGAGAACTTCCAGTAAATGTCTGTTCAGGTAGGGTTGCAAAATTTCTGCACATTGTTCTAGAGCCTTTCTGAAAGTCGGTTGAGTTTCATACAGTTGTCTGCCCATACCCACATACTGAGAACCCTGACCAGTGAATAACATTGCCACTTTGGGGGACTCACCGCCACTGACAACCCCACTCACGAGCCCAGTTACCTCTTCCCCTGTGCCGAAAGCCCTTAGTTTTTCTTGCACCTCGACGGTTGTCGCCGCCACTAGACTCAAGCGATGAATGTATGACAACCTTCCAGTGTTAGCAGTGAAGCATATATCTACTAGATCTTGCTCTGGATAGCACTCCAGATGCTGACTGTAGTTTTGGACTAGTTGCAGCAATGCCTCTTGGTTTTTGGCAGATAACGCCAATACTTGCAATGGTCTTTCCCTCTCTACCTGAGGGCTTTTGCGTGAAGCTGGTGCTTCCTCAATCACTACATGGGCATTAGTCCCAGTGAATCCAAAGGAACTTACCCCTGCCAACCGATGACCTGATACTTCCCATGGTGTCAGTTGCTTTGGTACTTGTAGCCAAGGCTGCCAGTCAATCTTGGGATTAGGTTGGTGCAAGTTTAGGTGGGCTGGCAGGAGTCGATGCTGTAACGATAACACCACCTTAATTAGTCCAGATACTCCCGCAGCTGCTTCTAAATGACCAATGTTCGTCTTTACTGAAGCCATCCACAAAGGAGATTCTGGAGAGCGATCCTCTCCCAACACGGCCACCACTGCATTTACCTCTATGGGGTCTCCCAAGGAAGTCCCGGTTCCATGAGCCTCCAAATAACTAATCTCAGAAGGCTTAACCTTTGCTTGAGCTAGAGCTTGCTTGATTAATCTTTGTTGCGACTGTCCATTGGGCACTGTTAACCCACTGCTTGGTCCATCCTGATTGACTGCACTACCCCGAATCACTGCTAAAATCTGGTCTCCATCAGCCTGTGCATCACTCAGACGTTTGAGCAGCACCATACCACAGCCCTCACCCCGTCCAAAACCATCTGCTGAAATATCAAAAGTCTTACACTGACCATCGGCGCAAATCATTCTAGCTTTGGAGGCATCAATATAGGAGTTTGGGGTTAAATGTAATTTCACTCCTCCCGCCAGAGCCATCTGGCATTCTCCGAGTCGTAAACTATTACAGGCTTGATGAATGGCTACCAGAGATGAGGAGCAAGCGGTGTCAATTGTGACTGTAGGTCCGGTAAAACCAAAGGTGTAAGCTAAACGACCAGCTGCATTGGATAAAGCATTACCTGTTCCTGCATAGGTGACTAATGGACTCTCTGGCTCCTGTTGCAAATGCTGCTGGAGCAATTGTTCGTAGTCACGACCATCATTGCCGATAAAGACCCCAACAGCAGCTTCCTCCAAGCGCTCTAACACTTGCCCACCTTGCTCTAATGCCTCCCAACTCACCTCCAGCAGTAGGCGGTGTTGGGGATCCATTGCCGTTGCTTCACGAGGGGAAATGCCGAAAAATTCTGGATCGAATTGGTCAACATTGTCCACAAAGTGGCCGTGACATGTGAGCATCTTACCCGGAGCATCTGGGTCAGGGTCGTAATAGGCTTCAATATTCCATCTCTGTCTTGGGATTTGCGATCGCGCACTGCTCCCCCCTTGCAACAACTGCCAGAATTTCTCTGGACTAGAGGCTCCACCAGGAAACCGACAACTCATGCCAATGATGGCAATTGGTTCGTGCAAAGTATTATTCAGCTTAGTCTCTAATTTTTTCAGAGCTAATGCAGCTCGCTGCAAAGGAGACAGTTGCTTAATCTGCTCTTTTTCACTCAATATTTGCTCTTTTTTAGTAAATTTATTCAACATAACTTTGTTTAATTGATTATCGATTCCAATATTTTATCAATTGAGCTTTCAAGCTCTTGATTGGATGATTGCTTAATCTCGTCTAGAAGTTTAGCTTCCAGTGAATCATCTTCTTCTTGATCTTGCTCAATCTCAGTCTGAAAAAGACCAACTTTGACAAGGTGCTGGTTGATTAGGTATTTCTCCAACTTTTCAATATTGGGAAAATCAAAGGTCAAGGTTGAAGATAAATTTACTCCCAAAAGCTTGCTCAGTCGATCCCTTAAGTCTACAGCGGTCAGTGAGTCCATGCCCATCTCAAAAAATCCGACTTCTGAACCTGGTTTGTTTGTGATGGGTAAACCTAAAACTCGAGCAACTTCCTCTTGTAGTGCTTGTCGCAGCAGTTCCCTTCTCTGAGTTTCGGTTACAGCTTCCAACTTTTGTAGCAAACTAGGAGCTAGATTGGTCTTATCTTCAATATCTTCAGGAATAACAGCTATGAGATCTAAGAATGGACGCGGACGTTTAACGGCATACATGGTTTTGAAGCGATACCAGTCATTGCGACTAACCGTCACTTGAACTTGGCTAGTAGATATTAGGTGCTCCAATGCAGAAATAGCTAACTCCGGTGAGAGTGCTTCTACTCCAATTTGAGCTAGCCATCTCTGAGCCTCATTTGTGGTCATGCCACCCCCTGCCCAGGCTCCCCAATTGATTGCTAATCCTGGTAAGCCTAAAGAATGACGATAGTGCACCAACCCATCTAGGAACTGATTAGCTGCGGCATAATGGGTCTGACCTCGGGAGCCCCAAACTGAGGCAATGGACGAGAAACAGACAAAGAAATCCAGATTCTCATTCCGAGATAGTTGATGTAGATTCCATCCACCCTGTACTTTAGGACGCAGCACTGCCTCCCATTTTTCCGGTGTTAACTCTTCGAGAGTATCTAATCTTCCTACTCCTGCTGCATGAATAATCCCTTTGAGAGGTTTCTCCTCAGCTTGAAGCTGCTTCCACACTCGCTCCATATCGGTTAGATCCGCCACATCTACTGCCAGGACTTTGACATAAGTCCCAGTCTGTTGCAGTGCTTCCACAGCGGGTTGAGTTTCCTTTGTCAGACCACTACGACTAAGTAGGATCAGATGGCGGACACCCTGTTTAACCAGCCAATCGGCTACTTTCAATCCCAAGTATCCCAATCCACCTGTGATCAGATAGCTTCCTGTCGGCTCTACTTTGAATATTTTCGAGGTAGGAACTGAACTGGGCACTAATCTGGGTACATAACGTTCACCCCCACGGTAGACTACCTGGTCTTCCGCATCACGGTTGAGCAGCTCCCTTAAAAGGAATTCCAGGTGATTTTCAGCAGTTTTACCTGGTTCTAGGTCAATTAATCCTCCCCACAACTCAGGGTGTTCGAGTGACACTACCTTCCCCAGACCCCATAGAGGAGTCTGAGCTACAGAGATAGAATGCTCTCCCTTAGCTACTGCTCCTGCTGTAACTACCCAAACTTTTACAGGATTTGAAGAGTCGTCTTGCAGTAAGGTTTGTAGTAGTCCCAGCAAGCTTTGAGAAGAAGTCATATTTATCTGAGAAGGGACTTCCTCACTGGTCAAATACACAATCCCTACCAAGGGCAGCTCAGTTTCTTGTTGAACCTGGTGCAACAGTTGTGAATAGTTTTGAGGGAATTGCTGGACAACATAGCAACTCTGCTGTTTTTGCTCAAGCTGCTTTGCTAACTTCTGTGCGACAGTTGCCTCACCTCCGATAATCAGCCATTGACCATTCTGGGAAGGGGTTTCTGGAGTTAGAGTTGAAGGCTTGAGCTGCCACTCTATATGGTACAAACAATCCTTGAGAGCTGCTTGTGTTAGTGATTGTTGATGGTGGTGAATCAGTTGCTGCACGACTTCAACTGCTGTCAAGGAGCCGTTTCCTGTTAACATTGCTGTCAACTGTTTATAGTCTCCTCGATCTAATAGCTCAGTTACAGGAGATGAGGTTGAAACAGATAAATTTTGCTTGGCTTTGTCTTCACCTCTGCCTTGACTCCGTTCAATCCAATAACGTTGTCTTTGGAATGGATAGGTTGGCAATACTACTTTCTGAAAGCCATAATCTTGATCGACTCCCAACCAATCCACTTCAGCTCCCTGTAGATACAATTGTCCTAAACTGAAAAGCATCTGTTGCCAGTCTTCCATCCCTGGTCGCAGAGATGGCAACCAGACACCTACCTCTTCTGGTAAACACTGCCTTCCCATACCTAACAAAATTGGTTTTGGTCCAATTTCTAAGAAAACTTCATAGCCTTCTTGGTACAAGGTTTCCATACTTTGGAAAAACTGCACTGGCTGGCAGATATGATTTACCCAGTAATCCGGTGTACTAATGTCACAGGTAGCTTGTTCTCCTGTGACATTGGATATGATTGGAATTTGAGGCTCATGGTAGCTCACTTGTTGAGCTACTGCTTCAAACTTTGCCAAGATTGGTGTCATTAAAGGTGAATGGAAGGCGTGAGATACCTGTAGTCGTTTGATTTTCACTCCCTCCGATTCCAGGCGGCTACTAATTGCTTTAACCGCAGCACTCGCTCCGGAAATCACAACACTTTCTGGTCCGTTGATGGCTGCAATACCTACATTAGACTGAGCTAACCCCAATTTCTCTGTGTAGTCTGCGATCGCTGCTTGCACCTTCGACTCTGATGCCATGACCGATACCATCTCACCGACAGATGGCAATTGTTGCATCAACTGCCCTCGCTTGGCAATTAATCTCAAACCATCTTCTAAACTGAAAACCCCTGCTACCGTTGCTGCGACATATTCACCTACACTGTGACCCATGACCACATTTGGTTCAATGCCCCAGGATTGCCAGAGCTTGAAGAGGGCATATTCGATAGCAAATAGGGCGGGTTGAGTATAAGCTGTTTGGTCTAGTAGCGATGAACCAGACTCATCCGTTGTTTGATGATAGAGAACTGCTAAAAGAGATTGGTCTAGTAGCGAACTCAGAATTTCGTCACATTCCTCCAAAGCTTGACGAAAAGTTGGCTGAGTTTCGTATAGTTGCCGTCCCATATTCAGATATTGGGAACCTTGACCAGTGAACAGGAAAGCTACTTGAGGAACATTACTGCTGGTACAAAATTCTTTTTGAAACACCCCAACTACTTCTTCCCCAGCACTTCGGTTACTGAGTTTTGTTGCTAATTGTTGTCGATCAGCGGCAATAATAGCAAGGCGATGGTTGAAGTGGACTCGTCCACTATTGGCTGTATAACAAATATCTGCTAGTTCTATTTTTCGGTTAGTTTCTAGATAATTTTGATAACGACTAACCAATTCTTCGAGTGCTTCTTTAGTTTGAGCTGAAAGGGTTAATAAATGTAAGGGACGCTGATATATATCTTGGTTTTTAAATTGTTTTGGGGCTTCTTCGAGAATGACATGGGCGTTAGTTCCTCCCACTGCAAAAGAACTAACTCCAGCTCGGCGAGGCGTGCCATTGCTTTGCCATTCTGACAATTGGGTATTGACGAAAAAGGGACTATTTACAAAATCAATTTTGGGATTGGGTTGTTCAAAGTTCAGGCTAGGGGGAATTAATTTGTGATTGAGAGCCAAAGTAGCTTTAATCAGTCCCGTTACTCCTGCTGCTGCGTCTAAATGCCCAACATTAGTTTTTACTGAACCAATAGCACAAAAGCCTTGTTTTTGAGTGCTCTGCTGAAAAACCTTGGTCAGAGCTTCAATTTCAATCGGATCTCCGAGTTTTGTCCCTGTGCCATGAGCTTCTACATATGTGATCGTCTCTGCTTCCACACCAGCCACAGCCTGAGCTTCTGAAATAACTGCTGCTTGACCTACTACACTAGGTGCGGTGTAGCCGACTTTCAAAGAGCCATCGTTATTAATGGCTGAACCCTTAATTACTGCATAGATATAATCTTTGTCTGCAATGGCATCTTCGAGTCCCTTGAGTAGTACAACTCCGAGACCATTACCATACCTTGTACCCTCAGCTTTGGCATCAAAGGCTCGGCAATGACCATCTGGGGAGAGAATCATCCCGTCTTGATACAAATATCCCACTTCTTGAGGCACACGGATGGTGACACCACCAGCAAGAGCCATGTCGCATTCCCCATTGAGCAAACTTTGGCAAGCTAGATGAACAGCTACTAATGAAGTGGAACAAGCAGTTTGAACGGTGATAGCCGGTCCAGTTAGATTCAGGTTGTAAGCAACACGAGTTGCTAAGTAATCTTTGTCATTAGCCAGCAATTGTTGAAAAGAACTACTATTGAGGTAAGAAAAGTCAAAACAAGGATTAACGTTGTTCCAGAAATAGCTGCTCATGGTAATGCCAGCATAAACCCCGATAGAACCTTGATAGGTATCCGGGTTATAACCACCCCTCTCTATTACTTCCCAAGCACATTCGAGGAATAGCCTTTGTTGCGGGTCTATCTCTTCAGCTTGTTTAGGAGTATAGCCAAAGAAACTAGCATCAAACATATCTATGTTTGAGATCAAACTACCAGTCCTGACGTAGTTAGAGTTATTCAGTAACTCTTGTTCGATCCCAGAGTTGAGCAATTCTTGTTCTGAAAAAAGACATATTGATTCAACTCCATCCCGAACATTCTGCCAAAACTGTTCAATATCATCAGCTCCTGAATAACGTCCAGATATTCCTATAATTGCTATGTCTTGATTATCGTTAAGGTCTTCTAAATCATCCATCATCTTACTGTCATACTTTAATTTTGCTATATTTCTTAATTACTTAGCTGTTCATAACAGTTATAACAATACAACAATACTTACTTGGAAGGAAAAAATTATTTTTTGCCGCGTAGACTTTTTCTAATATTGCGCCTTTCCTTCCTGGTAGTTCCTTTTTTAACTCGCTCATCTCCACGAGTTTTACTAGTTTCCATAAATAATTCTTTACTACCAATCTGAGTAAGGTGTTGACTTAGAAAATGTACAGTAGGGTTAGCAAACAGGTCAACTACTTTCAATTCTATGCCTAATAGTTCTTGCAATTTATTATGCACTCTGATGACAAGTAAAGAATTTCCTCCTATGGCAAAGAAATTGTCGTGAATTCCTACTTCTTCTAGCTCAAGAACTTCTGTCCAAACAGCAGCAATTTGTTGTTCAGTTTTGGTTTGAGGTAGTATATTTTGATTCGTCTCGGCTATAGTTTGTCTTTGAGGTTTGGGCAATCGTTTACGGTCTACTTTGCCGTTGGCAGTTAATGGTAAAGCTTCCAAAATAACATAATCATCAGGAACCATATATTCGGGAAGTTTTTGCCATAGGTACTTACGCAATTCTTCCGAAGTACAATTTATTTCTTGATCAGGCTGGCCCACTTCATTTTTGTCTTCTGTCTGATGGATATCGGTCAGGGAAGAATCGCTAATAACAGACTTTTCCTTGAACACGGCATAAGCAACCAGGCGTTTGCTTTGTTGAGATTCTCCGATAGCAGTAACAATCGCTTCTTTAATTCCTGGAAATTGCTTTAATGCTACTTCAATTTCCCCCAGTTCAACACGATAACCATTTATTTTTACCTGGAAGTCTTCTCGGCCTAAAAACTCAATATTACCATCCGGTAAATACCTGCCTAAATCCCCAGTTTTGTATAACGGTTCCTGAGTGACTGGATGGGTAATAAAGCTTGCTTGGGTCTTGTGCTCATTTTTCCAATAACCCTTAGCTAAACCTACCCCTCCAATATAAAGTTGTCCCGGTACCCAAACTGGTCTTGGTTCCATCAACTCATTCAGTACGTAAAAACTTTGATTTAACAGGGGCTTACCATAGGGAATACTCTTCCAGTCTGACCCCACCTTTTCAATCGGATAGCCAATCGACCAAATTGACGCTTCGGTTGCTCCACCCAAACTCATCACTTGAACATTAGACCACAGAGATTGGATTTTGCTTGGTAAGTCTACTGGCAGCCAATCTCCACTCAACATTACCACTCGTAAATCACCTACTGCTGTTGCTGAGGTTCCTAATAAATGCTCTACCAACATCTGCATCAGAGCCGGAACTGAGTTCCACAAGGTAACTTCGTGAGCGATAATTAATTCTCTCCAGCAAGCTGGATCCTTTGCTGCTTTTGGTGGTGGCATCACTATCGCTCCCCCTGCTCCTAGCACACCAAATATGTCGTACACTGACAGGTCAAAATTTAACGCTGCTAAGGCGAGTACTCGGTCAGATGGTGTTACTTTAAACCGTTGATTGATGTCGAGGATGGTATTGATTGCTCCCCGATGATCGATCATTACCCCTTTGGGTAAACCTGTGGAACCAGAAGTGTAAATCACATAAGCTAAATCTTCTGAAGTTTGTACTGGTTCTAGGGGGTTTGGATCATATTCTGCTAACTCTTCAGTATCTACAGACCAACATTTGATTCCTTCAGGCCAACCCAGAGACTGTTTGAGGTGAGTTTGAGTCAATACTTGTGTGACTTGTGCTTGCTCGAGTAGATACCACTGTCTTTCTTGGGGTAGCCCAGGATCTATCGGTAGGTAAGCTCCACCAGACATCAAGATGCCTAACACTGCTACTACCTGTTCCCAACCTTTCTCCATGACTACGGCTACCAGCTGATTCGGTTTGACTCCTAATTTCCGCAATCCATGTCCCAATTGATGAGACCTTTGATAGAGTTCCCCATAAGTTAGGCTTTTTTGGGGACTAATAACAGCTGTCGCTTCACTTTGAACTTGTACTTGCTTAACAAACAAACTATGCAAGATATCTTCAGACCAAGATTGAGTCGTCTGATTCACTTGTGCTTGGAGTGCTAGTTGAGCTGTTGGTAATAGTTGGTGGTAAGTCTCCATCCAAGGTTCGTCAGAGGTGGCTAGCTGTTGAAGCAAATCACAATAAGCCTCAAACATTTGCTCGATGAGACCTTCAGGGAATAGCCCTTCCACTGTATGCCAACTAAATGCCAGTGCTCCTTTCTCCTCGGTTACGATATGGTCGAGCAACACTTGAGGCGTTTGAGCTGCACTATACACAACCTCTCCAAAGTGCTCCAAACCGAATCCTCGCCCCACCTCTTCATCAGCCAGAGACTTTAAGCCCAAAGTGCTAGTAAAGACTACCCCCATTGGTTGACTACGCCCTCGACGATAGAGCTCTCGCTGCACTTCTACTCCACTGATATAACGATGCTCTAAATCTTCCCACAGCTGTCTTTGCAGTTTTTGAGCACGACTAATGAATGGAACTGCTTGTGAGTTATCTACCTCTAGTAAGATTACAGAGGTGAAGTCGCCTATGAGCTCATTGACTTGAGGGTGTAAGGGCAAACGGTTAAATAGAGTTAAGTTGAGGGTGAACTTTGAACTTTTGCTCCAGTAATTCAAAACATAGGCAAAAGCACTTAACAATACCCCTGAAGGAGTTAAATTTGCTTTGCTCGCCTTGTTTTTTAACTGTTGCCAATTAATCTCAGACAGTTGAGCTGTGTGAGTATTGAACTGAGGATCAGTAATTGCAGAAGTTACTTTCGCTTGGGGAATTTCTGGAGCTGGAGGTAGGTTATCTAAGCGGTTGAACCAATATTGCTGAGAACTGAGATACTGGGGACTATCTTTGAGTTCCAATTCCGCGAGCACATAGTCTCGGAAGGAGATTTCCGTTGCAGGCAGTGAACTCTGTGGATTATTGTACAGTTCTGACCACTGCTTAAATAGAACATAAGTACTCCAGGCATCAAATATTAACATATCGATGCTGGCGTGCAAGCGGAAACATTGTTCATTTAAACGGGTAGCCCGTAGATGAAATAAAGGCCACTGGTTAGTTGGTAAAACCTCATGGGACATCTGATTGCGAATCTGCTCTAGCTCTGAAGCAATCGTTTCAGGAGATTCCTCAGACAAATTTAAAATTTCAATTTCATAGGGAGGCACCTGCTCAAGTATTTGCTGGTTACCGTCAGCTAAAACTACCATCCGCAGCATATCATGGTGGTCAATTAATCGCCTCCAAGCTTGGTGTAAGCTTTCTAAATTTAAGTTTTCACAATCTACTTCTATGTAAATGTGGGTAGCAATATTACCTAGGTCAAAAATTTGATTGCGACCTATCCAATAAGCTTGTTGAATGTCATTTAACGGAAATGGTTGATACCTTTGCTCTGGATGAGTAATCAGGGTAGGAAGCTCGGAAAAGGAATCTATGGGGATGACATTGTTAGCTAAATACTCGACCAAAGATTCTACCGTTGGATAATCAAATAACAGTGTTGAACTGAAGCTTGTACCTAAGTTAGACTCCAATTGATTTTTAAATTCCACTGCCATCAGGGAATCTAATCCTAAGTCAAACAATGGTTGATGTTTTTCTATCTGTTGTCCATCTCTCAATCCTAAAATATTGACTATGGCTGAACTAATTTGAGTTGTTAGTAATTCCTGACGTTCTGAAACAGATGCTGATTTTAATTGTTCTTTAAAGGCAGACTTTTGAGTTAATACTGGTTCTGTTACTTTTACCCTTAATCCCTCTAGTTCTACTAGTACAGTTCCTTGGTTGTCTACTAGAAAAATGTTTGCCGTTAAGTTGGTTTGTCGTATTTCTGCTATAGCCCATACTTGGCTGATTGTTTGGCGATACAGTTTGAATTTTTCTACCCCTACTGGTAGATATATTTTATCTGTTTCTGTGTGTGGTATGGCATACGATACTATTTGGAAGGCTGCATCTAATAGGGCTGGATGTAGCTGATAGTCTGCTAGTTGGGCGGTTAATTCTTCAGGTAAGGCCATTTCTCCTAGGGCTTTTCCTTGACCTTTCCACAACTGCTTTATTCCTTGGAAACTACTGCCGTAGTCTATCCCTTTTGAGCGATATTCTCGGTAATGTTCTTCAATTTCTATTGCTTGACTACACTCAGCTTGGTATTTTTCTAGGTCGATTTTTGCTTGGCTGTTCCTGGTTGGCTCAGTATATATCTTTCCTTGTGCGTGCAATACCCATTGCGGTGTTTGTTGATTTTCACCTTCTGAGGGGCTGAAAATCTCGAACTTATAGCTATTGTTTTCTGCGAAGCTGACTACTGTTTGTACGGTCTTTATTTCGGTTTCTGGTATAACTAAACTTTGCAGTATGTCTACGTCAGAAACGACTACTTGCTCTTGGCTTGTGAATAGACTTTTTCCGGCTGAAGCAGCTATTTCTAAGTAGCCTGTGCTGGGAAATAGTACTTTTCCAAAAACCTGGTGGTGATTCAGGTAACCTGGAGATTCTGCTCCTATGTATGATTGAAAACGATGTTGATCCTCTATTCCCGCTAGGTTAATTTTTTCTCCTAGTAATGGGTGCTGCTCTTTGCCTTTTAACCAGTAGGATTTTTGTTCGTAACCATTTTGGCTAGAAACCCAATACCTTTCTCGTTGGAAGGGATATGTTGGCAATGCCACCTTCTGACGAGCATAATTTTGCTCAAATGCTATCCAATCTACTTTGGCTCCCTCTACATATAACTTTCCTAAACTAGATAGCATCTGTTGGCATTCTTCTACTCCCGGACGCAATGAGGGCAACCAGACACCGATTTTTTCTGGTAAACATTGACGTCCCATACTTAGTAATACTGGTTTTGGTCCTATTTCCAGAAATAACTCGTATCCTTCCTGGTACAAAGTTTTCATGCTTTGATCAAATTGCACTGGTTGGCGCACATGATTTACCCAGTATTCGGCAGTGGTAATCTGCTCAGTTACCTGTTTGCCAGTGACATTGGATATCAGTGGTATCCTAGGCTGCTCATAGGTTATTTCTTTTGCTGCTGCTTCAAATTCTGCCAGCATCGGTTCCATCAGAGGAGAATGGAAGGCGTGGGATACTTGTAGTGGTTTGGTTGTGATTCCGGCTGATTCGAGGTTAGTTGCGATCGCTTCTACTGCTTTTCCCTCACCAGAAATTACTATGCTTTGAGGTCCATTGATTGCTGCTATGGCGACTTTCTCACTGAGATCTTTTGCTTTCAATGTTTCTAGGACTTTAGACTCTGGAGCCATAGCCCAGAGCATCTTACCATCACCAGGTAATTTCTGCATCAAAGAGCCTCTAGCAGCAATTAGTTTCAAGCCATCTTCTAAACTAAAAACTCCTGCTACGGTTGCTGCTACATATTCTCCTACACTGTGACCCATGACCACATCTGGCTCAATTCCCCAGGATTGCCAGAGTTTAAATAGAGCATATTCTATAGCGAATAAAGCTGGTTGGGTATAAGCTGTTTGGCCTAGTAGGGATGAACCTGACGAGTTTTTGTCTGTTGGATAAAGAATGTTTCGTAATGACGTTTCCTGGAAGGTTTCTACGCTACTGAGAATCTCCTCGCATTGGTTAATCGCTTGACGGAAAGTTGGTGCTTGTTGATACAACTGCTTTCCCATGTTGATATATTGGGAACCTTGACCTGTAAATAGGAAAGCAATTTTGGCTACTGTAGTGTTGTTTAGCAGTTCTCCTGAAGTGATTCCTGCTAATTTTTTTCCCTCTTGGTGTTGTCGGAGTTTTTCGACTAATTCTTGTTGGTTAGGGGCGACAACCGCTATTCTGTGGGTGAAGTGAGTCCTTCCGGTGCTAGCAGTGTAGCAGACATCGCCTAACCTTAAGTTTGGATTGGTTTTGAGATAATTTTGATAGCTACTGATTACTTCACCAAGAGCAGTTTCAGTTTTGGCTGACAAAGTTAATAGATGAACTGAATTTTCTAAGTAATCTTCGCTGTTACCTGTTGCCTTCCCCCCTTGAGGGGACACAGGGGAGGTTTGCCTGTTGTCTTCTATTGGTGCTTCTTCAACAACAACATGAGCATTTGTACCATTCAATCCGAAAGAATTCACGGCTGCTCGCCTTGGTGTGCCTGCTGGTACTTCCCAAGCTTTAAATTCTGTGTTGACATAGAAGGGGCTATTGGCAAAATCAATGTTTGGATTGGGTTGATTAAAGTGCAAAGAAGGAACCAGTTTTTGATTTTTCAGGCATAAAATTGTCTTAATTAAACTAGACATTCCTGCGGCAGTTGCTGCGTTACCAATATTAGTCTTTACTGAACCGATCGCACAAAATTGTTTTTGAGCTGTCCACTTAGAAAATGCTTCTGTAAATGCCTCAACCTCGATGGGATCTCCAAGAGGTGTTGCTGTACCGTGAGCTTCTAAATAACTTATAGTTTCTGGATTAATTCCAAATTGTTGATAAATATTTTCTGCTAAGCGTGCTTGAGATTTACTACTAGGGGCACTAATTCCATTTGTGCTTCCATCATAATTTGTACCTGTACCCTTGATTATTCCATAGATATGATCTTGATCTTGAACTGCTTGATCATACCTTTTTAATAAAATTGCACCACAACCTTCTCCCCAAACTATACCGGATGCTTCAGCATCAAAACTTTTACAACGTCCTTCGGGAGATACCATCTGAAACTGACTCGAAAGTACTTGGAAGTCTGGTGTTAGCATGGTAGAAATACCACCTGCGATCGCTATTTCGCTCTCTCCCCGTTTAATACTTTCGCAAGCTTGATGAACAGCTACTAATGATGAAGAACAGGCAGCCTCAACAGCTACCACTGGTCCTTTAAGATCCAGGAAATAGGCTATTCTTGCTGGTAGAACTGACAGCATAGTTCCTGATAGCACCAGTCGATGATGACCGAAACCTGAATTGGACAAAAACTTGATATAATCACTGCTTGCTGCCCCAACAAATACTCCACAGTGTTTCCCCTTGAGAGAATCAGGAGCATATCCAGCATCCTCAATAGCATGGTAAGCTTCCTCTAAAAAGATTCTTTGTTGAGGTTCGATTAACTCAGCTTCTCCAGGAGAAATTTGAAAGAATAAAGGGTCAAATTTGTCAATGTCATCTAAAAAAGCAGCATACTTTGAACAAGCAGTACCTGGATGTTCTGGATCTGAATGATACCAACTTCGTCCTTCCCATCTTCCAGGGGGAGGTTCTGTTACACTATCAACTCCATGCTTTAAGTTTTCCCAAAATTCTTTCCAGTTCTTTGCTCCTGGATATCGGCATGATATTCCAATGATAGCTATATCGTCTGTTATCCTTTGCTCTGGAATTGATTGATCAGTTACAGATTCTTTTTGCTGAATTTCTAGTAATAGTTGCTCTGCATCCTCTAAGGAAACTTCACCAGATTGTAATTGATTTAGTATTGCTTCATCCTGATTGCTCTGTCCTTGATTGGGAACGGCAGTGGGTAGATTTTTATTTGTTGGGGAATTTAGATCTACTGTTTCTAATAAGTTTTGAGCATTTTCTAAGGATATTTTTCCTGAACTCAGTAGAGATAATATTTGCTCTGTTTTATCTGTATTATTTAATTTATTCTGACCATTATTAGGCACTGTTGCTAGTATCTGTTGATCTGTCAACCCCAATAGTAGTTGCTCTGCATTCTCTAAGGATATATCACCGGATTGCAATTGATGTAGTAGTTCTTCTTGGTGACTCATTGACTCTTGATTTGCTTGCTGGGAACTATTTTTTACGCCATTATAGAGCTCTGGCATAGTTACCACTATTTTGCCGATATGCTTACTATGTTGCAGGTGACGGAAAGCTTCCACCACATCTTCACTTGGAAATACTTTGTAAGGTAATGGCTTGAGGCTACCGGACTCAAACAGCAAGGCTAAATCGTCCCAAAGCTTGGCATGAAATTGTTTATCTCTAACAAATTCATCTGACATATCAAAGGGAAAATACTTCACATCTGGGCGTCTTTGATAAACTTGCTCATGGCTCCAGATGTTGAGCCTACCAATTTCAATATATCGTCCACCTGGGGCCAGGATATCTATATTTTTGGGGATGTACTCTCCATGAGTCAGGCTATTAAAAATTACATCTACTCCATTCCCCTGGGTGAGTTCCCTTACTTCACTAGCAAACTCCGTGGTTCGAGAATTCATTACATGTTTTATTCCCTGTTCTCGAAGAACAGATATTTTGTGGGGACTAGTCGTGGCAAATACTTCTGAGCCAAAAAATTGAGCTAATTGAACTGCAGCTTGTCCTGCACCTCCCGAAGCTGCATGAATTAATACTCTCTCTCCTGGCTGAACTTTGGCCAAATTATGCAACCCGTAATAGGCAGTGAAAAAAGACATAAAAATAGTAGCTGCCTCTACCATACTCAGATCAGAAGGCTTAGCCAATAAGTCATCCGGTGAGCAGATAACAAAGCTACTGAAAGCATTGCCGGGATAAGCCAATATCACCTCATCGCCGACTTTCCATTGGGATACGTCTGAGCCAACCGCTACAACAGTACCCACACCTTCAACACCAAAGGTGAGATTTTCAGCACTGATAATTCCAGAGCGATATCTTTTTTTGATGTACTCTTGGAAGATACCCAGTACGTTGAGTACTTCTCGAAAATTAACTGGTACAGCTTTTATTTGAACTTCGACTTCAGTGGATTTAGGCTTTCGACGTTCTTGAGGCATCCAAGTTAGATTCTTTAACAAGCCATAACTAGGTATCCTTAACTGAACTGGTTGGGGATTAGGTATTTTTTGTTCTACAGTGCTTTGGCTCAAATTGGGAATTACTGTCTCACCAAACTCTTGCTGAATACGACTGGCTATTTCTGGTTGGTTAAAGGTTACCTGGTGTATTTCTAGTTCTTTTTTGATAGCTTCAGGAAACTTGGCTTTAATGTCGGCACTCAAATGTTGTTTGAGGGCGACTAGAGATAATCTAGGGCTCTTGGCTATTTTATGCCCTAGTTGTTGGGCATAATTTAGGACATCCTGCCTCGATACAACGGGAAAAGGAATACCTCGTTCAGCTAGTTCTTTTCCTCGATAGTTTTCGCCAGTGTAGATCATTTCTTTGGCTAATTCGGCTCCTAGCTTTTCCCGCAAGATTAATGATGTTGCTCCTACTGGGGTAAAACCATATTTCATGAAGTTAGTTGCATACACACTTTCTTGGCTAAACACCACAAAATCTGCATACAAACCCAGAAGCAAGCCACCACCAAAACTATGCCCTTGCATTGCTGCAATTATAGGAATTTCGCAATCAAGTATCAACCCTGATAAATCAAGAACTTCTACTTCACCTCTAGTCTTTCTAATTAAATATTCTTTGCTAGCCCCTGATGAAAAATAATTACCATAGCCCGTTAAAATGACTACTTTATATTGCTGATTTTGCGCAACTACACTAAAACAGTGGCGTAAGCCCTCAACTATGCTTGGAGAAAAGCCATTACGACTGCTCTCATCTTTCATCGTAATTTGCACAACACCATTGCCCAACTCCGTCAGTTGTACCACCTCAGAGTTGCTAGTTCCTAAGTCCTGATTCAAATTCAGTTCTGCCATGGGTATACCCCCTCTTTAGCGAATTGTTTGATTTTTGCTTGAATCGTTGGGTCACCTAAGAGGCTGGCAGACTTGTTGGCGGCTAGATTCTGAGTCTCGGCTTGAATTATCCATAACTTATTCATATAGTCTTTTAATGCCTTAACCCCAGATAAGGGTAAATATCTTAAACGGCGAATATATTGACTAATCAACTTATTAGGGTTGCTGCCATATTCATCGACTAAGCCCCAGTTATAGGCTTCTGAGCCAGAGATTGGTTGAGTTGTGAGGGATAAGCGGTAAGCTTTTTGAAATCCCACTCGACGAATCAGAAAGGGCAAAACGCAAGCGGGTAATAAACCAAATAATAGTTCTGATAACACAAAGGTTACTGTTTCATCAGCAATGACCAGATCACTTGCAGCAACAAAACCCACTCCTCCTGCTTGAACTTTACCACGGACAAGGGACAAAATTACCTTGCTACTTTGGGACATCTGTTTGAGGATGTTGTAGTAGCCGTGAGCACTGATTTTGGTATCCACCAGCTCGCCATTGGCTATTGCTTGAAAATCCATTCCGGTACAAAAGACATCCGGTAGTCCTTCAAGAATCACTACTTTAACGGTTTCTTCGCCTTCAACAGCTTGTAGGGCTGATAACAATTCCTGAGTCAGCTGATCGTTGATGCTATTGTTGGCTTCTGGACGATAGAGCTGAATTCTTTGTACAGCCGGTTGATGATTTATTTTTAGGGTTTTGTAATACATATTATAGTGTTCTCAATGGTTTGTCAACCTGGAGCATCTTTTTTTTCAGCTATTAGCTATCAGCTATCAGCTGTCAGCTTTTTTGCTCCTATCCCCTGTTCTCTGTTACACAGTATTCATTGTTGCTCATCCAGATAACACACTGATGCAGCTTGGCGTAAATAACCCGTCAGTTTGAGATCAATATAATCCTTACTCTATGGACATTTTGAATGCAAGAATTTTGAATTTTGAATTCCGCGCAGCGGCACCAGAGCTATACCCACTCGTATTTTCGGTGGAATTCCTTGATTGCTTTTAAGACTAATCGACCCTTGCCTGCTATTTTTTTCCAGACTCCGGGGAACAGTTGATAGTCCAAGGTGACATTTCTAGTGCCAAAGGCAACTGCACTACTATGATAGAGTAACTGCTCATATTCTTCCATACTTAAAGAATAGCGGTCTGCTAACTGGGCTGATATACCTTGTTGAGCTTGAATTTGCTTCCCTTCTGGAGTCACAACCCCACTATAAAATTCGGAACAACAACCAGAGCCATAGGAAAACATCCCAATTCTGCGAGGGGTACTGAAGTCTCCATTGTCGATGGTACTGGCTAAGGATAAAAACAAAGTTGCTCCCATAATATTGCCTACCTGTTGGCAGTAGACTAATCCCGGCATTACCCTTCTTTGGAAGTCCGCTTCAATCTCTGCAGGTTTAGCTCTTTTCAACCTACGCATCATATTTCTATGAGCGCCTTTAACCATACCACCAAAAGGGGTATGAAAACTCAAATAATCAAAACTTTCTTGGTAGTCTACCCCTTCTACTCGGTTTTGATAATGTCGGTAGGCATTTTCGCAACAGTCTAGGTAAGAAAGTAAGGATAAGTCGGCATCTCCTGCTTCGGAATCGGGATTAGGTCTACAGGTATCCATGACTTCATAACCATAGTAACCGTTACAGCCCACATCAACTTGAAAAATGTAGGGAGTATCACTGACTAAAAGAGCCACTGCTCCAGCACCACTACTGGGTTCAGCAAAAGACCAATCGTAATTGAGAGCTTCTCCTCCCTCGGCAACGAGAAACCGAGATATATCAGTGGCGATAACTAAGGCTTTGGCTCCAGGAAAGGTTTGGGACAAAATCAAGTTGATTGCCATCTGCAAGCCTGCTGTTCCTGAGTAGCAAGCTTGCTTGAGTTCAAACATGCGGCAGTTACGACTTAAGCCCAAATACTCTTGGATATAGGTGCTCATCGATTTGCCAAAGTCAATGCCTGACTCACTGCAGGTAATCACCATTTCTATGCGCTGCTTGTCAGCATCACTCAAGCGATCGATGATGGGCTTGGCGGCATTAACCGCATAGGAAACGGGATCTTCATAGGGCAGAGAAACCGCTTTCTCTTTCATCATTAGATTGTCAAAGCGGGAGATATCCAACTGACGCGCTTGTGCCAACTTGCGCAGCTCTAATTGGGCTGCACCTCCATATACACTTAGGGCTTCAATGCCAACTTGTTGCATAGCTTTACTCCTTGCCCAGTAATAGAGCTGTATTGATGCCGCCAAAAGCAAAGCTATTGCTGATGGCATAGTTAATTTCCCCTTGAACAGCAGTTTCTTTGACCCAATTTAGGTTATCATCAATGGGGTCAACCAAATTGTGGGTTGGATGACAAAAACTAGAGTTCATTTGTAATAAAGTAGCGATCGCTTCGATAGCTCCAGCGGCAGTTAAACAGTGACCAGTCAAAGATTTAGTTGAATTAAGGAGACAATGGTCAACTCCTGTGGATTTCAGAGCAGATACTTCCGTATTGTCACCAATAGGGGAACTGGTACCATGAGTATTGACATAATCGATTTGCTCTGGTTTTAAGTCTGCCATAGCTAAAGCTGCACTCATGGCTTGTGCTTCTGCTTTTTGGGATGGTTCAGGGCTACGATTGCCAGCTAAATTTAAGCCCCAACCCAGGAGTTTTCCTTGAGAAAGTACTCCTCTTTGTTGAGCGCTGTCAGCTTTTTCTAAGACTATAACTCCACAACCTTCCCCATAAATAAAACCGTCATGGTTATGGTCAAATGGTCTACAGGCAAGCTCTGGACTATCAGCAAAACGTTCGCTACCCATAGCTCCCAAATTCATTAGTCCCTGACATTCATAGGCACAGATATCAAAGAGACTACCAACGACAATACTAATATCAGTCACCCCCGTTAAAATTTGGCGAGATCCATGAATGATAGCGACTGCACCACTAGCAGATGCTCCACCTACGGTATAACCTTCTCCTTGAATTGGAAAGCACTGGGAAAGTAAACCCAAGATATCTGTATCCCAAACTGTCAGTCCATAAGTTGGTCGGATAAATTCTGGACGTGATTGATAACGTTGCCAAGTTTGTTGCTGATGGCGTTGTTGCAGATTGGAGCCACCGATTACTAGACCAATACGTTCTGGCTTGACTGGGGCAGAGGTTAGTTTAGCATCTTCCCAAGCCTGGGCAACAGCGAACATAGCAACTTGTCCACTCCAGGTTGCACTGCGTAACAATCCCCTATGTTGAGGAAATAGGGTTCTGACATCAAGCTCTGGTAGTTCTGCACCAATAAATTTTTTACTAGGGCTTTCCCTTCCTGGTCTTTGCAGATAACCAAATTGAGTTTTACCGGTGAATAGGGCTTCCCGGAAAGATTCAACTTCTTGGGCAATGGGAGTGACAATGCCCATACCAGTTATCTTGATGTCATTCATACACTAATACCAATTCCCGCTCCCTAAACAACAAACAACCAACAACAAATATTACAATTTTGCTGCAAATAAATCAGCAAGTTCTCCAATATTTTTAGCTCCAGCCAGTTCAATACGGGGAATAGTCAAGGATAGGTCTTCCATCACCATCATGATAATTTCTGCCCGATTAACTGAATCGATACCTAAATTTTTTAAGCTATCAGTAGGTTCTAGGGGAGAATCTTCTAATTCTGGTGCTATTTCACGAGTGTATTTTTTAATTATTTTTAGTACTTGTTCTTTGCTCATATTAACTCCAATTTACTCCTAAACTGTAACCTGTTTTTTAATCTGTTGAACCAGTTTGTTTGCTTCCTGGATAGTCAACTCCTTCTTAGCTACTTTATTAAGAATCGCACGTAAGCGCAATTTTGGATCCATCTCCTCTGATGAATTTACAGGTGAACCGTTATTTGGCAAAAATTCTTGGGGATGACCTCCATTGCCCTTACCTTGGAATAATTTGCTACCACCAGTAGCAGCAATTTCCTGGGAAATATATGGTGCCAGCTCTAATAAAGTAGGATAATCATACAACTTGGTGGCTTTGAGGTTTAAGTTGTAGGTTTGATTAATCGTGGTTGTCCATTCCACCCCAACGATGGAGTCTAAGCCTAAATCAACAAATTTCTGGTCTTCGGCAATTTCACTCTCTTCTGTATAGAGTGCTTCGGCTAACTGCTGTTTGAGAACCTGCTTGATTTCTGATAGGTTTACCTGGGGTTGAGGCAATGGTTGTAGGGTTTTCAAAGGCTGCTGACTAACCTGGGGTTTTGTACCCTGACTTGATAAGATTTGGGCGATATATCCAGACAACTCTAATAAAGTAGGATAATCATACAACTTGGTGGCTTTGAGGTTTAAGTTATAGGTCTGATTAATCGTAGTTGTCCATTCTACCCCAACGATGGAGTCTAAGCCTAAATCAACAAATTTTTGGTCTTCGGCAATTTCACTCTCTTCTGTATAGAGTGCTTCGGCTAACTGCTGTTTGAGAACCTGCTTGATTTCTGATAAGTTTACCTGGTTTACCTGGGGTGTCGGCAGTGGTTGTAGAGTTTTTAAAGATTGCTGAGTTTGAGAACTGGAGCTTATCGGTTTTGTACCCTGACTTGCCAAGGTTTGGGCAATATATGCTGCTAGCTCTAATAAAGTAGGATAATCATACAACTTGGTGGCTTTGAGGTTTAAGTTGTAGGTTTGATTAATCGTGGTTGTCCATTCCACTCCAACGATGGAGTCTAAGCCTAAATCAACAAATTTCTGGTCTTCGGCAATTTCACTCTCTTCTGTATAGAGTGCTTCGGCTAACTGCTGTTTGAGAACCTGCTTGATTTCTGATAGGTTTACCTGGTTTACCTGGGGTGTCGGCAGTGGTTGTAAGGTTTTCAAAGGTTGCTGAGTTTGAGAACTGGAGCTTATCGGTTTTGTACCCTGACTTGATAAGATTTGGGCGATATATCCAGACAACTCTAATAAAGTAGGATAATCATACAACTTGGTGGCTTTGAGGTTTAAGTTATAGGTCTGATTAATCGTAGTTGTCCATTCTACCCCAACGATGGAGTCTAAGCCTAAATCAACAAATTTTTGGTCTTCGGCAATTTCACTCTCTTCTGTATAGAGTGCTTCGGCTAACTGCTGTTTGAGAACCTGCTTGATTTCTGATAAGTTTACCTGGTTTACCTGGGGTGTCCGCAGCGGTTGTAAGGTTTTCAAAGGTTGCTGAGTTTGAGGAGCCGAAGAGATGCTTGGTGTTTCCTCAAAACTGATAGCTCCAGCTGCCATCCTTGCTGCTAAGGTTTGTTGCACATGAGGAATGTCTCGTAAGTAGGGAGATTTTAAACCTTTCTGGACGGCACGGGAGACCATCACTAGCACACTATCTTTGTTATAACGAGGTAGGGTTTTGTAATATCTTGAGTGCAATTGAGAGTATTTTGAGAATAAACCCAACCTTTCCTCATCCACCCGCGTGTCATAATCTACTAGTCGAATCACAAAAGCACGACGTAACTTATGTAAGCCAGGTTTTAGGGGAACCGATTGATGTAAGACGTATTTATTGAAGAAAAAGGCATCCCCAAGGTCATACTCGTCTTCTTCATAACCATCTTTAATAGTATAATCGATTACATCTTCGGTAATTTTATTATAAATAGTGTTGGCGTTAGCCACATATTCATTCAAGTCTCCTTGGGATTCATCCCACTTAATATTATTTTTTAAATGTAAGTCAAAAACACTGTAATAGAACTGTCCTGGAAAAATCTTGGTAGATACATATTGCATCCCACCTCGATGTTCTTTAGTTATTTTATCCAAGGGGATCCAGATGGAAGCACCAAAGTCTTCGGTTTTGGTAAAGGAAAACGAACCGACTCCTACATGCCAAGGCAAGCCTTTATGGTTTGGTTCCACCGAAAACAGGGCATTGTGCATGATCATCAAGTTTTTGCCGGTGATGTAATTCAGCAGAGCCAGCTTCTCTTGGATAAAGGAAGAAACAAAATCGTATTTCACCAAGTCATAAGCATGATCATTGGTATCAATATCATCAATCCCTCCCAATTTCAAGGTTACTTTTTCCTTGGATATCTGGCTTTCCTGTTTAGCCTTCTCCAAGGTTTCTTCGATAGTTTTTATCCCAGAAAAGTCAAATAGTTTTTTGACTTGACAGTATCCCTTCTCTTCATACTCTTGTTTGAGTTGTTCAATTTGTTCCCGGTTCATAGTTTTTGGCTCCTTAGTTGGTCCTTGGTTAATCAAAATATCTTGATTTAAGGCGTTGCCTACTGTTTGGCTAATATTTTTCGCTTCAAGATATTGCTGAGTTAGTTGAGCAGGTTCTGCCTGAGTCAGTGGCACTCTTAATTGAGCCAACTCTCTTTTGGCTGGTTGTTGTTTAGTTACTGTAGTTTTGGGGAAAGACAGTAGCGCTGGGTTGGATAATCTCTGTTTTGGTTGCTGTAGTCTTGGCTTTTCCTTCGTTAGTATTTCCTGGGGTGAGGTTAAATTTGGTTCTCCGCATCTCCGTGTCTCTGCATCTCCGCGTCTCCGCGTTCCCGCGTCCCCGCGTCTGCTATGTTTGTACTGTTGCAGATCACTGATCCAATATCTTTTCCTTTGCCAGGGATAGGTTGGTAATACTACCTTTTGGGGAGCAGAATCTTGGTAAAATCCTAACCAGTCAATCTTAACTCCCTGTACATATAACTGCCCCAAACTTTGCAGCATTTGTAACCAGTCTGGCTTACCAGGACGCAAACTTGGCAACCAGATTTTTTTGCTTCCGATGAGGCATTCCCTGCCCATGCCTAGTAGAACTGGTTTCGGACCAATTTCTAAGAAGATACCAATATCTTGTTCTGCTAAAGTCTTGATGCCTGCGACAAACCTTACCGGTTTAACGACATGCTCTACCCAATAGTCAGCGGTAGCAATACTCTTGTCGGCGATGGTTCCTGTGACATTGGATATTATTGGTATCTTTGGTTGATGGTAGGTGATTTGCTTAGCTACTGCGGCAAACTCTGCCAACATTGGTGTCATTAAAGGGGAATGAAAAGCATGGGATACCTGCAGCTGTTTCGTCTTAATCGATTCTGATTCTAGTTTTTTGACAATAGCTTCAATCGCTCCCGCTTCCCCAGAAATTACCACACTTTCGGTTCCATTAATTGCAGCAATTGTCACTTGGTTGGTATGACTAGCTATGGCATCTTTTACCTGAGATTCGGATGCCATGACAGAAACCATCTCTCCACCAGAAGGCAACTGCTGCATTAATTTTCCCCGCAGGGCAATTAATTTTAAGCCATCCTCTAAACTCAAGACTCCAGCTACAGTTGCTGCAACATATTCTCCCACACTGTGACCCATCACCACCTGAGGCTTAATACCCCAAGATTCCCACAATTTGCACAAAGCATACTCTAGGGAAAACAATGTTGGTTGGGTATAGGCCGTTTGGTCTAGTAAAGAGGAGTTTGAGTTTGGTGTATCTTGAGGATAGAGGACTTCTAATAACGGATGTTCCAGATAGGGCCGTAGGAGTTGATCACATTGGTCTAAAACTTGACGGAAGACAGGCTGAGTTTGATACAGTTGTCTTCCCATCTCCACATACTGGGAACCTTGACCAGTAAACAGAAATGCTACTTTGGCTGGACTTCTACTATGGGATAGTTGTCCTGAGAATACCCCACTCTCTTCTTCCCCTGCTTGGTATTGCCCAAGTTTTTTGGTTAATTGTTTTGGGTTAGTGGCAATTATTGCTAGGCGATGGTTAAAGTCAGCTCGTCCACTGTTTGCGGTGTAACATACATCCGCTAGTTCTAATTCGGGATTAGTTTCGAGATGATGCTGATAACTACTGACTAACTCCGAGAGCGCTTGCTCTTTCTTAGCAGACACAGTGAACAAATAAGGTTGCTCCTGCCTCCGTTTCCCCTCCTGGGAGGGGTTAGGGGTGGGTTCTGCCTCCTGCCTTCTGCCCCCTGCCTCCTGCCTTCTGCCTCCTGCCTTCTGCCTCCTGCCTTCTGCCTCCTCAACAATAATGTGAGCATTAGTACCACTAAAACCAAAAGAACTTACCGCTGCAACACGAGTCTCATTTCCCTCATACTGTTCCCATACCTTACCCTCGGTAGGAATCACCCCAGGAATTTCTGCCAAACTTATATAAGGATTCAACTGTTTCCAATGCAAGTGAGGTGGAATATACTGATTTTGCAGCGATAATACTACCTTAATTAATCCTGCAATACCCGCAGCTGCTTCCGTATGACCAATATTGGTTTTGACTGAACCAATCATCAAGGGTCGATCTGAACTACGTTCCTTGCCATAGATTGCTTCTATTGCCTTAATCTCCACCGGATCTCCCAAAGAAGTACCGGTACCATGAGCTTCCACATAAGATATCTGGTTAGCCGACACTCCTGCTACCGACAACGCTCTTTTGAGCACCGCTTCTTGAGCCGATTGATTGGGGGCAGTCAAACCATTGCTGGCACCATCTTGGTTAATTGCTGTACCCCTAACTACTGCTAAAATTCGATCATTGTCTGCGATCGCTTGTTTCAAGGACTTGAGAACGACAACCCCACAACCTTCACTCCGCACATACCCATTGGCAGCAGCATCAAAAGTCTTACAGCGTCCATCTGGTGATAACATCCCAGCTTGAGAGAAACTGATACTCAACTCTGGAGACAACAACAAATTCACCCCTGATGCCAAAGCCAATTGACATTCACCATTGCGTATACTTTGACAAGCTAAATGAACCGCACTCAGAGATGAAGAACAAGCAGTATCTACAGTAATTGATGGTCCATTTAATTGGAAAAAGTAGGATAATCTTCCTGCACCGATAGCAGTAGAACTACCTGTAGCAAAATAGATATTTAAATCTTGCTCTTGATAATATTTGTCCTGTAAGCGTTCGTAATCGTGAAAAGCGATACCCACAAATATACCCGTTTCTGTGCCCGACAGAGATTCCGGATTAATGCCAGCATCTTCTAGTGCCTTCCAATGTTCTTCCAGCAGCAGACGCTGTTGTGGATCCATGTAGAGAGCTTCACGAGCCGAAATGCGGAAAAAATCCGGCTCAAATTTGTCAACTTCAGTTAGGAATCCCCCATAACGATTAGCTATTTTTCCTGGCTGATTTTTCTCAGGATGGTAATATTGCTCAATATCCCAACGAGTTGGAGGTACTTCCGTAATCCCATCAATACCATCATGGAGCAATGACCAATATTGTTGAGGGCTATCGGCATCTCCAGGAAACCGACAAGCCATACCAATAATTGCTACTCCATTTTCTAATTGAGCCGTTGAAAAACCGGAATCAGTTTTTATTGCCTCTGGCTTTGGTAGTACCTCAGAAACTTCCCCGCTTCTCTCTGTTGTCTCCCCTTTAAAATAACTAGCGATCGCGGCAGCAGTTCCATACTTAAAAAATAAATTAGGATCTATTTCCACTCCCAGCTTCTTCTGCAACAAGTATCTCAGTTCCAGCAACTCCAAAGATTCGATGCCCATCTCCATCAGTGCTCGCTGGGCATCAAAAGACTGTTTCTGGTGCATAACTTTACGCACACAGCTAGCCACAACTTCATCTATATCTTCTGTCAGTTTTACCTTAGTCTGCCGATTTTTTTCAACTGTCGCACCCTCAAAACGTTGACGATGTTGAATATCGTAAGATACGAGAACTCCACAAGTCTGGTTTTCCCAATCTTTAGGGCGGTAACCAGGAAGCAGTTTCTCAATTTTAGCCCCATGAATCTGGTGAAATCGCAACAGCGGATCCACTAGTAACCCTGACTCATTTTTCTGGTGGATATATTCTGCCATGGGCATAGGGGAATAGTCTGGATAATTGCGACAAAGAGTTACTGCCACAACTTTTTCGACACCACTTATCTGGGCACAATACTGAAGCATAAATTCCAGCAGTCGATCTCCCAATCCCTGATTTTGCAACTCTGGCAAGATATTTACTGCCAATAATTGTACCACTACTCCTGATTCAGTATGTAATAAAGGGACTTGTGTACAAGTTTTATTATCCAAAAGTTGAGGGTTATCAATTCTTTGGGAATAGATAGCTCCAACAATCTTATCCTCAAGCTCTAAAATAAACTGACCTTGTGGAATTTGAAAAATTCGTCTATAAATTTCTTCATTGTCAACTTGGAGATTTTCTGACCAACACAATGTCTCTAGTGCTATTAAATCACGTAAATCCTCAATTTTAGGATGGCGCAAATTGTAATAATTATTTTCAAAACATTTTAAACTAATACTTTTAATTATTGTCCTTTGCGCTAAGCATTTACCAATATCATTCAAGCATATATAATTATTTTTTTTATTCGATTTTTGGCTGTCTTTTTGGACTTTTATAAAATTTTTATCAGCCCATCCTTTAGCAATAAACAATCTTGATAATTCTTCTCGTATATGAGGAGTCACATTATAGAATAAAGGCTTGTCTTCATCTACTCCTAATAAATTATGCTTGTGAAGCCCTAGCATAATTGGTATTATTAAGACCCCATCTAATAAATCGGCAATTGTTCTATCATTAATATTCCACTGTTGTTGAGAAAGCTCTATCCAATTTTTAATAATACCAGGCTTTTCCTTTCCTAGTAAATAGGATTCTATGGGTAATTTGTATAAATATAATATTTCTTCAGGAATGGACAAGTAAGCTTGACAATTGTCTTTGAGGGAGTATTCATCAGCTTCATTTTTGGATAGCCAACCTAGGGATTGCATCATTCTTAAGGCTACTTGCAGATGACCTGTATTTGCCCCCATAGCTTTAGCTATTTGCTGGTGGGTCATTCTTTTTTGTTTTACTAACTCAAATAATCCTTTTTCTCTACAGGCTAAGATGACAGGAATAGAAACAAAGCCGTGTTCGTAACGATTAATTAACTCTAGCATTTTTTGATATTTATTTATTGGTTTTACTATGAATAGTTGGTTAGTGAGCTTGGCTAGGATTTTTATGGAAATTTACTTAAAATACCATGAAATTTACCATGAAATTGAGGGTTACTACCTATGAATAATTAATAATACATTTACTCTCCCCTGATCTGGCTCTATTTGATTAGATTGTGTGTTTGACTGGGATAACATTATTGTACAGCATAAAGTTTTTTTATGGAGACCTTTAATGTAGTCATTTGAGCTAGTTTTTTACTTTTGATTTTTGATTAGTCCTAAATATGTAATGATATTAGTTGCTACATTCCTTTAATTTTCATAAGGTCAGGGTAATTGCAGCTATTTTGTATAAATTGTACTTGACAAAATAGGTATTTAACATAGTCAGTGATAGGACTAGACAACTCTTCTGGAATGAAGGACACTACAGACAGATGGAATCAGTCCCTTTCACATCCTTTCAATCCTCATGTCAACAGGTTTTGGTGCTCCTAGCATATCCCCTCCTTCGGTTACGCTGAAAAAGCTCAGACTTCGTGTGCTTAAGGAGTTTGAGAGATTGGATGAGCCTCGGGTGAAACGGCAGCCACAGCAAAAACTGGTCGAAATCATAACTATTGCCATCCTGGCCACCCTATCTGGGGCGGATAGCATGGTAGGGATTGAAACCTATGGAAAAGCGAAACGGCAATGGTTAGAGACATTCTTGACATTGCCTCATGGTATTCCCTCACACGATACCTTTTCGAGAGTCTTAGGGTTGATTGACCCCCAGCAGTTGCATGAGTGTTTTTTGAGTTGGGTCGGACATATTACCGACCAGCTGGAGATTAAGCTGATCAACATAGATGGCAAAACAGCCCGTAGCTCCTATGACCGAGAGCATCAACTTAAAGCCTTACATACAGTCAGTGCTTGGGCTTCAGAACACCATCTGGTCTTGGCCCAACAACGGGTAGAGAGCAAGTCGAATGAGATTACAGCCATTCCAGAGCTACTGAATCTATTGGATATTCAGGGTGCGATTATCACCCTAGATGCAATGGGTACTCAGCGCGATCTTGCTGCCCAAATCCGAGACCAAGGTGGGGAGTATATCCTGGCACTCAAAGGGAATCAAGGCAAGCTCCACAAGGCAGTGAAGATATTCTTTAAGGCGGCTGAAAAAAAGCATTGGGAGGGGACCCACGTATAGCTATCACGAGCATACAGAAGCAGGTCATCATCGGACCAACGCATCGACAAGTGTGGGCGGTGCCCATCAGCCAATTGCCCGATTTGCCCAATCCTTCGAAATGGCAGGGCAAAACCCGCGCGTGGTGATGGTCAAACGAGAGCGACGTCTTTGGAATAAAACGACTACAGAGGTGTGTTTCTACATCACCAGCTTAGGTGCAGATGCCAGGGTTTTAGGGAAGGCGATCCGCTCCCACTGGGGGATTGAAAATAGCCGACCTTGGATCTTAGATGTCACCTTTGGCGAAGACCATAGCCGTATTCGCACGCCTTCATGGACCAATGAATATGGGACTGCTGCGACGCAAGTCGGCTGAATTTACTCAAACGAGAACCCTCTAAGCAAAGTATTGCCCAGAAACGCTACCGAGCGGCCATGGATAATGACTTTGTCATAAACCTGTTGCTCAGCAATCATTCCTGTTAGGTTTTGCTAGACCAGCACAGTGAGGACTGCACAACTTCTTAGAGGAAACCACAACAAAGCACATCCCAACCCCATCATGCCGCCAGATTGTTCCGACCCCGTTGGCATGCTCCTTTAACCAACCAAAAATGAGAAATATTGTGGAAAACAAGTCCAATCACTTTAGCTTCGTTGGTTTTCCTGATTTAGATGCGATTGCCCTGTTCATAAGGTAGACTAGAAAAATCATTACTTGTTTCCCATTTTGCCTAGCTGAAAAGAATCTATTGTCACATCTATTTGAGTTTACATCAAACTGTCTCCTTAATTTTTACGGTTTGCTAAGTAGGCCTTGGTAATCCATGGGTACGCTTATCTAACCCAGTAAGGATAACTACGGAGAGATTGCTCCCTACATATTTCATTTTTTCATTGACCAACGCTGTTGGCTAAGTAATTTATTCAATTTTAATATAAATATACATTTCCTATCAGTCCCATGTCGTGGAAAGTCAGCAACCAACCTACTACAATTGTTTGCTGGCTATGTCCTTTGGCTTGCTTAATCATCCGCTGATTGTTTAGCCGATTACCGTTACTCACAATTACTCCCTTGGGTGTCCCGGTAGAGCCGGAAGTTTACTGGATAAAGGCGCTCGCTACTGCTGTCTAGGCTTGGTTCAGACCAGTTCAACCCAAAGTCGCGTAAGCATTTATTGGTAGCAAGCAGGTGCAGCCGAGCCAGATCTGGATGCTGGGCAAAGCGACTGGTTAACTCCGTCAATAGAGATGTGGTAGTTAGGGCAAACCGAGCCTCTGCATCAGATGCGATCGCTAACAACCGAGACAGATTGTGACTGCGTCGGGGTGGTGGATAAGCGGGCACTGCAATTACGCCAGCGTACAAGCACCCAAAGAAGGCAGCAATGAAGTCTATACCTGGTGGATAGACTAGCAAAGCTCGTTCTCCCGTTGCCCCCAGAGACTGCAACTGGCTGGCGATCGCCCTTGAGCGTTTGTCTAATACCTCATAGGTGAGTAGATCAGCTTGTTCTTCCCCTTTTTCTAGGAAGGTATAAGCTATTTGATCAGGCTGAGTTAGGGCTCTATAGCGCAACAACCCTACCAGATTGGAAAACTTCTCGTCAAGGTCTGAACATCTGATATTTTCCAAGTTTCAAGCTCCTTGGTAGATAGCGTTTTTTAACCCTTCCTTGCTCCCTTGCAACAGTTTTTTACTGTTTTAACTTTACTTAGGTGTACTTAGGTTTCTGAGCCTTTATACCCCCACAAAAAATTATACACTATCAGAAATATAGCACAAAAAAACTACCTGTCAACCCTAATCGTAACTAAATTCTGCTTGACCAAAAAATTGGGTTTCAAGCCCCGTCCTTCTAGCTATGCGTTATAATACCCATATTTCTTAACATAATGTAACTTGACAAATTTAATTTTATATGATTGGGATAAAAAAAATTGACGTCCCACGTTCTCGTTCAGTTTGTATAGGGAAAGCCTTTTGCCAAAAAGGAGCGAAAAATCGTGATAAGTAGGTGGGCTTAATTATCCGTAAAATAGCGATTGATATTCAAAATTATGAAAACCTCTTAGATAAAGGCTTTCAGCTGAATTTTCGTATTTTGAGTTTTAACTCTGGGGGGGCGACAAGCGCCCCGTAACCCTTGATATATATTAAATTGAGCGAATTATGGTAAAAAAAGATAGGTCAGAAATTGCTGGGGGGGCGACATGAGAGCTAAAAAGTAGACTGTATAAGCTTCATAGCTCTCATACCTCGTAAATAATTATCGAGCTTATGACGACTTAAACGCATCAAAGCATAAACTAATTCCCAACATTTATCCATAAAATGAATCCATTTTTGAGCATACATTCCAATATAAAAACTGCTATGTCTTTTAGTTAATCGCCCATATTCTTTGACTCTCGCTACATAGTCCTGAACTCCTTTTTTATTAATTATTTCTCCTTTAATTGTGGCAATAAAGTAAGCAAAAGAGATTATAATAAGTAAAGATATAAAGCGTTTACCGACAACATTACTGCCTTCCATATTATATCCACCGCTTTTATAATCTCGGAACATTTCCTCAATATCAAAACGTTTTTTATAAGCTGATATTGCCTCAGACAATTCGCTCATATTTGTTAGGATAAACCAACCTTCTTGGCTTACTGACTTTCGATAACTTTTCTTCCATTTACAGGCAATACTAAATCCTGATACTTGTTTAGTTTTTGTGACTTTAACCTTTTCAAAAAATAACGAAATTCCTGGTTTTAATCCCGAGTTTTTCAGGGAAATCCACCCCTGATTTTTTAATTCAATTTGCTCATTTTTTTTAAGTCTTAAACAAAACTTAAACCCTTGTTTGTCTAGCCATTCAGCCAATTTAACTGAACAAAACTCTCGGTCTCCCAAAATAACAACATGATAGCTATCAAATAGCCCTATAATAGTTGATAGTATTTGTTTTTGCTCTAAAAAATTACTTGAACCAAGTTTTGAAAGAAGTTCAAAATAAATTGGGATTGCTCGGTTTTTATAAATTATACTAACCACCAATAAATTTTTGTTATTCCAATTAGTCCTATCGATGGCTAAATAGATTTTTTTGTGTTTATCAAATTTTTGAGTGAGCCATTCTCTAACAAGTGGAAACCACATTTTTTTTATTTGAAATATTGGTAATGAAAAAAATCTCTGTAACTTTTTACGCCTTGAGTTACATTTAATAGGCAAAGGTAAAGATTCAGCAATTTTTTCGAGTTTAACATCCTTGATATCTTGTACAATGATTACTACAAGGTAAAAAAACAATAATTGAGATTCGGAAAGGAGATTTTTTAAATGTTTTTGATATAATTCTGGTAGCATTTTGAATTGATAGGTCGTCTTGACAATTTCTGCTCAGGGGGTGACAACAAGGCTAAAAACTAGACAGGGTGTAGGGTGTGGGGGGTAGGGGGTGGGGAAAATAGAAGCGATGCAGCGCGGTCTTGGGGGTTTCCCCCATGAGCGACTGCATCAAGACAGGGAATTTGGAGTGATCCCAGGGATAACAATCGCTCCGAAACCTGATTAAACGATCCAATGCCACCTAGCCAGCTCCTGATCTTCCCCTACACCCGTCACCCCACACCCCACACCCTGTAAGGCTTTGTTCGCGTAGCGTGGCCTTTTGGCCAAGGCTGTTTGTCACCCCGTCAGCTTTTGGCCATGGTCGTAAGGTGTCACAAATTAAAACCCGTGGCCAACAAGTTTACCTCAAAGGTTTAGATTTTTCCGTATTTTTATCATGGGTTTGGCTGAAACGAGATGGTAAGAGAGTGCAACGTTTTGTGATTTCAACTAAGGCGATGAAAGGAAAAACGATTGCTCGTTGGGGAAGGCGTATATGGCAAATTTAGGGATTTTTTAAGACGGTTAAACATCGTTTTATTTTACATCGTTTTGGACAAAATACTTTGTTGGGTGTTTATCGTTGGTTGATTTTATATTTGATTTATTATTTATTGGCTTATTGGGTTTATTTACATTTAGAATTTATGGATAATTTAGATTGGTTTCATTGTGCCCGACAGGCACTTATTTTACTTTTTTTTCATGTTTTGTTTATGGGTATTTTGACTCATTTTGATACACTTATACCCTGGTTACATCAGCAAGGTTTTGATTTTTTTATGATGAGGTGCAAGATCTGAGTTTAAGGTTTATTTATGCCCACCTACTTAGTTAGAGGGGATTTTGGGGGAATCATGTTAATTTAGTTGACATTGATCAGGAGATAATTTTGATTATCAGGGTACCCTCGGGTGTGCGTGATAGGGGTAGATATCAGGAAATTGATCCTCTATTCATATTAGAATATGAAAGCAAATGTATAGGAGCAAGCTGATGTCAGGGTGGGCTACAGCCGAATTAAAAAATGCTCAATTGGGAGATGTTAGACGAACCAAAAGATTAATCCTCATCGTAGATAATCTATCTAAAAAACCGTCAGCAACTGTGCCAGAAGCCTGTGGGACTTGGGCAGCCACCAAAGCCACTTATGAGGGAGCATGTCACTTATGCAGCAACATTAGTACTAAGGTAATAGGAACCCACCCCTAACCCCTCCCAGGAGGGCAGGGCTGTTTCATTCTGATTAAAATAGAAGATAATCGGAGATAATTACTCTTAAGTACAAAAACTGAGGATATACTTCAGATTATGGCTCATTGTCAGCCATGCAAAGCGCGAGTGGGGGAAACCACGCCAGTTGCTCATGGTTAGAAGTTACCGTCAGACAGTTGAGCCTTAATCAATAAGTTTTACCCCTTTTCTGCATAGCCTACCAACCATAAAGGCTCAACTGTCTAAGGTTTCGTCTCCGGGGGGAACCCCCAAGACCGCACTGGCTCCCCAAGACCGCGCTGCATCGCTTCGCTGATTGCTGCCTTAATCGAATCAAAGCCATGTGCTCGAAGAAGGGTTAAAACCCAGGTTTTGAGCAAAGATAAGTTTTTTGGAGCAAATCCGGATTTTTGGGGACTAATATCTTCCTTATAAATGACGTCTTTTACCCAATGAAGAGAATTTTCAATCAGCCAATGTCCTCTAATTCCATCCATCAAACGACGAGATTGAGGTGATTTTGAACAAAGATAATAACTAATAGTTTGGAAGGGTTCATTACCGCGAGTTCCACTGCGTTTGAAGTTACCGTAAGGTAGTGGAGCCTTGTCTTGATGCAAAGCCGACACACAGCTCATAAAGTTTTGTTGCGCCTGATTGACCTTTGGTCACGGTACGCGAACGTAGTCAGTAACGGTATTTTTTAGGCTCTTCCATGAGCGCGATACCCATTCATTAGAGGGAATCAAACTATATTGTTGACTCCATTGATTAAACAGAACTTGGAGTTCTTCGTAATCTAAATTAATCATGACTCTTCTGATTGCTGAATAAGAAGGAACACGAGCATGCATGAATTTGAAGTCTACTAAAAAATTGCTGTGCGGTGGCGTTCCACAAATCTACCCAATTGTCGATAACCCCAATAACCACTCATCATCCCCATAATGATAATTAGAAGCACTAGCCATAGAGGATGACGAACACCATGAGGATCTCGGTGATCAGGTATTTCTTTGAGATAGTCGATTAAGCTTTTCTCCATAATTTGGGTATATTATGGGAATTATGCCATTTTTTCGGGCTATTGCTTCACTATACACCTTTTTACTCTATAATGAAACAGCCCTGCTTAATAAGGGGGGTTAGGGGGGATTCCTTTTGCCTTAAAAGGATAAGCAATGTCGCTCACTCCTGATGAGAATTGCTATAAAACCTAAGTACTCTGACTCATATGCTCCTCCAAAAGCTTTTTAGCCCGAGGCTTATAAATCAGATGGAACAGCGCCTCTAGATAACGCAGCATATCCTCCTGGTTGGCCTTAGACGTATAGTTCCAGAAGCCGTAAATCCGTGCTAAGGATAGCAACCGTGTAGTGTGTATTTTCCAGGTATAGGTGCTGTAGACTCGTTCTATGCCCTGATTGGAAATTTCCTCCCAGTACTGGGGATTTTCCTCACACTTAGTCACAAAATCCTGGATTTTATGAGCCATTTCCTCCTGGTTAGTCGGGTTAATCAGGATACCATTGACCTTGTCCTGAATAATCTCTAACGGTCCACCAAATTGGGTACCAAAGGTTGGTAAACCAGAAATCATGGATTCCAAAATTGTTAGACCAAAGGCTTCAAACAGCGCTGGCTGAACAAAAATACCATGACGGTCAGCAATCACCCGATAGACTTCACCAGAGTCACTCTTTGATAAGCGGACCCCTAACCAGCGGATCTTGCCGTAGAGATTATACTCCTCAATAATCTGGTAAAGCTTGACAATTTCTGCCTTTTCTTCGCTGTTGCTGGAGTCTTCAGTGCGCAAGTTACCCGCAATTAAAATCAAGTTACAGCGTTCCTGCAACTTTCGACTCTTACCAAAGCACTCCACTAACCCAGTCAGGTTCTTAATTCGGTCAAGACGAGCCATGGAAAAAATCGGGCGCTTGTTAGGATAATCCAGTTTGCCAAACACCTGGGCCTCGTCATCTAGGCTAAACAGAAATTCATCCAACCGCTTAATATCACTAGCTACTCGCCCTTGAGTGCGGGTGTAGGGGAAGAAGATGGTTTCATTTACTCCCGGTGGCACTACATTAAACTTTGGAGAGAATAACTCAATGCCATTTATCACATGATACAGGTCTGGCATGGTGAAGTTCTGATAAGACTCATACTGACCCACACTATCAGCAGTACCCACAATTTCCTGATAGGTACTGCTGATAATAAAATTAGCCGCATTCATGGCAATTAAATCAGCAGTAAATTGCAGGGAGAAGTGGTATTGCTGTTCTGAGTCTTGCCAATACAGGTTACTAAATAGGTATTTGGACTTTTCTAGGGCATGGGCAATATTGCACTGGGTAACTTTCAACCGTCGCGCCAGCAGGAACGCTACTAGATTACCATCGGAATAGTTTCCTACAATCAGGTCGGGACGACCTTGGAATTCTCCTAGCAGTTCCTTTTCGGCATCGATGGCGTAGGTTTCTAGATACGGCCAAATCTCAAACCGAGAAATCCAATCCTCGGTAACTTTGGGATTGAACTCTCGAAACGGTACCCGTAAAATCCAGGTATTTTCTGTACCGTTAACTTTTTCTAACCGTTCATTACAGCGAGTTCCATCATTGTTGGGAATTAAGCGGGTGAGAATGATCACCTTAGGCTGAATGTTTAATCCCGCCAGAGTCAGGTTTTCTTGCAACTGCTTTTCTAAACTCTTAGCTTGGTCAAGGACATATACCACTTGACCCCCTGTATCTGGACGTCCTAATACCCCTTCTTGTCCAAACCAGCCGTGAACCGATACCAGGACAATCCGGAAAATCATTGGGATGCGGGAGAGGAACTGTTCCAATGCCCCATCATCCGGTTCATCAATCAATTCATCCAGCATTGCCAAGGTTTCCCGCACCCGACTAGCAGTGTTTCCCCAGCCTGCTTCAAAACCCATCTCTTGCAGCTTAAAGCGGAATTTGTCATAGGATTCGCTGTCTGGGCGATCGCTTACAAATTCCAAGGCCAACTTCACCTGCTCTGACAGTTGCTGCTGATTCTGAATGCGCTCGTTAATCAGCAGCTGGTTTCCTTGGAAATGACGTACTTTCAAGAAACCGTACAACGACTCCAACCATTGCTCAGGGTCTTGAAACAGTTTACTGGAGAGATAGCGGTTTAGGAAGCGGACTCCCTTACCAATATTCTTGGGATCGCGAATGACTGGGCTGTAGTCATAAAATGGCTGAAAATCCAGCTGGAGAACCTCCCCGACCTTGGGGTTGTAGCGATTGACAAAGCGATCGCGTATATTCAGCAGTTCCTCTGGTGTAACCTCTTGCGCCCTTAAGTCTTCAAACAGACGGAAAGCTCTTTTAGCCGCAATTTTTGGTCGGATAATCAAGCATAGACTTTCATCTTCCAGAATAATTTCCTGGGTGTAATAAATCAGCTTCCCTAAATGAGAAGAATGATAAAAGTATTCAGATTTTTTGTGGTTAGTGCAGTATTCATTAAAAGCAGCCAGAATTTCGTTGCGCAGTAAATACCTGGGTTCTGCAGTTTTTAACTGGCTGGTAAAGTGACGTAGATCGCTCTTTTCGTCACTTTCGAGAACATCCTGAATTAGGTTGAGCATTGAAACTCCCCAAATACAAGTCAACTATATTGAAACCAACAACCCTATAAAAAATTCCTCTAAAGAATAGTCATTCCCGCGCACTACCGATCAGGAATAAATATTCTTTTAGATATATGGACAAGGTTCTCGCAAAATAACTATTTTGGCACACACAAAGATTAAAGCATGTAAAGCTGCCCATACTTCTGCCGGATGTAGCGGATGAATGGATCGATGCGTAAAGCAGTACCAGTGACGCTCTTAATCAATTCAGCCGCTGTGTATTTGCAACCATGTTGGTAAATGTTGTCCTTCAACCAATTATGGAGCGTACTAAAGTTTCCTTGCTCAATTTTTGGTAGAATTTCAGTCTGTTCCATTACTGCGGCTTCAAAAAACTGGGCGCTCATCAAGTTACCCAAGGTGTAGCATTGGAACATTCCCCCAATCTGACCAGTGTACCAGTGAACATCTTGCAACACCCCGTCACTGTCATTCTGGGGAACAACCCCTAAATCTTCACGATAGCGTTCATTCCAGGCTTCCGGTAAATCCCTCACCTGCAGCCTACCCTCGAGCATCATCAGTTCTAAGTCAAAGCGGATCATGACGTGGAGATTGTAAGTCACTTCATCAGCATCCGTGCGGATTACAGACCGCTGCACCTTGTTGATTGCCTGATAAAAGGCATCGAGGGAAACATTACCCAGTTGGGAGGGGAAGTAGGATTGTACTTGGGGATAGAAAAATTTCCAGAAGCCCCGACTACGCCCAACAATATTTTCCCAAAGTCGGGACTGGCTCTCGTGGACACCCGAGGATGTCCCACAGGCAAGAGGAGTGCCTTCCAAATCTCGCCTAATTCCTTGCTCATAAAGACCATGACCCATTTCATGGATGCTGCTAAATAGAGCCTGACTCAGGTCATCTTCATCAACACGGGTCGTAATGCGCACATCACCGGTAGAGAAGTTGATCATAAATGGGTGATGGGTTTGATCTTGCCTTCCCCGCTCAAAGTCATACCCCATTTGCTTCATGACCTTGAGAGTCAAATCTAACTGTTGCTCTTCAGGATATCGTTGGTGTAAACAGTTGTCATCGGTGGGACTTTGGGTAGTAATAGCCTCGACAATTGGCACTAATTCCTCTCGCAACTGATAAAAAAGCCTCCGCAAAATAGAGACTTTCATCCCATAGTCAGCAAAGTCAATTAACGGGTCAGCGATATGTTCGTAACCTGGGAAAAAATAAGCCATTTCACGGCTGAGGTCAAGAGTTTTTTCCAAGTAAGGGCGCACTGCTGCAAAGTCGTTGGTGGCTCGTGCCTTTACCCAAACACTGTACGTTTCTGTCCGATGTTCAGAGAATTCTCCCATAAATTCCGCTGGCACCTGCACGGCTCTGTGGTAATTTTTTCTAGTGCAGCGGATTAGGCTAGCTTCGTCAGAAAAGTAAGGTAGAGTTTCTTCATAGGGGCGTAACCCTTCCAGGAGTTCGCCCATGGCTGGGTCAGTAAATTTACTATGGGCAATTTTTTGTAGAGTAGCCAGCTGACGTCCCCTAGCAGCTGCACCACCGGGAGGCATATAGGTGGCTTGATCCCAGTACAACAAAGATGCGGCTGCTTCTAAGTCGTTAATTTCACTAAGGCGTTTTTTGAGGTTGAGAAGTTTCGGTTGAGTTTTTTCGGTAGTCTGCATGATGCTAGATTGACACATTCAGGCTATTAGTTTAGGGTTACGGTATTTTGCCGAATAGTAAATGTACACCTGACGACCGAAAATAAAAATCTTACCCACAAAAATGTCCGATACTAATTAATCAGACAAGTGGGCTGAAAGCTAAGACCAAGTTGCGTTTTTCAAGTGCAATTTACTTGTCGGACAATGGCGAAATAACCAAGTCCTTATTTCCTCTCGTTACGATTTAAGCTGCAACTTGGTACGAGCACTCTGGTAAAGCTGAGTAACTGACTCAGATGCCAATGGCTATGAAAACGTCATACCCATAGCTGAGTGTTATAGCATAGTATACGAACTACTATTGTGCCATTTCTTAAGGACTTACTAGTATAGTGTAATCCCTTAAAACCAGACAATCGCTCTAGCTATTGGCACAGTGGTAAGTATTCCTACCGACTGAAGCTCACAGCCACTAGCTTGGAGCTTCCCCAATACTCGCCGAAAGTAGGATGTCACAGCGATGCAGCGCCTTCATGCGGGGGTTTCCCCCACTCGCGCTTTGCATCAAGACAAGGATTTGTTTGCACTCTCATTTGGATCAGGACTTATGCACCCTTTCCCTGTAGAACCTCTGTACATCTGAGGTGCGCTCTTACCATTAAGAATTAAATTCGCCACGGGTCACACCTGAAGTTCTGTGCTCCAAAGTTCGCTTTTGCCTATTATTTAATAACTTAATTCTTGGTTTCAGGGGCATAAGTCCTATGAATGCAAGCCTTTTAGCTTTTACCTTTTACCTTGAGCAAAGGCCATCCCAAGCGAGTTGGCTGTTCGTATATTCGTTTGAGGGTATTGATGTCTCTAGCAGAAATTGTCGGGGGATTGCGAACTTGGGAAAAGTATAGCGCATCAGTTTCTAAAGGAGAATGACCCCAAATACCTAGTGCATGACCCAGTTCGTGACGGGCAGTGGCAAGGGTGTAGTCAATGGATTGCTCAGGGGAGAGAAGTATGGTAAACTTATGTAATAATAAATTATCTACTATTTGCTCTGGCGCACTGATGGATTGCCCCAGGTAAAATTCATAGCTAGTAACGGCTGAGCGAGCGCGAGACCAATCAAAGGTTCCGGTCTCACGGTTCAAGGAAACTTTTAGAGGAGGGCGCGATCGCAAAATCGATATATCTGCTAATTCCTCCTGGTCAACTAGTTCTAGAGGCAAATAAACCCCCCATTCTGCCACCGCCTTTAGCACCGCATCAACCCATTGTTGGAAGCGCTGCTGCTTAGCATCAACCACAGGCGGTGGTTGGGGCTGTTGCACATAAACCTTGACGGGAAACTGAGACCAGATCAGATAACCTAAGGGAGTCCCCTTGATTTCAGAAAAATAATCACCGCTGCCGGTAGGGTCTTGCCACTGGGCAAGGGGAGTTGGTAGAGGGTGAGGCTTAGGAGCTGGTAGGGCAGGTGAGGTGACTGGCATCGAAGCCAGGATAGCAGAGGAGGCTTCTGTTAATCGGTTAAACTTTGGGTATAAACCGGCTGCGGTGCTGGACTGAATCAACATCACTAACAGACAAGTGACACCCCCTATTAACAGGGCTATCCATAGCTGCTGATTGTTTTTATACCACCTACTCCCCAAGGTTGAACACTAAATTATCTACTGATTTAACCAACCTGCACTTAAAATCACTGTCAAGCTCATAAAGGTAATCGCCAAGATCCAGGTCACCCGGTTCAGGGCTTTCTCGGCACTCTTGGTGCTGGTAAACAGCTGAGCTTGACCACCGATACCGCCAAGGCCATCTCCCTTGGGACTATGGAGCAAAACCAAAATAATCAGACCCAAGCCAGATAAAACCCAAATAATTTGCAGGATTTGATTAACCATTCTTTTGAAAATATTACGGGAATGAAAAGTTTTGAACTCTCCCTCGGTTAAAACCAAGGGGTTCTCAACTTCCTGTGTTATAGAGAAACTCGCACGGGTGTCCGATTATTACGGACTTCCAACTTAGCGGGTTGGATCATAGAACGCCCAGTCATTTCTTTTGGCTGGGGAAGTTGCAAGATTTCCAAGATGGTCGGGGCAATATCTGCCAGACATCCATCACAGCGCAATGCAACTTCTGTACCATGTCCAGGGATTTTTAATTTTTCCCCTTCTACTAGGATAAAGGGTACTGGGTTTGTCGTGTGAGCTGTCCAAGGATTACCTGTCTCATCGCGCATAGTCTCGGCGTTGCCGTGGTCAGCAGTAATCAGGGTAGTGCCACCAACTTTAATAATCCTATCAATTAAGCGTCCTATGCAGCGGTCTACGGTTTCCACTGCTTCTATGCAGGCTTCCACATTGCCAGTATGGCCCACCATATCAGTGTTGGCATAGTTAATCACTACCAGGGAGTAAATGCGTTTTTCGATGGCTGCGATCACTTCATCGGTCACTTCCGTAGCTGACATGGCTGGTGCTTTATCATAGGTTGGTACCATCGGACTTTGCACCAATTTCCGGTCTTCACCCTCGAAAGGAACTTCTAGACCACCATTAAAAAAGTAAGTGACGTGGGCGTATTTTTCTGTTTCCGCAGTTCGGAATTGGCGCAACCCATGCTGGGATATAACTTCCCCCAGAATATTAGTCAAGTTCTGAGGTTCAAAGGCGACCAATACCGGAAAACTGGGGTCATACTGGGTAAAGGTGGCAAAGGTTAGGGGTTTGATCTGTTCCCGCTCAAAGCCATCAAAGTTAGGATCCACGAAGGCTTGGGTCAGCTGTCTGGCTCTGTCTGGACGGAAGTTAAAGAAAATTACTCCATCTCCTGCTGTCACAGCTCCAGGAGTAAGCCGTGTGGGCAAGATAAATTCGTCAGTAATCTCTGACTCATAAGACTCCTTGAGGAATTGTACTGCTGAGATAGCATTTCCAGGACCATCCTGAGTCATGACTTCATAGGCTTTTGAAATCCTTTCCCAGCGTCGGTCTCGATCCATGGCGTAGTAGCGACCACTAATGGTGGCTATGCATCCAATGCCAACTTGATCAATATAATCTTGAATTTTTTGAATTGCTTCAATGCCGTCGGTCGGTTTAGTATCACGACCATCGGTAATCGCGTGGATATAGACCTCAGATAGATTTTGGGCTTTGGCTAGCGCTAGCAATCCTAGGAGGTGATTGAGATGGGAGTGTACCCCACCCTCAGAACACAAACCCACGATGTGCATCTTCCCACCCCGAGATTTAACCTCTCGGCATGCTTGCACAATAGCTTGGTTATCGTTTAAAGTGCCATTTTCCACCGCATCAGAGATGCGCACAAGTTCTTGAGGCACCACACGCCCAGCACCTATATTCAAGTGCCCCACTTCCGAATTGCCCATTTGACCCTCTGGGAGTCCCACGTCCTTTCCAGAGGTGCGAATTAATGTACTCGGATAGGCCGCCCAGAGGCTGTCCATTACAGGGGTTTCTGCTAGGGCTATCCCATTGGCATCAGTTACTTCGCGGTAACCCCAACCGTCTAAGATAACTAGCACCACAGGAGAAACAGGTGCTTGCCTCATCATATCGCCTTTTATCCTACTCTTAATTTCACCGCGATCATATCATTCAAAATCCGCATATTCATGATAAATTTCGATTTTTATTAGGTTTCGGCTGGCAGAGTCAGGATAATGCTTAAATCTGGTCTTAGCACAAGTTTTGAGTCCCACAAGCTAATAGGAATTTATACTCGCAAATCAGGGCAAACCCATCTAAATTATAAAAGCCTTACTCAGACAAAATTGGAAAATTCATAAGCAAAATTACTTATCGTATGAGTTTCATATCGAGTAGGCATTTTAAAATAAGATGGGTTTGCCCTGACTCGGAAATTAAGCTTTGTATGCAATTAATTAGGCGTGCCGGTGCATGTTTGGCTCACGGCTACTGACAGCCTACAGTTACAAGTAACAGAGGTGTGGAAAGGTTACAGAAACTCATTTATCTCAACATTCCTATAAAATTGATATGTTAATGGTCATGCTTATGACTGTGCGATCGCATTTCCCGATATGACTGCCAATCTAACTTCTCCAGAGTCCAGCCCCAGTTTGATTTCCCCTACCATTTCTCGACCACAGACCGTAGACTCTTTAGGGACTACTTCCCCTCTGAAACTGGGAGTGATGGCTTCCGGAAGTGGGAGTAACTTTGAAGCGATAGCTAGTGCGATCGCTAACGGCCAACTCAATGCCCAAATTCAAGTACTCATTTACAATAATCCAGGCATTAAAGCATTAGCTAGAGCTGAAAAATACGGGATTCCAGCAGTCCTACATAATCACCGGCACACCAAAAAACGGGAAGATTTCGATCAACAAATTGTCGAAACTTTACGACAGTATGAGGTGGAGTGGGTCGTGATGGCTGGTTGGATGCGAGTGGTGACACAGGTACTCCTAGACGCTTTTCCTAATCGGATTCTCAATATCCATCCCAGCGTATTACCTAGTTTCAAAGGTGTGCGGGCGGTGGAACAAGCCCTTGAGGCTGGGGTAAAAATTACAGGGTGTACGGTTCACCTGGTAAGTCTAGATGTTGACAGTGGTCCCATCCTTTTCCAGGCAGCTGTTCCTGTGCTACCCCATGATACCTCAGAAACCCTCCATGCCCGGATTCAAGTCCAAGAACATCGGATTATAGTCGATGCGATCGCATTAATCAATTCTTAATTGTTATTTAGCAAAGGGAGTAGGGAGTAGGGAGTAGGGAGTAGGGAGTAGGGAGTAGGGAGTAGGGAGTAGGGAGTAGGGAGTAGGGAGTAGGGAGTAGGGAGTAGGGAGTAGGGAACAGGGCATAAAAATTATCACAATTTATTGAGGATTATTATTTAATTTTTATTTAGTTGTTAATTTTTATTTAATTTTTAATTTTGGATTTTTAATTAAATTTAATAGTCTTTTATAGTCTATGTTGTATTTTCTAGATTACCCAATTTCCATACCAAGCTAGAGACAAAGTTGGTCACGATATGAGCTACAATTGGTACGAGTAAATTGTCTGTTGCTACCGCACTATACCCGAGAAGCAAACCAACAAGGGTTGCCCAAACTACATAGGGCCATTGTTGGATACCGCTTAGATGCAAAATCCCAAATAGCATACTGGAGGCTATGATACCGATAGCATTCAACCCTACTGCTGGCAACATGACACCCCGAAACAGTAATTCTTCACTCATACCAGGCAACAGTCCTAGCCACATTAAATCTGGTATGATTAGGGGCTTGAGAATTAACTTTAGGTATACTTCTGCACTCTGGCGATAAGCTGGCCAAAGACGATACACTAAGCCACTGGCTCCAGTAATTCCCAACCCCATGGCTAGTCCTATAAGTAGGGCATTGGGGGTAAATTTGATGGGGAGGAGAGTGAGCTTGCCTAGTTGCAGCCATAGCTTGGCAAAGATGAGTAAGACTACGGCAGTTATACCCATTGCCACTAGTACTTGGATGCGGGTTAGGGGTTCAAGTTCGGGATTATCGGGAATTTGTTTTGTCACAAAAATTTAAGCGACCCAGGGATGATAGGGATGGACTCAGAGCTTTAGGACTGATCCCAGCACGATGGCTAACCAGCAAGCCTAGAGCCTCTAAATATGAGTTTACTCGTATGGCTTTAATTCCCAAAGGTTCTGGAGGTACTTCCATGGTAGTTTGGTTTTCTTCAACGGCAATGATCTGGGTTTGCAGCTGGCTAAAGCTTAACATTGCACTACCACCACAGGCGGTTGCTGGTATGACAATCGCATCTACATCATCATCAGCCCAGATGTCCCCCGGTTTTGAGGAAATCCTTTGAGAATCTGGATTAGCAAGGGAAGAGGGAAAATTTTTTTGGTTGACCACAAATTGGGGAGCGCGACTCAATCCTACTAAAACACAGGGTAAGAAGGTATAGCCCAATTCCTCTGCTGCTGAACGAGGTGACAATTTAGGATCGATGGGTAAAGGCATCAATGCTGGTGCATGAGCACAGGGAATTTGAAAGGTCCGAACAATCAAGTGACTGATAATGGCTTCAGCACCAGCGAGGGGGTCTACCCCTCGACCATGACGGTAATCTTGCAATGCTTGACTATCAATGTCATCGGGAAAACGCACGACTACTGCGATCGCATTTGCTCCGGCTTGCTCAATCAAGACTTGGGCTGCTCGCAATAAACTATCGGGATTTCCAATTGTTCCCCAACTCGCTCCAGATGCTGCTGTGCGCAGTTCTACATTTAAGGGAGCATCTGTGACTACGTAGTCGGTTAGATTCAGTCCTAGGGTAGCTCTGGTGGCATCTGCTGCTTGTAGGTGTCTCAACCGTAGTTCTGGTTCAATCCCCTGATCCAGGAGTAATCCCACCCGGTTCTGATGTACAGGGCGTAATCCCCAGCATCCAGCGGCAAATTTGTCAAGGCCATAGCCTTCTACATAGAAGGCGTTGGGTAAGTTCCAGTACAACTGGGCACCATTGAGGACATTGGGATGGGTGATTAAGCGATCGCTAACTTGTGCGATCGCTCTAGCCACTGGCAAGGCATCCCCGGCATAGCCACCAATTGAGGCTCCTACACCAGTAGGAATAATTAAAACAACGGTATAGGGACGTTGATTCACTTACTATTGACTGATTTTGTTACAATCGCCTCTACCGTAGCTTTCTCCTGCTCAGGGTCTACATGAGTAACTGCCCAGCGCAGGGGTTCTCCCTGTTCTTGTAGTTCTGCTTCAATAGCTTGGTGCAGTTCCTTAGGGGACTCTTGGAGGTCAATTTCTGCAGTAATGAAATGGGTTGTCATGGTTTTCTCCCTAATTCTGATTAGGATAATCTAGCTATCCTAATCTATCTAACCATTACTTCTCGCTATTCGGCTAATGGTATTTGATTATATAGCAGCACTGACCTGATCACGGCTGACCAAACTGCCGGTCGTACACTTCATCTTCTTTTTCCGTGTCAAATTTGAGGTTAGAGCGGGGATAAGCTACACACAGCAGCACATACCCTTCTGCTTGGAGTTCTGGTCCTAAACCCATGCCATCGGCTTGGTCTACACTGCCTTCTCCTACTCGTTTAGCAGCGCAAGTGGTACAGACTCCAGCGGTGCAGGAACTGGGTAAATCTATCCCCGCCCCATGGCCAGCTTCAAGAATTTTTTGATCCTCTGGCACCTCTATAGTGTATGTGTTGCCTTTGTGATTAAATTCGACGGTGTAAGTCTTGGGCATTGTATCAGTTTCGAGCTTGATTCTCCCAATCCTATGAATAGGACAGGGAGGGTCACTGGCTTATTTTAGCGCTTTGTGGCATCCAAATTAAGCTGCTGCCTTCATTAGTCACTTGACTTGAGTACAAGGGACAACTCTCTATTAGAATTTGGCCTAATTGTCAATATCATGGTGATCTAATCCCAATTCTTAGGGCTCAGACCGCTACAGATCAATTTCAGATGGCCATCTGGCCATCTGCATCTGTCATCTTACCGCGAAGTCTAGTATTGACTAGAGAAGATTAGTCCTGACCTCATTGCTATAGCAAAGGGCAAAGGGAACAGCGGATCTCGGAACAGCGGATCTCGGAACAGGGAACAAGGAGTAGGGAGTAGGGAGTAGGGAACAAAAATTCTCACAATTCCTAAACGGATTGCTATAAACAGTATAATCAGATTCTTGATGAAGCGTTGTCAAAAGCTGAGTAGGGGATCTGTTTACTGTAATTTATTGGTTGATCAATCTTGTCGCCCACATTCCGCCGATGAATTTGTAGTATGCAAAGTTATACGCATTTCCTGTGTAGATTGGGGATTTTTTTGCGTATAAATACTGTTTTTTTAAAGTTATGTATTTTATAAAATAGACAGAAATCGTCATAATTAATAGTGACAATGTCAAGGGCATAATGTAGTTTTTACTTAGCAAGTATTTTTTGAATTATTCGCAGTTTATCGATATTATATGAATATAGGAATGGACAATGGTTTACTAAAAGCAATTTAAAGATTATACATCTGCGTAAAATAAACCTGAAACCCCAGGTCTGAGCTAAAAGCTAATTTACCCCAGAGGTCGATTAGACAAAGTTATCCCACCAATTTACTCAATTGTCCGGAAAGCTCTACGAAGCTTGAAACTAAATAGTTTGTGCCTAACTACTAATTGTTGGTTTAGGTTTGTTTAGGAAATAATTTCAAAATTTTACTCAGTGCTATCTACAATTTAATTAACTAATTAACTACAAAAAAATTAAAGAACTAAATAGTCTTTAATTTTCGGAGTGGGCTTCGATGGTCTTATTGATCTCAGTCTCTCCCCACCTCACTTTTATCAAGTTTTAATTTCAACTGCAGGAAAGTGAGTAAAGGGGAGATTTTGTGTCTATTTTTCCTTAGTAAATGAAAAAAATTAGCTTTTATTTAATAAACTAATGAATAACTGCACTAAAACAACAGGTAAAAGAAGAAGTGAACGCAATCGGAAACGTTCTAAAAGAAGAGCTATTTTCTGTCCAATTCATCGTTGCTACCTTGATAGCGCTAGTCAAAAATATCGGTTGTTTGCTGATCGAGCAGGACAACTAATCCAGCGTGGTGTTAAACAAAAATATGCCTTGATGCTGATCGCCAGTAACACCACAGTAGCTCTGGAAGGAGAGTGGCTAGAGGCTTTTTGGTGTAGTCAGTGCCAGTCAACCAACTGGTATCACTTGTGCAAGACAGGCGATCGCACCTATAAGGTATCTTTGGCTCCAGATCAGTTATGGCAACAGGTAACAGGGGTGATGGATCCTCAAGGAAACCCCTCAGTAGGAGAATTTACCCGTCGGCAGTCTAGAAGTGGTAGTTGTTGATGGTTTTCGGTGTGCGATTCTAGGGGTAAAATCCCAGATTTATTTTTGGTGTTGTTTATGACAAAATTTCACTGTTTATTTTGTAGATAATTTTACCGATGGAATTGAATTGATAATTTATTAGTTTAGGTCGTGCTAGCTTTTCAGGATTAGTTAATATGAGACAACCGGAGAAGTTTGCTAATATCGTATTGACATGTGCCATTACATTTTGTCTGGCGGTTCTTATTCATTCTACCTTTTTATCACCGCTTTCCCCGGAGCAGTTAACTAAGTATTATCTAGTTGCTGTTGCTGGCCTATTACTGTTTGGTTTTGCTTTATTAAAGTGGCGCGAAGAGACGAAAGTCAATTTTGCCCTCGCCCTGCTATCGATGGGTTTCGCTCTATATGTGCTAGAAGTGTTACTTTTTTTTGGAGTGGCAGGAGGGATTAGAAAACCAACAGAGGAACGAATACGACTTGAGGGAATTAAGCGAGCACAGCAAAGTGGTGTTCCCTTCGATAAGCGAACCAAATTGCAAGTTCTAATGGACCTCCGAAAAGAAGGCATTGAGGCTTATCCCGGTTTTCATGCTTTTTTTCTCAGGGGAACCGAGGGGGTGGATGTTGGCGAAGATCATATCTACCCATTGGGGGGGGTCTCAAATAAGTTAACCATACTTTGCAATGAATCAGGAGAGTGGTCTGTTTATCAGAGTGATGAACACGGATTTAATAATCCACCCGGCATTTACGAAAATCGAGCCCTGGATATGGTCTTGATCGGCGATTCGTTTACCCACGGGGCTTGTGTCAAGCCGGGGGAAGACATCGGTGGGCAACTCAGGCAACGGAACAGACAGCTCTTAAATCTAGGTAATATTGGTAATGGGCCATTGGCAGAGCTGGCCACCCTCAAAGAATATGGGGCACCCGTAAGACCTAGGATAGTACTATGGTTTTATTATGAAGAGAATGACATAGAAGGTCTGATCAGCGAGAAAAAATCTTCGTTTTTGTTGCAATATCTTGAAAGGGATTTTAGCCAAGGATTGCTGAAACGACAGCCGGAAATTGACCAATTTTTGGTGAACTACATTAAAAAGCAAGAAAAAAGTCAAGCATCTAGAAACAGGCTTTCCTATAAGTTCAGAAGTATCTCAAGGCTATATGATTTGCGTCGAGAGTTGAAGTTTATAATAAGCAAGCCGTCACCAAGGGAAGTGTCACAAAGCGAAGCCTCATCACTTCCTCTGTTCCGTAAGATACTGAGTGAGGCAAAAGATCAGGTAAATTCTTGGGACGGTCAGTTATATTTTGTTTACCTTCCCGCTTGGGACCGTTACGGCGGAACATCAAAAAAAGATAATTTACACTACCGAAACGACGTGTTGTCCTTAGTCGAAGAGCTAGAAATTCCGATTATTGACTTTCATGACGTAATTTCTACCCATCCCGATCCTTTGTCACTATTTCCATTCCGAATGCCTGCCCATTATGCGGCTGAGGGCTATCGGTTACTAGCCGAACAGATAGATACATATTTAAGATTGGATTCTGCTGAGTAAAGAAGCCCAAAGCTCACGTTTATATATCAATAATTACCTTCAAATTCGGATATTTATAATAGAAATGAGGATATAAAATGGAAAACTTTTTCCGTGCTATGGTGACAAACTTGGGCATTGTAGGTGAAATATTAGTCTTTTTATGGCAACGGAAGCTGTGGTGGTTGATTCCCATGGTTACAATACTTCTTGCCTTTGGGTTGTTCTTAATCTTTGCCAATGCTTCAGGTATTGCACCATTTATTTATTCGCTCTTCTAATGCACCCACCCAGAGTAAGTTACTCGCCGCTTAAGTTGTCAATATATTTACAGCGTCAAGTACTATTCAATTAAAAATTGATTGCTATATTCGTATAATTAAAGACTATTGAAATTGCATATGCGGATACTTTTAACTGGTGCTGCAGGAGCAATAGGAATAAAACTCACCGGCTATCTCGGCAAGATTGGTCATCAGGTCATACCCGTAGATTTTAAGCCCCATGAGGGTACTATTCGTGCCGACTTGCGAGACCAAACTACTGTATCCTGCCTATTCAAAACACATAATCCTGACCTGGTTGTACATCTAGCAGCTCTTAAAAATCTCCGCTTCTGCGAGCAGGATAAAGAAGCATCTCGGGCAACGAACTATGGCATCACAAAACTACTTACTAGAGCATGCTTAGAATCCAAAACTCGAATGATATTCTTTTCTTCGGATTACGTTTTTGGCAAGTATGATTACCTATGGAAGGAGGAGGATACTCCTTGCCCAACCACCCAGTATGGAATGGACAAAGCAGCTTCTGAATTTCTCATTATAAAACAACTCTCCAACTACGCAATCGTTCGCACGGCACAACTGTACGGTTTTCCTGGGGACTTTGTGAGTTTAGTCTGTAAAGCATTAACCTCTCATCAAGACTTCACAGCATTCACGAATCTTGTGAATTGCCCAACGTGGATTAACGATCTTTTTGCCATGTTGAATAAAATCATTCTTCACGATAGCCAGGGCATTTTTCATTGCGTGGGGTCAGAAGCCGTTTCACGATACCAATATGCCTGTAAAATAGCTGAAGCATTCGCTTTAGACTCTTCCTATATTAAAGCCGTAAACCTAGATTTTTCAACCGATATCCGCCCTCCCGTCGTTCGGCTCAGCGGTGCATCAACCTATAATCATCTTCAGTTTTATACAGGAAGTTTGAAGGATAATCTTCCTTTATGTTCTTCCTATGCAATTCAGGGGACTTGAAAATGCAACAATCAAAATCTGAGCCGCGTTTCTACAAAGCTGTAGATGGCGCAAAGTACTTGTTCCTTGCTTTGCTAGCTAGTCTCTTTTTAGTGCAGCTTGTCTTATCGTTGGGTTGGCCGCTAGAGTTCGATACGTCTTTTATGCACTACATTGCTTATTTAATTAATGAGCATGGCTTTGCACCCTACCGAGACATCTTTGAAATCAACATGCCAGGTACGTACCTGTTCCACATGGCAGTGGGAAAAATGTTTGGTTACTCCGATCTTGCATTTCGGATGGTGGATGTTGCTTGGCTCACCGCAACGCTGACAGTAACGTGGTTTGTTATGAGACCAGCTGGCCGAATAACCGCGCTTGCAAGCTGCCTGCTGTTTAGTCTTATATATCTGGAAGCTGGTCCCAAGATGAGCCTTGAAAGAGATTTCATTGCCATATTACCAATGGCTACTGCTGTGTTACTTGCCACACGGCATAGTCCCTGGCGTTCGGTCAACCTCACAAATTTTCTAGTGGGAGCACTCTTTGCCCTTGCTGCATTAATCAAACCGCATATGGCCATAGGGCTTCCTGCTATGGTTATTTATAACTCCATATATTGCATTGATGGCTCAAGGTCAGCAAAAACCTTTATCAAGACTTGCACTATAGGGAGCCTCTTTGCGCTCCTCGGTTTTCTATCAACTCTGGCAATTCCTTTTATATGGCTTTGGCGAATTGGGGCAATCTCATCCTTTTGGGATATCCTCTCATCATTTACACCTCTATATTCTCAACTGGCTGGGAATATGGAGGTTATGGGAACTATCTCTCGCTTTATTTATAATCTAAAGTTGTATATATGGTTTGGAGGATTTAGATTGCTGTTTCTAGGCTCAATGTTTGGTGTGTATCACGTCTGGGCGGAACATTCACCCCCTGCAACTAAAAAGTTAGCCCTATTGTTGTTCTCATTAATCATCCTCTACAGCATATCTGTTGCTATCGGTGGAAAATTCTGGCTATATCACTGGATGCCGTATACATATTTTGCCAGCTTGTGTACAGCACTTATGCTCTTTTCTACTCCTTCATTTGAAGGCCTACGCCTTCCGAGGATTTTTTTTCCCCTCTTCATCTTCGTCTTTATTACCGTATTGACAGTGCGACCATCAAGTGTAGCTTTCAAGCAACTTCTTAAAGGCCCGCCATTTTCAGTCCAGAGTGGAAGAGTTGGCGTTTACGAAATAGCAGCGTACTTGAATGAGAATCTATTACCAACTGACAAGGTTCAACCCCTGGATTGGGGCGGAGGAACCCTGCATGCAATGCTCATTTCAAAAGCGGTTCTTGCAACCCCCTATATTACTGATTTTCAGTTCTATCTCCATGTATCAAACCCTTATATCCAGAAGTTGAGGAAGCATTTCATTGAAGAGCTGGAACAAGATATACCAGCATTCATTATTGATGTACACAAAAAGCCAAGGTTGTCAGGAATAGACACAGATTATAGCTTTCCCGCGCTGGAACGATTTATCAAGCAACACTATAGTAAAGATTATACAGGCAATGGTTTTGAAATTTTGCGAAGCAACGACAAATCCTAGCCAAACAGTCATTTATACATTCAGATGTATATGTTTTTTGTATTATTAAAAGAGCATTTTTTTTCGGTAATTTATTACGATTACATGCCTATGTGGCGTTTTTTTGCTTCAGGGGTGACAACAAGGCTAAAAAGTAGACAGGGTGTGGGGTTTTGGGTGTGGGGTGTGGGGAAAATAGAAGCGATGCAGTCGGCCAAATGGGGTTTCCCCGTGAGGCCACTGCATCGCAACCAACAGCCGCCAGCAAAGGGGATGTTTCTTTTCAGGCATTACCCAAAACCCCACACCCAGTAAGGCTTTTAAGGCTGTTTGTCACCCCGTCAGTTTTTTTTGATCTATATCGCTCAAATATTGCCGAAAAAAAAGCTGCTATATTTATCAGATAATTGCTGGAACATAATCCGATTCATAGGCTTTTTATTAATAAAATATTTCTTTCGGTTTAACTAATTACTTTGCTATGAAAAAAAACAAGTATTGCATGAACTGCAAAAGTTCCAAACTGGAGCAGTTTATTGACCTTGGTAAACAGCCAAATGGAAATACTTTTCCTACATTGAATGAGATCGATAACGAACAGAACTTCCCTTTTGCTATGTCAGTCTGCACTCAGTGTTGGCAGGTGCAATTGGAAGAATTTCCTCCTGTAGAGTACATGTTCACAAATCACCCATACGTCACTGGGTTAAATCAGCCAGTAGTTCACCACTTCGAGGAACTGGTTGATAATACCTTGCAGAAATTCGACATCCCGCCAAATAGTCTTGTACTTGATATTGGTGCCAATGATGGGACGCTGCTCTCAAAATTTCGTGATCGTGGTTTGCGGGTTCTTGGCATCGATCCCTGCAAGGGGAGCAGTGAGTTGTCTCGACAGGCAGGAATTACAGTCTTAGAGGCCTTTTGGAACAGGCAAACTGCTGAGGCCATGAAACGTCTGGGAATCTATCCCGACCTGATCACTGCCACCGCCGTCTTCTACCACGTGGAAGACCTTCATAGCTTCGTCCAAGGTCTAGACATCCTCATGGAGGAGAACACCATTTTTTGTACCCAATGTGTGTATCTGAAAGATGTTATTGAGAAAAAACAATTCGATCATTTTTATCACGAACACACTATGATTCATGGGATTGCCCCTCTACGAGATATTTTCTCCAGATATGGCCTGCGATTATTAGATGTGGATTTCTCTCCCATTCATGGTGGTTCATTTGTTCTATATGTAGGCAGAAAAAAGTCACCTTTTCCTACGACGAAAAAAATCGATGATGCAATTTCTGAGGAAAAACGCTTCGGTCTTGATCGACTACAAACATATCTCGACTTTTCTAAGGGCGTGGAACAGAACAAAAAAGAGCTTGTGTCGCTTCTCCAGCAAATTAGAGGGGCAGGAAAGCGTGTGTTTGGACTTGGTGCTCCTCTTAAAGGAAGCACGCTACTCAATTACTGTGGCATCGGGCCTGATCTCGTCGAATGTGCGGTCGAAATCAATCAATACAAAATTGGTCGATACACCCCTGGAACTCATATTCCCATTGTTTGCGAAAGTGTAATTAACGAGCAGCCAGATTACTACTTGGTTCTTGCCTGGAATTTTCTAGATTTCTTTATAAAAAAATATGCCGACTATCTCAATGCTGGTGGTAAGTTCATTATTCCGCATCCAACTGTAACAATTCTTGAGCAAGAATGGGTAGTAAGCAACTGCAAGAGTGCGTAAGCACAAGACTCATTCATTAGTTTTATTATGAAGACATCACTAATTATTCCATTCAAGAACGAAGCAGCATATGGAGAGATGACCATGAAAAAAGCATATGCATACTTGTCCAAACGTGACATCGACTTTGAACTTGTTGCAGTTGATGATAGTACTGATGGAACATGGGAGATTCTTAAATCCTTTGAAAAGTCACACCAAAATGTTGTTGCAGTGAAAGGAGGAAATCCTCCAGGGTATGGAAAGGCCTTACGAAAAGGGTTTAGTGTCGCCAGCGGAGACATTTTGATTCCATTCAACGGCGATCTCAGCGATTCACTCGACGACGTGCTTTCTTACATCCAGCTCATTGAAAATGGGAATGACATGGTCTTTGGCTCACGGTTTATGGCTGGAGCAAAAATCACTGAATCCACAGCAGTAAAGGGATTTTTGTCACAGTTGGGAAATTCGTTTCTCCAGTGGATTTTCCGTACAAACTGTAGTGACATCACCAACTCATTTAAGGCATACAGAAAACTAGTTTTGAAAGAAATTAAGCCAACCGCTGATGGCTACAATATTGGAATGGAGATGGCATTAAAAGGTATTCTTAAAAAGTATAGGTATACAACAATCCCTGTGGCTTGGTCAGGTCGAAAGTATGGGCGCTCAAAGATGTCGATTATCAAATCAATCCCAACTTATCTGTCTACCGCCCTTAGAGTTAGACTGTTGGGTAATACCTGAGGGGGTGATGAAATAAGCTAAAACGCAGAGTTGATAATACTTTCGTTGCTTCATTAAAATCATTCGTAGGGTCAATTTGGGACTGTATCAAGCCTAAGATCATTGCATCAACGCTGTATCTAGTAAGCTTTTAAGAGCTCATGTCACACCCTCATACTTTGGAGACTAATTAATATGTTACGCAAAATTTGGAAGGCTTGGAAAGGTTTTGGTCTTCTTCTTGGAAATTTTATTGCACGAGTGATTCTGACCATTTTTTATTTTACTGTTTTTGTCCCCTTTGCAATTATTACCAGGTTATTCACCGATTTTTTGAATATCAAGTCAAAGTCAGTTACCTCTTGGCACAATCGTAGATCAGTTATTAGTACATTAGACTCAGTACAAAGGCAAGTATAAGATGTATATTTTGGGACTATCCTGCTATTATCATGACGCGGCTGCTGCACTTTTGCATGATGGGATGTTGATTGCTGCATCCGCAGAAGAGCGTTTTAGTCGTAAAAAACACGATCATGGATTTCCTCTACAGGCAATTCAATTTTGTTTAAATGTAGCTGGAATACAGGCTGGGGATTTAGACTATGTGGTTTTTTATGAGAAGCCTCTACTCAAATTTGAGCGTATTCTTCTGACAACACTATCCACTTTCCCTCGTTCCTACCCGGTTTTTCGGGAATCAATGGTTGCTTGGTTTAATCAAAAACTTTGGATTAAAAGTCAAATTCAAACAGAAATCGGTATTGATGTCAAAAAAATCCTTTTTGTGGAACATCACCTGTCTCATGCTGCCAGTGCCATGTTTGCTTCTCCCTATAAAGAGGCGGCGGTGCTAACGGTAGATGGTGTTGGTGAATGGACTACTGCCGCCATTGGATATGCAACGGCAAAATGGGATGAAGACAGTAATGTTCAGAATCAGATTAATTTAACTCGTGAGCTTCGCTTTCCACATTCCGTTGGCTTATTATACTCGGCTTTTACTGCTTTTCTGGGGTTCCGAGTTAATAATGGTGAATATAAAGTTATGGGAATGGCACCCTATGGTAGCCCTAACTATGTTGAGGAAATTTTGAAGGTTGTGGATATAGATGATGAAGGAAGTGTTCATCTTAATCTGAAATACTTTTCGTTTCATTACTCGACACAGCATACTTATAATAATAAATTTACTGATATTTTTGGTCCTCCTCGCCAACCTGACTCGGAATTTTATACACTAAAGACCCATCCAAATCGTGACCATCCTAATTGGAATGAACAAACAGCTCAATTAAATCAGAAATATGCTGATATCGCAGCCAGTATTCAGTATGTAACTGAAGAAATCGTCTTGAAGATGGCTAGATATGCACATGGTTTAACTGGACACAGTAATCTAGTCATGGCTGGTGGCGTTGCCCTAAATAGTGTTGCCAATGGTCGTATAGTAAGGGAAGGACCGTTTGAAAATGTTTTTATACAGCCTGCTGCTGGGGATGCTGGGGGAGCATTAGGAGCAGCACTTTACGTATACCATGTCATTTTGAATCGTCCTCGCCAATTTGTCATGGAACATGCTTACTGGGGAGCCAGTTATAGTGTCAGCAGACAAATGGAGGCTATCCGTGGATTGGGTTTACAGTATCAAGAAATAGAAGATACAGATATATTATCAGATCAAGTTGTGAGTACCATCTTGGATGGTAAGGTAGTTAGCTTATATCAGGGGCGTGCTGAATGGGGGCCAAGAGCATTAGGAAACCGCTCGATTTTAGCCGATCCACGCCAACTAGAAATGAAGGAAATAGTCAATACCAAAATTAAATTTAGAGAACCATTTCGTCCTTTTGCACCAGTTATCTTAGCCGAACAGGTAAATCAGTATTTTTATGGTTCTAACTTACAAAACCAATATCTGCCTCGCTATATGCAGATGGTGGCACCAATTCGTGAAGATAAGCAAGAGCAAATTCAAGCTGTCTGCCATAATGGCACAGGTCGTCTACAAGCTATTCGCCAAGAATCTAACCCGTTCTATTATGAAGTAATCGAAAAATTTGGTGAAGCCACTGGAATTCCCATCCTCTTAAACACTTCCTACAATTTACGAGGTGAACCAATTGTGAATACACCAGAGGATGCCTTGCGCACATTTGCTTACAGTGATATCGATCTACTGGTAATGGGGAATTTTTTAGTTTCGAAATCCAATAAACCTCAACCTGTTTTACCTAAACAAAAAGTAAGTTTATCTTAAAAATAACAATACCAAAATAACCATTGTGCTAATGTTTTTTGGATTAAAAAAACACTATACAGCGTTTTTCATAACTATTAGGTACACAGGATTTTTTCACTCTTGCCTCTTGCCTCTTGCCTCTTCCGTCTTACGTCTTCCCTGCTCCCTGCTCCCTGCTCCCTAAAACCCAGGACGAAAGCACCTCAAACGTCCCTGAGAATTGCTACATACTCAACGCTGTACTAGAAACCCCATTATAGTTAAGCAAAGTGCCTGAAACATCCATTATCATTCGTTGCTATAACGAAGAACAACACATCGGTCGTCTGCTCAGTGGCATCATGCAGCAGACAATCCAAGATGTAGAAATCATTGTTGTTGACTCAGGTTCTACTGATGCCACTCCATCCATTGCATCCCGCTATCGAGTCAAACTCTTATCCATCAAACCGGAGGAGTTTTCCTTTGGGCGAGCCCTTAACCTTGGATGTCAGGTTGCCACCGGGGAATTCATCGTTATTGCCAGTGCTCACGTTTATCCCATCTACCAAGATTGGATTGAAAAGCTGTTAGCTCCCTTTAAAGATCCTAAGATTGCTTTAACCTACGGAAAACAACGCGGTAACGAAACAACCAAGTATTCGGAAAACCAGATATTTGCTACTTGGTTTCCCGATCAGTCGGTTCATGTCAGGGATCAAGACTATCCTTTCTGTAACAATGCTAATGCTGCTATCCGGCGATCATTGTGGGAAGACGTTCCCTACGACGAAACCCTCACAGGCTTAGAGGATTTGGACTGGGCAAAACGGATTATGCCCTTAGGCTACCGCATTGCTTACGTTCCCGCAGCTGAAATTATTCATGTTCATGAGGAAACCCCCAAACGCATTTACAACCGCTATCGACGAGAAGCCATTGCTCTTAAACAGATTTATCCCCAAGAACACTTCCATTTTTGGGATTTTGTGCGCCTTTTCACCACAAATGTTGTCAGTGACTACTATCACGCATGGCATGACGGTGTTTTCAAGCCAAATTTGCTTTCAATTCCTATATTCCGCTTAATGCAATTCTGGGGTACCTACCAAGGCTTTGCGCAAAGGGGACTAGTCAGCAACCGCCTGCGACAAACCTTTTATTATCCACGCAGCTTATCACGTTACCAGAACACCTTTTCTTATGAAAATCGACGACTCATTGACTATGGCTCCTCTGCAAAATCCTCCGAGCAAGTATATTGACATTTCAGTACCCGTATCGCCATACCTTCCCACCTGGCCAGGTAGCCCAGCAATTGAATTTCACCGTCACCTCGATTTAGAACATGGTGATATTGCTACCGATACAACACTGCATTTTAGTGTACATACGGGGACTCACGTTGATGCTCCAATGCATTTCATTCCAGGGGGACAAAGTGTGGAACAGCTACCTCTGGATGTTCTAATCGGAGAGGTTTACGTTGTAGTTGTGCCCGATGATGTGGATGTCATCACCGCAGAGGTATTAAAGCAGTTAACTCTACCTGCCAACACACAGCGTTTACTTTTGCACACGCGGAACTCTCGGCTGTGGCGATCGCAAGTGCGGGAATTTCAGTCGGACTTTGTGGCGCTCACAGCAGATGCGGCTCAATGGGTAGTTGAACGGGGAATTAGGTTAATTGGGGTGGATTATTTGTCAGTGCAACGTTTTTATGATGGTCCGGAAACTCATCAAATTCTGCTAAAATCCGAGGTTGTTATTATTGAAGGCTTGAATTTAACGAATATTTCAACTGGAAAGTATGAGTTGTTATGTTTACCAATTAAGCTCAAGGGAGTGGAAGGAGCTCCAGCTAGAGTAGTTTTACGCCACTTATCTCACTAAATATTTACCTGGTATTACTAAATTTTTATAGGTTATTTTTTATGGAAAATATTAAGATTATTGCTCTCTTACCGATGAAGGCGAACAGTGAGCGAGTCAAGGGTAAAAATTTTAAGCCATTGAACGGTAAACCTTTATTCAAGTGGATTTTAAATGCACTTATTGAGCTAAACGAAGTCTCAAAAGTGATTATAAATACAGATGCTCGCTCTATTCTGGCAGAACACGGATTGGTCGATTCAGATCGAGTTCAGATTCGCGATCGCAAACCAGAATTGTGTGGTGATTTCGTCAGCATGAACCGGATTCTGGCAGATGACATAGCAAATGAACCTGCCGATATTTACTTGATGACCCACACTACAAATCCCCTCCTCAGTGCCACAACAATTCGCAAGGCACTTCAGCAGTTTCTGGAGGCTAGGGCTACGGGAACTGCTGATTCGCTATTTACAGTTAATCGCTTCCAAACTCGCTTCTACCGTCAAGATGGTTCTGCCATTAACCACAATCCCAATAACCTAATTAGAACTCAGGACTTGGAACCCTGGTACGAAGAAAATTCTAATCTCTACATTTTTACACCTTTAAGCTTCGCTGCCACTCAAGCCAGGATTGGCAAGCAACCTATGATGTTTGAAACTCCTCCCTTAGAGTCGATTGATATTGACGATCAAGTGGACTGGCAAATGGCTGAAGCAGTTGCCCAGTATCTCTATCCTTCTTCTGTTGTACAAGCGGCATGAGCAGTCAATAACCCCACCCTGTAGAGGGATGGGGCTTGCATAAACAACCAATTATGCGTGTTTGACTAGACCATTTGAGCCGAATTTTGGTACGAACGTCCGGATTCTTCCCCAGTCCGAACCTCTTCAAGGCTGTGTTGTCAGTCGCTGTTTGACAGGACATCTTAAATTCGGTGGTCAAGGGGACGAGTTATTAACTCAAATACTTTTCTCGTGAGGTTTATCACCATGTTACGAGTTCCAGTCATTTCACCTGATGGCAAACCATTGATGCCTACAAAAGCTTCTCGCGCTCGACGTTGGCTTAATCGAGGTTTAGCTGTCATTTATCAAAATGATCTAAACGTTTTTGCTGTTCAGTTGGTCAATCAACCATCTGGAGAGCAGACCCAGGACATTGCTGTTGGTATTGACCCTGGAAAAATGTTTTCTGGCATTGCTGTCCAGTCAGGCAAGGCTACTCTTTGGACAGGACATTTAGTTTTGCCATACAAAAGGGTTCGAGAGCGGATGGATACTAGACGAATGATGCGTTCGCGTAGCGTCGGCTTCGCCGAAAGGACTCGCAGGAGCCGTCGAATAAACAGAAAAGTCCCTTACTCGCAAAGGTCTCACAGGCAAAAACGATTCTCGAACAGAGTAGGCAAAAAGGTGCCTCCTTCGATTCGGGCGAATCGTCAGCTAGAACAACGGTTAGTCAAGGAGCTTAGCCTTTTGTATCCATTGAAAGCCATTGTCTACGAAGTAGTCAAAGCAAGAGGAAATAAGGGATTTTCTCCTGTGATGGTAGGTCAATATTGGTCAATATCTCAGTTAGAGAAAATAGCTCCAGTTACTCAAAAACAAGGCTGGGAGACTGCCCTAAAAAGGGAGGCTCTAGGACTGGTTAAGGACAAGGCTGACAAAAGTCGGCAAACTATCAATACTCATGCAGTAGATGGGATAGCTTTAGCTGCTACCCATTTCTTCCGACGCGAAAACTATTATCACAACAAAGGGAAGCTAAGCGTTCCAAAAAACTGTGATGTGACCGATGCCACCTTTTCTGTTATTAAACGTGCTCCGATAAGTCGCCGTCAATTACATTTATTGCAGTTTTCTAAAGGTGGAAAACGGCGCAAATACGGCGGTACAACTACTAGCTATGGTTTTCGTAAAGGAGACTATGTTGAAGCTGTTAAGGCTGAGAAAATCTATCGAGGTTGGGTAAGCGGCGAAACAGCAAGACAGGTTTCCGTTAGCGATATCAACTGGAAGCGAATCGGACAATTCACTGCCCGGAAAGTCCGACTTCTAAGACGTTCGACGGGCTTAATTGTAAACCACTAATTGGAGGCGCGGCTTTCCTCCCCACCAAAAGAGAAGGATGGGGTATCCAGCCGCGAAGAATTGATGAAAGTATTAATTACCTGTCCACCCATGTTAGGTTTGATGGATGAATTCAAACCACTCTTTGCAGCAAAAGCCATTGAAGTTGATTGTCCTCCAGTAGTGCAAACCCTATCCGTGGAAGAACTAAAGTCCCTCATTCCTCAGTATGACGGTTGGATTATTGGCGACGATCCTGCCACTCGCGAAGTGTTTCAGAACGGGAAATCTGGGAAGCTAAAAGCAGCAGTCAAGTGGGGTGTTGGGGTTGATAATGTGGACTTTACAGCAGCGAATGATAATGGTATCTTAGTAGCAAATACCCCTCGTATGTTTGGTGCGGAAGTAGCCGATATTGCCATGGGCTATGTAATTGCCCTAGCACGACAGACTTTCATGATTGACCGAGCCGTTAGAGCAGGAACATGGCTAAAACCAGCAGGCATTTCTCTAGGGGATAAGACGGTTGCTTTAGTTGGGTTTGGGGATATTGGGCGCAATACGGCGAAGCGGCTGTTAGCAGCTGACATGCGGGTAATTGCTTACGATCCTTATTTCCAAGCAGTGGAGGGATTAGAAGCAGTACAACCTGCTGCTTGGCCCGCACGCTTGGAAGAAGCCGACTTGATTGTGCTGACCTGTGCGTTAACTAGTGAAAATCATCATATGCTCAATTCAGAAACATTAGCTAAGGCAAAGCGAGGGGTGCGGGTGATCAATGTTGCCCGAGGTCCATTGATTGATGAAGCAGCATTGGTGGAGGCATTGTCTTCACGACAGGTGCATTCGGCAGCCTTAGATGTTTTTGAAATGGAACCATTACCGGAAGCCTCTGCGCTACGGCCTTTTGAACAGTGTATTTTTGGCTCCCATAATGCTTCTAATACGGTGGATGCTGTGCGTCGTGCTAGTTATCAGGCAATGCATTTGCTATTTGATTTTCTTGGATGTGCCTAGGAATTGAGATCGTGAAAACTGCTTTAATTACTGGAGCTGCGGGTGGCATTGGGCAAGCTTTGTGCCAGGTTTTTAAAGAAGCTAATCACTTTGTGATTGGTCTTGATGTAGTTTCAGCGGCTGCATCCTGCGATGTTATGATTGTCGGCAATTTGCAGAAAATGTGCAGTGATGCAGCTTATTGTTCAGAAATTGTTGAGCAAGTGCGATCGCACTTGCAAAGCAGAGGTTTGACTACCCTGATTAACAATGCAGCAGTGCAAATCCTCAAGCCCACAAACCAACTCACAGTAGAAGATTGGCATCAGACACTAGATGTTAATTTGGTAGCTCCTTTTGTGTTAACTCAGGCATTCCTGCCGGAGTTGGAACAAGCGGTCGGCTCAGTAGTAAATATTGCCAGTATTCACGCCAGCCTTACCAAGCCTGGGTTTGTGTGTTATGCAACCAGTAAGGCAGCTTTGGTCGGTTTGACTAGAAGTATGGCAGTGGATCTTAGGGAAAGAGTCCGGGTAAACGCGATTTGTCCAGCAGCAGTAGCGACACCAATGTTAATGGCTGGGTTTGAAGGGAAGAAGGAAGAGTTTGAGAATTTGTCTCAAATGCATCCTTTAGGACGGATTGCAGAACCAGCAGAAGTAGCAAAAGTGGCATTGTTTCTATCTTTGCCTGAAGCAAGTTTCATAACCGGTGCAACTTTAAGCGTTGATGGTGGCATTGGAGGACGTTTACACGATCCTATATAGGTTAACAATAAAGATTTATTCGCATATCTAAAGCCCAAACTAGTTAACCAGCTAATTAGCCCTTTTACGGCTGAATTGATTATGCTTAAAAAAAAATTACGAGTAGCAAGAGATTCAATTGTTGAGTATCTTAATAATTACTCAGATCCAGTGTACCTTCAATGGTACTTTAATGAGTCTAAGCGCCTTTTAAAATTTAAAAAAATTAATAAAAAAGAGGACTGTTTTATTATTGGTAATGGTCCTTCCCTTAATAAAATTGATTTATCATTACTGAATAATTATTATACGTTTGGTTTAAACAAAATCTACTTAATTTTTGATAAAGTAAATTTAAATATTAGCTATCATGTTGCCGTCAACCATTTGGTTGTCGAGCAAAGCGCGAGAGAGTTTGAAAATTTAAACTGTCCATCCTTTTTATCAGCTAGAGCCGCTGATAATGTGGTAGATAAAAGGGATCATATTTATAAAATATTTACAGCAGGTAGTCCTTTCGTTTTTCAGACAGATGCATCGAAGTTAATTTGCGAAGGATACACTGTAACTTATGTAGCAATGCAGCTAGCCTTCTATATGGGCTTTAAGAGAATTTTCTTGATAGGAGTCGATCATAACTTTACTGCTGTAGGTAATCCTAACGAAAAACAGTTCCTAAAAGGAGATGACCCAAACCATTTTACTCCTGGGTATTTTGGGAATAAAGAATGGCATCTGCCAGATCTAGAAGGCTCTGAATTAGCCTATCATATGGCTCGATTTAACTTTAATAGATCTGGTAGAGAGATTTATGATGCTACAGTTGATGGGAAACTACAAATTTTTCCAAAAATTACCTTTGAACAAGCTTTAGATATGTGTAAAAAAAAAGTAGTGGTAAAGATGTAGTGATGTAGGCGTTGGTCTGGTCAAGGTAACGGGAGCTAAAATCACGAATTGTGTACCACTACCGTTTCGCCGAGTCGTTGTTAATCCCCCGACTAAAGTACAGGGGCTTTCAAAATGCCGTCTTCTTTCAGGTAAGAATAATAAAGTAGGCGGACTTAATCGAATCAGCATGAACAGCAATCTTACCTTTCTTGGTCTCGGCGTTATGGGTGGATATATGGCAGCCAATCTTGCCCGTAGTGATTACTCCACCAGTAATTACCCCACTATGGCTTGGAATCGCACCCCCGATCGTCCAGGAGTCAAGATTGCTGCTGATGCTGGAGCCAAGGTAGTGTCATCCATCCGGGAAGCTGTCGAGTCAGCTGACATAATTTTTTCCTGCTTGGGGGATGTCCCAGATGTGGAAGCGGTTATGCTGGGAGCTGAGGGAGTGGCTGAGTATGCCAAACCCGGTACCCTAATTGTGGATTTCACCACCATTGGACCAAATGCAGCCCAGGAAATCAGTGGGGAACTAAAGAAGCACAACCTACGTTTTCTCGATGCACCAGTTTCCGGTGGGGATATCGGAGCCAAAAATGGTACCCTAACCATTATGCTTGGAGGCGAGCAGAAGGACTTCGAGGAGTGTAAACCCCTACTGGAAATTCTTGGCAAAACCATTCGCCTGTGCGGTCCGGTGGGCAGCGGTCAAGCAGTTAAACTGTGCAACCAGGTGCTTTGTTCTGTCCATATGGTAGCCCTATGCGAGGCAATGAAGTTGGCAGAACATCAAGGAATTGACCCTAATTTAGTTATTGAGGTTTGTAGCACAGGTGCTGCTGGGTCATGGGCGTTATCCAACTTAGGGCAACAAGTGGCTGAGTCTGACTTTGAGCCTGGTTTCATGATTAAGCACATGGTCAAAGACCTCAGGCTTGTACTCGAAAGCCTCCAGTCTTCTAGTCTGGATTTGGCTGGAGTTGAATTAGCTGACCGTCTTTTCAAAGTTGTTCAACAACTTGACAGTGGTACAGGAGGTGAACAGGGAACTCAAGCCATGATCCGTGCCTACGGTGAATTGAGAAGCTGAAGCATGATGGCTCTAGTTATACCGCTATCCACTTAACCCAGGACAGTAGATGAGTTTTTGATAAATTGGTGATGGCTAGGGAAATCTGTCCTGCTTTCAGCTAGTAGCGGTGATATGGCACTACGCATTTAGTTTGACATTGTCAGCCATGCAAAGCGCGAGTGGGGGAAACCCCCTGTTCCCTTGCTGCATCGCTCCTAAACTCCGAAACTTAGTCATAGCTTACTTCTGACTTCTGACGCTAAGCGTAGCGCTATACCAAGTATTTCTTGAGATTTTTCCAAGACTTGATCAGGGTCAAAGGGTTTAGTGAGGTACATATCTGTGCCGACTTCTTTGCCCTTTTGTTTATCAAACTCTTGTCCCTTAGCCGTTAGCATGATCACATAAACATCGTTCATACACAGAACATTTTTGATCTGATTACAGACATCAAACCCACTCATTTTCGGCATCATTAAATCCAGAAATACCAGATTAGGTTGCTCTGACTTAACTTGCTCTAGAGCATCTTCACCATCCTCAGCGGTGAGTAATTCTACCCCTTCATCTTCCAGGTCTTCCAGGGTTTGCTCGATCAGGAGTCTCATATAAGGTTCATCATCAACGATCAAGATTTTTTTAGTCATAGAGTAGTCTACTGGCTAAAGCATTACCTGTTTCTACACCAAGTAATTTACTTGATCAAGTCAGGTATTCCGGATGCTTTGCTGGTAAATCATTAGGGTATTTAATCATTTATTAATTTATAAGAGATAACTATTCAAGCGGACAGGATGTGAAAGTCGCTGTAGCTAAAGTACGACAAAAAAGTCCCCACACCAAAAGGCAATGGGGACATACTGGAGTTGTTCTAGTTGCCGGAAGCTAATAAGGGACTTGCAAGAAAATAAGATCCCCATCTAAGTCGGGACAATTGTAATATCCCATTTGGGTAATGTGTCAGAACGACACCAAGAAAGTTGATAGGATTCCAATTCGAAGGGTAAAGGTCTCAACCCTTTTTCATAGATGGTGTCCACTAAATGAACAGTTGGTGTGCAGCCCTTCCAACTCATGTTTGTAGCCCATTGGACAACAGCTTCAACCGAGTCTAGAATTGCGCCATTCCAATAGTTCTCCAACGCAGCCCAACACCGCTCAATCGGATTGTACTTGCTGTGATAGGGAGGGTAGTAAATCAAGCGGATGCGGGTTGCAATTGCCCGAGACCATTCAACCATGCCCTTGATAAATTGGGTGCGGTTGCTGCGGGTGGCACTGCCTCCATCTAGATTAATCACTAATTCGTCGAATTGAGTCGGTTGGAATTGATTGTCATTCCACCATGCCATGATACAATCAACAATAAAGTCGCTGGTTTCAGCCGATTGCCCCATGTAAATCGAGAGCTGGTCAGTTTGGGTATTGAGAATACCAAATGGAGTCATCACAGATGTCCACTCAGTATCATGGTCGTCTGCTTGTTTAGCTTCTAATGTTCTGGCTTTGCCACCTCGTGATAAATTCCCCACTTTGACTTTGGCTTTGCTATCGATTGAGATACGCAATGACTTGGGATTGTGATCTCAACGTTGATTTTCGCGGAATACGTTCTCAAAGATGGCATCGGTCTGAGCAATCTTTTTCACAGGTTTTGTCTTTTGGGTTTTTTTAAGCGATACCCCAGTCGATTCAGAATTTCTCCCATTGTTTGACGAGTTGGTAACTCTTCATCGGTATATCCCTTTTCACTCATGAGCGCTTCCCTGACTGCCCTTGCACTGATTGTGCAAACGCAAAATGTCGATTTCAATTTGGGGTCTGCTTGCGCTTGAGCATCTACTAAAGCACGAATATCTGCTTTTAGGTTAGGCAGGTTTTTCGCGCTTTTCTTTCTACCTTTGGCTCGATGATTATCCACACATATCAATCCACTTCGCTGCTCATGCAAACCTAATTGTACCCTTGTGCGGTTCCAACCAAACACTCTTTCTGTTTTGCGGGCATTACCCCCAAGATAATCTTCACTCACCTTAGCCATGAAGGCTCGCTTGCGATGACCTGTTAGTTTCTTGGCTGCATCCAGTATGGTTGATTTTACCTTTTCACTTAATTCCATTTCTCAGAGCATCGTTCTAGACTAGAGTTATACATCGCTGAGCACACAACATCTGCTGATGCTTTACTTATTCTAGGGGATTTTTTTTTTCCGCGAGTCCCTAATACCCTGTATAAAAACCTGATCAGTTAAACAGTCTTTTCACTGTTTAACTGATCGGGGAGTTTGAGGGGTCTATCCATCCCCACCCGTGCATAGGGATGGGGATGGATAGATTCCTGGCCGTAGGCCACGCTACGCGAACAAATATTTAGCGATGACTTGACGAATTACCGCAAAATATATATAATGATAGAAGGTCGATAGATAAGTGTAGAAACAGTGAGACATCAAGCCGTCAAAATAAGGATTTACCCCACACAAGAGCAAATTCATATACTTGCTCAGCACTTTGGCTGTGCTCGTTGGTGGTGGAATTATGCGCTAAATCAATGCATAGAAACTTACAAAGAGACCGGCAAAGGGTTGTCTCGTTCTGCACTCAATGCTATGTTGCCAAAGCTCAAAAAAGATGAGAAAACCGAATGGCTAAAAGACTGTTACTCTCAGGTTTTACAATCTGTAAGTCTCAACCTTAGTCGTGCGTATCAAAACTTTTTTGAGGGTAGAGCTAAGTATCCTAGGTTCAAGTCATATCATCACCGTCAATCAATCCAGTACCCACAGTATGTGAAACAGGTAGGTGATTGTTTTAAATTTCCCGGAAAACTCGGTGTTGTTAAAGCAATAATTCACCGACCGCTAGACGGAACGATCAAAACTGTAACCGTCAGCAAAACCCCGTCTGGGAAATACTACGCTTCTGTGTTGATGGAGTACGATTCGGATGATGTACGACCTTCCACAGAGGGAAAGGTTATTGGGATTGATTTGGGTATCAAGGATTTTGCTATTACCTACGATGGCGAAAAGACCTCTAAATTTGGGAACCCAAAGCACTTAGCCAAGTATCAACGAAAACTAGCCAAAAAGCAACGTATTGCTGCTCGGAAGAAGAAGGGCAGTAATGGTCGCAAGAAAGCTAGAAAGATTGTAGCTAAGGTATACGAACGGATTGGAAATGTCCGCCAAGACTACCTACATAAACTATCCAGGAAGATAGTTGATCATAATCAAGTGGTAGTAGTAGAGAACCTAAATGTCAAGGGCATGGTTCGTAACCACAAATTAGCTAAAGCAATATCTGATATAGGCTGGGGAATCTTTGTCAACTTTTTGTATTATAAATGTGAAAAAGACGGAAAAGTCATGGTCGAGATAAATCGGTGGTTCCCCAGCTCTAAAACCTGCTCTAATTGTCATTACCAAATCAAGGAGTTGCCGCTTGATGTAAGGGCTTGGACTTGTCCAAGTTGTGGAACTCATCACGACAGAGACGGTAATGCGGCAAAGAATATTAGAGCAGAAGGAATCAGAATGCTATCCTCCTCTGGGACGGGGGAGGTCAACGCCAGTGGAGAAGAAGTAAGACCAAGACGTGGACGTCCGTCCAAGTTGAGGTGCGAACCGTGGCGAATTTAATTCGCCTACGGAAAGCGCACCTTCGGCATTCTTCCGTGAAACTGGAAGCCCCAACTTCGGCGTTCGCCGACGCTACGCGAACAACGAAGTAAGTTGGGGTAGTTCACTACTGCAACTTCCGATCCATCAACCGATAAAAAGCCCGTGAAGGCATCGTAACTTACATCAGTGCTGCCTACAACTACGATCGCATCACTTCCTACCTCGAAGTCGAGGATAATATCCAAGTCTCCTTCTAAGAACTGATCTGCGAAAAACTCGTAGATATCGCTGCCGCCGCCACTGATCAGAACATCGGATCCTTCATTGCCAACAACAACATCATCTCCTAAGCCGCCTCGAACAATATCATCTCCGAGACCGCCGAAGACAAAGTCAGTTCCTCCAGCACCTTGGATGTTATCGTCTCCTGCTCCAGCCATGATTATATCTACTTCATCGCCGCCAGCTGCTACATCATTACCGTCGCCAAAAATAAAAATGTTAGTTTGATCTTCTTGTCCTACGGCGAATACACCTCCACCCTCTTGAGGGCTATCAAAAAACATTGCACCCTCAAAATCGCTTATAAATAGCGGAGCTGTGCTACCTGGACTTAATGTTGCTGCCATTTAATTCTCTCCTTGTTTTAGCTTGAATTTGGTCTAACAGGTAATAGTCCGGTTAATCTCACATCTTGCACCATTCTCAATAAGCTTGGTTGATGTAGGGTGGGCAGTGCACCAGACAGATAATGAAGCTTGCAAAGCGCGTAGGCACTGCCCACCCTACGATTAGCGATGCAGCGCGGTCTTGGGGAGCCAGTGCGGTCTTGGGGGTTCCCCCCGGAGACGAAACCTTAGACAGTTGAGCCTTTATGGTTGGTAGGCTATGCAGAAAAGGGGTAAAACTTATTGATTAAGGCTCAACTGTCTGACGGTAACTTCTAACCATGAGCAACTGGCGTGGTTTCCCCCATGAGCGACTGCATCAAGACAATGACAATGGTGCAAGATCTCGGTTAATCAGGTTTTATTCAGGTAAATCGTTAATTGTTAATCGTTAATTGTTAATGGTATTTAAGGGGAATTAATGGGAATTAATGGACGTTACCATCAACAATTAACTATGAGTAAACAGTTGTAACTACTACCTGCTTGGATGAGTGTTTAACCGGACTTGATATTAACTATAAGTTTTTAGACTTGACTAAAAATTAGAAACAAATTAGAAAAAAGTTAGACTTGCTTGATTAAAATCAAGTGTTAGAGTAAGCAATTATAAATTATTAGTCAAGGATAAAAATTAGAAACAAATTAGACTTACTTGATTCAAATCAAGTTTTGGACAGGTAATAGCTCGTCCCGTGAATCACTTCATATTCACGGCAAGGGTTAATGCTTAATGGTTAATTGACTCTTGACAATTAACCATTTTAAATTTTCAAGTTTCAATTTTAAATTAAGGTAATCAAACGCCTTTTACGAGTAATTGCTCCTGTTTTCTCCAGTTGCATCAAAGCTCGTGATACGGTTTCGGGAGTCAAACCTAGCTCAGCAGCAATTTCTTTGAAGGGTTGGTCTAAGCTGAGAACGGTTTGATTACGGAACTGAGCTAAGTAGTGTAGATATTGAAGTACCCGCTCGTGAGCAGTCCGAATTTCTCGCCACTCTAAACGGACTCTGAGGGAGTGAATGTGTCTAACCAAAATGGTCATGAAATTCTCTGCCAACTCAGGATAAAGGCAAAGGCTTGACAAAAGACGTTGCTTGGGATAAACAATTACTCGTGAAGCTACCTTAGCAATTGCTGTGTAAGGATAGACCGTTGAGAAAAGAGCACTTTCAGCTAAGCTCTCACCGGCTCTAACCACCTGGAGTGTAACCATTTTCCCTGATTGAGTGTAGTGAACAAGTTTGAATCGCCCTGTTTCCACTACAAAAAAAGACGATGCGGAATTTCCCTGGTAGAATAGCTTCTGTTCAGCAACCAGATTCTGGAAGATGACACCCTGACTTAGAGCAGGGGGAAGGCTCTCAGGTTTCAATAGATTCATCAATAAGGCTTCTAGTACGGCAGGACATGTGAATAGTTTAAGCAATCATTTTTGGGAATGTCTGTTGGAAAAGATCGCAAAAAATCAGAACTTGAACACAGAAAATGTCCCAGGCAGCAACTAGGAGTAGGAAGATCGGGGGTGCATCTCATAGTTGTAAAACAGAAGGGGAAGTGTGGGAAGTGTGGGAAGTGTGGGAAGTGTGGGAAGTGTGGGAATATTATTAGATTTTTTGCCTAATTGCATCGCTACCAAAAATCCCTATATAGTTGATTAATTATTGCCTCTTGCCTCTTGCCTCTTGCCTCTTGCCTTTCTCTAAGGACTATATTCACAACTCAAATAAAAATGCTATATCAGGTATCAGTTAATCAGCTCAAATACATCTACTGTTTGCCGTTTTCCCTTGATTGAAACCTGACCCAATTCCCGATAGGTATACTGGTGCTTGGTCGCTTCATAGACACTACCACTGACGAGGATCTGACCCCCGTTGGCCATAGCTTGTAATCTGGCAGCGATATTGACTTCATCACCAATGGCTGTATAGTCCATATGCTGAGGAGAACCAATGTTTCCCACCACGACTTCTCCTGAACTAATCCCAATACCGGTTAGAAAATTCTCCCGGATCCAGGGGGTAGGCATAGTTTTAAGTTGATGTTGCATAGCAATAGCAGCTGCGATCGCTTGTCCCTGATTATCCTCTAGCTTAGAGGGGGCACCAAACATAGCCACAATCATATCCCCCACAAATTTATTGACTGTTCCGTCATGGCTGAAAATGACATCCACCATGGAGGTAAAATATTCGTTCAGGTATTCAACAATTTTATGGGCTTCTAATTCTTCACACCGAGTTGTGAAATTCCGAATATCAGAGAACAATATAGTAATAGGCTTTTTGGCTGGAGTCAGAGAGATATTGCCCTTGGCATCAATAATGGCTTGGACAAGTTGGGAAGGAATATAGCGTTCCAGTCGGCTTTTAATCCGCTCCTCCTGTAGTTTATTTCTATGGAGCAAAGCATTTTCAATAGCTCCTGCTGCTTGAGCTCCAAGAATCGTTAAAAATTTCAAGTCTTGAGCTGTATAATTAACCGGTTTTTCACTACAAAAGTTAATCACCCCCAGCAGACCCTTTTGGGTTTTTAGAGGAGCACAAACCAGAGAGTTTATGGACTTCACAGTAGCAATAAACCTGGGATCATCTTGAACCTGATTTACAATCTCAGCCTTACCAATTCCTAGCCCATTCTCTGTATTACTATTGCTCAGCTGAAAAAAATCTTTTGGATTATACTGTTTGCCAAAGGCTGAGATTATATCTAGTTGATCAGTTTCGGAATTAATTAACAAGACTGAACCACAATCTCCTGGAATCAGTCTTCTCGCTTCATCTAGGAAAAGCTGAGCAATAGCGGATAGCTCTAAACAGGATGGAATCCGTTCCGAAACTCTATAAAGTAAATTAATTTCTCGGTATTGATCTAAGATAGCACTGCCTAGATCTTTTTTTTCTAATTCTTGATTAGCCAAATAATTCAGGAGTTCTTTAATTGGGATCGCTTTCTGATCCCCCTTGACCCAGCCAATCACCTGACCTCTTGCTTCAACGGGATATTTATTAGCTAAGTTACAATCTCCCAATACCGAAATTTTCCTAGGATTGTCCAACAGCAGCTTTCCGTAGATATCCTCAATCTGGACAACGGTGTCTATGGCGTCAATCAGTTGACTTATGACCCCTAGCGCTTTTGGCTTAGAAATAATTTTTTTGAGACTGACAGATGCCATACTTTGTGCTACTATTGTAAGTTACCTTAAAAGTATCGATTCAAAGTACTCCTCACCCGTTCTTCTCGAAGCATATTCTCATAGAGGATAGCATTAGATATGGCTGATGTGGCTTGAGATGCTAAAGCACTGATCAATTTCAAATCCCTGGCTGTATAGTCTACAGGTTTTTCACTACTGAGCTCAATCACACCAATTACCTGATCTTTGGTCTTGAGTGGGACACACATTAGGGAACTGATCGGATAATCAGATGGCACAAACCTGGGATCCGATGAGACATCGTTAACGATTTCTCCTACACCAGTCATAATCACACTGCGAACAATACCTGCTATCGATTGCTTGTGGGGTCTATCCCCCATTTTTGGATCAAAGCTAGCCAGTACTTCCAGTTGGGATTGGTCTTGGTCTAGCAAAAAGAGAAATCCCCGATTTACTGGAATTAATTCCCTAGTTTGATTAATCACAATTTGAGCAACGTCTTGAGGCATTAAGTTGGCAGTTAATTTCGCCGATAGATTGTAGAGTAAGTTTATTTCTCGATAGTTTTCTAAGGTTTCTATAGCAATTGCGCGGCGTTCTAGTTCTCGATTCGCTAAATAATTGAGTAGAGCAGCAATAGGACGAGCATTCTCTCCTCCCCTGACCCACCCTAAAGTAGTTCCTTTCAGGTCTATCTTGTATTTGCAAGATGAATAATCAGGCTCATCTCCCAATAACAGTTGCTCATCAATATCTTGAATACTAATATCTCCTCCCAGGGAAGTTATCAGGTTATTGAGCAGTGACGAGATGTCTTTTTGGACAATTATTTTTTTAAGTTTAATAGCAGCCATGCATGTAATACTTTAGTATTAATCATCTAAGAATACAAAAAATGTCGTAGCTAATCCCTGTTCAAAACGCACCTTTTTAACCAATGCTTGTTCTTTCGCAATCCCTGAGTTAACCAGAATTATATCAGGTTTTAATGAAATTGCTATAGAAATACAATCTTGACCATTTCGGGCAGAAATTATCCCGATTCCTCTTTTCCGTAATGCCTGAGTAATCATTTCAGCTTGAGGGAGATTTTCCTTCACTATCAAAACTTGCTTAGTAGGCTTTTCTTGAGAGGTCAGTCGAACAACCTCTTTGAGCAGTTCTTCGAGATTAATCGGTTTGCTCAAACATCGCTCAACTCCTAGAGCATGTTGATCTTCAGTGATAGACAAAATGATAATCGGAATATCCATACTGTCCAAGTCATTTTTAACCACCGCTGCTGTATCAAACCCATTCATTCTCGGCATCATTACATCCAAGATAATTAGATCAGGAGGTTCTTGTTTGATCTGTTGAATTGCTTCCCAACCATCTTTCGCTTCCTGAATCCTGTAACCTTCTGCTCTAAGATGCTGCTTGAGTAGCTCTCGAATTGGAGCTTCATCATCCACAATCAGAATGGTTTTCTTCCTCGAATTTCTGATAATTGTCGAGGTGGTCATGGATGAGTGGAGTTGGGTGAGCAGGGTTTCAGCAGCTATGGTTTTTACTCCAGGTTCAGACTCAACGGGGATGGGTAACCTAAAGGAGAAGTTACTCCCTTTGCCCAGTTCGCTTTCGACCCAAATTTTTCCTCCATGATGTTCCACAATTTCCTTACAAATAGGGAGTCCTAAGCCGGTACCTTGAGGTTTTTCAGTTAGAGTATTACCCGCCTGTTTGAATTTTTCAAAGATCAGCGTCTGCTCGGCTTCAGAAATGCCTATACCGCTATCAATGATACTAACGGTAATCTCTGAACCAGTTCGCCTTACTTTACAGTATACAAACCCTTTATCCGTAAACTTAGCTGCATTAGAGATTAGATTAATCACCACCTGAATTAGTCGGTCTCGGTCACCAATTATCTGAGGGAAGCCCTCGTCTATACTCTTAATTAATTCCACATCATTCTGTTCAAACAGAGCAGTCGTAGCAATGATTGCTCGTTCTAGGACATCTACAACTGAGAGGGGTTGCATTTTCCACTCTACTCGACCAGCTTCTAGCTTAGCCAGATCCAGGACATCATTGATCAAAGCTTTAAGACGCTCCCCTTCGGAGATAATAATGTTAACATTTTCTGACACTTGCTTCAGGGTGCGCTGAATCTTGTGGTCATTGGTATAAATTAAGGGAAATAGGGTTTTTTCCAGTTTTTTCTGAATCAGTTTGGCAAAACCCATGACTGAGGTTAGGGGAGTCCTCAATTCATGGGAAACTGTGGAAATAAAGTCTGTTTTCATCCGGTCTACTTCTTTTTCAAAGGTAATATCTCGGATCAGAATCACCGAACCCATAAAGCCATCCTGACTATTAGGATTATCTGTCGCCTTAGTATCTTTTAGAATAGCAGTGGCTACGGCTTTGCCAATCCGTTGATTGGTCAGTTCTACTTCAGCGGTAAAGACTTGTTGAGGGTTAGTCTTGGTAAGAGTGACTAGGTTTGCGATCGCATTCCCCAACACTCCCTGACACCCTTGACCGATTAACTCGATTTCCTCCAAATCAAACAAGCTCACCAAAGCTGGATTGATGCGAGTAATTTTGCCCTTGGTATCTGTTACCAGTAATCCATCGGCTAAGCTTCTAATCATCGCATCCACATAAGCCAGAGTATGCTGTAATTGAGTCGTGGTGGTTTTGAGGCACTGAGCTTGTTCACTGACAATTCTGTACTGTTCTTGAGTAGTGGTGTATAAATGTGCCTGGTTGATGGCGATCGCTAACTGATTGCTCACCGCTTGTAGTAGCTCCAATTCCAAATCACTACAGCTCCAAGGCTTGCGGCGCATACAAATTAAATAGCCAGGAGGATGCAACCCCCGAATCATGACTGGTAACGCCAGATAGTTCCCTGTCTGGCAGTAGATGAGTTTATCACCACTATCATGGAACTGAACCATCTGTCCTTGGCTTAAGCGATCGCATAAATCATTACAAGACTTGATACGTATTAATCCCACTTGGGACGGTAAATCAGCTTTTCGATGTTCACACAGAATTTCCAAGCATTGTTGCTCTTGGTGATACCAGCCAAAAGTCACTCGGTCGAGACGCAAGAGGCTAGCAATTTCATTGACAGTAGTTTGCACAGTTGTTTCCAAATCCAGAGATTCACGAATACGAGTAGTAAGCCGATTCAGCAGCGCCTCCTGCTGAGCCCTGGCGTTGGTCTGCTCGAAAGTTTGAATCTGTAGTAAAGCAATAACCATGGCGATGATCAGCATCACTCCCAACACCGATGCCAGCAGATTGAGAGAATTGAGTTGTCGCTCCACATTAGCCCGGGGAATCACCAAAGCCACAGACCAATCCGCGTGTTGCAGAGGAGCATAGGTAACATACACCCACTGACCATCCAGTTCCAGTAGCCTTACCGAATCTTGCGGGTTGGCTATTTTCCTAGCCTCCATCATCTCTTGAGCAATTTGCTTGAGATTGGGGTCACGGGAGTCTAAAAAACTCCTAGCAAATTGAATTACCTTTGGGTCTGGATGGGCAATGGGTACTCCTTCTGAGTCCAAAGCAAAGGCATAACTCCCTTCTCCCAAGGTAGTATTGGTAATCACCTCTGACAGTCGGTCTAGGGAAACCGGTCCAGCAAATTCTCCCATGGGGAAAGAAAATGGACCAGCCAACTCCCCTGGTTTTGCTTCGGTTACATCCCCCAGTTCCACATCCTCGTTGGTTAGGTTGCCCACAGCCAGGTTTTCTGGAGTAATTTCCGTGTCATTGTTGGGGGGAACTGACCAGATAGGAGCCGCAATATTGACTTGGCGAATACCAGTAGAACGAGAGACCACCGGATTATCCACAAAGGTTTCTCCTTGCATCGCTCGTTGAAAGTGAGTGCGATCGCTAAGATTCTTCCCCTCAATAAAACCTGCACGACTGGTGTAGTAAGAGCCATTCCCCTTAGCCATGACAAACATATGAAAATCGGGTAATCGTTCTTGCTCGAATTGCAGATAGGGTTGGGCAACCTCCCACTCCAAAGACCGAACTTCGGGAGTATTCGCAATCGTTTCCACCTTCGCCATCAGAGCCGCCAGCCATTCATCAATTTGATGTCCCGCCATCTTGACCTTCAATTCAGCATTATCCTTGAGACTCTCAAGAATCAAACTCCGAACCACCCAATAACTTGTGAAAGCTGCTGTTCCCACTAGCGCAATGGTGCCACTAATTAACAACCGGGGAACAGAACGCCTTGGTTGCCATACGGATTGATAACTATTGTGCTTAAGCCACCACTGGCGTCTAAACCAAGTTCCCATCTCTGTTATGGAAAATCCTTTCTGTTGTTCCTGAGAAACTCCAGCAGCTTTTGCCTGGGGTTGGGCTAGGATAGTGGGGTCGGAGCAACTGGTGTCCACCTCTGATGCTAAAGGAATACCGCTCACCTGACAGTACCCGTGTGGGTAAACGTTGAGTGGGGAATTATCCGGAGGTGAGTTTCTCTGGGAACTAGCATTAAAACGATTCAGTCTAACTGTTCCGAAGATAGTCCTTAGGCTGGGTTGCCTACTGGTGGGATAAGATGACAATTGTTTACCTCCCCTTTCTCCTCTGATGTCCTCTGTTCCCCCTCTTGCATCGGAGTACAAATTATCCCTATCTTGGACAATACCCCAATCACTTCCAGGCTGGGGATTGACCTGGGTAGAGTACCTACCCTGCCTTCTTGGATATAGTGCTTCTGGCTGATTGTCTCCCCGCCAATCCAGATAACCTTGTAGCAGTTGCCGCAACAGTTCCATACCATTGATCCAGAGGTTTTCTTCTATCTGGTAATAGGTGAGACGGTACGCTTCCTCAGAACAGAGCCAATTAAGAATTTCTTCAAAGTACTCACGAGCTTGGACAAATGGCTTGAGCTGAGTATATTCAGATGTTTCCATAAAAAAATCGGATATAGGTTTGTTCGGATCTCGCCTAATCTCTACCAGGAAAATTATAGTCAGTCCGGGTAATTTTTTTAAAAGTGGTTAGTGGTTAGTCGTTAGTCGTTAGATCAAGTCCAGTTAATCACTGACTAATAATCACTTACTAAATAGTCCCTGTTTTGGTAATGGGCAATCCCTAATGCTGAATCGTAAATTACCAAGTACTAATTACCAAGTACTAATTACCAAGTACTAATTAACCTATAAGAGATATGATAATTAGTTAAACCGATTGGGTATAATCGGTAATTTATCCTGAATTATGAATTACAAATGACGAATTGTCAGTAATATTACGGTTGACTTGTGCTTCTGTGATTTGATGAACTTCAAATAGGGTCATACTAACTAATACCAATTTCATTTATTCGAGCTACAGATGGTTAACAGGTCTAGGTTAATCGTTTAGTCGATGATCTTCGTAACCTTGGCCTTTCGGCCACGCTACGCGAACAAACTACCCTACAAGGGACGCCTAAGACAAACAAGTAAATTAATGTGTAGCAATAGTTTTTTTAATTGGGATAATCGATTGTGATCCATGGATACTAAAAAACTTTATTATAACAATAATAATAAAAACTTTTTATTAAATGGTTTATCCTAAGAAGAATACTAGTGATATAAACTTTAATATATTTATGTGCTTTTTGCTAGTAATTACTATAGTTTTAATTTTAATAAAAAATCACAATAAACTACCATATGAATCAATAAACTATATGATAAAACCATCGGAATATAGTATTTTATTTGATGAACCAATTCAGCCAATTCCACTAAAAGTAGAATTAAACAAAGACAAGGTTAAACTGGGCAAGAGGCTTTTTCATGACCCCCAACTGTCACAGGATAACACTATCTCCTGTGCTAGCTGCCACAATCTAAATACCGGTGGTACAGACCAAATGGTGCGTTCAATTGGGATCAACAATAGGATGGGCTTGATCAATGCACCCACAGTCTTCAACAGTGGATTCAATTTTAAGCAACATTGGGATGGAAGCGTTGAAACCCTAGAGGAACAGATTGATAGACCAATCCATGCAGAGCATGAAATGGGTTCTAATTGGCAAGAAATCTTCAGTAAGCTCAAGCAATCCCCTGAGTATGTCTCACTATTTAACCAACTCTATAAAGATGGTATCAACAGCGACAATATCAAGGATGCGATCGCTACTTTTGAAAGATCGCTGTACACTCCCAACTCACGCTTTGACCAATTTCTGCGCGGCCATAAAAATGCCCTCTCCTCCTCAGAACAAGAAGGCTATCGTCTATTTAAAGCCTATGGCTGTGTTAGCTGTCACCAAGGAGTCAATGTCGGCAGTAATATGTTCCAGGCTTTTGGTCTGTTTGGAGATTACTTTAAAGATCGCGGTAAGCTTACCAAAGCTGATTTGGGACGCTTTAATGTCACTGGCAATGAACGTGATCGTTATGTATTTAAGGTTCCCAGTTTGCGCAACGTTGCTCTAACATCACCATATTTTCACGACGGTTCAGCTGAAACTCTTGAAGAAGCTGTGACGATAATGGGCAAATATGAATTGGGACGCCGACTGTCGCCAAACGATATTGGTTTGATTGTCAAGTTCCTGAAAACTCTCACAGGCGAGTATCAAGGAAAACCATTGTGAACACAACTCAAGTGCTAAAGCTCATAAATACCTTGGCTGCTGTTTTTATCTTGGCTTTTTTGGTGAAGAAAAGTCTACCAATTAAGGTTGAAGAACACCAACAGTATAAAAATAATTTAAATCAACAAAAGGAGATAGATGTAATATTAAATCAGGATATTCTCAAATCTCGATCCGATCTCTTAACCTATTATGATCCATTTTTCAAGCATTTGTATCAACTAAAAAATACCCAAAACAAGCTTAAGAGTATTCCGACATTTATTAATCATGATGGGAGAAAAAAACTCAATAAAATTCTTCAAAATAACTTAGAATTAATCAATGAAAAAGAAAGGTTAATTGAAAGATTAAAATTCCATAATTCCATTCTAAAAAACTCCCTTATTTACTTGCCATTTCTCACTAAAGATCTGGTCAATAGCACTTACAATAAAACCAGAAACCATTATTTAGAATTTACTCTCGATGAACTGCTGAAAAATATCCTGCTTTACAACCTAAACTCTGATCAGGAATTAGAAGCGCTGATCAATGACAATATGGATATGCTGTTGGATATCAAAGACCAAAATGATTTTGGTAAAGATGAAGAATTTATCGATCTAGCCCTCAGCCATACCCGAAAAATTATGAGCAATAAACCTCAGGTAGATGAACTGACCCAGCAGCTGCTACAGCTCCCTACCAAGCAGTTAAACGAAGAACTGGATTACGTCTATAACATCTACTATAACCAAGCTATTGATACAGCTAATACTTATCGTTTATATGCCTATAGTTTGTTGTTGATTTTGTTGGCTTGGATTGCCTACTTAATTATCAACAAGTTGGTAAAAGCCAACCGTCGTACCATCAACATTCTCGAAAGTATCACGGATGCCTTTATTGCCCTAAACGACCAGTGGCAGATTACTTATCTTAATCCCCAAGCTTTCCAAATGCTACAGAGTCAACCCGAACAGCTTCTGAATCAGAATTTGGAGGAGGTGTTTTCCGGAGTCTTTGGCTCCAAGTTTTACCAGGAGTGTCATCGGGCTGTTGCTGCACAGGTTGTTGTCACCTTTGAAGAATACTATCCACCGACCAAACGTTGGTTTGACGTGAAAGCTTATCCAGGTATTAATGGTCTTTCAGTGTTCTTTCATGACATTACCCAGCGCAAACAAGCCTCCCGGGTCTTGCAGCAACTTAATGAGGACTTAGAAGCTAGGGTAGAAGAACGTACTGTACAACTTGCTGAAAGTATGAAAGAAGCCGAAAAAGCGCGGAATAAGTCTGAAGAAGCTAACAAAGCCAAAAGCGAATTTCTTGCCAATATGAGTCATGAACTGCGCACCCCCCTCAATGCCATCCTAGGATTCACCCAATTGATGAACCGTGACTCATCACTGAATCAGGAACATCAGGAATATCTAGCAATCATTAGTCGCAGTGGTGAGCATTTACTGAACTTGATCAATGACATTTTAGAAATGTCCAAAATCGAGGCAGGTCAGATAACTCTAAATGAAACTAGCTTTGACCTGTATCGTCTGCTGGATAGTCTCGAAGAGATGTTACGACTGCGTGCCGCATCCAAAGGCTTACAACTTATTTTTTACCGAGAGCCAGAGCTTCCTAGATATGTGAAAACAGATGAGGGAAAATTGCGCCAAGTTTTGATTAATTTACTGGGAAACGCTATCAAGTTTACTCAAGAAGGCAGTGTAACCTTGCGCGTGGTTCGTAACAATGAAAAGTTGAAGGTTGACAGGTCTGATCCGTTGAAGGTTGACAGGTTGAAGGTTGACAGGTCTGATCCGTTGAAGGTTGACAGGTCTGATCCGTTGAAGGTTGACAGGTTGAAGGTTGACAGGTCTGATCCGTTGAAGGTTGACAGGTTGAATGTTGTTCGCGTTCGCGCAGCGGAGGCCGAAGGCCACGCTTTCGCCGTAGGCGACGCTGAAGCGTGGCCTTTTGGCCAAGGTTTTCCCAATAACCAGCAACTGGCAACTCCAACTAACCTTCAACCTACTAACCTTCAACCTACTAACCTTCAACCTGCTAACCTTCAACCTGCTAACCTTCAACCTGCTAACCTTCAACCTACTAACCTTCAACCTGCTAACCTTCAACCTGCTAACCTTCAACCTGCTAACCTTCAACCTGCTAACCTTCAACCTACTAACCTTCAACCTGCTAACCTTCAACCTGCTAACCTTCAACCTACTAACCTACCCGCCAAGGGCGAACAACCTGCAACCCTTACCGGACAGACAATCACCTTTGAAATAGAAGATACCGGTCCTGGTCTTGATCCAGCTGAGATTGACAGCTTGTTTGAAGCATTTGTCCAAACTGAAATCGGTCGGAAATCTGAACAAGGAACTGGTTTGGGTTTGTCCATTAGCCGACAATTCGTGAAGTTGATGGGAGGGGATATCACCCTTACTAGTCCTCTAGGTGGAGGAACAATCGTTACATTTGATATCCAGATTAGTCTGGCTGGAGCAGGTGCAGACATTCAGACACAACACCCAACCCGATCGGTGATTGGGTTAGCACCTGACCAACCTAAGTATCGCATCCTGGTAGTTGAAGATAAATGGGAGAGTCGAAAACTACTAGTCAAGCTGCTAGAGCCACTGGGATTCGAGGTTCGTGAAGCCGAGAATGGTAAAGAAGGGGTAGCGCTGTGGTCGAGTTGGGAACCCCATTTGATCTGGATGGATATGCGGATGCCAGTAATGGATGGCTACGAGGCTACTAAACAGATCAAAGCCCATTTGAAGGGTCAAGCGACGGTTATTATTGCTCTGACTGCTAGTGCATTTATTGAAGAACGAGCGGTTATCTTGTCCGCTGGTTGTGACGATTTTGTCCGTAAACCTTTCCGGGAGGAAGAGATTTTTGAAACAATGGCTCACTATCTCGGAGTACGTTATGTCTATGAAGAGGAAACTTCAGCCACCTCACCTCAAAAATCAGCAACTGAAGCGCTGACCCGGGAAGCTCTAGCTGTGATGCCTGCTGAGTGGGTTGCACAGCTCTACCAGGCAGCTAACGAAGTTAATAATCAGCGGATTTTCCAGCTAATCGAGCAAATCCCTTCCGAACATGATCCGGTTGCGATCGCACTGACGGATTTGGTGCGAAATTTTCGTTGCGACAAAATCATTGATTTAACTGAACCAGCTATATCATGACTATTACTCAAACTAAGACACCATTAGATATCACTCAAATTAAGACCCCTAAAGGGAACATTTTAGTTGTTGATGATATACCCGAGAATCTGCATCTTTTGTCTGACACCCTGACCGAGCAAGGGTATGACGTTCGAGGCGTGATTAACGGTTCCATGGCCCTCAGAGTAGCCCACTCAGTATTGCCAGATCTAATTTTGCTGGACATTAAAATGCCAGATATGAATGGTTATGAAGTCTGTCAAAGGCTGAAAGCTTCCGAGTCAACCCGCCATATTCCAGTAATTTTCTTGAGCGCTCTCAATGAAGTGATCGACAAGGTAAAAGCCTTTGAAGTGGGTGGTGTAGACTACATCAGCAAACCCTTCCAGGTTCAAGAGGTTTTAGCTCGTGTAGAAAATCAACTAACGATTCAGAGGTTGCAAAAGCAACTCTGGGCAAAAAATTTAGCCCTCGAAACCACTAATCAGGAGTTAGAACGCTCTAACCGCGAACTAGAACAATTTGCCCATGTTCTCTGCCATGACCTGAACCAACCTCTGCAAAGCATTATCTTGCATACTGATATGCTCAACATCAATTACCAGGACAGGCTCGACATCAAGGGTGAGGGATACATTAGGAAGATTCGAGATTCCAGCCTTCGGATGAAAACGTTTATGCAGGAGTTACTAGTTTATGCGAAGGTTGGAGCCGACTCCCAAGAAATCACATCAACCGATTGCAATATTGTATTGGAGCAAGTTTTAGATAACTTAAAGGCTGCCATATCTGAGAAAAATGCCCTGATTACCCATGATTCTTTACCTACTGTCAATGTTAGTCAAACACAGCTAATCCAGCTATTTCAAAATCTGATCAGCAATGCTATTAAATTTCAAGCACCAGGGACATCCCCCCAAGTCAAGGTTTCAGTAAAGCCCGTAGACAAAAGTGATGTTTTTGGTGATGTTTTTGGTGGCCAAGATACGGGGATGCTCGAATCCAGGGATACCAACCATGGGATATTGGCAGAAGTAGGAAGAGTTTCTAGTATCAATGCAACTGGGTTTGACGAGAATAAGCGGAATAGTTTAGAGCATGATGGTAACTACTGGCTGTTTGGGGTGCATGACAATGGCATTGGCATGGAGCCCGATCAGCGATCGCATATCTTTGAGATATTTCAGCGTCTGCACAGCAATCAAGACTATCCTGGCACTGGTATTGGTCTAGCCACCTGCAAGAAGATTGTGGAAAATCACGGGGGACAGATTGGGGTAGAGTCATCGCCTGGAGTGGGAAGTACGTTTTACTTTACGCTTCCTGCACAACACTGAACACTAAGCACTGAACACTAAGCTTTGCAATCATCTTATTCTTCCAAGGCGAGTAACAACGGGATTAACATGGCAAGAACACAACTTGGTATAAGCAACCCCCGGAAATTATCGGTATTTAATCCAATATGATACTATAGGAAAAACTTTTTCCTGATCGGTGTAATAGCTTGTAGGAAACGGTATCGCCTTAAAATTTTAAAGCACTCTAATTCCTTTTATATAAAAGAGATTAGAGTGCTGATTATGGCGTCATGGCTAATCGTTAATTAGACGACCATTACCCATTACCAAAAGCGAGGAAAAATTTTTAGTGGCAGACATCCGGGAGAATTGGGTTCAGTTTTATCCCATAGTATTCATACATGGTATTCATAGCTTTGGAGTTTGCCAACCGGAGCAGTTAAACCTCAAAAAACCTTAGATAAAAACTAATGGAATCAGGTATTACAATTTTCAGTTTTGGATTGTTTCTAGTAATTTTTTTGTGGGTTGGGGCTCTAGCTGCTAAATCTTCCGATAATACAGAATCAGACTACTTACTTGGCTCACGCTCTTTTGGGAAAGTCTTTGTGGGTCTGAGTGCTGGCGCAACGGGAAACAGTGGATGGATTATGATCGGAGCCGTGGGAATGGCTTACTCCATGGGAGTTTCTGCTCTGCTGATGGTAATTGCCATGTTCTTAGGTGAGGTAACCTTTTGGACTTTTTTCCCGGATAAAATAAACCAGATATCCAGAAAGGAAAACTCCCAAACTATTCCGGAATTCCTAGGCTCTACAGTCAAAAAGCCTCAAGGCAGACGAATAATCACGTTGATCGTTGCTGTGATCACTGTTGTATTTATCGGAGCCTATACTGCCGCACAATTTGCTGCAGCTGCCAAGACCCTTGATGTATTTTTTGGAGTTGACCCTACCATTGGAGCTTTGATCGCAGCAGCTTCCATTTTAGTGTACTGCGTAACGGGAGGACAAGCCTTGCCCTTCTAAGCTACACAACAGTTTAATCCCTTTTTAGTCGGTATTGTGTTGGCTGGTGTCTTTTCCATCATTGCCTCTACAGCAGATTCCCAACTTCTGGTTTGTTCCAGTGCGATCGCTAGAGATATTTCCCCGACTTTGCATCAGAGGATGTCCCGGAAATATGGCGTGAAATACGAGCAATTCATGACCTTAGTGGTGGGAATACTCGCTGTAATTGCGACGATTTCTATTTCCTCCACAGTGTTTTCGTTGGTTCTTTTTGCTAGTGGAGCTGTGGCCAGTTCCCTCGGTCCAGCCATGCTGATTATCTTATTGAAAAGGCGCACTCATTATTTAGCCTTGAACTCTATGATGTTGGCGGGATTGAGTACTGCTATCCTCTGGCGATTTTTAGGATTTAATAACATCCTATCCGAAGTTTGTCCAGGCTTTATTGTAGCCGTGTTGGTGCATGAGGTGTTAATGAAGAGTGTTTTCAAACCCAAGGGTCATGCTATTGGTGAGACCTTAAGGAAATAAGGTTTGAATCAGGTGGTTAAATTGTTAATTGAAAATTAACGAACAACCAATTCGGATAAAAGATATAGGAACTAATAATAGTTAAATCTAATCGGGTGCATCTCATTTTTGCCTAATTTCATTCATTGAGATGCACCCAAACCTAATAGAACTGGCTGCTGAAGTTATGCAAATAGATCATTTTATGTTGCGATCCCATGAGGTTAGCCTAGTCGATGGCAGCATTAAAATAGCATAAAGATAGCATTAAAAGTCCATAACTTAATGAAGTTTTTATAGTACAGCACCCAGTGCGAATATTTAATAATTCTTAAAGAAAGAAAATATTCAAAAACCTGTAAACTAGTCAGAAATAGGGAAATAATACGATGTTTACAAATGTCATCCCAAAAACAACCCTAGAGTTGGAGTATCCGCCCAAAGACCTGTTTGAAGCGATTGAAGACCTCAAACAAGAATTAAACGCAGTTATTCTGGCTCACTATTACCAAGAGCCAGATATTCAAGATATTGCTGACTACATCGGCGATTCTCTCGGTCTTTCTCAACAAGCGGCGGCTACAGAAGCAGATGTCATCGTCTTTGCTGGGGTTCACTTTATGGCAGAAACTGCCAAAATCCTTAACCCCAATAAATTGGTACTACTCCCAGATTTAAACGCAGGTTGCTCCCTAGCTGACAGTTGCCCTCCCCAAGAATTTGCGGCCTTCAAAGCAGCCCATCCCGACCATCTAGTGGTATCTTACATTAATTGCTCCGCTGGCATTAAAGCGATGAGCGATATCATTTGCACCAGTTCTAACTCAGTTAAAATCGTCAACCAAATTCCGAAAGACCAGCCGATTATTTTTGCCCCAGATAAGAACTTAGGTCGCTATGTCATGGAGCAAACCGGACGGGAGTTAGTCCTGTGGGAGGGGAGTTGTATTGTCCATGAAACCTTTTCTGAGAAAAAGATCGTGGAACTCACAATACAGCATCCTGAAGCGGAGTTTATTGCCCATCCAGAATGCGAACCCCCTCTATTGCGTCATGCCAGTTACATTGGTTCCACAACAGGTTTATTAAAGTATATCCAGCAAAGTTCAACGGAAGAATTTATCGTGGCTACTGAGCCAGGAATTATTCACCAAATGCAAAAGAGGGCACCCCAGAAAAATTTCATCCCTGCTCCAGGTATGGATAGCAATTGTGCCTGTAACGAATGCCCTCACATGCGGCTCAATACTTTGGAGAAGCTGTATCTAGCCATGAAGCAGAAAACACCAGAAATTACTATGCCGGAAGACATCCGAGTAGCGGCGTTGCGACCAATTCAACGGATGTTGGAGTTATCAGTGTAGTGCTATACTGCCCCTGAGCAGCTTGACAAAATTACTTGACAAAAGTATAAGTTATAAGTTATTTTATATAGCTTATAACCAATTTGTCTTGTACAAACGAATAACTGCTTAGGAATTAATCAATCAAAAATTAGCGACATATGATCTATCGTGCAAGATTTTAAATCATCCCCTGACGAGCCTTTCCCATCTGCCAATACTCCCTCCCAATTTGACATCATAGTGGTGGGCAGTGGTGCGGCTGGGCTATATGCAGCCCTTTGTCTACCTGCTCATTTGCAGGTAGGTTTGATTACCAAAGATACCCTAAAAACAGGCTCTAGCAACTGGGCTCAGGGAGGAATTGCTGCTGCTATTGACCCATCTGATTCCCCAGAGCTTCACCTAGAGGATACCCAGCGAGCGGGTGTTGGTCTTTGCGATCGCGAGGCGATCAAGTTTCTGGTAGAAAATGCCTCTGCTGCCATTGACTCTCTGGTCAAGATGGGGGTAGCCTTTGACCGCAAAGGCAAAAAGCTAGCCATGACCCTAGAAGCAGCTCACTCTCGTCCCCGCGTCCTCCATTCGGCAGACACCACAGGTCGAGCAATTGTGGATACGCTCACTGCCAAAGTATTGGAGCGTCCCAATATTCAGGTGCTATCTCACGCAGTGGCTTTGAATTTATGGCTCAATCCAGCAACTGGTCATTGTCAGGGGATTAGCCTCCTCCATCAAGGTCAGATATCTTGGCTAAGAGCTTCTGCGGTAATCCTAGCAACAGGTGGTGGCGGTCAAGTGTTTGCCCAGACAACTAACCCAGGCGTAAGTACAGGAGATGGAGTAGCACTGGCTTGGCGGGCTGGGGCAATTGTTAGAGATTTGGAGTTTTTCCAATTTCATCCCACGGCTTTAACCAAAGCAGGGGCACCTCGCTTTTTGATTACAGAAGCTGTCCGGGGAGAGGGGGCACATTTAGTCGATCACAAAGGCGATCGCTTTGCTTTTAATTACCACCCTTCAGGGGAATTGGCTCCTAGAGATGTGGTAAGTCGGGCAATTTTTAGTCACTTAGAAAAAACCTCCGCCGATCCTAGCCACGGGAATGTTTATTTAGACTTGCAACCCATTGAGCCAGAGCAAATTCGCTATCGTTTCCCCAATATTATTAACGTATGTCAACATTGGGGCATTGATATCTTCAAACAACCCATTCCCGTTGCACCTGCTGCCCATTACTGGATGGGAGGAGTGGCTTGCGATCTGACCAGTTGCACCTCGATTCCAGGGCTATATGCCATTGGTGAAACAGCTAGTACGGGAGTTCATGGTGCCAATCGCTTAGCGAGTAATTCCTTATTGGAATGCTTGGTTTTTGCCGCCCAATTAGCTGAGATTCAAACAGCTCCTAATCCAGTTCTGGCGGAATCCCTACCCTTTATAAAAGAGAAAGGTGACTGGGAAAGGGACATCGAGAAGATAGCCTTAGTAAGGCAAAGTTTACCCTCCCTGATGTGGCAAAGTGCAGGAATTTGTCGCTCCCAGGAAGTTTTAGAAGCAGCCCTTGCTCAAGTTAATTCTTGGCGCTCTGAATTGGCTGGCTTAGAGGTGAGTCAATACCTGCTTGATTTACTGCCCAACCAAACAGTTAAATTTGAGTCACCATTAGCGGAGCAGCAATTGCGAACGGCTGCAGAAACATTCAATCTCCTGGATATTGCCCATTTAATTCTCAAAAGTGCAGCATTACGCACAGAAAGTCGGGGCGGACATTACCGCAGCGATTATCCCCAAACCTCACCCAGTTGGCAAGTTCACACCTTAGTACAGGGGGATCGTTGGTGGAAATCTCCACAACTTTCTCTAAGTTTAGAACCCAAGGAAATAGCGGTATGAATACCACTTATTCAGAAGCGGTGAAAACAGCGCAAACCTATTATGATGGTGCAGAAACAGACCAATTGTATGCTACTTTCTGGGGTGGGGAGCATATCACTTATGGGATATACAAGAGTTCGGATGAACCGATCCATGATGCCTCCAAGCGCACGGTGGAAACAATTGCCCAAACTCTGGAAAATCTAGCTCCCGATTCACGAGTCATCGATCTAGGTGCTGGTTATGGAGGGGCGGCGCGGTATCTGGCCAAAACCTACGGTTGTTCTGTCTGCTGTCTCAATTTAAGCGAGCGGCAAAATCAACGGAACCGCCAACTGAACCAAGAGCAGAATTTAGCCCACTTGGTTGAGGTAACTCAGGGGAGTTTTGAGGATATTCCCTATCCAGACAATTCCTTTAATATTGTCTGGTCCCAGGATGCGATTTTACACAGTAGCGATCGCACTCAGGTCTTTGAAGAAATTAAGAGGGTTTTGCAGCCTGGGGGAGAGTTGATTTTTACTGACCCCATGCAAAAGGAGACTTGTCCACCAGGGCTACTGCAACCAGCCTTTGACCGTCTGGGTATCAAGGATATGGGTTCCTATCGCTTTTATAGTCAGACAGCCCAGGAATTGGGTTTTGAGGAATTGCACTTTATTGACCTTTCGGAAAATGTGCCTATCCATTATCGACGATTTGGGAAAGAAGTGCGCGAACGCTATCAGGAGGTAGTCACAATGACTTCCACCGAATTGGCCGATAAAACCTTGAAAAGCATTGAACCCTGGATCGAGTATTACGAAAAAGGGTACATGCAGTGGGGCATTTTGCATTTTCGCCTGCGGTAAAATTCTTGGGAGTCAAGCTGTGACGATTTACTTTTACGACATTAGCGAAAAGCCCTATGGTTGTTTCTCCAACTTTTCCCCCCATGGGTTTGAACTGGACGGACTCTGGTGGCCCACCTCAGAGCATTATTTCCAAGCTCAGAAATTTGCTGGTACCTCCCATGTAGAAGAAATTCGCTGTTGCAAGACTCCCGCAGAAGCTGCGAGCATGGGACGAGAGCGTACTCGTCCTCTGCGCAGGGATTGGGAAGACATCAAAGAGGATGTTATGGGGCGAGGCTTACTCTGTAAGTTTCAAACCCATGCTGATCTCCGCGAAATTCTGCTGAGGACAGGGGACGAACTCATTGTGGAAGATGCTCCCCAGGATTATTATTGGGGTTGTGGTAAAGATAGGAGCGGTAAGAATCGCCTGGGAGAAATTTTAATGGAAATCAGAGCTATCTTACGGGAATCTTGAGCAGGAGGAATTCCGAACAACCATGACAGAGTTAATGAATGCCGTTATTCTTACTGGTAAGCATTCAGCCGTCAGCTGTCAGCCGTCAGCTTAAAATAAACCTTGAACGGGAGAATTTAATATTGAGAGATTTTAGATAATTGAAAGTCTGGGGATTTGCCCAAAAGCCAAAGACTATAAATACCATCGCAGCAGACGTAACAGAGATTAAACGAATGCTTACCTCTTTTATTCAAAAGCTGATAGCTGAATGCTTACTATTACTGAATTTGGAGAGCCCTAAAAAAGATCCCGAAAAACTGGTCTATACCCAAAATACCTAAACCAGTCCGGAAAAAGGTAGAACTGTTAAGTAAAGTTGGAGCTTGTAAGGATTTTATGGGTCTACCAAATTGGCGATGTAAAACTGTCAGGAAATAATTAATCTAATCTTGATTGGGCGGGAGTTTTAGTTTTTGAAAGAATGATTTTTTATCAATCACCTGCCCAATCATACTTAGTGGCCTCATACTTAGTGGGCAATAAGCGCGTTTTTCTGCATACTAGGTTGGGTAGAGCCATTTTTATCTACTCCATCCGAAATGCTTGAGCCGAAATCCTTCCCAAATAACCAGGATTTTTGACTTTTCAAACACAATCTTACCTTGGAATAACCATGACACTATCACAACCAGAAAAACAATATCCTCTCTCAAAAGACGAAGCTTTGATTTACGATTGGCGCATCCATAGTATTCGCCAAGCACTGAAACAAAAAGGAAAAGCCACAGGTCCTTTGCAAATCGAAGATTTGCTAGAATTGGATCACCTAGACCAATACCACTACTTTGGCACCAAAGCTTGCGATCGCGCTATCGATCGTTTGGCACTATCCCCCAACTCGCGAGTTTTGGACATTGGCAGCGGTATTGGTGGGCCGGCTCGATACATTAGTTATAAAACGGAATGTCACATCCAATGTGTGGAATTAAGAAAGAGTTTTAACGAAATTGCCCAAGAACTCACCCAACGAGTGGGACTTGACAAACGCATCCAATACCTCACAGGCAGTATTCTAAGTCCCCAAGTCATTGACGCCCTGTTGCCAAGCTCATTTGACAGCATCATTTCGTTTCTGTCATTTTTACACATTGAAAACCGCGATAAAATACTGGAAATTTGTTTTCGCTCTTTGAAGGAAAACGGCCTGATCTATATCGAAGATTACGTGGCCAATGGCACTCTGACACCAGACGTTAAAACCACTCTAGAAGAAGTTGTTCAATCCTCTTATGTACCAACCCGCGAAACCTACCGAAATCACTTCGAACGTGTAGGATTTGCTGATATTTGTTTCATCGATTTAACAACAGGATGGAAACGTTGGGTAAAAGAACGCTATCAAAAATTACTCCAATCAAAAGAAGAATCAATAAAACTAGTCGGTGAAAACGTTTATGAACACCGTCGTCAATTTTATCAAACCATTAGCGACTTGTTTGAAAGCGGCAAGATTGGTGGCTCCTCCATCCTTGCCAAAAAACCTTGTGCTCCAAAAATTTACCAAGTACCTGATACATATTTCTCCTCTACAACCTCTGTTTATAGTGAACAATACCATTTCTTTCTCGAAGACGGTTCTCTACTTGCTCTAAGATATTTCAAAACTGGAACAATCGAGCATTACTCAGCCTGGTGGAGCGACACCAAGGGCTACTCCCTGGAACTTATCAATACCTCCGAACACCAACGCTCAAATCAACACATTTCTATCAAAAACAACGATGGAACCGGAACCATTTGTTTGCCTGAAGCTAATATAGAAATTCAATTCCAAGTTGCCGCCGAATTCACTTGGGCGGTTCCTGCTGAAAAAAATCATCGCGCCGTTATTCACCAACCAAAACTCGTCTGCACAGTTTCCACAGGCGATCGCACTCAAAAAGGTATAGGTTATTGCAAAATTTATCAGGGAGCTTACCCCAAGTTTTGGGGCTACCACTTTGTTCACGCATTTTTCCCTAATTACGGAATAATTTGGAGTGCTGAAGCGACATTTGGCCAAGAAAAATACAATTATTTCAAGCTCCTGAACACCTCCGAAACAGAAAAAGAAATATTGTTAAGTGGAGAAGATTCTTACCATCGCCAAACCAGTGCCCATGGCCGCATTCAAGATAAAAAATATCACTTGAAATTCGACAAAAAAACTTTCGCAACTTGGTCGAGCATCAAGCGAAATCAACCATTGACTATGGAAAGTAAGCTATCCTTGGAATATAGAGCCGCTATTCTACAAATAGACGACCAAGAAGTTGCAGAAGGAATTTGTTTAAAAGAATTTTGTTTCGGCACAATTACCTAAATTGATGATAAATTATTTGAAGGCTATCCTATCGATAAAAAAAACAGCTGATGACTATAAAATTACAGATAAGCGATGGTGAAAGCTTCTGTTTTTTAGGCGTTGCTGAATTAAGGAATGAAGGCGCGATCATTTGGTTTTATCAAAGCCCCCGTTGGTCCCCCAATTCTGGGGGACTTGTCTTGATGCAATAGCGAGTGGGGGAAACCACGCCAGTTGCTCATGGGGGGAACCCCCAAGACCGCACTGGCTCCCCAAGACCGCGCTGCATCGCTTGATAGTTTTGTTCCCCCCTAGCGAGGGATTGCTCGCTAGGGGGGCTAGGGGGGCAAAACCATACCCATAATCAGCAACGCCGTTTTTTAAGCAGGAGATTAAACCGAACGAGCCGTTTATGCTAGACATATTTATGTGTCCTGTCTATAGTAAAATGATTCTTACAGAGAGAGGTTAACAGCAGATTAACAATAGTAGTGAAGTGATGGATAAGTCTACTTTCTCTAATTGGGATACAGAGGCAGATGTGGTAGTTGTTGGTAGTGGAGTTGCTGGACTAGCGGCTGCGGTTGAAGCCAAAAATGCTGGTGCATCGGTAGTTGTTCTAGAAAAGCGTAGCGCCTGTGGCGGAAATTCCATCATGAGTGATGGAGGGATTGCGGTTGCGGGGAGTGATTTTCAGAAACAATACGGTATTGTAGACTCTTGGGAACTCATGTATGAGGATATGTTGAGAGCTGGCTTGAATATGAATGATGCATATCTGGCTAAGATAGTTGCTCAACAGTCTAATTCTGTACTAGAGTGGCTTACTGAATATTTAGCTGCCAAATTTAGACATAAGCCCATAATCTTTGGGGGTCATTCTGTTCCTCGTATCCATCTGCTACACAATTGTTCTGGAACAGCAATTGTGAAACCTCTTCTTTCAAAGGTAAAGGAGTTGGGCATTGAGATCAAAACCAATATTTCCCTCACGAAGTTCGGAAAGGATGTTCGAGAGATTGAAGTTTATGACAAAAAGCAAAACCAAGCTAGAGCAGTCTATGCAAATACCGGTGTCGTTTTAGCTACTGGTGGTTTTGGCGGAGATGTTGCTTTCCGAATGCTTCATGATGCTCGTCTAACCAGCACCGTAGGTAATACTAATCGTTTGGATACTACAGCAGAAGGAATGCTAGAGGCGATCAAGATTGGTGCTAGTTCTGTCCATTTAGAATATATTCAGTTATCACCTTGGAGTTCTCCTGACGAGAAAGCTGATAAAATTGCTACCGAATTTTTTTATACAGTTTTTCCCTATGGGATAGTGGTTCATCCCTTAACAGGAAAGCGGTTTTTTAATGAATTAGCAGACAGAAAAATTAGAGCAGATTCAATTTTAGACGTTGGTCAACCCAGCATTGGTATTGCTGATTTGGAAGGTATAAACATTTCTGGTCACAGTATGGATCGGTACTTAAGCAGGAATATTGTTAAAAGGTTTGAAGACTTGGAGGAACTTGCTGCAGCATATTCTCTGCCTTATCAAGCTTTAAAAGAAACTCTCGATCGCTACAACAAGTATGTCGAGAATAAGAAAGATGAGAGTTGGCAAAAGCCTATTCCATTAGATGCAAAACCTCTCCATGCTCCATATTATGCTATGCGATTGTGGCCTAAGGTACATTACACTATCGGAGGTGTTACCATCAACCCTAAAGCTCAAGTTATTGATAATAATGGCCAGCCTATTCAAGGCTTGTATGCTGCAGGAGAAGTGACAGGCGGTATTCATGGTGCCTCTCGCCTGGGGGGTTCTTCTTTAACTGAATGCGTGGTGTTTGGTAGAATCGCTGGTAGACATGCTGCTTTACAAAAATTTACATCAATTTACTAGACTTATTCTAGTAAGTTATGGAAAACTTTAAATTGTGGTTGCTAAATAATAATTTGTAATTTGTGTTGTTGACTGACATGCTGGAATATCCCGATGTACATACAATAGGCAAATTGCAACATGGCTAGCTTTGTATACTGAAGGGTATCAACCAAATCAGTATTGATTTAGCAATAAAAACTTTAGCTATCTTATCAATGGGTGTCGAGCTCCCACAACTAACAATGAACACAATCGTTTTAGAACCTCTCAAACAACTCAAACAACATATTATTGATGCTGACTCTATTGGTTTAGAGGAAGCTTTAGATGAAGCATTAAAAGACTATTCCCCCCGACAGATTATTAACACTTGCCTCTTAGAGGCTATGAGGACTGTCGGCGACTTATATGGTTCAAGAGAAATTCCGTTACCGTCCGTTATAAAATCGGCGGAGACTAAAAAAGCGGCGGTAGCGTATTTAGAAACCCATATGGATAAGGAAGAAGCTGAGGATATTACTCAGGGTAAATGTCTGATTGCGACGGTAGAAGGTGACCTCCACGATCTTGGTAAAAATCTAGTTGATATTATCCTTTCTAGCAATGGTTACAAGGTAATCAATTTAGGCATTAACCAACCAATCGATAACATTCTCAAAGCCTACGAAGAAAATCAACCAGACTGCATTGCCATGAGTGGCTTGTTGATCAAGACTATGGCAGTTATGAAGCATAATTTAGAAATTTTTAATGAAAAAGGCATTACCGTTCCTGTTATCTTAGGTGGCGCTGCATTAACGCCTAAGTTTGTGGAAAAGGATTGCAAAAATACCTATAAAGGTCAAGTTGTCTATGGAAAAAATGCTTTTGTTGATTGGCATTTTATGGATAAACTAATGTCAGCAAAAGCTGACGATAATTGGGACGACCTGAAAGGATTTTTAGATGAAGAAAATTCACCTCCCCCCGCACTAACCTTAGAAGAGATGGGGCAAATGCCATTTGCCGAAGCAAATCAATATAAACTTTATATGAATGACTCATTTGTTTATAATGAAGAATCTTTGGCAAAAGAATCATCGGCAAAAAAATCGGTGGTAATTGATACTAAGCGTTCCCATGTAGTAACTTTAGATGTAGAACGCCCTACTCCTCCTTTTTGGGGAACTCAAGTATTAAAAGATGGAGACATATCAATTGAAGACATTTACCCTTATGTAGATGTACAGCTTTTATACGTGGGACGGTGGCGATTCCGTAAGCTAAAAGATCAATCACAACAAGATTATAATGAGTTTTTAGCCACAAAAGCTTATCAAGTTTTAGAAGAATGGAAAGAAAAAGTTATTGCCGATGACCTAATACATCCGGCAGCCATTTATGGCTATTTCCCCTGTAACGCTGAAGGGAATACAGTGTATGTCTACGATCCAGAAGATCACGACAAACTGCTAACAACCTTTGAATTCCCCCGTCAACGGGGAGGAAAACGTCTTTGTATTGCGGATTTCTATGCCACTAAAGAATCAGGTCAAATCGATGTCTTCCCCATGCAAATTGTAACAGCAGGTGAAATAGGAACCACCCATGCACAGAAGCTATTTGAAGCGGATAATTATCTTGACTACCACTATTATCATGGTGTGGCGATGCAGATGGCAGACGCCATAGCGGACTGGTTGCACGCTAGAATCCGTAAGGAGTTAGGATTTGGGTCAGAAGAGCCGGATACTATAACCGATATAATGCGCCAACGCTATCGAGGATCTCGTTATAGTTTCGGTTATCCTGCTTGCCCTAATATGGCAGATCAATTCAAACAAATGGATTTACTCGATACCTCTCGCATTGATGTGTACATGAACGAAAGTGAGCATCTACTACCTGAACAGTCTACCACGGCGTTTGTTGCTCATCATCCTGTAGCAAAATACTTTAATACTTAGTTGATTAGATAAATAAGCCGATGATGGTGGGTTAATTACAACCTTTTTTTGTCTCGCCTAGAGACGGAAAGTTGGTAGATAAATTTTCGACAATAATATATTATAGCGGTTTTCAGTTGAATGGAATACCAATTCATGTGATAAAATTATGACGCACAGGGATGTCCATTCCACTCATCTTGTATTGAATTAAAGTGAAAACCGCTATAGCATCAAAAATGATAATTTACAAAGACTTAATTTGTGTATGCAAAATTTGCTAAGCTTACCTAAACTATTCAAATTACAAGCACAAAGAACGCCAGAGGCAATTGCCATCGTAGATGGGACAAATTCAATTACCTATCAAAAATTAGATCGGTTGACAGATAACTTAGCGGGTTACCTTCAAAAACAAGGGGTTACCTTAAATCAACCTGTTGGAGTTTTACTGGAAAAATCCCAAGACTTTATTATTGCTTCTCTAGCTATTATGAAAGCTGGGGGAGTATTTATGCCCCTAGAATTAAAGTATCCCGATGCTTTGCTTGCCAAAATGCTAGCAGATGCTCAACCTAGTTTAATTATTACCAAAAGTACATATACTAAAAAAATAAGCAGTGAAATTGCTATAAAAATTTTACTTATAGATAGTAAAACTAATTGGAACTCACCCCCCACATTAGATTTAGAACTACCGTCAATAGCTCCTGAAAATATCGCTAATATAATCTACTCATCGGGAAGTACAGGAGAACCAAAAGGGATAATCTTAACCCATCAAGCGATTATTACTGGGGAATTAAGGCGAGAGCAAGTAAGTCCCAGTAAATCAGGATATCCCATAACCTATTTATTATTTCCATGGGAAATATATAGACCTTGGATTAAAGGTGCAACTCTATATATTGTTCCTGATGAAATAATTTACGATCATGAGCGATTTTTAGATTTTATATTTCAAAATAAAATCAAGGAAATCACCATATCTCCTTCCTTAATACAAAGTATTTTTAATACAGTTGAAATCGAAACTATTACTGCCAAATTATCAGGATTGGAAGTTGTTTGTGTAACCGGAGAAGCACTAACACAACAAGTAAAAAATCAATTAATAGATAGACTACCATCTGCTCGCTTACTTAATTATTATGGCATAAATGAATGTTTTACTGTTGCTATTGATAACCTGCGAGAAAGTGAAGATTTACCATCAGGATTCTGTGCTGTCGGCACTCCTTTTGAGGACGATGAAATAATTTTCTTGGATGAGAATGGGCAGCAAGTTACGACCGGGAAAGAAGGGGAGATGTATATTAAGAGTCCCTGCCTATTTCAAGCCTATTTGAATAAACCAGAATTGACTGCTCAAAAGCTTGTTGACATTAACGGTAGTCGCTTTTTCAGAACAGGAGATTTAGCAGCTATTTTACCCAACGGCAAACTAGAAATTAGGGGTCGTTGTAATTATATGGTCAATCTGCGGGGGTATAATGTATCCTTAGCTGGGATTGAAAACACCTTATTAGAACATCCGGAAATAAAAAGCTGTGTAGTTATTATTCAAGGAAAAGAAGAAGCAGAAAAGAAACTGATAGCCTATTTCGTACCTCAGCAAAAAAGCACTGAACCCCAGCAGATTAGGGAGCTAAAATTAAGGTTACGTCATCATTTACAAGACCATTTACCACCTCACATGATTCCATCGGTATTTGTGGTAATCGATAAAATTCCCATGACACCGATGGGTAAGTTGGATCGTCGCCAACTACCAAGTATAGACCATTCTCGCCCAGAATTGGCAGTACCTTTAGTCAAATCCCAATCGGATACACAGAAAGGTATTGCTCAGATTTGGCAAGAAGTACTTCAGTTAGAGGAAGTAGGAATTAATGATAATTTCTTCGATTTAGGTGGTAATTCTTTACTGCTGATCCGGGTTCACAAAAACCTGAGCAAAATCTTGGCAATACATCTACCTGTAACAACACTGTTTGAACACCCAACTATTGCTACTCTGGCTCAATATTTGGAACAAGAACAGGTAGGAAAAACAGCGGTTAAGCGCTACGAAAAAAGAAATAAATCCATCCAGCATGGCTCTGATATAGCCATAGTTGGTATGTCTTGTCGGTTTCCTGGGGCAAACAATACCGATGCTTTCTGGAACAATTTACGAGATGGGGTAGAATCAATTTCCTTCTTTAGCGATCGCGAAATTGAGCTAGAAGATCCCAACTGGATCGAACACCCCAATTATGTTAAAGCCAGTCCTATCTTGCCAGATATTGACCTATTTGATGCTGAGTTCTTCGGCTACAGCGATAAAGAAGCTGAACTAATGGACCCCCAACATCGGCTTTTCCTGGAATGTGCTTGGGAAGCGCTGGAAATTGCTGGTTATAATCCTGGAAATTATCCAGGTTCGGTGGGAGTTTATGGGGGTTCGAGTCCCAGTACCTACCTAATTAATAATATATCTCATAGCTTAGGCTCTTCTCGGACAAGTCCTTTGCTTACCCATTGTCTATTTAGGGGCACTAAAGATGTGCATACCGACCTAGGCAATGGGGGAGATTACTTACCCATGCGGGTCTCCTACAAATTGAACCTAAAAGGGCCTAGTGTTAATGTTCAAACTGCCTGTTCCACCTCACTAGTTGCGGTTCACTTAGCTTGTCAGAGTTTACGCAGTGGTGAATCTGACTTAGCACTAGCTGGGGGGGTTTCGATCTTCGTTCCTCAAAAGACTGGTTATTTATACCAAGAAGGCATGATGTTGTCTCCCGATGGTCACTGTCGTGCTTTTGATGCTGAAGGTCAAGGAACCTTATTTGGTAGTGGAGTTGGCATAGTTGTCTTGAAGCGATTAGAGGAAGCGATCGCTGATGGAGACCATATATATGCCACCATCAAAGGGTCAGCAATTAATAATGATGGGGCGGTTAAAGTTAGCTACACAGCTCCTAGCATAGAAGGACAGATAGCAGCCATTTCCGAAGCACTGGCTATGGCTAACATAGATCCTAGGACGGTGAGTTATGTGGAAACCCATGGAACTGGGACACCCCTGGGAGATCCAATTGAGATTGCAGCACTGACAAAAGCGTTTCGACAAAGTACGAACAGCCAGGACAATAATTTTTGCGCGATTGGCTCGGTGAAAACTAATATCGGGCATCTCGATGTCACCGCAGGGATAGCAGGTCTAATTAAAACAGTGCTGGCACTCCATAACAAAGCCATTCCGCCAAGCTTGCACTTTAAAGAACCCAATCCCAACATAGATTTCCCCAATAGTCCCTTTTACGTTAATACAGCCCTCACCCCATGGGAACCAAAGGTCACCCCTCTCCGTGCTGGAGTCAGTTCCTTTGGTATGGGTGGAACCAATGCCCATGTTGTTCTAGAGGAAGCCCCGAAACAAGTTGAAAGTGGATCCCCCCTAACCCCCCTTAATAAGGGGGGCATAAGCGAAGCATCCCATGGCTTACCCCTTAATCAGGGGGGCAACAGCGAAGCATCCCATGGCTTCCCCCTTGCTAAGGGGGGCAACAGCGAAGCCTCCCATGGCTTACCCCTTAATCAGGGGGGCAACAGCGAAGCCTCCCATGGCTTACCCCTTAATCAGGGGGGCATAAGCGAAGCATCCCATGGCTTCCCCCTTGCTAAGGGGGGCAACAGCGAAGCATCCCATGGCTTCCCCCTTAATCAGGGGGGCAACAGCGAAGCCTCCTATGGCTTCCCCCTTGCTAAGGGGGACGGGAGGGGGATCGAAAAAAGTAAGTCAAAAGGCAAACGTGAACGTTCTGTGCATATTTTGACTCTATCAGGGCAAACAGAGCAAGCTGTGGCAGAGTCGGTACAGAATTATATAACTTATCTGGAGTCTCATCGGGAAGGGGAGATTGCCGATATCTGTTTTACTGCCAATGGTGGACGTCAGCATTTTAACCATCGTTTGGCTGTTATTGCTGGCTCCACTCAAGACCTTCTGGAGCAGTTGCAAAGGTTTGGAAAGCCTGTTGATATCAACGATAGTTCCGAACCCCCAACAATTCACTCCCTCAAAGCAGACTCTACCAAGCAGATTGCCTTTGTGTTTACCGGACAAGGTTCTCAGTATATTGGTATGGGTCGTCAACTCTACGAAACTCAACCCACTTTCCGCAAAAATTTAGACGAATGCGATCGCATCCTCCGTTCCTACTTAGATATTCCCTTGTTGGAAGTTCTCTACCCAGATTTAGATAACAATAAACCGGAAACAGAACCTGACTCACCCATTCACCAAACAAGCTATACCCAACCTGCCATCTTTGCTATTGAATATGCCCTGGCCGGGTTGTGGAAATCCTGGGGTATCGAACCGGATGTAGTAATGGGTCATAGCATTGGGGAGTATGTGGCGGCTTGTGTTGCTGGGGTTTTTAGCCTAGAAGACGGACTGAAACTAATTGCCCAACGGGGTAGGTTGATGCAATCCTTACCCCAAGATGGAGAAATGCTAGCGTTGTTAGCTTCAGTTGCAGACGCAGCAGAAGCAATTAAACCCTATGGCCGGGATGTGTCTTTGGCTGCGATTAATGGGCCCCAGAGTGTGGTAATTTCGGGAAAAAGAGCCGCAATTAACACAATTGAGCGCAATCTTGCCGCAAAGGGAGTCAAAACCAAGAAATTAACTGTTTCCCATGCTTTCCACTCTCCCTTGATGGAACCGATATTGGCAGAGTTTGAGCAGGTGGTGGCACAGGTGCGGTTTAATCTACCACAGTTAAAACTGATCAGCAATGTTACCGGAGAACTAGCCACAGAAGAAATAACCACCAGCAACTATTGGTGCGATCATCTCCGGCAACCAGTACAATTTATGGCTAGTATGTCAACCTTGGAACAGCTTGGGATAGATGTATTGGTAGAGATTGGAGCCAAACCAATTTTATTAGGAATGGGTCGTCAGTGCCTCCCCGAACATCAAGGGTTATGGTTACCTAGTCTGCGTCCTGGACAAGAAGATTGGCAACAAATATTAACCAGTTTGGCAGAACTGTATTTGCATGGTGTGCCAGTCAATTGGCTCGGTTTTGACCAAGACTTTGCTCGTCATCGCATTCCCTTACCCACTTATCCTTTTCAAAGGCAACGTTATTGGGTGAGTCCAGAGGATAGTTTAATGGGAATAACTGCCCCTTCAACATCCCCAGGAGCGATTGGCGCGGTAGCGCCAGCGCTAAAAGCGATCGCACCAAAAGATATAGGTAAAAAGCCGGATATTGCTGACTGGTTTTATATTCCATCTTGGAAACGGTCTATTCCCCCTGCTTATCAACCAGGTGAAAAGCTGCTTGAGTCTGACACTCTAGTATTTATCGATGAGTGCGGACTCGGAGAGGAACTAGCAGAAAAACTGGACATACAGGGCAGTGACGTTGTAAGGGTGAGTCCCGGTTCGGAGTTTGCTAAGCAAAGCGATCGCTTCTACACCATTAATCCCACCCAAGCTGATGACTACCATACCCTACTCCAAGAACTGAAACAACTGAATAAAAACCCCAGTAGCATTATTCATCTGTGGAGTGTCACCCCAAATAACCACACAGAATTAGGAATAGAATCTTTTGAAGCGTCTCAGGATTTGGGTTTATACAGCCTGATATTTCTTGTCCAAGCCCTTGAAAAACTGAATTTTATCAATTCACTCCAACTTACAGTTGTATCAAACAACCTGCAGGAAGTGAGCGGAGAAGAAGTATTATCTCCAGAGAAAGCAACCCTGCTGGCAGCCTGTAAAGTTATTGGACAAGAATATCCCAATATAAACTGTCGCAGTATCGATCTTGTTCTTCCCCCATCCCAAAAGCAAAAGCAGGAAAAACTTGTAACCCAACTACTGGGGGAAATAACAGCACAGTCGGAAGATTTAACCATCGCTTACCGGGGTAAACATCGCTGGGTGCAAAAGTTTGAACCTGTGGGATTAGAAACACCTGGAACAGGGACATTACCTCTGACAAAAGAAGGGGTTTATCTCATTATCGGTGGACTAGGGGCGATTGGTCTGTCCCTAGGGTCACACTTGGCAAAAACTGTACGGGCCAAACTAATCTTAACGGGACGTTCCTTATTTCCTGCCAGGGATGATTGGTCTCAATGGCTAGCCACCCACGATGCAGAAGATCGGATTAGTCGGAAAATTAAGAAATTGCAGGCTATGGAGGCTATGGGAGCGGAGGTGATGGTACTCAATGCTGATGTAGCCCATGGACAACAAATGGAAGAAGCGATCGCACAAGCAGAGGCTCGCTTTGGTAACATCAATGGAGTCATCCACAGTGTTATGTTTACCGGAGACAAGGCATTGTGTTCCATCAAGGAAATAACTAAAACTGATATTTGGCAGCACTTTCACGGAAAAGTACAGGGAACCATAGTCTTATCAAAGGTTTTGCAGAACAAAAACCTTGACTTTTGTATCTTAATGTCCTCCATCGCATCAGTGCTAGGGGGTTTGGGGGACGTTGCTTACTCGGCAGCCAATCTGTTTATGGATGTTTTCGTTCACCAGCAGAACCGGGTTAATTCGGTTCCTTGGTTGAGTGTAAACTGGGAGACTTGGGAATTCCCAAAACAAGATCGAAATTATGACATTGCAGCAGGGCTGGCTGAATTTGCCATAACTCCAGAAGAGGGTATCCAAGCCTTTGAAAAGGTTTTATCCACTCCAGAACTCGATCAAATTATTGTATCTAGTGGAGATTTACAAGCTCGTATCGATCAATGGGTCAAACTTAAATCTGTAAAAGAACGAAATAACCAGCATCAACAAGTATCATCTCCGTCGGTTGATTTGCGTAAGCAATTAGAGACAGCTCCTATGGGAGAGCGTCAGGGATTATTGGTTACTCACGTCCGCGCGCAGGTAGCCAAAGTACTCGGAATTGCTCCTGAGCGAATAACATTAGAGCAAAAACTCATAGACTTAGGATTAGATTCTTTGATGTCTATTGAGTTGAGAAATACTCTCCAATTGAGTCTGGGTTTGTCTGTGCCTTCTACTTTACTCTTTGACTATCCAACACCCGAAGCGTTGACTAGCTATTTGGATCAAGAAGTTCTTGGCTTTCAGGACTCAAAAAGTTTAAGCAATGCCTCCATCAAACAAGGTATAGTCGAGGATAACTCCTACCGTTCTACTTTAGTATCGATTCAGCCAAATGGTTCAAAACCTCCTCTGTTCTTTGCCCCCGGAGTCTTGGGTAATGTTTTCGATATCTATCCCTTGGCACAACACCTTGCTTCAGAGCAACCTTTATACGGCTTGCGATCGCTTGGTTTAGATGAGGACGAAAAGCCATTAACCCGGATGGAAGACATAGCAGCCCACCACATCCAAGCCTTACAAGCCGTTCAGCCTAAGGGGCCATATTTTCTGGGCGGTCATTCAGCAGGAGGAAAGGTGGTTTTTGAGATGGCTCAACAGTTAAAAAATCAGGGACAGGAGGTAGCTTTACTTGCCATAATGGATGGTTTAGGGACAAATGTTCAAAAATATCAAGATTTTGCTGATTGGGACAATACTAAACTCATCAACGATATCAGCAGTTTTTATCAAGGTTCTTTAGGAGAAGCGGTCAACGTTGATCCTGAAACACTTCAATCTATTGGAGAGGAGCAACAGTTAAATTATCTTCTGGAAAGATTGAGCATAGCTGGTTTTAAATTAAGCCAAGATGAACTAAAACGTATTTTTCAAGTTTACAAAGCTAACGTCCAAGCTGATGTTGACTATATACCACAGGAGAGTTACCCAACTTCAATTACTTTCTTCCGAGCTATGGAAACAGAAGTCTTTGAGGCTACCCTCGGTGAAACAACAATACTGGAAGACCCAACTTGGGGGTGGGGTAAGGTTTCTGCTGAACCTGTGACAATTTATGAGATTCCAGGCAACCATTTCACGATGATGGGAGAACCAAATGTTGGAGTTCTAGCCCAAACCCTGAGGACTTGTCTGGAAAGCAACTGCAATCTCTAAACTAATTGCACTATCAACAATCTCTGATTAACTATCAAATTACCAACAAAGAGAAAAACCATGAGAAAAATATTAGCTTTATGGGCAACCCTTCGCTCAACCTCCACCGCCTTTGAAACTATGATGCTCCAAAGAGGTGATTTTCTTATTGTTCACGAACCTTTTGGCTTATCTTACTACAACTCCCCAGACCGTCGCGATACTAATCGTTATCCAGATATAGAACTCAATCCTGAATATAATTACCAAACAACATGGCAAAGGCTAAAACAACAGGCAGATTCCCAGGCTGTTTTTATCAAGGATATGGCTTATTATATGTTCCACGTAGCCGATCGAGAATTTTTGTCTATATTTGAAAATACTTTTCTGGTGCGTCATCCCGCTCAAATGCTCCCATCATTTTACGACAAGTGGCCTGATTTTACTTTAGAAGAAACCGGTTATGCTGAAATCTACAAACTATTTGAAATGGCGAAAGAAGTCAGTGGAAAAATTCCAGTAGTAATTGACTCGGACGATCTGGTACAAAAACCAGAATCAACAGTTAAAGCTTACTGCGATGCTGTTGGTATACCGTTCATTAAAGAAGCCCTAAAATGGGAACCGAAATCCCGTCCCGAACTTACTAATTGGGACGGAGGAACTTGGATCGCTAACGCAATGTCTAGTAGTGGCTTCAAGGAGCAAAAAAAAGATAATTATGTGGCAGTGGAAGATAATAAACACTTACAAAATGCTTATAATTTTTGTTTGCCTTATTACGAAAAGCTTTACGAACATCGACTTCGTATTGCTTAAAGTTGATGTTGAAATTAATGAACATTATAGCAACTATTAAATTCCCCGGTTAATAAATAAAATTATTAACCGGGGAATTTAAAAATTAGAAGGCGATATCAAAAATTAGAGATGAAACTCATGCAAAACAAACGTTTTATAACAGTTGATAGCAACCGTTTTCACTATATGTGGTTGTGGGATAATTGCCAATACTCATTGAAAATCCCTGTGAAGATATATGAAATTCCCAATTAAAGCTGTACGTTTCCCAATAAATCCAATTATTAAGCAGGGAATGCCAGGATTAGAAGGTGATCGTGGTGCTAACATTAATGGTCCATCCCTGATTCGTGTTCCTAACTGGATTGAAAATCCCCTAGGACGCTATTATCTTTATTTTGCTCATCACTTGGGTAAATATATTCGTCTTGCCTATGCCGACTCTCTAGAAGGAGAATGGAAGATCTATGAGCAGGGAACCCTACACTTGGATGAAACAACTTGCTTGGATCATATTGCGTCTCCAGATGTCCATGTTGACAATGAAGCCCAAGAAATACGGATGTACTTTCATGGCGACTATGAGGGGAGGGATAAGTACGATCAGGTGACAATGCTGGCAAAATCTCAAGATGGTCTGCATTTTACTGCTTTGCCAGAGATACTTGGACCATACTATTTTCGAGTTTTCCAGCACAACGGATTCCACTATGCCATTGCCAACAATTGGTATGGTACAGTGATGAACAACCGTCCCATAGCTGGAATTGTACTGCGGTCAAAAGACGGTGTGACTACTTTTGAGCCAGGACAAGATTTTATACCTAACCTACGACACGGTGCTGTATTGGTAAAAGGTGACCGATTGCTCGTATTCTACTCCAGATATGGCGATGCTCCTGAACGTGTTTTAATGAGCTACGTGGATTTAAGCAAGGATTGGGACAAGTGGATTCCTTCAGAACCAGTGACAGTTATTGAACCAGAAATGGATTATGAGGGAGTTGCTTTACCTATTGTCTCTTCGGAAGTTGGTGTTGCAGAAGAACCGGTGCGAGAACTGCGCGATCCAGCTATTTACACCGAAGGAGAAAAAACATACTTACTGTATTCAGTAGCAGGGGAAGAAGGTATCGCGATCGCTGAACTGAAATTTTGCGATTAAAAGGAATTTGTTTAAAAGAATCTTGTTTCGGCACAATTACATAAACATAGGAAAGAAGATTTACTAGTATACCCGAATTTATCACAAGGAGTGCGATCGATCAATTCCTAATCTTATGTATAGCGGTTTGTACCCTAATGAGGTACATATATTTTTTTACCTTTTCCCTCTTCTGACTTCACTGCTCCCTGCTCCCTGCTCCCTGCTCCCTAAAACCCGAAAACTTGTACATTACTAGCTTAAAAAACGCTATACTACAGAATGAAGTGCGAAAAGTAGTATAATAACTACTAACTTAGTTTGTGAAATTGTGGATACAAAGAATAACCAGGATGAATACTATTAACATTCCCCCGACCTTCAAAGTTACAAAAGAACAATTCCAAATACTCGCTACTGCTAACCGAGAAAAGCGCCTCGAACGTACTGCTAATGGAGAATTAATTGTTATGCCCCCTACAGGAGGCAATACGGGAAAACGCAACGCACAATTATCTGCACAATTTGTTATTTGGAACAATCAAACCAAACTCGGAGTTGTTTTTGACTCTTCTTGTGCTTTTCGTCTTCCTAATGGTGCCGATCGCTCTCCTGATGTCAGTTGGGTCAAAATAGAACGCTGGAATCAACTCACACCAGAACAACAAGACACTTTCCCACCCCTTTGTCCTGATTTTGTCCTTGAGTTACGCTCCCGTACTGACACGATGGAAAGTTTAAGACAAAAAATGCAAGAATATTTAGACAATGGCATAAGCTTAGGCTGGTTAATCGATCCCAAAAATAGAATCGTAGAAATTTATAAACCTCAACAACAGGTGAAGGTGTTTAACTCTCCTAAGACGCTATCTGCAGAAGAAGTATTACCTGGATTTAGTTTAAATTTTGAAACCGTTTGGTAGTTAGGATGAAGTCATCGAATTGATGGCTCAAGGGAACAGGGAACAGCGGATCTGGGAACAGTAGGAAAGAACTCGGAGGATTTTTTGGTGTTATAAAGAATCCGCATAATTTTTTATGATATATTTGTAAATACTATACTTTAACTACTACTGATTCCACCTTAGCAGCAATTGAAGCCGCCTTACCCATTGACCCTCAGCCCGATAGTATTAGCGATCGCACTGTAAAATTAAGGTGGATGAGGTCTTTAAGTAGATATGCCAGCTAAAGACATTTACCACGACTGTGTCAAAAATGCTCTCATTTTGGTGAGCTGTTGTTAAAAAACAATCGAGTTCGTCTTTTGGTTTTTGATTCTGAAGCGGAGGATATTATTAAATGGACACTTTAGAGCGAGACCGGGAGATTATTCAAAAAATAATCTCTGACTACGCACAAATTCCTTATTCTTACGGAGAAATTGAACGAAATAGCGTGTTTGATTGTGATCGCGATCGCTATCTATTGATGATAGTTGGTTGGGAGGGAGTGCGTCAAGTTCACGGCTGTATCATTCATGTGGAAATTATCGAGGGCAAAATCTGGATTCATCGCGATGGGACAGAGGATGGCATCGCTGGGGAACTCCTAGAAGCAGGCATTCCCAAAGAGCGTATTGTTCTAGGCTTTAAATCACCCGGAGTTAGGAAGCACACAGGGTTTGCAGTTGCCTAAAGTCACTCTGTAATAAGTAATAAGTGAAGAAGAGGCTCTATCTAATTGATATAGCACTACGGGCAAGGCAAGAGGCAAGAGGCAAAAGGCAACAGTTGAGTACAATAGCTTTTGTTGCTTGTATCAATGTCCTAACTTTAATGCGTAGTGCTATATAATTTAGAGTGATCGCTAATTCCCACAACTTTAAAGTAGAGGTCAACAATGGCAGCCAGAGATACCTTCCATGAAGCCGTAAAATCAGCTTTACAGAAGGACGGCTGGTGTATTACTCACGATCCTCTCTATATCAATTTTGCTGAAGTGGAAATTTACATCGATTTGGGTGCAGAACGACTCATTGCAGCCGAAAAAGATGAAGAAAAAATAGCTGTTGAAATTAAAACCTTTCTAAGGCCTTCGGCAATTTCTGAATTCCATACGGTTTTGGGACAATTCCTTAACTATCGCTTTGCCCTCAAAGCAGAAGATCCAGAGAGATTATTGTATTTAGCTATTCCTCTTGAAATTCACGAGACCTTCTTTGCCCGTCGCTTCGTTCAACTTATTACCCAAGAGTATCAAGTTAAATTGCTTGTATTTGAGCCAACTAAGGAGGAAATTGTTCAATGGCAAAACTAGAGCAATATCGGCAATTCGTAAAAGAGATTCTAACCGAATACAGCAGCCACAAACCCGCTTATGGTGAAGTAGAAGTGGAATTAATCTTTGATACCGAAAGAGACCGCTACCAGCTTGTCCATGCCGGATGGAGTAATCGTCGCCGTATTTATGGTTCCACCATCCACATTGACCTTAAAGATAATAAGATTTGGATTCAAAATGATGGTACAGAAGTTGGGATTGCTAACGTTTTAGTTGAACGCGGTGTGCCTCATCAAGATATTGTTCTAGCCTATCATGCCCCTTATCTAAGGAAATTTACTGAATTCGGAGTGGGATAATAAATAATAACTTAGCTTTTTAAATTGTCCATACCAAGAATAACCAGGAGGTTTTGATGGTAACTTCTTTAACTACTTCCGATGCCACCTTAGCAGCAATTGAAGCGGCCTTACCCATTGACCCTCAGCCCTATACTATTGGCGATCGCCCCACGGGTTTGATCGTTGTGGATGTGCTCAATGGCTTTTGCACTGTTGGTTTTGGTCCTTTGGCTCCAACAGAACCAAATCAGCAAATAGCCACCATGGTATCAGAAAGCGATCGCCTAGCCAAAGCTTTCACAGCCAAAGGTTGGCCAGTCTTAGCTTTCCTAGATACCCACGAACCAGGCAAACCAGAACCTCCCTATCCTCCTCATTGTGAAAAAGGGTCTGGGGAAGAAAAGCTCGTTCCTGAACTGGAATGGCTAGAAACTCATCCCCACGCCACCTTAATTAAAAAAGACTGCATCAATGGTTTTATCGGTTCCATGGATGTAGATACTGGCAACAATAGTTTAATTCGCTGGATAAACCAGCACAAGCTAGAAGTCTTAGTAGTTGTTGGCATCTGCACCGATATTTGTGTAATGGACTTCGTGGTTACTATGCTATCAGCACGCAATCATGATATGGTACCAACGTTAAAAGATATTGCCGTCTATACCGAAGGTTGTTCAACCTTCGACCTCTCGGCAGAGATGGCAGCCCAGCAGGGTTTGCCAAAGACGGCCATTCATCCCCAGGAAATCGCTCATCATGTTGGTTTATACACCATGGCAGAGCGTGGAGCGTTCATTGCTTCTACAATAAATTTACCTTTTTAATAAAAAAAATGAAATCTCGACTAACAATTGTCACAGGTGCAAGCGGCGCTCTGGGTAACAGTTTTATTGAACACTTTCTACAGCAAGAAAATACCACTTGCGTAGCCATTTCTAGAACCCCTCTGGAAACGGATGCCCTGCATTGCAAATTCGATCTTCTCGATAGCCAAGCCGCCGAGCAAGCCATCACTAATCTCGACCTTTCGGAAGTTTCTGATGTGATCCTTATCCATGGCGTAGGCAAATTCAAATATGAAATCGAGACAGAAACCACCGAGGCAGACTGGGATGAAAAGGGAGTTGACGATGAAATATTCTCATCAAACTACCATACCTTTGTCAACGTAGCCCAGCCACTTGTCGAAAAACTTAACCAAGAGCATCAATGCAATCGCCAGACGACCCTTGCTCTTTGTGGTTTCGGTTCTGTTACGGATAAATATAAGATCCCTTTCTGGCGCTCTTATACTTACGCCAAAGATACCTTACGGAGCTATATCCAAGACCTAGCTCAGTCAGAAGACTGGCAAGGACTAATCAGGGGACGGTTTATCAATGTGAGTACTACAGACACAGGTAATGAAAACAAATTGCGACCAAATGCAACAGCTGAAGAGAAAAAATATTGGCTCAAGCCAGAAAAAATCGTCCAGCAATCTCTAGAATCTCTGGAGTCCTTGCAGCCTCTGTGGCAGGAAATAGATGTCTATGAACCCATGCCAGGATTCGAGCCAGACGACTATTACAGCAATTACGATAAAATTCAAGAAAAATGGCAACGACAAATGGGAGCACCATCTTCATTAACTTAACTGCATTTTTGCTAAACTTTTAACTGAGGAGTCTTTCCTATCTCCTGTTTTTGCAAGTTAGGAAAGACTCCCATTGGGAGCTATGAACTAGAAATAGTAGTCTAATTGCATAGGAAATTAAATTGGTTAAGAGTTATGGCAATATTACCTCCCCCAATAGTGTTAGACCCTCTACTTCATCAATGGCTTTTAGAAGATATTGGTAGAGGCGATCGCACCACCCAAGGTTTGTTCACTCAAGAAGCTAGTTCTGGAAACGGACAATGGATTGCTAAAGAAGCAGGTGTAATCGCGGGATTGCCAATTGCAGGGCGGGTGTTCTATTTATTAAATGAACAGGTCAGCTTTATCCCCCTAGTAGCAGAGGGAGAAAGTTGTCAGCCAGGGCAGGCTATCGCTCGTTTTCACGGACCATTTGATGCTTTGTTGATGGGAGAGAGGGTAGCCTTAAATCTAACGATGAGTCTGAGTGGCATTGCTACTCTAACCCGTCAGTATGCCGAAAAAATTGCTGATTTGCCTGCCCAGTTGGTGGATACTCGCAAAACAACTCCAGGCTTAAGACTATTGCAAAAATATGCAACTCAAGTGGGAGGAGCCATTAACCATCGCATGGGGTTGGATGATGCGGTGATGATTAAGGATAATCATATTCAAGCCGCTGGGGGAATTGGGGAAGCGATCGCTCGAATTCGTAAGACTATTCCCTATCCTATGACCATAGAAGTAGAGACAACAACCCTAGCTGAAGTAGAAGAGGCGATCGCCCACAATGCTGATATTATCATGTTGGATAATATGCCAGTTGAGGAGATGGAGGTAGCAGTTAAGCTAATTCGCGTAGGCAACAACAACATTAAAATTGAGGCATCCGGTAATGTTACCTTAAAGACGATTCGTGCAGTGGCCGAAACAGGAGTAGATTACATTTCCAGTAGTGCTCCCATTACTCGGTATAGTTGGTTGGATTTGAGTATGAGATTGGGGAGTTGGGATAAACAGTAGTATCGCCGTTTATATCAACTAGTATAGGAAGTATACCCTGGGATAGATTTTGAAGAAAGTTCGAGCTTATTACTGTACTATTGACCAGGAGGAATTGAGCGAGCGGTCATGACAGAGTTAATGAATGCTGTTATTCTTACCGGATTTGGAGGGCCAGAAAAACTGGTCTATACCCAAGTCCCTAAACCAGTCCCGAAAAAGGGAGAAGTGTTAATTAAAGTAGGAGCTTGTTCTGTTAATAATACAGATATAAATACTCGAACAGGTTGGTATGGTGCGGAGACTAATTTTCAAGCTATCCTGCAAGATACCAAGGAAAATGACCTCAATAGTTCCGCTTGCTGGACGCAACATGGGACTGAGTTTCCTCGAATTCAAGGTGCTGATATTGTTGGTCAAGTTGTGGAAATGGGTTCCGATGTAGAACCGCAACTCCTTCATCAACGGGTTATGGTTGACAGTTGGATTCGTGATGAAACTTTAGATGACTATCAATATGTTGGCAGTGAATTAGATGGGGGATTTGCCGAATATGCCCTCATTCCAGCGACCAATGTTTATCCGATTAAGTCTCCACTTTCCGATCTTGAACTCGCTACCTTTCCCTGTTCCTATTCCACAGCAGAAAATATGGTAACCAAGGGAAGAATTTCAGCAGCAGACACAGTATTGATTATGGGAGCTTCCGGTGGTGTAGGGAGTGCCTTGATTCAATTAAGCAAAATTAGAGGAGCCAAAGTTATTGCCATTGTTGGCGCGAGTAAAGAGCATTTTGCAGAGGAGTTAGGTGCTGATTATGTCTATCGACGGGATCAGCAATTAGCCTCTAATTTAGAGCAACATCTTATTACTGTTGCTCTAGATGTGGTGGGAGGAGATTATTTTAATTTGATGATTAAAGCGCTTCAACCCAGAGGAAGATATGTTTCTTGTGGTGCAATTGGAAATCCAATGGTTCCTTTAGATTTGCGGGATTTGATTTACAAGGATTTAGAGATGATTGGAGCAACGCGGCTTGAACCTGATGTGTTTCAAAGGTTAGTCGGATATCTTGATAAAGGTCTGTTAAAACCTTTAGTTGCTAAGGTTTTTAAACTATCTGACATCAAGGAAGCCCAACAATTTTTTCAAACTAAAGGTTTCTTTGGAAAAGTTGTTATTACCCATACTCAATCAGCCATTGCTGCCAAGATATAACCTAGGATAATTTTGATTTAAAAACGACTAAAACTATGATGATTTAGCCATACAAATTATGGATAATGAAAGCGTTTACCAAGAACAAATAAATAAAAAAAATCCGTTAAAAGCAGAGAGGTTGGTACAGAAAACAATGATATCATTAGTTAATTTAATTACATTCTCTCAAGAAGAAATACGTTCTTTTTCAGAAACTGGGGCTATTAAACTAAAGAACATCTTAACTACTGAAGCAACCGATCACCTAAGAAAGCTAACAACTAACTCGCGTCCAAGAGAGGAATTTACCAAATACTCTACGGATTTTGAAAAGCTTGTTTATGATATTGATAAAGATATCACCTATCAAATTTATTCTTCGCCTAACTTTAAAGATACTTTCAGGCAATTAGTCCCTCAGGAATTAACATTTACACAAAGCCTTGGATTTGAGTTGACGCCGAAAAAGAAGGGCGCTGCCTGGCATCTTGACACTATCAGCTTTAGTTACATTATGCCAGAGGACTTGGGATATACTCTATGGATTCCGCTAGATCCCATTAACACTCGCGAGCAACATGGAGGCATTGCATACGTGCCCCGAAAAGCTTACTCTGGGGATGCCTATTTTTCCCTACTCTATCAGCTTGTGAAGAACGGAAAAATCGATGAAGTTTGCCAACTTGAAGATTTCAATCGTTTTAACTTCCAATATGCTTCTCAGATGGAAGAACTAGCGTTAGAAAGCTGCAAGGTAGAACATGATTTGGAAGTGGGTGATGCACTTTTATTCGATAAGTATGTTTGGCACAAATCTTGTCCACTTAAAGAAGGTGTATTGCCATCGAGAAAAGCTTATGTGATGCGTCTTATTGGCAGTCACTCCCACTACTCAAAAATGTTTCTCGATGGTATGTATTCACTAATAAGATCTACAGGTGAAGAACCGCAGACTCTTTTTGGTTATAAGGCATTAGCACACCTGAAAGATGGTGATCCTATTTCTGAGGATATCATTGCCAGGACTTAGGTAATATAATCTCAGTGCGTAGGGTGCGTTAGGGGCGGAAAGCCTCTGATTTTTCGCCTCGTAGCCAGCGTTGGGATACTCCGCCCCGTAACGCACCACCAAAAGGCTCGCCCTCATTTTCTCGGTAGCCAGTGTTGGGACAGTCCGTCTGAAGATTGTAACGGGCAAGATGCCCATTCCACCAAGATGCCCATTCCACCAAGATGCCCATTCCACCAAGATGCCCATTCCACCAAGATGCCCATTCCACCAAGATGCCCATGCCACCCACCGGGTCAAACAGCTTTAATGAGATCCACCCTTAGCTTCTCTGTTACACCGTCAGTTTAAGTATAAATCACTATGCCCTCACCATTCCCTGGAATGAATCCCTATTTAGAAGATTCAGCCTATTGGTCAAGCGTACATCATTGGCTAATTACCGAAATTGCTCGGTTATTAAACCAAGAGTTAGCCCCTAAATATGTAGTTGCGGTAGAAGTGCGAATCTACGAAACTAGTGGAGAAAAGTCCACGCTTATTGGTATTCCTGATAATGTCATTGCTAAAAGCTCTGAAAATACTATCAGAGCTCCCGAGTCTAATGTAGCTGTTGCAGTGCCTCCTACCGAACCTTTAACGATAGAACTTGCTCTGACAGAAACTATTAAGCAAGGATATCTAGAAGTTAGGAAAGTTGGGACAGGAAAAGTTGTTACGGCTATTGAAATTATTTCTCCTATCAATAAAAATGTAGGAGAAGGTCGGAAAAAATATGAAAACCAACGTCAACTTATTTTAAATAGTAAAACAAATTTTGTAGAAATAGATTTACTACGTCAAGGTAATTCACTGATTAATTTAAATCAGAATATCGAGCGTGACTATCACATTTTAGTTAGTCCTAGTAATCAACGCCCTCAAGCCTATCTATATGCTTTTAACCTTCAAGATGTGATTCCTGTTTTTCCTTTACCTTTATCTCCAGAAGATTCAGAAATTAGTCTAGATTTACAAAGGATTTTACATCAAGTTTATGACCAAGGACGCTATGATTTAATGATTGACTACAAACAAAAAATTATTCCTGCTTTATCAAAAGCTGATGCAAGTTGGGTAGAAAATATTTTAAAAAACAAGGATGAAGTTAAAAAAACATTAAATTAAAGGATTTATTGGATAACTTGAGATAGTAACTCGTTAAACTCAAGTGGGAGGAGCCATTAACCATCCCATGGGCTTGGATGATGGGGTGATGATTAAGGATAATCATATTCAAGCGGCTGGGGGAATTGGGGAAGCGATCGCTCGAATTCGTAAGACTATTCCCTTTTACCGAATCCTTACAAATCCGATCTGACATATAGTATCTAGTTTAAATGTAAACATAGAATTGATGGCAACAGGCAGCAGGCAACAGGCAACAGAATTGTTTGGAATTTGTAGCCAATAGTTATAGCCAATAGTTAACTATTTCATATAATACCAATTTTAAAAAATATTCCTACAGATTAATACTCTCCCCATTTCCCCATCTCCCCATCTCCCCATCTCCCCATCTCCCCATCTCCCCATCTCCCCATCTCCCCATCTCCCTATCTCCCTATCATCCTATGTAGTAGGCATAAATAAAATTGGTATAAGGGTTAAGGAATTGGCACAAATTCATACTCCAAGCTAGAACTATTACTTGGTTCAATTGTCACCAACTTGACCGGTTGATAGCGATCGCCTGATGGAAAAAAACGAATCGGAGCAGCAGCACCTCTAGCAAAAAAGTTCGGTGCTGAAAGTTCCTGTTGAACTCCGGTGCGACTAGGATTACGTCTAATCGCAGCACTTAGGGCTTGCACAGCATCATAAGCCATAGCTGTGCGCCAGTTAACATCAATACCCCAAAGCTGATCAGCGGTTTTGGGAAATTCCGAACCAGGCTTGGCTAGGGGATGCCACGGTAATGCTAGTACCATCCCTTTAGCATCTTTACCTGCTACTGTCAATGTCTTAGTACTGTAAACTTGATTTCCCGCCAAAATCACTAATTGTTGACCCAAGCTATTGCGGTGTTTGCTATTGAGTTGAACCACATTTAGTACCTGATCAAGGCTGCTAGAATCAGCACCTAACATCAGAACTTGAGCACCACGATTAATCGCTTGTTTAAAGCTTTTAGCAGCACTAAAATTTTGATCAGACACGTCAAACTCACTAACTACTCGTCCTCCTTCCAAGAAGACAGCGGTTACAAACTCTGACTTAAGAGACTGACTAGACTCACTTTGAGAATTGTAGAAAACAGCAACATTATACTGCTTGAGGTCTTGCAGCATGTGTTTAGCTAATGCTCTAGCTGCCAGGAGATCATTCGGTACACTACGAAAAACAAAGTCGCTAATTCCTGATAGGTTTACTGAAGTGCTAATGGGAGAAATTGTTACTAATTTACCGGATTCATAGCTATCTGCTGTAGCTTGGGTCACCTTGCTGTTGAAATTACCAACAACTGCCAAAATCTCTGGCTTACTCACCAACTTTAATGCTAATTTTTTGGCCACCTCTGGATTATTATCATCATTAGCGATGAGTACTTTGAGAGGAATACCTTTAATTCCACCAGCTTGATTGATTTCCTGTTGGGCTTGAGCCACACCCCGAAGTATATCTTTGGCAGTATTTATGTCATCACTAATGGACACAACAGCAGCAATGGTGTAAGAGGGTTTGTCCCCAATACGAGCGTTATTAACGTAGATGAGAGCTTCTGGATCATCACGGTGGAGGTCTAAGGATTCCGTGAATTTAACAACTGCCTGGTCGTAGTTACCAGCAGTAACCGCTTCTACTCCTAGCTGTTTTTCCAGTGTTGTTGAATCAGAAAATAAAATATGGTCTCCTTCACTAAGGTAATTTGGTATGCTTGTTTGATCTGAAGACGTATTGTTCGATACCAGGATAGATAAGGGAGATGTGGTCACTTTAAACCACCACAGACACCCTGATACCAAAGCTAAGGAGATCATCAATGATAGCCCAAGAAGCTTAGTTTCGTTGTTCTGATACATACGCTAGTGCTAATTTTTATACAGCCAAACCCTGTTGATTACCCGTAATAATATTTAATACTAATTTGATACTAATTTGTTTTGTAATCTTTCAAGGTAATTTATGAGTGGAATGGTTGACGGTTAACGGTTGACGGTTGAGGGTCAACGAAAAACCATCAACGGCGGTTCAGATAATGACCCTGTAGAATACAACTAAATACAACTAGTTAACAAAAGCCCTTGTTGGATACTCCTGGTTAAGTAAATAACTTATGGAAATAACTTATGGAAATAACTTATGGTACAAGATTTTACCACTGATTAGGTGACAAAATGGCAAAAATATTGATCAGTCCTGAGTTCTTAGTCCTGATTCCTTAATCCTTAGTTGTTAGTCAACTCGACTGTTGGCATTGCTGAATAGGGTTTGGGTACTCAAATCGAGTTAGGTCAGTTACCGATTACCGATTACCGATTACCGATTACCGATTACTGATTACCTATTACCCTCAATCATTCCAGAATTGGGCAACGCTCTTATTTCTATGTTGCCCCGTTTCTACTTGCTAGGAATCGGCACAAAGTCATAACCAAAGCTGGAACGATTACCTGGTTCAATCTTGACAAGCTGGACAGCCTGGTTGCGATCGCCTGATGGTAAAAACCGAATTTTGCTGGATACTCCTTGGGGCTGAAAACCTGATCCAGATAGGGCGTTTTGCACACCGGAACGGCTTGGCTGCTGTTTGAGGGCTGCAATTAAAGCTTGAGTAGCATCGTAAGTTAAGGCAGTGCGCCAGTTCACATCTGAACCCCATAATTTAGTGGCGGCTTGGGGAAAGGGGGAAGTTGGAGCGCCCAAAATATGCCAGGGGACTGCCAACACCATACGACGCGCATCCTTACCACCGATTTGCAAGGTCTTGGGTTTGTAAAGACTATCCCCCGCTAGCATCGGTAGACGTCCATCATTGACCTGTACTACTAGTAACGCTTGGTTAAGGGTGGCGGAATTGGGGGCTAAGATCAACACTTCTGCACCTTTCTCGATCGCCTGTTTGACATCAACACCAGCATTAAAGTTAGGTTTAGCAAAGTCAAACTCTGCCACTACCTCGCCACCATCAGCAAACAGGGCAGTGGTAAATGCATCAGCAAGAGATTGGCTGTAGTTGCTCTGGGAATTAAAAAAGACAGCTGCTTTGCGTACATTTAATTGATTGAGCATGTAGCGAGACAGGGCGCTACCAAAAAAGCGATCGCTAGGAATAGTCCGAAAGACATAATTACCCAGTCTTGAAATAGTTACTGAGGTACTAGTCGGAGAAATCACCACCAACTGATTCTCTTGATAAACCTCTGCGGCTGCTAGGGTGACCTCACTGCTAAAATGACCAATAACCCCCAAAACATCTGGATTATCCACAAAAGCCTTAGCTATTTTTTTAGCAACCTTGGTATCATTGTCATCATTAGCAATCAGCACCTTTAAGGGTACATTATTAATACCACCGGTAGCATTGATTTCCTGTTGGGCTTGGGCAACACCCCGTAACATTTCTTTGGCTGCATTTACCTCTACACCAATAGGTATTGAAATTGCAATTGTATAAGACTTAGATGTACCGATCCGAGCATTATTGAGGTAAATCAAAGCTTCTGGATCATTTTTCTTAGCTTTAAGGGATGCCTCCAGTAAAGAAGCCGCTTTACCATAATTCCCAGAAGCAAATGCTTTGACTGCTGCCTGTTTTGCTGGTGTTACCTCTGTTGATATTAAGGTCTTATCTCCGGCACTAAGGTGCTCTGCTATGATTATCTGAGGCTTAATGTTTGTAGTTTTTGGGGTTACCTTAGCCCTAGGTTCATCTAGCTCAGTAAATGGTAGTGTGATTATCTGACTTTTCTGAAGCCACCATAACCCTCCCAACACCATAGCTACCGTAATCACCATGGATAGCAAAAGAACACTCGTTTCGTTTTTCATCGGACATAAGTTCCGTTGTCAGTTACCCGCCATCATTCCATTAATCAGCAACGCCCTGCCCTATAGTCTTCGAGATAATAGTTGATATACCAGCCGGAAAAGTGCCGTCACAGCGATCGCTGCTGCTGCAGCTAGAACTGATATTATGATAACTAACTGGATTGACTGCTGGACTCGCAACACCGGGAAAAGTATCAACAGTCCCAAGCTGATGCCTCCAATAATCACTAGGTCAATTTTTTCAATAAACCTGCGATATTGAGCATAAATTAGCCCTCCCAAACTCATTCCCCATAGAAGCATACCGAGTGGGTTGGAAGAGACCAGCTTAGCAAAAGCTGTTGCAGCAATGAATAATAAAGCTCCCTCAAATCCAGTAAAAGCAGCCGCCCCTAGTACCTCAAGTAGAGAAAAGTTTGCTCTGACCGGTGTGGATAGGGGTGAGTAGGATTGTGGTCGCCTGGTTTGGGGCTCGGAGGGTGGAGATACTGGTAAAACTGATCCATGACGGGGTTGAGGGGTTGTCTGAGCAATGTTTAAACTATTTATGGCATCAATAACCTCCTGAGCAGACTGAAAGCGTTGATGGGGCATTGGCATAAGTAGTCGATTGAAAATACTCTCAAGTTCATTGCTGATTTGGATATAACTTCTCCAGTTCCATTCATGGGTAACAGGTTCGTAGAGTTCATTAGGTTCTCTGCCAGTCATCAAAACCATCACAGTCACTGCCAGAGCATACAAATCCGTTGACGGGTAAATTTGAGAACCGGTCATTTGCTCCGGTGGTGCAAATCCGATGGAATAAATACCAGTAGACCTCGCCGCTGTTGATCCTGGGTTTACCTGTTGCTTAACTGCACCAAAGTCTAATAGATAGAGAAGCCCATTGCGATCGCGCATAATATTGGAAGGCTTGATATCGCGATGAATGGAGCCATTGTCATGGACAAATTGGAGGACTTTGAGAATTTCTGTTAACACTTCTATGGCTTTGGCTTCAGAGAATGCTCCTAAGGTGTTGAGTTCTTCCTCCAAGTTTTGTCCATCAATATATTCCTGTACCAGATAGAAAAACTGGTCTTGTTTACCCGGTTTCAGACTCGGCACCGTCAACGGAAAGTAGGCATACAAATCGGGGATTTGGGGGTGACGCCTGCCCAATTTCTCTAAAACCGTTGCCTCCCGCTCAAACAATCTGTGGGCAGTTTGTAGTTCCCTCTGGCTAATTCTCCCAGACGGTTGGAACTGCTTAACGACACATTGACGCAAGGTAGGGGTATAGCGATCGCGTGCTAGAAATGCCGCTCCAAATCCTCCTTTGCGCAGCAGCTGGGAGGGAATGTAGCGACTTGCTACAATCAGGGGCATACCACAGCTATTACAATACCTTTGCTCTGTGGTGGTTAGAGTGGTTCTGTTATCTAGATCATCAAAGTAATTATGGGGATTTGGGCAGCCAGGACGGGTGCAAAAAATTTCCATGTTTTAGAGGATCACTACGAAAGACAAGGCGCTACCAGGCATCTAATTGATACTCTACTAGAGTCTATTTATCTCCCTCAATCAAGGGTTAGGCATTTGTACATTAGTTCTAGATAAACCTATATCTATATCCAAATGCTAATGTTCATTCCTTGCTACCGCTTCGCGCTTCGCTCAGGTATCAGAGGTTGGACGTCAGCTGACAAGCTCTAGCAAGTCACTGGTTGTTGTGTTTATTTTAGTCGTTAGATATTATTAAACTCACGCCATTTTGAATAAGCCCCTGGAATTTTCTGCATTACTGATCAGATCTTCGTCGTGGGCAGCGGAATAAATCTCGTCACTTGTTTTCAACCCTGTCTTGATGCAGTCGCTCATGGGGGTTTCCCCCAAGACCGTAATGGTGCTTTTTCCGTAGGCGAATTAAATTCGCCACGGGTCGCACCTCTGCATCGCTTTCAACCCCCAGCTTATCTAGTGGGGGCTATCCACTTCACGATTTTTGGGATTAGTTACCATCCCTGATAGTGCCAAGGATTGCCCGTGCCATGCTACTGAGCCAAACAAGGGCAAAATCTGCCTACAGAAGGCTTCTGTTGCTTTGGAAAGGTAACGATTGGGGTTAATCACCAAAGACAATACCCGTTTAACCACTACTCCCTCTATTTTTGCCCTGTGTAGCACGCCCATTTGTAATTCTTTTTCAATAGCTGTAATCGATACAAAGGCAGCTCCTAGTCCTGACTGTACTGCATTCTTAATCGCTTCAATGGAGTTAAGTTCCATCTCCACCTTAAACCGTTTAGCATCAATGCCACTGCGACCTAATACCTGGTCAATTACCTTACGGATGGTGGATTGGGAGTCCAAGGCAATGAACTGTAACTTATACAGGTCTTCTTTTTGGATCTTCTCCAAATTAGCCATGGGATGAAATGCAGGCAAGATTAGTACTAGCTCATCTTCAGCATAAGGACTAATGGTCAAGGTTTCCTGAAGTTCTGGGGGAACTTCACCACCAATAATGGCTAAATCCACTAGTCCATTGGCTACACCCCAGGAAGTGCGGCGAGTGGAGTGAACCTGTAATTGTACTGTCACCTCAGGATAGCGTTGTCGGAACATGCCCAGCATCCGAGGTAGTAGATAGGTGCCGGTAGTTTGAGATGCACCAATAATCAAGGTTCCACCTTGGAGACTTTGTAAGTCGTCAATGGCTCGGCAGGTTTCCTGGCATAGAGCCAGAATTTTTTCCCCATAGTCCAACAGCAGGTGTCCAGCTTCGGTCAGTTGGGCACGGCGTCCACCCCTGTCAAATAACGGCACCTCTAACTGTCGCTCTAAATTTTGCACTTGCAGGCTGATAGCAGGTTGGCTTACGTATAGACTATCAGCAGCACGCTTGAAACTCCCCTCAGTAGCGATCGCTTTGAGTATACGGAGTTGATCGAGAGAAAAAGGTAGGTCAGACATAGGGCTAAACCATTAACAGAAAGGAGCGAGCTGAAATCGACACTAACATAACCAGGACTCAAGTTCCTACTCTTTTTTGCTATAATAGAGCGTTATTTCTCATCTATCACCCTTGCCTATGGTATTTCCAAATTGGCTGAGTGTCAGCCACTTTGTCATGTTTGGGTTGCTATTGACTTTTGCGATCGCTCATAGTGGTTTAGCCGCCCTGCGTTCTAAGGGTGAACAAATAATTGGTCCAAGGCTTTATCGTATTGTCTTTGCTTTAGTGAGTCTTCCGCTAGCAGTTGTATTAATTATTTACTTTTTGAACCATCGATATGATGGTCTACAGTTGTGGCTTCTTCAGGACCTGCCAGGGATGAAGCCATTAGTATGGGGGCTTTCAGGGATTTCGTTCTTGTTTCTTTATCCAGCTACGTTTAATTTATTGGAAATTGCTGCGATTCAAAAGCCCCAAGTCCATCTATATGAGTCTGGCATTATGCGGGTCACCAGGCATCCCCAAATGGTAGGACAAGTAATATGGTGTATTGCCCATACCCTATGGATTGGTAGCACCTTTACCCTATTGACCTCCGTGGGATTAATTCTCCACCATCTTTTCGCTGTCTGGCATGGAGACCGCCGGTTGTTGGCACGGCATGGAGAAGGCTTTTGTGCACTCAAAGCTCGCACTTCCGTAATCCCTTTTTTGGCAATTATCCAGGGACGTCAATTCCTGAGATGGCAGGAGTTTGTTCGTCCGGCATACTTAGGAGTCATCGGTTTTACTGGGCTGTTGTGGTGGGTACATCCCCTCATGATTACAGCTGTAGCCCAAGTAAATTGGTAATTAGGACATTTCTGTTGCTCAGATGATCCCGATTCGATGTAGCATGATCCCAAACAAATGTAAAAACCCTTATATTTCAAAAAATCATGGTATTGTCTGTTGATGAACGGACGTTTTCAAAAACAGTTTTAGACTCTTCTGAGCCAGTTATCGTTGATTTCTGGGCTCCTTGGTGTGGAGTGTGCCGGTTTGTTCACCCCATACTTGAGGAATTCCAAACTCACCGAAGCAATTATGTCAAGGTTGTCAGAGTAAACGCCGATAACAATCTCAAGCTTGCCAATACCTATCGACTCAAGACCCTACCGACCTTGCTGTTCTTTGAGCAAGGTCAGTTGGTCTCACGAATAGAAGGTTTCCAAGGTCGGGATGAGCTGCTCAGGGAAATTGCCAGGCTGCTCAAATCACACTGCCAATACCCAGATTTGACCAAGGAGTTGGATAAAAGGCAGCGCCAAGGTTTGAAAGCTTTTTCGGCCAATATCTCCTCAAGAGAAGTTCTAGGTATTAGGTATTAGGTATTAGGTCTTAGGTGCAAGAGGGGAATGATACACAAGGAAAGCTGTTGACAACCGACCTGCGATTTGCAGGCGCTAGCCAACGCTCGTCAGAACACCCTTAGCCATTCAACCTCAAAGCCTAAAACCTTCACAACTAATTAGCTAATTAGCGACTCTTAACCTAATTAGCCATTGAATTGGTCATCGGTAACCAGGTTGTGGGTTTACCATTTCCCATGACCAATTTCCCTTTCCCATGACCAATTACCAATTACCAATTAGTAATTGGTTTCTGACTCTTGTGCCTGAGCTGTACCTGTGAATTGATAAAACCATTATTATACCACTTCAATACCTGGTAATGGGTAATTGATCCGTAACGATAAGATAAATTTTTGTTAATTAAATTTTTTTATTATTTTCATCAAATATTGGGATTATCTGATGATTACTCGTTTTGATGAGATATTTTGTGATGAAGATTACTAAAAAGGTTAAGATTTGTATCAGATATGAGACCTTAGTGGCCTATTCACCGGATGGCGGCTGTTGGTAGTAGTCGCCGCAAGCCAATGCCGACCGTAAGTCCATGGCCTAGGCTGCTATAGTGCAGTTGAGATTAAAGGGTCTGGCCTTCTACAGACAAACAAAAAGAAAAACTTTAGACATCAGCGGTTAACAGTTTGCCAAAATAGTAACGAAATCTGAAGTAGGCTGTCTTAAATGGAACCGCTTTATCAATATGCCTGGCTAATCCCAGTGTTTCCCTTGGCAGGGGCAATGCTGGTTGGTCTGGGACTAATTTCCTTCAATAGAGCAACGAACCGTCTGCGGCAGCTGTTAGCTGTATTTATTGTCTCCTGGTTGGGGGCGTCCATGGTGTTCTCCTTTGCTATACTCTGGAGTCAATTTCATGGTCATGAACCCTATCAACGCACCCTGGAGTGGGCTGCTGCTGGCAATTTTCACCTAATGATGGGCTATACCATCGATCACTTAACCGCACTGATGCTGGTAGTGGTGACCACCGTAGCTTTTCTGGTCATGATTTATACCGATGGCTACATGGCTCATGACCCCGGTTATGTGCGCTTCTATGCTTATTTAAGCTTGTTTAGTTCCTCTATGCTCGGTTTGGTGGTTTCTGCCAACCTGTTGCAAGTTTATATTTTCTGGGAACTGGTGGGAATGTGTTCCTACCTGCTAATTGGATTCTGGTATGACCGTAAGGCAGCAGCAGATGCTTGTCAAAAAGCTTTCGTGACTAACCGTGTCGGAGACTTTGGTCTGCTGTTAGGCATGTTGGGACTCTACTGGGCCACTGGCACCTTTGACTTTGATGTCATGGGAGCCAATCTCGAAGCCTTTGTGGAATCCGGTTACCTGGGTGCAGGCATGGCAGCTGTGTTCGCTGTCTTAGTGTTTCTCGGTCCGGTGGCTAAATCCGCCCAATTTCCCCTCCACGTTTGGCTTCCCGATGCTATGGAAGGCCCAACCCCGATCTCTGCCCTAATTCACGCTGCAACCATGGTAGCTGCTGGGGTGTTTTTGATTGCCAGGATGTACCCCGTGTTTGAAGGGATTCCAGTCGCCATGACTGTGATTGCCTGGACGGGAGCATTTACCGCTTTCTTAGGGGCAACCATTGCTATTACTCAAAATGATATTAAGAAAGGGTTAGCCTATTCAACTATGTCTCAATTGGGTTATATGGTAATGGCAATGGGGATTGGAGCCTATGGTGCTGGCCTATTTCACCTGATGACCCACGCTTATTTCAAAGCCATGCTGTTCCTCTGCTCTGGGTCAGTGATTCACGGTATGGAAGCTGTAGTTGGCCATGACCCGATTTTGGCTCAGGATATGCGGTTAATGGGAGGCTTGCGTAAGTTTATGCCCATTACCTCCCTGACATTCCTAATTGGAACCTTGGCAATTTGTGGAATTCCCCCCTTCGCAGGGTTCTGGTCAAAAGATGAAATCTTAGGCAGTACTTTTGAGGTAAGTCCAATACTTTGGGGAATTGGCTGGCTGACCGCTGGAATGACTGCTTTCTATATGTTCCGGATGTATTTCTCCACCTTTGAAGGGGAATTTCGGGGCAATGAGATGGAAATCCGTCATCAACTCAAGGAAGCTGCTGGTGTAGCTGTACCTGCTTTTGGTCCTGGTGCTATGGATGTACGGGAACTTGAGGCTCAGGGTGACGATGATCACCACGACCACCACCACAGTGAGTTTCCCCATGAGTCACCCTTAACGATGACTCTACCGTTGTTAGTGTTAGCCGTGCCATCGGTACTGATTGGTTTGGTGGGAACTCCCTTTAACAACTACTTTGAGGAATTTATCCACCCAGCCAGTGAAACCATAGCCGAAGTCGTGGCAGAAGCAGAAGCCTTTGACTGGTCAGAATTTCTGATTATGGGCGGCAGTTCCGTGGGAATCGGTCTGATTGGGATTTCCGTTGCGGTACTGATGTACTTACAGGGCAAGATTGACCCCAATGCGATCGCAAAAAAAATCCAGCCCCTATATCAGCTGTCTCTCAATAAGTGGTACTTCGATGAAATTTATGACCGACTGTTTGTTCAGGGAAGCCGTCGATTAGCACGGCAAGTTATGGAGGTAGACTACCGTATCGTTGATGGTGTAGTCAACCTGACTGGCTTTTTTACCCTGCTCAGTGGTGAAGGACTGAAATACCTAGAAAACGGTCGTGCCCAATTCTATGCTCTAATTGTCTTCCTCGCAGTACTGGGTTTAGTAATTGTCTCAGGTGTGACCTGACCTGCTTTGTTAATTGTTAGTTGTTTATAAACAATAAACAATTAACAATTAACAAAATAAAATTTGCAATTTTATTTTGACCAATGGTGACTGACTAGTTGACTATGACAGATTTCCCCTGGCTAACAATAATTATTCTGTTTCCGATTGCAGCATCGCTTCTGCTCCCGTTTCTGCCAGAAAAAAATGGGACTTGGGAGCGTTGGTACTCTTTAATTATCGGGCTAATTGATTTTGCCCTAATTGTCTATGCTTTTGTGACCCAGTACGACCTGAGCAACCCAGAACTGCAACTGGTCGAAAAATACAGCTGGGTGCCTCAAATGGACTTGAATTGGTCAGTAGGTGTAGATGGCTTATCCATGCCTCTCGTTTTACTGACTGGCTTTATTACTACCCTAGCGATGCTGGCAGCTTGGCCGGTAACCTTCAAGCCTAAGCTATTTTACTTCCTGATGTTGGCAATGTACGGTGGTCAGATTGCTGTATTTGCTGTTCAGGATATGCTGTTGTTCTTCTTAGTATGGGAACTGGAGTTAATTCCGGTTTACATGCTACTGTCAATCTGGGGGGGCAAAAAGCGTCTCTATGCAGCTACCAAGTTTATCCTCTACACCGCAGGGGGTTCCCTGTTTATCTTGCTAGCTGCCTTAGGCATGGCATTCTATGGGGATACCGTAACCTTTGATATGCGATCGCTAGCCCTCAAAGATTACGCCCTCAATTTCCAGCTATTGCTTTACGGAGGCTTCCTGATTGCTTACGGGGTCAAGCTACCCATCTTCCCTCTACATACCTGGTTACCAGATGCCCATGGGGAAGCCACAGCACCGGTACACATGCTCCTGGCTGGAATTCTGCTGAAAATGGGGGGATATGCCCTAATCCGCATGAATGCTGGGATGCTACCCGATGCCCATGCCGTGTTTGCTCCGGTATTGATAATTTTAGGGATTGTCAATATTGTCTACGCTGCCCTTACCTCCTTTGCCCAGCGTAATCTCAAGCGTAAGATTGCTTACTCATCCATTTCCCATATGGGATTTGTGTTAATTGGTATTGCTTCCTTTACCGACTTAGGCATGAGTGGAGCAGTGATGCAAATGATTTCTCACGGTTTAATCGGTGCCAGCCTATTCTTCTTAGTAGGAGCTACCTATGACCGTACCCATACCTTGATGCTCGATGAGATGGGGGGTGTTGGTAAGAGAATGGGCAAAATGTTTGCCATGTGGACAACCTGTTCCATGGCATCCTTAGCATTACCCGGAATGAGTGGGTTTGTGGCAGAAGTGATGGTGTTTGTTGGTTTTGCCACCAGTGATGCTTACGGTTCCTTTTTCAAGGTATTAGTGATCGTCCTGGCAGCTGTCGGCGTTATCTTAACACCAGTTTACCTGCTCTCCATGCTGCGGGAGATTTTATACGGTCCGGAAAACAAGGAATTAGTCGCCCACGAAGCCTTGATTGATGCGGAACCTCGGGAAGTGTTTATTATTGCCTGTCTGTTAGTACCAATTATCGGGATTGGTTTGTATCCGAAAATTGTGACTCAGATCTATGACGCTACCACCGTCCAGCTAATCGGACGACTCCGCAACTCTGTACCAAGCTTGGTTAACGAAGCACCAGTGGCACTAGAAAATGCTCCAATAGTGTCTGTTGCTCCATCCATTGGTCCTCGTTAGGGATTGATCTGGTTTACCGTTGACTAGTGCTTAGTAGGGTGGGCAAAAACAGTTCTATTGTTTTGAGTCTTCTACACTAGCTTGTAGGGTGGGCAAAAACAATTCTATTTTGTTGATTCTTCTAGACTCGATTACTTTGCCCACCCTACTAGTTCTTAACAAATTAGTAGGGTTTATTAATGTAGTAATGTAGGGGTAGTATGAACCAACCCCTACATTTTTTTGTTGCCAAAGCAGCCAAAAAGCTCCCTTATATCATGTCAGGATAATTACCCTGTCTTGATGCAAAGCGCGAGTGGGGGAAACCACGCCAGTTGCTCATGGGGGAAACCACGGCAGTCGCTCATGGTTTGAAGTTACCGTAAGACAGTTGAGCCTTGTCTTGATGCAGTCGCTCATGGGGGAAACCCCCAAGACCGCGCAAATCACGCTAATCAATAAGTTTTCCCCCTTTTCTGCATAGCCGACCAACCATAAAGGCTCAACGTAATCAGGTTTCGTCTCCGGGGGGAACCCCCAAGACCGCGCTGCCTTCCCAAGACCGCACTGGCTCCCCAAGACCGCGCTGCATCGCTTAATAAAAATCTCCCCCATCTCCCCATCTCCCCATCTCCCCATCTCCCCATCTCCCCACACTTTTATTATGGGTATTCAACCGAACTTGATATTAGAGAAGCTCTTGCCAGCGATCGCTTAACCAAAACTGACCTTAGAATAGAAGAAACTCTTTTGTGCGGGAAGTAGCTAAATCATGACAGTAGCCACCACAGCTGTTGAAACTAATCCCATTGTGCTGAGGATGCCTCCAGCATTGGATATGGATGATGACCAATTTTTTGAGTTTTGTCAGGTTAATCGAGATTTACGTATTGAACGCACATTAGAGGGAGAAATAATTGTTATGCCCCCAACAGGAGGTGAAACATCTGACAGAAATTCCGACATTAATTTTCAGCTACGGTTATGGAACCGCCAAACAAAGCTAGGGAAAGTTTTTGAGTCTTCTTGTGGCTTTAAACTGCCTAATGGGGCAGATCGTTCTCCTGATGCATCTTGGCTCAAGCTGGAGCGGTGGGAATCCCTGAGTAAAGAAGAAAGAAAAAAATTTATTCCTCTGTGCCCAGATTTTGTGATTGAGTTGCGTTCCCCCAGTGATAGGGTAAAAGACCTCAAGGACAAGATGGAGGAGTACATGGAAAATGGTGCGAGGTTGGGGTGGTTGATTGAGCCAAATAGTCGTCGGGTGTATATTTACCGTCCTGGTGCTGATGTGGAGCAATTGGAAAATCCCGCTACGGTGAAGGGGGATGAGGTGCTGCCTGGTTTTGTCATGGTTATGGAGGAAATTTGGGAAGCTTGAGGGGTAGCACTTTCAACCTACTCCCTTCGCTCCTCCTTATCCAAAACTGACCTTAGTTATTTTTGCAGTCTGTGATTAACCTCTTCTACTGATATACTCAAAGCGTCAGCTATCTGTTCCACACTCACCCCTAATCCTAATAAATGGGAAATAGCTTTCTGTAGTGCTTGTTCAGTTTTCTGTAGTGCTTGTTCAGCTTCCTGATAAGCCATGTCCAGTTCTTGAAAATTTAATAGCTTTTTACCTAACTTTGGATCGAAAAACTCTAATTTTCCCTGATGCACTTGAAGTTCTAGACCTAAAACTTCACTGTAAATGGATAAATCTTCATCTCCTAAAGGTTTGCTAGCTATAGGCTCATAGTTTCCCTCCACCAGACGTAATCCCTTCAGGGGTGGTTGGAGATAATCTTCCACAGGGTCATACTGCATGTATTCTAATACTCCCATATCTTGGTATGTTTGGCGATTAAACCTTTGATCAGTTCCCTTAGTACTTATTGAAGTTACTTCTAAGATCCAACTGGGATAATTTCCGCCTTCTTCCCAAACTTTGTAGTGTTTTCGTAGTTTATTTTCTACTCCGAAAATTACAAATACATCAGGCTCAATTACCGCATCATATATGCCTTCTAGGTAGTAAATCGATAAGTTACCGGAAACATAAACATCGTCTCGATTTTTGAAATAGTTTTTCAAGGCTTCTACGCCATAAATGATATAATCTCGGTTAGGGTCACTTTCTGCCATTGGTGTACCATTAGTATTGCGGTAGAAAAATTTAGGTTTTAATTGCTCATTAGTCATTGGTCATTCAGCAAGGGAGTAGGGAGTAGCCAGTAGGGTGCGTTAGGGACGGGGGAGCCATTATTGTATTGCTAGCCAGTGTTAGGACAATCCGTCCCGTAACGCACCATGTGGTCAAAGGGCAAAAATGAGATCCACCCAGGGAATAGGGAATAGGGAACAGGAAATAGGTAAGGGGGAATAACCAATTTAAATGTGACGGTTAACCTCTGCCACTGATAAATTCAGTGCTTCAGCTATCTGTTCAACAGTCAAGCCTAAGCTTAATAACTGGGAAATAGCATTCTGTAGCCCTTCTTCCGCTCGTTGTCGGGCTTGAGCTTCAGCAGCTCGCTCTAACTCCGCTTGTTGTCGGGCTTGAGCTTCGGCAGCTCGCTCTAACTCCGCTTGTTGTCGGGCTTGAGTTTCTGCGGTTTGCTCTAACTTTGCTCGTTGATAAGCTATCTCCAGTTCTTGAAAATTTAATAGCTTTTTCCCCAGCTTCGGATCAAAAAATTCTAGTTTTACCTGATGCACTTGCAGCTCTAGACCTAACACTTCACTATCAATAGAAAAATCTCCATCCCCTAAAGACTTGCTGGGGATAGGTTGATACTTTCCCTTCACCAAACGTAATCCCTTAAGTGGCGGTTTAAGATAATCCCCAGTAGGATCATACTGAAAGTATTCTAATACTCCCATTGTTTGGTATAGTTGGCATTTTGTGGTTTGATCACTATTCCGGCTGCTTTTTGAGGTTATTTCTAATACCCAACTGGGCAATTTTCCTCCTTCTTCCCAAGCCTTGTAGCTTCTTCGCTGTTTGTTTTCCACGCCAAAAACCACAAATACATCGGGAGAGACTACCTGATCGGGTTCTCCTTTCTGGTAGTAAATAAATAAGTTACCGGAAACATAAACATCTTCCCGATTTTTGAAATAACTTTTTAAGGCTTCTACCCCATAAATTAGATAATCCCGAGTAGGATCACTTTCTGTCATAGGCTTACCATCACTATCGGGGTAGAAAATTTCGGTTTTGAGTTCGTCAGTTATTTTAGTAATAGGTACTTTAGTCATAAGTCAAAAGGCAAAAGTCAAAAGGCAATAGGCAAAAGGCAATAGGCAAAAGGCAATAGGCAAGCTAGCTATCGATCACTTTACAACCCAGATACAAACGCTATATATTAGTTAGCATTTTCTTTATGGGTAAGAAGGGTAATGGTGAAAACACTTTCCCCATTACCCAAAGGTGTAATTGCAATCACACCGCATTACAGAATCTCTAATTACCTTAATTTGACCATCAGTAGAAAAAACAGATCACCTGTCACTGGACATTTGAGCCACTCTATGATATTGCTGCTAGCATTAACCATCGAAAAGTGTGTTAAGTGTCGGAAGGGTCGGAAGTGTTGGAAGCATGGCAGCATTCCTACTCCCTACTCCCTGCTCCCTACTCTCTACCGAATTTAGAACTGCTATAGAATAGATACACACTATGTTGAATCGTAGAAGATTACTAAAGTTAAGTGTTCTTTCAGCTGCTAGTGCCTTGGGTTGGTCAGCAGTTTGCTCAAGGGTCAGAAGTGAGGTTGATAGTAGTGAAATGCCGGACTATAGCAGCACTGGAGTGACGTTATTACAACAGACAACACCCCTTGAGGATGGCTTTTTCTTTCCAGCGGAATGGCAGCCCCATGAATTCACGATCATGGTGTTTCCTCCAGCTCAGAATTGGAAAGGCTATGGTCTGAAGAAGGCAAGGCGGGAATGGGCAGCAGTGGCAAATGCTGTCAATGAGTTTGAACCCGTTTCGATGGTTGTTCATCCTCAAGACAAGGGTGTGGCTAAAGGCTTGTTGAGTTCCGATATCGAACTGATTGAGTTTCCGGTAAACGATGGCTGGGCAAGGGATTCCGGTCCAATGTTTTTGGTGAACGGCAAGGGTTCACGTCGGGTAGCTGGGTTTACGTTCAACGGTTGGGGTGGTAAGTTTCCACCCTATCAGGACGATGCGTTACTAAAGGCGCGATTGTCTAACTATCTTGATACTACCATGTACTCATCCTCTCTAGTCTTGGAGGGCGGTGGTGTCACATTAGATGGTGAAGGTACTATTATCACCACTGAGGAATGTTTACTTAATCCTAATCGCAACCCTAGGATGAGTAAGTCTCAAGTTGAGCGATTGTTGAAAGACTATCTCGGGGCTGAAACGGTGGTTTGGCTAGGTCGTGGTATCGTACCTGATCCCGTCACAGATGGACATGTGGATGGGATTTGCGCATTTGCCGCACCTGGATTGGTCTTACTCCATAGCACTGATGATAGGAATGATCCAAACTACAAGATTTGTCGGGATGCTAAGCATCGATTACAACAAAGTACTGATGCTCGCGGACGTAAGTTTGAGATTGTTGAGATTCCTCTTGGCTTAGATGTTGCTCACATGAATTTTTACATTGCTAATAATGGTGTGATCGTTCCAGTTGCTGGTGACTCCAGCCAAGATGATGCTCCCCTTGCTATTCTGCGTGAGGTTTTCCCTGGGCGGAGGGTTGTTGGCGTCGATAGTTTAATACTAGCTGAAGGTGGAGGAGGAGTTCATTGTATTACCCAACAGGTACCTGTTGCTAATGGGGTAAGCCGTCAGTCATCAGCAGTCAGCAGTCAGTAAATTTGGCGGGAGGAAACAGGCAAGATGCCTGTTCCACCAACATGCTTGTTCTATACAAAGAAATATTTAAGCAAAATTTAACAAATAGTCTGTGATTTTATGACAGTATTATCTTCATAAATTGTAGATAATTTTCTTGATAATCTGCGCAAAATACAGGTTATTAACCTCAACGTATTGAGTTTTATAACCTTGACAAACAAGGAGGTTTAACCCATGATACTATCAATTTATCTTGTGGTAGAATAAACTTGCTCAAAACACCTATATAAAAAACAGAGAGCAAAACTATGACAAGTGGAAAAAGTTTTCAGGTGACCCCATATGGTCAAAATAGATATAACATTACTCAACCAGTTGATTTTGAGGTAGGCGTGAATTATAGCGGTGCCTTAATGGCAATTGCTGGAGCGGATGGGGAACTGGCAGAAGCAGAATTACAGTGGTATATTGACGAACAGGAAATGTTGCTAGTCGAATCTGAAGAAAAAAAAGAATACATTGAAGCGCTCCGCCAATTCGATTGGAAAAATGCTAACGTTGAGGAGCTATTGACTGGGCTTAAGTATGACTTTCCCCTGAATTTTCGCCGATCCATGTTGTACCAAGCGATCAAGATGTGTCGAGCGGATGGTAACTACCATGAAAAAGAAAAAGCATCTGTGGCTAAAGCGGCAGAAATTTTAGGGATTGAGCGCAGCGTGGCGGCTAGCCTGGAGTCCCTGGCAGAAATGGAAGATTCAGCGGATCGATTGCGCGTTGCCTTATTTGAAACGGAAGTTTAATTCGGGTGTCAGCAATCTGGTAAGCTTAAAGCTTACCAGATTGCCGCCAAAAACATCTAACAGAATGAGTAGCCATAGAGACGAAGAAACGATCATTGAAAATTTTGACTGGAATCAGCTTTCACTAGAGCAATTGAGGTTGTTTCAATCGAAAATAAGCAAAGCGATCGATCTTAAGAGACGCGACTTAAAGTTAACCCAATCTACTGCCAATATCACCCAAGTTTATGAGTACAAGGTAAGTTTGGCTAAGGTCTCTCCTGCTCGCCTACGTAGCTCCCTGTCTGATTATCAAAAGTGTGTTTTCATGATCAGTATGGGAAGTAAAAACTTTGTTTATAGTGAGCGAATCGAAGCCTTGATAAAATGGATTAGTGAACACTTCAAAGCTTGCCTAGTATTAGTTGGGGACAGTTTATATCGACTGACAATCGAGGTTAGACAGGGACTTAAAGGGGATGAAGCTTGGCTGGAGGCAATTCGCACTGGAGAAACCTTTATTAATGAAAACCGTTTCTTGTTCCAGCAATACTCTGGAAGTTGTCAATTCCAGTTCCAGATGGCTTCCCAAATAGAGAAGCAATCAGAATTTGAGATATATTACAAAGACTTTCAGAGTCTTTATCAACAGGATGAATCTTTTCAAAAGATGGTCAACTCCTTTGCCCAGACCTATCTTAATCGGGGGGAACAGCCAGAAGAAGAGGAAGTAGAGCAGCTTCTCCAAAGGCAAAAGCACCTGGCGATCACCTACCTGCTGGAAGAGTCAGCTGTGTTTACCTGCCTTGCTAAAGAAGGATGGCCAGTTTTTGTTTATCCTGGGTCAATTAAAACTTTTGAAGAAATTGCGGAAGGGTTACATCCAGAGGTTCCCTTACCTCTTCAGCAAATGATCTGGGTCAGCCTGCGCCTTAAAAGGAAGGCTACTGCTGGATAAAACATCTAAGGGTTTTGAGGTCAGGGGTGGTTGTAGATCAGGGAATCGGGAATCGGGAATCGGGAATCGGGAATCGGGAATCGGGAATCGGGAATCGGGAACAAGTAAAAAATCCTGTGTACCTCATAGGTATGGAAAACGCTATAAGACAACAGCAGGTATTTGAAATTATGTAATCTGGATTTAACCCAATCGTGTTCACAACGGTTTTCCGAATTGTCTTGATCACTGCGTTTAAGGAATTATCATCAGTGTCAGTAGCACTGAAAAAGATTGCCAATCTATCAGTATTGTCCCCAATTATCCGAACATAATCTCACCAACCACCAGGTTAAACAGCTTACATGACATACACCCACAAACTCAGACAGGGGTTAAATTTCATCGGGATTAATACCCATCTGTCGTAACCGTTCTGCTAATTGTTCAGCTCGTTGTTGAGCCAGTTCCTTCTGTTGACGTTCCTGTTCAGCTCGTTGTTGAGCCAGTTCCTTCTGTTGGTGTTCCTGTTCAGCTCGTTGTTGAGCCAGTTCCTTCTGTTGACGTTCCTGTTCGGTTCGTTCTGCCTCAGTAGGAATCCAATTCCCCTGTTGATCATACCAACGTAGCCACAACCGATTCAATCCCCGATATTCCCCAAACCATAGTCCTAAACCCAATTGCAACTCAGGGATCCAAAATTGGGAATTGTCTATGGTTTGGGGTTGATAGCTGCCGCCATCTAACTTAAAAAGTTGTAATTCGTTACTGACTCGGTCAAAGGTGACATAGTAGGGAATGGCTAAAATTTGCTCGTACACTTCCCATTTGGTCGGTGGTTTTCCCGTTCGTTCACTATAACCAAGGTCTTGATCTCTGGTGCTGGCCACAGAGCAACTCTATGGCCACAATTGGTCTGACCTCTTCTTGCCAGATCACATAACTCATTCTGAGCTCTCTTTCCTGGTGAAATCGGGAAATCCCTACTACGGCAAACCAATCCGGTCGTTTGTACCAAGCGGTATGGTTAGGGTCATAATATAAATTTAAGTCACTGGCCACAAACACCCTTTCGCTCTCATAATTGGGAGGGCGAAATGTCTCACTACACAGTTGTGGTTGCCAAAGATGAAATTCGTCAGGCAAACCCGGCTCCTCGGGATCTTCACTGGGTAAATCATACATGGTGGGCAGGGTTTCTTTGGCCGGATGAGGGAGAATAACCTGCTCAAATAAGGGTTTGGCAACAGACATGAGATTACCTCAATTTTTTCCGACTCATGACTTTGATTTTAGCAACTGTCGCTAAGCATTTAGCCATCAGCTGTCAGCTGCGTAGGGTGTGTTAGGGACGGGCTCCTCTTGATTTTACGCCTCTTGACATCGGTTGAGACAGCCCGGCCCGTAACGCACCACCGGGTCAAACTCCCGACTCCCGACTCCCGACTCCCTACTCCCGACTCCCTACTCCCGACTCCCTACTCCCTTTTCCCTTTTCTCTATAATGAGAAATAAACCAAAAGACAACTACCAATATCATGCTGGATTGGTTAGCAGTTTGGGGAATTTCTAGTGCCGGTGGCTATCTCGCTAAAGAAGTAATCGGTCCCTTGGCCAAAGAAGCTCTAGAAGACTACACCAAAGACTTCTTCAAAGAGTCTATCAAAGACTATACTGGACTATCGGATCAAACTACCCAGAAAAAACTCTTCGGTAAAGCTTTAAAAGAATTTGTAGCCTTAGTTTAAAAGGAATTGGAAGATGCTGACCTATCCAAGCAAGAATTAAAACAGTATACTCAACCCCTCAAGCAGTATATTAAAAACCAATCCATTAAAGCTATCCTAGGAAGTGCGTTTAAGTATGGCTGTGAACAAATAGATACTCAGACATTAGCCAACACCTGGATTGAGCTTAAGTTATTACCATTACCGGAAGAATTTCGTTGGAAGTATATTGCTAGACAGTATCTCAAGCAAGTACACACTATCATCCGGGAATCGGATCAGTTACGGCCTATCCGAGATTCCCAAACTCTGGATGCGATCGCGTAGCGTAGCCCTTCGGGCTAATCGCAGAAAACACTAAAGCTACAGCAGGCATTATCCCAGACTTTGACTTAAGGGAGTATCAAGAAGCACTCCTAGAGCGCTACGGTAATCTCGGCTTGGATAGTTTAGATACCAGTGGCTATGCCTATAACGAACTAAAACTCTTTAGGTGCGCTTTCCGCATTAAGAATTAAATTCGCCACGGGTCGCACCTGAGGATATTTATCCCTCAAAATGTGCGAGAGGTTCATGACCTGATGCCTTCAGCTATTCATGAACTTCCTAAAGATTATTATAGACAACTAGGAGACAGTGATCAACTAGACATAGAAATTGAGCTAGAGGAGTTTAAGCGAGCCAAAGACATTTATCATCAACAGCCGCTTAAATCCGTATTAGATGTTATTAATGACTCTCAAACCTATCCCTATTTAGTAGTTTTAGGAGACCCAGGCTCTGGTAAATCTACTTTGCTGCAATATTTAGCATTAAATTGGGCAAGAACGGATCTGACTACTGCACTTTCTCTACCAATTCCCTTACTGATTGAATTACGCACCTATATGCGGAATCTCGATAGTGGACAGTGTCAGAATTTATTGGAATTCTGCCATCAAAGCAGTGGAGCGATATGTCATCTGAATCAACATCACCTTGATCAGCAGTTAAAAGATGGTAAGGCATTGGTAATGTTTGTTCGCGTAGCGTGGCCAACGGCCATGGGTTGGATGAAGTGTTTGAGCCAGGGAAACGAGACGATGTGATTACGGATATTCATCGCTTTAGCAATACTTATCCTAAGGTAAGAGTAATTGTTACATCTCGCGTCATTGGTTATAAACCCCAACGGCTACGAAATGCTGAATTTCGTCATGTTATGCTCCAAGACTTGGAGTCGAAACAAATTCAAACCTTTATCGAGCACTGGCATGAGTTAACCTTTACTAATCAAGCGGATAAAGTTAGGAAACGGGAGCGCTTACAAAAAGCAATAGACACATCCTCCCCGATTCGACAACTGGCGGTAAATCCCCTATTACTAACCATGATGGCAATCCTGAACCGCAATCAAGAATTGCCTCGTGACCGCTCTGAACTCTATAACCAAGCGTCTCGATTACTGCTTTATCAATGGGATGTAGAGCGAGCATTACTAGAAGATAATCGTGTTGATCCCAAGACTATCGATTATAAAGATAAGCAACAGATGCTCGGTAAAGTGGCATATTTTATGCAGGGCAATCAAGCAGGGTTAGCGGGAAATCTGATTAGTGGAGAGGATTTAGAAAGGATTATCAAAGAGGAGCTGAAATTACGAGACGTTACTAATCCCAGAGCCGTTGCTAAGGTAATGATTAATCAGTTGCGCACCCGCAATTTTATCTTGTGTTTCATGGGAGCTGATTATTACGCTTTTGTGCATCGGACATTTTTGGAATATTTCTGTGCTTGGGAATTTGTCAGGAAATTTGAGAAAAAACAGGAAATTTCCCTAGAACAGTTGAAAACTGAAGTATTTGGTCAGCACTGGCCGGATGAATCTTGGCATGAAGTGCTCAGGTTGATTGTGGGCATGATTGATTCCAATAAAGCTGGAGAGATTATTGAGTATTTGATGGCACAAGATGGAGAAGGGTATGAGTTTGGGAATTTATTTCTGGCAGGGGATTGTTTGTCTGAAGTTAGGAATCGGTATGAAATTCACTCAACGGATACTCGATTACTGAATCGCTTCAAAGACTTAATTTTTTATGATCTAAATTATGATTATGACCCATATGGATATCAGGCCAATTTAGTCCGTGATCTTCATACTCAAGCTGTTGTAGCAGTAGCCACCCATTGGCAAGACCATCCAGATACCTTACGCCTACTTCAAAAATGGGCTCGCTCTGATACTGATTTGTTCGTGCGAGGTACAGCAATTGAACAGTTAGCTCTAGGTTACAAAGACCACCCAGATACCTTAGCCCTACTGCAAGAATCGGCTCGCTCTGATACTTATTGCTATGTGCGACTTAGAGCAATTGAACAGTTAGCTCTAGGTTACAAAGACCACCCAGATACCTTAGCCATACTTCAAGAATGGGCTCGCTGTGATCAGCATTGGTTGGTGCGAGCTAAAGCAATTGAACAGTTAGCTCTAGGTTGGCACGATCGCGTAGCGTGGCCTACGGCCAATCAGCCTTGGTTATTTGAATTTTTATGCGTTCGCGTAGCGGCTCTTTCAGAGCATCGCACTCTCAATGACCCCTTTGAGCGTGATCAAGACCAGGATTATGACAATGTCAATCCTCGAAAAATAGCCCTTCAGGCCATCCTCAAATATTATCCTAACCATTCCCAAACCCGGTCTTTATTGCTCGATAGAGCAGAGCATGACTCCGATCCTAAACTGCGGAAGTTTGCTCAGGGGCAATTAGCAAAGTTACGGTACTTCTGATAGTAATCAAGTATACATAATTTTTTACCTGTTCTCTGTTTCCTAAAATTCTAAACTTGTTTACTTAACCCAATTGATAACTGATATCTATTATCAATAAGCTCTTAAAAAGGCTTGATAATTATTATGAAATATAGTAAATTGCTTAACAGCCAGTAAAGCACTCCCAAAGTCTAAAACCTTGGGAGAGTCATTTTAGGTTACATTAAATCCAGTCTAGCATCCCTATTTGAATTGTGAAAATCAAACCATGGGAATAGATTAGAATGTAGAATGTAGAATTTATAATTTGTAACCAGGGACACAAAAATGATTACACATTTTACAAAAATCAAAGCCTTACAATGTAAGGATTACAGAAATTGAGAGTAGGTAATTAATTCTGTGTAGGTGTTTAATTCTACATTCTTAATTCTACATTCTTAATTCTACATTCTTAATTCTACATTCTGCCTTAAAGACCCTTCGAGAACAAGCGCTCCAATAACGGTTTAGGAATTGTTTCGAAATCCTCCAACAAGAAATCCATAATCGCCAGATGGCGCAAGTAACCAGGAGTGGGAGGGTAATGGCGACGACTGGTGGTAAACCAGCCATTAACAGTTTGAACGGAGCAAGAGCAGATTAAAGCCATATCTTCCCGACTCAGATCCCACTTACTGTAAAACCGTTGCGGTGTCATACCCAATTCCCAGTAACTGTACAGTAGGATTAGGATTTGCTCGCGCTCGGTGATGGGATAGGGATAGGAATTTTCTCCCTCCGACTCCCTTTGTTGTGCAAGCTGATCAAGGCGCTCTATCGCTTCGTGATAATCAATGGGATGATAAACAAATCGTTTTTTTCGCATTATTATAGAGTTACCTCCATGTAACTTGGGGGAAAAGCCGCGCTTCCAGGTTGGTGGCCGATGAGCGCGGTTTTTTTCCAATGATTATAGTATAACCATTGACTACTATTATTGTCAATAAAAAAAAAAAAAAAATCAAGAAAATTTACATAGAATGTAATAAGTAGTTACAATCTAACGATTAGAATGGTATTTTTTTAGCTAGTAGCTGAAATCTATATAGTAAAGAGAATAGGGAGTAGGGAGTAGGGAGTAGGGAGTAGGGAGTAGGGAGGGGTGCATCTCATATTTGTAAAAAAGATCGCAAGTGTGGGGCGGGGGCGCGGGGCGGGGGCGCGGGAATTTTCTCCCGAATTTTTGCCTAATTGCAAAACTGAGATGCACCCGTAGGTAGTAGGTAACAGTAGTCAAGATATGGGAGAAGTTTGTGGTGTTATTATAAAGCAATACAGCATTGGTTTTTGATGATTTATTTAGAATTTATATAAAACTCAATCCTGATTTATGATCACACCAATAACGCCTTGGAGCTATTTTATACTGTTCCCTGTTCCCTATTCCCTATTCCCTACTCCCTACTCCCTACTCCCTACTCCCTAAAACCCACAACAAAAGTACCTCAACCAATTGATAACTGCTATATTACTTGAGGGTCTGCTTAAAGGTATCCTCAAACTGATCGTTAGTCATTTTACCAGCTTCTAGGTCTTCAAAGAGGGTTTTAATTTTTTCGGTAAGCTGCTGATATGCATCTGGGTCTCCAAGTAGGGCTTTTTGCTTTTTCTTAAGGGGACGAAACAACCAAGGCTGGATAAATCCTGACTTCGGTTCTTGCCATAACCCTTTGCCTTGGCCTTCCGCATCTGCCTCTGCCAACAGAAGAGAGATAGCCATCTCCCGAGGGCACTTACTAAAATAATCGTAATAAATCAGTGCTAATCCTTCTTTTACTAAACTATGCTGAAGAAAGGTGCCATCCAATAAGTAAACTTCGCCAATGCTACGATTGTAGCGAGTGTCGATGTCAGTAATTCTCAATTTAACTTTATTCCCGTTTTCTTCTACCAACTGTTTGACCCAGTCTTTACCTTCTTTGCCCCACTTAAATTGACTTTGATAGAGCGCATTCTCCTGATTTTTATCCTCAAGTTTTTTGTAACCCCACCCCTTAGGAGTTTCTGGTGCATCAATGTAAACGAAGCGCACTGTAATCTCTTCTCCGGAGCCATCAATCACATCAATGGTGTCAGCATCGGAAACTTTCTTAACAGCGTAGGTCTCTAGGGACTCAAAGTATGGCGGTACTTGAGGAGCAACTGACCCTACTTTACTTAAAATTTCACTAATCAAGTCTGTCATGGTGTAAATCGTATCAGGACTCAGATAAAAGTAATCGATGAACAGGCCATCAGTGCCTCAAATCAACAGCCGATGCTATTCTAGATTTAAGAATAACCATAGCAAAACACTTATTGGCTGTCCATTCGCTTCAATCATCCCACAACAGGAGCAACGCCAGATCAGGGAGGTCACTTATTTCCCTGTCCGCTCCAGCAGTAACCTTCAACACAGGTGTTACCAGATTGATATATAATCAGAGATCGTGATAATTGTTAAAAACAACACCAAATCGAGAAGCGTTGCTGGTGATCAGGTATTTCTTGATCTCAAACGCAGTTGAAACCCCTTGTGTACAAGCGCCGGGGATGAACATAACTTAGGGGCGTGATTCCCCTTGTCTACTAAATTTGTGACGAGGAATCATAAACGTCAAAAGCTAGTTAACTAGATCAGGATTTTCTAGCAGTGTTTGGTGGTGAAAAAAACCCTAGCTGCTTCCCCTTGAGAGACTGCATCAAGGCTTAAGTATAGTCAAAGTCAGCCCTGGGAGTTTTGCTCCGGAGCCAACGGTACTATGTTTTCAATTATATGAAGACTTGATATCCTAGCTTGTTTCCTTCGTGCTTTAGCTGAGGGAGAGTTTCAGTTGGCAGTAGCAAGTTTTTCTCAAGGCTGTTAACTAGCTGCTGCTTCCGGTTTTTTACCATTTTATCAATGGGTGATTCTGCTGTTTCTAAAACGTTTATCTATAGTTCTGTAAAGTACTCAACTGTAAGACCCACTATTGGAGGAAAAAACGATGATTCGAGAGTTCATGAAGAGAAATTTTCGACACTTTAATGCAGCCGTGTGTGTTGAGGCCGCTGAAGGATGGGTGAAACACCTGGAATCTGGGAATAAAATGTTTCTGACTATGGCTGGAGCCATGAGTACAGGAGAGCTGGGTATATCTCTAGCTGAAATGATTCGCCAAGACAAGGTACATGCTATTTGCTGTACTGGAGCGAATCTTGAAGAGGATATCTTCAATCTGGTTGCCCACTCTAAATATAAGAGAGTACCGGAGTATCGTTCACTGAAACCAGAAGAGGAAAAGGATCTTTTTGAGTCCGGAATGAATCGAGTTACTGATACTTGTATCCCTGAAGAAGAAGCGATGATCAAAATTGATCGGCATATGGTGAAACTGTGGCAAGCAGCTGATCAATCTGGCCAAAGCTTTTTCCCATACGAGTTCATTTATCAACTTCTTGAAAGTCAAGAGCTGAAAGACTCTTATGAAATTGATCCTCGTGACTCATGGGTGATCGCAGCATGGCAGAAACAAATTCCTATTTTTGTTCCTGGATGGGAGGATTCAACTCTGGGAAATTCCTTTGTTTCTGAAGTTATCAAAGGCAAGATCAGTCGCTTGAATGTTGTGCGGAGCGGTCTGGAGCTGATGGTATTTCTTGTGAATTGGTATAAGGAAAATACTAGAGATTTTTCCATGGGGTTCTTTCAAATTGGGGGTGGAATTGCTGGAGATTTTCCCATCTGCGTTGTGCCACTGATCCACCAGGATCTCAAGGAAGACTGTAAGTTGTGGAGTTACTTCGCCCAAATTAGTGATTGTACCACCTCATACGGTTCCTACAGTGGCGCACTACCTAGTGAAAAGATTAGTTGGGGCAAACTTGATACGGATACCCCTAGTTACGTGATTGAATCGGATGCATCAATTGTAGCTCCGCTGATTTTTAATTACGTCCTGGGTCACTAATATCATCTCCGGTTGAATACTTACACGCTTGGGCCGAATCGAAGGCATTTGGCAGAAGGCAGCTATGCTGAAGAAAAGGAGTAAGGTTTAATCGGAAATGCTTTTTTATCACTAATTATCCGGATAATGATATAACCCTAGAAGTGATTATCTAGGGTAGTTGGGTCAAAGCCTTTACCCCGTCTTCTTTCCTAGAGCGATCGCCTATGAGTTGGGTAGCCCTAATCCTGTTATATGGAACTCAGGTGGTTTGCACTATAGAAATTCCCGTAGATAGGGCTATTGAGCTAACACCTGCCCGGAATCTTCCTGATGGCAATTTCCTTATGCCCACTGCCCTAATAAATTGTAAGATAATAGTTTTGGGAAATCTTTAGTCAAGATAGTACACAAGATAGTACAGAGGAAGTTATATGTCTCGATATAGAGGCCCGCGTCTGCGGGTCGTTCGCCGTCTGGGTGATTTGCCCGGTTTAAGTCGTAAAACACCCCGCCGTGCCTATCCCCCAGGTCAACATGGTCAAAACCGTCGGAAACGCTCAGAATATGCGATCCGTCTCGAAGAAAAGCAGAAACTGCGCTATAACTACGGAGTGACTGAAAAGCAGTTAATTCGCTATGTCCGTAAAGCTCGTCGAGCCACCGGTTCCACTGGACAAGCTTTGCTGCAACTGCTAGAGATGCGACTGGATAACACAGTCTTCCGCATGGGTATGGGAGGTACCATCCCAGCGGCTCGTCAGCTCGTGAATCACGGTCATGTTACTGTAAATGGTCAAGTAGTTAATATTGCTAGCTATCAGTGTCGCCCTGGCGATGTGATTGCGGTTAGAAACCGTGATCAATCCCGCCGTCTAGTAGAACGCAACTTGGAATTTCCTGGCTTAGCAAACCTTCCTAGTCATTTAGAGTTTGATAAGAACACCTTCACCGGCAAGGTGAATGGGATTATTGATCGGGAATGGGTGGCATTACAAATTAACGAGCTACTGGTGGTTGAGTACTACTCCAGGAAAGTCTAACCCGAGTTGAAAGTTAACAGGTTGAAGGTTAACAGGTTGAACGCGCACGCGTGGCCTTTTGGCCAAGGTTGACAACGGTTGAAGGTTGACAACGGTTGAAAGTTAATAGGTTGAACGCGCACGCGTGGCCTTTTGGCCAAGGTTCTAACCTGGAACCTACTAAGCTCGAACCGGCTAACCTGGAACCAAGACCAAGAACACCTGTAACCTATAACCTGCAACCTTCAACCTGAATAACCTGCAACCTTCAACCTGAATAACCTGCAACCTTCAACCTGAATAACCTTCAACCTTCAACCTGAATAACCTTCAACCTTCAACCTGAATAACCTTCAACCTGATTAACCTTGGCCTTTGGCCACGCGTGCGCGTTCAACCTGACTAACCTGCTAACCTGCTAACCTGCTAACCTGTAACCTAAAAAACTATCCGCCAATTTGTGACATCGTCCTTGTATATGAACTATCAGTACCAGAGTCTCTCTCCTTGAAGTTGATTTCTGGTTTAATCATCAGCAACTGCCTGACCTGCTCTCTTAAGTCAGCGGTATCAACGCCCCTGCGTAGAGCAGTTTTTAAGTCAACTTGACCTTGTTCATTAAGTAGGCAGGGACGCAGCCAACCATCAGCAGATAGACGCATCCGATTGCAGCGATCGCAAAAACATTCTGACATCTGACTAATAAATCCCAGGGTGCCCTTGGCACCAGGAATCTGGAACACATCAGCTGGGCCATTACCCCGGACACTTGATTCTATCAAACCCCAGCGTAAGTGAATCCGTTGCCGTAATTCTTCCGAAGGTACCCACGCCCGCTCACCAAATAGCTGGGAGTTCCCGATGGGCATAAACTCGATAAATCGAACGTGCCAGGAGCGGTCAATGGTTAGAGCAGCTAAATCCAGCACTTCCTGGTCATTAACTCCTGGAATTACCACCACATTCAGCTTTAACGGGTCAAATCCAACCTGATGGGCAGCTTTTATCCCTTCCCAAGTCTGTTCCCAGCGCGAACGTCCCCGATTGCCAATAATTTTGTCAAATGTCTCTCGATTGAGGGAGTCCAGACTAATATTAATCCGCCGTAAACCCCCCTGGTAGAGTTCCTTTGCCATACCAGCCAGTAAAAAGGCATTGGTAGTCATCGCTAAATCTTGTGTTTCTGGTAAAGATGCGATCGCTTTAACTAACTCCACTACACCTGGACGCAATAGGGGTTCACCTCCCGTGAGGCGAAACTTTCTAAATCCTACCGGGATAAACACCTCCTTAAGCAGAGTCAGCAGTTCTTGATCAGTGAGTAATTCTTGCCGTAGGATATAGTCAAGCTCTGCTCCTTGAGGCATACAGTACTGACAACGGAAGTTGCAGCGGTCAATCAAGCTAATCCGGAGATAGTCTACAGTATTCATAATTGCTGGGATGATGGGGTTTCAAACAGTTTTGGTAATAGGTTATATCTATTCCGGAATCTGTCCCTCAGCCCTTGTAGCTAATGCTATGCAGCATCTCTTTCCAAGAATCCAGTGATACTGCAACGGTTAGGGTGCATTCCTTTTCTTGCAAAGCCTATTCTGTGTCCCTCAATGGAGTGTCACAATTGCTTACTCATGGTGTCCTCCCCTACCTAAAATCGAGAAGAAACTACCAGTATCCTAGATTTAGGGGAAATGACCGACAAACCAGATTTTCTTCTATACGCACAACACGGATGGGCGGATAACTCTAAAGCGATGGCAAGCCTTGCCCAATCCTTAGCCACATCCCGCACTGCCATCATTACTCCTGATCTCGGTTGGTTCAAAACCTGGCTCTGGATAGAACCCCTAATCAACCAACTTGAAAACATCGTCTTAGATACCATTGTCACATATCCCCAAACACCAATCCGAATTATTGGTCATTCCATGGGTGGCTTAATTTGGCTAGAACTCCTCAGCCGTCACCAAGACTGGTGGTCACAAGTAGAATCCTTAGTGTTGATTGGTTCTCCTATTGGTGGTGCAGATCTAGCTAGAATTATTGACCCCTTTGGGATTGGTATTGGTATCGCAAAGGATTTAGGTATCAACCGCCGACAACTAGCAGAGTCCATTGGCGCAGTGATTCCCACATTAGTAATAGCTGGTGATAGTGATCACGGTAGCGACGGTACGATTACAATACAGACAACCAAGTTTTCTCCTAGTCAATTCGTTTGTTTACCTAATCTGCGTCATGCTGCTCTCAAAAATCATCCGTTAGTCGCAGCAGAAATCCAGAAATTTTGGGCGAATCCAGTTATCACACAATCTCCTCCACCAGGAGACTTTATTACTAGCTTAATTCAACAATTACACTCAGTCCCAGGTATGACTGATGGTCATGGTCGAAATTTTCACCGAGCCAAGACCTATATAACATTTAAAAATGGCATTTCCATTCGGACTTGGCAGAATCCTTTACTAATACACCATGTATTTGTAGCTAGCCCTGAAGGAGACTGTCTCTACAGTGGTTTTGTAGGTTGGATACATACTCAAGCCTTATATCAAACCCTTGGAAATATTATAGCAAAGGGAACAGGGAGCAGGGAGTAGGCAGTAGGCAGTAGGCAGTAGGCAGTAGGCAGTAGGCAGTAGGGAATAGGGCATCAAAAATTATCACAATTCCTACACGGATTAGTATTGTTAGTTTAAACTTGTCACTCAAAAAAATCATTAAAAAATTTATAATAAATCAAGATTTACCTGGAATAATACCTTGGCGATAGTGATAGTGAATATAAGCATAAACAAATTCATATCACACTGGATAGTATAGGCATAAACAAACCTCAACAGACAGCAAATAAACTATATTTTGTCTATTAGTTGTCAAAATAAACTAGCGTTAATGTAGATTTTGTTTACATTACATAATAAGTAGGTTAAACACTATATAATACAAATACAGTTAATCACTTATCAACTAGTTTGGGGATTTTTGGTTTACGGTAATCGGTAACTACAAATTACCAATTACCAATTACCAATTAGACAATGAAGAACTAAGCGATCGCAAATTTCACCTGGTTACATGACCACCTCCCTACCTCAATCTGGATATACCTTACCGGTATTCGCCTGTGCCTCAGCAATAGCCGCCCTCCATCAGTTACGCAACGGCCAACCCGTGGAAACGGTGTCAGTGGACTTAATTAACCCTCCTGAAACCGCAGACATTCCCATTGAGCAAGTGGCTAGGATTCGAGAAGGGGTAGCGCTAGCTATCACTCACTCTAACCCTGGTGATAACCTTGACCTTACCCGTAATACCCCGATTTGGGCAGTTGTAGAATGGGGTTCCTCGGAGCAAACTAAATCGATACAGTTATTGGGAGGCGAAGGAATTGGACGACAAATCAATGCCGGAGGCAAACCAGCCATCTATGCTTACGCTGAGAAACTATTGCACCATAACTTGAGTTCTCTGCTAGCACCGTCAGAGAAAATTCAGGTGACGATTATCTTGCCGGAAGGGCGGAAGTTGGCACAGCGTACTTCTAATTCTGCCTTTGGTGTAGTAGAAGGACTTTCCCTACTAGGAACGACTGGCATTTCCCAGCCTCTGAGTGCTCCTGGTCAATTAGCTGCTTACCAGGAAGAATTAAAAGCAAAAGCCAGCAAATTGCTAAAACAGCAAGCCTCCTCACATTCGACAACACTAGTGTTCTGTGTGGGAGAAAATGGTTTAGATTTGGCGCGAGGCTTGGGGATTAATCCCGATCGGCTGGTTAAAACAGCTAATTGGCTTGGACCATTGTTGGTAGCAGCTGGATACTGCCAGGTGCCAGAAATTTTGTTATTTGGCTATCATGGTAAGTTAATTAAACTGGCTGGAGGAATTTTTCACACTCACCACCACCTAGCTGATGGACGACTGGAAATTCTCACTGCTCACTGTGCGCAGTTAGGAGTACCAAGCCCACTGATCAAGCAAGTATTTGGCAGTCAAACCACTGAAGCTGCTCTCAATTGTCTGCGTCAATGGGATCAGACTCAGGGCACTGATTGGGTCAATCAGGTTTATCATGCGATCGCATTGACCATTGACCAACGCTGCTTTGACTACATCCGCAAACACAGTGAGCAGCATATCCAGGTAGGCTCCGTATTATTCGATCGCGATCGCCAAATTATCGTTACCAGTCCCACAGGTTGCACATTATTTTCAAATTTGTGATAAATTTTTATAAATCTTCATACATTGGCGGGCGGATCTTGTAGCCGAACCCAATGTATGATAAATTAACCTGATTATCAGCTGAAACTTCGGATTTCAGGACATATAAACTGAAACCCTGAAAAATCTCCTGACTAGAAGTCACGAGAGTGTCAACAGACATACCACTGCCAGGCAGGTCTATGAAGTGCGTGTGGGAGTGGAAACTGACATAACCGTAAACAGATAGAGTTCTGTATCGTCGATGAGAGTCTACGACTCAGACTAACTGGTTAATGCCAGCGCTACCATCCACATCAAAGTGTTGGGGCGTTGAAGGATTAATTTACGGAAACCATCAGCTTTCAACCTATCTGTTCATAGCAATTAATTTATGCTGCCCAGAAGCACACCTAGGCAGCGACCTGTTCGTACATTCACACAACTAAACATGACGAACACAGCAGTAACCCTAAGGACCAACAAACTATCTTACCAGAAAGAGGCATTGCCTGTAGCCTCTCTAGGAGAGCAGTTGAATCGCCAGATGATTGTGATTCTGGACTTCGGCTCTCAATACTCGGAACTGATTGCTCGTCGCATTCGCGAGACTAACGTTTACTCCGAGGTACTATCCTATCAGACCACAGCTCAACAGCTACAGCAGCTTCATCCCCAGGGCATCATTCTCTCTGGAGGGCCCAATTCCGTCTATGACGATGGAGCCCCCCTATGTGACCCAGAAATTTGGAATCTCGGTATACCCGTGCTAGGGGTTTGCTATGGGATGCAGTTGATGGTGCAACAACTAGGTGGAACAGTCACCAGGGCAAAAAAAGCTGAGTATGGCAAAGCCGCCTTACTAATTGATCACCCCACTGACTTACTGAGCAATGTGCGAGACCACTCAACCATGTGGATGAGCCACGGAGATTCCTGCGTGACTTTGCCAGATGGCTTTGAAGTCCTTGCCCATACTCAGAATACCCCTTGTGCCACCATTGCTAACTATCAGAAAAAACTTTATGGCGTGCAATTCCATCCAGAGGTTGTGCATTCAACCGATGGTCTTGCCCTAATCCGTAACTTTGTTTACAACATCTGCGAGTGTGAACCCACTTGGACCACTGCTGCTTTTATCGAGGAAGCGATTCGAGAAGTGCGTGCCAAGGTAGGGGACAAACGGGTTCTGCTGGCTCTGTCTGGTGGAGTAGATTCCTCTACCCTTGCTTTCTTACTCCATCGCGCAATTGGGGATAAACTAACTTGTATGTTTATTGACCAAGGCTTCATGCGCAAAGGGGAACCAGAGCAGTTGGTGAAGCTATTTGAGGAAGAATTTTGTATTCGAGTAGAGTATGTGAGCGCTCGCGATCGCTTTTTGGCTCGCCTTGCTGGTGTCACTGACCCAGAAGAAAAGCGTCGCCGCATCGGTCACGAATTCATTCGCGTCTTTGAAGAAGAATCCCAGCGTCTTGGTCCATTTGATTATTTAGCTCAGGGTACCCTCTATCCCGATGTGATTGAATCAGCCCATACTAACGTTGATCCCAAAACCGGTGAGCGGGTAGCTGTGAAAATCAAGAGCCATCACAATGTCGGAGGCTTACCTAAAAACCTGCGCTTCAAGTTGGTAGAACCATTACGCAAGCTATTTAAAGACGAAGTGCGCCAACTCGGTCGTGACCTCCACTTGCCAGAAGCGATTGTGCGCCGACATCCCTTCCCCGGACCAGGGTTGGCGATTCGCATCATTGGTGAAGTGACCCCAGAACGGTTGAATATTCTGCGAGATGCTGATTTCATCGTTCGAGATGAAATTCGCCGACAGGGGATGTATAACGACTTTTGGCAAGCCTTTGCCGTATTGCTCCCAATACGCAGTGTCGGAGTAATGGGGGACAAGCGCACTTACGCTCATCCGATTGTATTGCGCTTTGTTTCCAGTGAAGATGGTATGACCGCTGACTGGTCACGAGTACCTTATGACTTACTTGAAACTATTTCCAACCGGATTGTTAATGAAGTCAAGGGAGTTAATCGGGTAGTCTATGATATTACCTCTAAACCTCCTGGAACCATAGAGTGGGAATAGTTTCTTCAAAGGGTGATTAGTGATTAGTGATTAGTGATTAGTGATTAGTGATTAGCCATTGTTCATTGGTCAGATGAGGTAAGCATTCAGCCGTCAGCGCTCAGCCAAAGGCTGATAGCTGATAGCTGATAGCTGAACGCGCACGCGTGCGTGGCACAGGCTTCTAGCCTGTGATAAGTGCGCATATGCTTACCAGATGACTAATCACTAAACAATATAAAACCGAAGTTTCCAGTTCAGTGAAACTTCGGTCTCACGATTAGACGCCATTAAATAGGGATAATACGGTATTTAATGGTATAAAACCGACATTGACAATTCTCTAGCACTAGAGTAAGAGTAAAGTATAGTATTTGTGCAGCAGCAATGCCCAAGAAAGTAGGAGTAACTAGGAAAATATCGACTCAAATCGTCCCAGTAGTAGGGATGACTGCGTCGGTTAAGGCCGAATTACTATCTACAATGAAAAAGCTGGGCATTGTCAGATCTGAGTCTTACAACAAGCTCGGGAGCATTAGCCACTGGGGACTGAATTGGAAAAAAGCCATTCCAGTGGTTAAAAGCTTTAGGACTCCCGACACCTTGGGGTTGCCTGCTAAATTAATGGACTGGACCATTAATGATGTAGCAAAGGCCATCACAGCTCAGCAGGCAGCCTGTATAGATGCAGTAGTAAAAAATGTCTACAAAAGATTCCCTGGAAAAGAGAACCAAAACAAGCGAAAGGAGCTTTGCAAACAACTTAAAAGTTTAGCATTTCTGGATAACTCACTTTTACACAGACTTGTTAGAAAGGAGTTTCAGAGAGGACATTCCTGGGTTAAAAACCAGATAGTCTACCAACAAGTGGGTTATAGATGCAAAAGACTTTCCCGTAACACTTACCAACTAGAATTAGCTGGACTAAGGAGAGGAAAAAGGAACAAGATAGTTGTCAGGTCTAATCGAAAAATAAAAGGACAAATTAGATTAATCCACAACCAAATCCTACAAAGGTTTGAAATTCATTTTTTAGTAGATCATGGAACTGTAGAGATTCCTGCTGACCGCCGAACTATTGGAGTAGACAAGGGATACACCGAGGCTTTCTATGATTCAGATGGCCAAGCGCACGGGAAAAATCTGGGCAAGGTGGCAACCAAAAAATCTGATCGTATATGTGCAAAGAACCGTAATAGGGGTAAACTTTGGGCGCTTCACAGAAAGCTAGAAAAAATAGACCCAGCCAAATCTGCTCGAATATTAGAAAAGAACCTAACCAGAAAGACGGAAAACCGCCGTTACAGACAGAATCAATCAGAGTTGACGGCGATAATAGGAGCAGCCTCTAAGTCTCTTTTCAATGGAGAAGCTCTAAAAGTTTTTGCAGAAGATTTAACACAACCAATACGAAACAAACGCCAGTCCAAGGCCGTGTCCCGCAAACTGAATAGTTGGATGAAAGGAGTGATGCGGGACTCTTTGCAAAAATGGGCTAATTGGACTGGTTCGGTTGTCACAGAAGTTCAGCCTAGTTACACGTCGCAAATTGACTCCAGAACTGGAACCCTTCTTGGGAAAAGGACTGGGGACAATTTTACCGGATTTGACGGGGTCGTGTTGCAGGCTGACTATAATGCTGCTTTGAACATCCTTGCTCGCGGTACCGACTTCGAAATAACTCGGTATATGAAGAAGACCGAGGTTCAGGCAGTGTTGTTGCGTCGTACCGCGCGTTGCCTGGAAGGTATGGGACTGAGTCTGCTTGATGCGGTTGAGCTTGGTTGGCTTGACCTTAAGCATAGTAAAACTCAGGCTTTCAAGCAACTCCTGGTCGAGATGCCAGGAACGCCTAGACAGACGAGTGGCAGGTTTAACTCCAATTACTGTATGACCACTCCTCACTCAGGCGACAATAAAGTGAACCTTGACCGTTTTATACCGGATTATTCCGATTTATGACGGTTTAAGAGTATCTCGATACACTATGGCAAAAGCAATATTAAATAATTTTCAACTCTTCTTACTCCGTTTTGTTTGTGTCAATAGCCCCAGTCCTACCAGACCAAGACCGATCACACTAGTGGGTTCTGGCACCGACTGGTACTCGTAGGTCAATGTAACTTCCCCTGCTACCTCTGTCTGGAACCCAGAAAGCAAATTGCCCGCACCCGTTACTGTGGAAGTACCAAGTGCTGTGAAGATCAAGTTCTGGTCTCCAGATCCTAAAAAGTAACTCAACTCAGAGTCCCCAGACATAAACGTATTACTTGTGCGATCCGAAGCGGTACGCTCAGGCAATGTGACTCCAGAAGATCCTGCGAAATCAAGTACACCGTCATAGCTAGAGAGACCAACCTGTTCTGAAACTAGGGGCTTCACTTCAACTAGGGTAATATCAGGTTCACTCAAGATTAAGGCAATTTTAGATGCCAGATCCAAGGTTACTGTACTTGGAGCGCCTTCCTGGCTTTCCGCACGGGCATTTCCCTTGACAAATCCGATCAGGTCAATCGTGACACTTTCGAGAGTCCCCAAAGCCTCATCGAATTTGGGGAGAATGAAAGATTTATCAACAGTTGTCGGTCGCCATTCAATGGTCTGAGTATGGGTGATACTAGCTGCATTAGCTGCACCAGTAGTCGCCAGCATACCAACCAAAGTAGTCGCAGTAGTTGCTAGAAATACGTTCAGACGGGAATAGGTCTTTGCTATGGATTGAGTCATGGTACTAACGAGTGATTAAGGTCTTCTGGTCATATCTCTGTAAAAGTCACTCCAACTTCGCATTTAGGTGGAGAGCTAATTTGTGTCTCTTTGAGCTAAGCAACTCTAGCGATGGCATAAATTGCCTGATTTCCGACAAAAATCCTAAAATTTAGGAATTACCACCAGTTTGACGGGTTTGTCAGTATAGATGCGGTTAAGCGGTTAAGTAGTAGAATAAAATTAAAGTAAACTGTTAAGAAAAGGGAACTTCGGACAAGGCAAAACGAAACAGAGAGGGATTCAATGCCTTGACAATTGTTGACAACGTTAACTTTATTTATTTTCAGGGACTTACCACTGGGACTGGGTTGAGCTTGCAAAACCAGCTCAACAAACTTCTAAAAGCTGACCATAATAGTGATGCAATTGGAAGAGCAAACTGTGGTTTTATGGGATAGCCATAGGGTTGTTCATGGTGGCTCAATCAGTCAATTACAATTTTTTTTGGCTATAAACTTATCCTAGGAATCTCGTGTTTTTCATCAGGTTTAAATTCAGCTTAAAATGTATTTTTAATGTAGATTTTTTGTATAAATACTTTTTGTACAAAATCCGTAATCATAATCCCTTTATTTTTAGGGCTATAACTTTAAACCTTATTCATAAAGTAAACCTGATCCCAATTTGATTTATTCGAGCTACAGATGGTGAGGAGGTTACAGGTTACAGGTTACAGGTTATAGGTTACAGGTTACAGGTTACAGGTTACAGGTTACAGGTTACAGGTTACAGGTTACAGGTTACAGGTTACAGGTTACAGGTTACAGGTTACAGGTTACAGGTTGCCGGTTATCCCTTACAGGTTGCCGGTTATAGGTTATAGGTTACAGGTTGCCGGTTATAGGTTATAGGTTACAGGTTATATCAAATCTGATAGCATCGGAATTGTTTACAACTTGCATTTGTCTCAATTAACTCTCTTCCCATCCGCCCATCTCTCCATCAATGTTTACAATTAATATGTAAACCGAAACGCTATTACCAGGTTACTAGGTTGCTAGGTTAAAAGTTATCTTCTGAATCTTGGCCTTAAGGCCGTAGGCCACGCTGCGCGAACGGCCACGGTACGCGAACAAGCAAATAAGCTTCAACCTGGAATTTATACCTGGTGTGTTCATGTTCAAGTATGGGTCAATAGTTAACTGATTATTTTTTATTTATAGGAATTTGTAGATAAGTTAATTATTAAAATGGGGTGAAAAAGATAAAGTCCACTTCTTAATTGGCAAGAATAAATAAATTAGTTTAGATGCCAACTGCTCTATTCCCAGATCCGCTGGGGAGCAGGTCTTGCAATGCTTAAACATTAGTACTATTTTCCAGTAGAGCAAGCAATTACCCATGAGGGGGCTATAGATAATGTACAAATATTCATCCAGGACATGCTCCCCTTCAGACCTATTACCTATTACCGTCTTGATGCAGTCGCTCATGGGGGAAACCCCCAAGACCGCGCAAATCACGCTATTACCCATTACCTATTACCTATTACCTATTACCCATTACCTATTACCCATTACCTATTACCGTCTTGATGCAGTCGCTCATGGGGGAAACCCCCAAGACCGCGCAAATCACGCTATTACCCATTACCTATTACCGTCTTGATGCAGTCGCTCATGGGGGAAACCCCCAAGACCGCGCAAATCACGCTATTACCCATTACCTATTACCTATTACCTTAGTACTAATGTTGCTGCATAAGTGACATGCTCCCGATCCGCTGTTCCGGTGATCCGCTGTTCCCTGTTCCCTAAAAACCCATAAATATGTACTTAAAAACTCGCAAACCCCTATACTTTGTAAATTTACTAATTAATACCATTAAGAAATCCCCTACCTGAAGGCAGGGGATTTAACCTAAGTGCTCATATTTATATTGTAGCTAACTAATGAAAATTTATCAATAAAAATACTTAGTTTTAATTAAATTAACTGCCATGAAAAAAATTGAAAAACAAGGCAAAAAAAACAGAAAGCTTAAAATCATAACCTTACCCCTTAATCTAATCCTGCCACCATAGGGAATTAAGCTAACTTGGTATTACTACTCTAGTCTAGGTCACGACATGGGATCAGAAATGTAGCACCTAATAAGACCAAACTAGCCATCGTTATTGGCTCAGGAGCAGACTCTAAATCATCAACACTCACTAAAGACTGATTAAAGTGAAATCCAATCGGATGCTGCCTAGGAGATTGCTGCCAGCTGAACCTAGCTTCATCAGTGAGATTTTGACTTGCTACCCAAGAGATACGATCATTAAGACCCTCCAGCAAAATACTGAGAATAGTTCCTGGTGCAACGGTTTGACTACTAGCTAACTGAGCAAGTGCAGAAACTATACAGGCAGCAGCAGCAAACGTTTTCAGTAATACTTTGAACTGAAAGTGATTGCTGAAGATAAGTTGTTTCCGTTCTAATAGTGTATTAAGCTTGACTGGTGAGATATCTAAAAACGTCAATCCTGCTTCATATTTAGCTGGTGAATCTAAAGCAATTTCCCTTTGCCAGGCAATTTTAACCATAGAAGTAGCTGTGTAACTTATGCCTGGTAAGCAGAACTTAATTTTTTTATGTTCCCCAGTTTTTAATGGTTTGTTAATGTAAATTTTGCCACCGCCTCGACTCAGATTAACTACTAAATCATTTTGTTCGGAAATCAGTCCTTCTATCTGATAATTTAGTAAAGTTATATGACGTGGAAATTTCCTCCGATCTTTAAGTAGATGAGTGTTAGTCAAATTAATCTCCTGAAAGATAGGTATTAGGATTTTTGTTTTAGGAGTTAGGGGTTTGGTGTTTGGTGTTTGGTGTTTGGTATTTGGTTAATGAGTAATGGTTTTAGGACTTAATGCCTGGGTTAATACCTAAGATCTAAAGTCCACAGCCTAGGGCCTAGGATTTTTGAGTAATTTCTTATTGTGCTTGTCTTGATGATTAACACCTGTTGAGTATTTTGGATGGTTGAGAGGATGAGGTTTTATTCCGATTACCTAAGTTATAGTTTTGTTTGATTAACCGATTGTAAGTGCGATAGGGCATATATTGCAAAGGATTGTAGCCAGAAAACCGTAATATCAATACACAAGCCCAGGAATACTTGCCAGAAATTATTGCTTCTATAACTTGATTTAATTGTTCAGTACTCATAAATCTATATAAAGGTAGATGCAACTAAGCAAAGGGTTTAATTCACTGTAACAACTCCTAAGCAACTTGTGCTAGGTGAAGTTCTGAAATGATAGCAGATGGTAAGATTACCGATCCTGCTGTGTATAAATCTATTCTTTAGACCATAGGTTTACGTTTAGGTTTGCGTTCAGGTTTGATTTAGTATGATTTATGTATATTTATGTATACTTTTTTTTTGAGGTATATGAGCATTCAAAAAATGTTATACTTGATCATTAACAACGAAAAAAAAAGCACAGTAAAACTGCCATGAACCTTGACATAGTCCATGGCAGTTAACTTATTGGATATCACTGATTAAGAGCCCTTATGTAGATAGTATGCTTAATACCCCCCCCAAATCTATTATCGCCTTACTGGGCAAAGATTTGACTTTATCAACAGATTTTTTACTCTGAAAGCAATGCCCAGTAAATATTTGATCACAAATTAACTAAATAGGACGCATAAACTTGTGAGTAAGAGCCTGATTAAGTTGTAGAGATTAGTTGACTTTAGTGGGCTTATCTACGTCAATCGTTTTAATAACCACAAGCTGGTTTGTGTTCCTTGACATTAAGTTAATCAGTATAAATAACTAATCAGATAATTCCAATTTATGTGTAGGCTTGTTATAAATACATACTGTTTCGTAGTAATCGCTAATCGGTAATTCCTTGGTCAATTACCAATTACCAGTCAATCATCTTTAGCCTTAATAACTGAAAATGGTATAATAGTTAAGATTGACTGTCCTTGATGTTCACTCCTGATCAGCAAGTTGACAAAGCGATGCAGTCGCTCATAGGGGTAACTTCAATGAGCGACTGCATCAAGACATCAACTATCTTTGATTGCAACTTATACCAAGTTTACTTAAAATTAATACTTAAAATTAATACTTAAAATTAATCAGTAGTAACTGCTTACCCTATTAATCATTAACCCCATCACCCGTCATCTGTTCAAAGGGTAATATCTTTTCTGGAAGCGCAACTTAGTCTCAGGATTAGGTATAGCAGGTGTTAGAAGTCTTAGCTGGATGATTTCTTAGTAACTTATTCAGCTGAAGTTGAGGCGTTGAAATAGGTGTTGCTGGCAGACCCAACAGACAATCTATATTTTCTGGTGAGACGGTTACAAACTGTAAACCAGATCTATAGTTTCCTAGAGAATTTCCTTTAGATCCTTTGCACCACATGACTTTAACTGTAGCAGTAACTGTGTGATTTTGTGGCAAGAAAAACTGTATTTTTATAACTTGACCGACTGGGATAGGTTTTTCACTGCAAATGCTGCAACCTCCTCTACTAATATTAACGACTGGCTGACGAGCTGAGAAGAGACCAGCCAATCGATAAGAAATAGAGGTTTGTTGGCGAGGTGATCTTCTTTTTTCTCCCATGCTGCTGGCATTAATCATACGCTTGACATTGGTTAAGTAAAAGGTTTCCCTGTCTTGATGCAAAGCGCGAGTGGGGGTTTACCCCAAGACCGTAATGGTGCGTTTGACCCGTAATTAAATTCGCCACGGGTCGCACCTGGTGCATCGCTTTTATTTGTCTTTATTTGTCCATTGTCTCAACCCCAGGTTTACGCTATGGTTCATCTACCTGTTTGACTCTGTATGGTTTTTGTATGAGTTCAGAAGACATGAGATAATCGTAAGCATTTAGCGATCAGCTCTGGTCTACAAAGCTTTTGAAGCAAGGAAAACTTAAGCATTTGCCTGAGGAACGTGAGTATATGATTATTCGTGGGACTTCCCTCAAGAAGCTGATAGCTGATACGCGACACGCGCTATAGCTGAAGTCACGAGGGTAGACACTGCTGAGCTGCATGACGCTGTTGTAATAATGGAGGACACAATCTATGGCTTATTTCTGGTTCAAGGCGTTTCACTTCATTGGTGTAGTGGTTTGGTTTGCCGGTCTGTTTTATCTGGTGCGTCTGTTTGTCTATCATGCAGAGGCTTCACAAGAGCCGGAACCTGCCCAAACCATTCTCAAAAATCAGTATGAGATTATGGAAAAACGTCTCTACCACATAATTACTACCCCAGGTATGGTGGTAACCGTAGCGATGGCAATTGGTTTACTGGTAACAGAACCAGAAGTGCTCAAGCAAGGTTGGTTACATATCAAGCTGGCTTTTGTAGCCCTTTTACTGGTCTATCATTTCTATTGCGGTAGGATTATGCGACGGCTGGCTGCCAATGAATGCAGTTGGACTGGTCAGCAGTTCCGTGCTCTCAACGAGGCACCTACTGTCTTGCTGATGGTAATTGTTTTACTGGCAGTGTTTAAGAACAGTTTGCCTACAGATATTACGTCTTGGTTAATTGTTGCGATGATTATAGTAATGGCTGCCTCAATTCAGCTGTATGCCAAAAAGCGGAAGCGGGACAAAGAGAAAAGCTTGGCTACCACGTCCCAAGCAGAGCCTCAGCTTTGATTATCAGCTTTGATTAATAGTCATTGGGGACCGATGTTAGTCCCCACAGGAAAGTATAATAAGGGCTTAATATTTTTGTCCTTGAAGTTAACCGTTGACCGTTGACTTGAACTGCATCGGTTTGGTAACATGTTTCGTTTATTTTTACCGACTTAACTTATCAACCACGATTAACAAACAATCGATTACATCTTAGAGTTGCCTTATGTCCGCTATACCACTTAAATTAAATCTTAATGACGGTTCGGTGTCTTTTCCATTCACCGCCGATGCTGCGAAAAAATTACAAGGTGAACTTTACCAACTGATGCAGAATCTGAAAGCTGCTGCTCAGGTATCTAGTGGTGGTAGACCCAAGCCTCAAAAACCGATGGAGTACCAATTTACTGGGGATGTCTTTCTTGAGATTTTCTGCAATCCCAATATCTATCCTTCTCCATTTGCGGCTATTGTCTTAATTACTCTCAGAGATGATCGCATCCGCTTGAGTACGGAAGCTGAACTGACTCGTGTGGTAGAAGATGTTAACCTGTATTTGGAACAAGTCAGCTGAAGGCTTGGGTGTCATTTCCAGCTACTGTTGTCACGTGACATCCTCCCTAATGTCTCTCAAGAAACTAAGGTCAGAGGCAACAGGCGGGTCAGAGGCAACAGGGGGAGATGGTTAAGATGGGGAAGAATTTGTTAACCGTTTCGGCTCTTCCATAGCAGATGAACTGCACGTCCGTGGGACGTTCTTAAGAAAAAATTTATGGGAAATCGTTAGTATAAATGAACTCCAACAATCTCCTGGAATTACTGCAAACTGGGTTTCGCGCCTCCTTGGGGGCAACAGCCTCTTTCGTTGAAACCCTGCAAGACCCTGACAAGCGTGAAGAAAGTCTGGCTCAGTTTCAGTCAGATTTAAATCAACAGATGACTGAGTGGGCGGAAAAAGGAGAGACTACTGAACTTGAAGCCCGACGTTTTATTGAGCAGATGTGGAATCAACCAGGTAATCCTGTGGGTTCACCGACAACAGGTACCTCCAGTGATCCTGCGCCACCATCATCTAGCAATCCTGTTGAGTCCAATGCACAGGATGATATTGAGGAACTGACAACACAACTTGCTGATCTTCGTAAGGAGTTAGAGGAATTGCGTAAATCAGACAGTAATAGTTAGATTGACGCGGATTTTAAAAAACTCAGTCTGAGTGGGATGCTAAAGTGGGAGACTAATAGCCTAGAAATTAACCACGGGAAACAGAAACTCCGCTCAATCTCTGACATTTCTGTTCCCATCTAATAGATTTACCCACTCAGCGCTGAGATACCATCAACTCAAGGCTTTTTATTACAAATGGCAGCTTTGTTACTCCCCAACACCATTCCCTGAAGTTTGCTGATATATACTCAACCGCTTACGGTTGCCCAACCAATCCGGTAAGTCACTATAGCCTTTATCGGTGGCATTGATGGGGTTTTGTTAGTTACAGACTCGATCGCACTTTTTATTCTAAGGATCAGCTCCTATGCCGTTTGACTAAGATCCGTTAATCATTTTCCCATTGTTGAGAACCGATCAGGTCAGCAATACGGTCTCTGAGCAGGAATTCGCACTGCTCTAGCTCACACTCCACACACAGCCATTCTCGAGCTGGAATATATTGGCAAAGAACGTAAATGGGCTGTTGACGACTGACAAATCCTTTATCCACCAAGCGACGTGCTTCGTCTTGGATCACATCGATTGAGTAACGGATAGAAGGGGTAGATGGCACTGTGTTAACACTCATGGATATCTTATCAGCTTGATCTAAAAAACGGGGATACGATTATCTTAATCGAAATTTACTTACTGTGAAATAAAATTATTTCAGTATAAGAAGTTACCATTGACCAAGATTTGTTGATAAGGATCTTCAAATACCTTGGCCAAGTTGTCAAAGTCTAACCCATGCTCAGCTAAAATGCCTACTGGCTTATGACTGAGCCATTGGTCATTGGCTGTAGGAACTACCGTCTTCTCAAACTCCCTGTCTATCTATCGACGACCTGGCTGCCAAACCCGTCTGACCACCCCAACCAGATAACTTTGGTTGAGTAATCAGATTATGGGATATATTTTAGAGACTCTTTGTTAAATAAAGCTTAAAGCTTGGGATAGGGGGCGACTGCTGTAGCGGTGCGACCCCGGTCCGGTTTACCGACAAGCGTGAACCCGCACCAAGAGAAAAGCTGATCTGCTCTTCAGGCAAAGCTTGAGTCCAGGGGCTTTGTGGGTCAGGTAAGTTTACCTTGTAAGCCCCGTGGGAACTCTCAAGACCGCACTTGCTCACGGTCATCTCAAGCACCATTACCAAGTTCAGGTGACGTCACCTCCCCAAGACCGCCCTACTTCCCTGTATCGCTTTAACAGAGCTGTCCACCTTAACCCACCCATATTAATTACTCTAGCTGTCTTAAGATTTACTTTATAAGAGACTATTTATAAAGTAAATCTTAATAATCAAGGATGGGGGATAGCAGTACAGCTGGAATTCTTGCTGTTTTTTTAGATTGGATTGGGTATTTTGTCAACTCCTATTAATTGACCAGAGCTATATAGTTCTGTTACAATTATGGTTTTTTAAAAAAATACCTACTATCGGTATTGCAGTAGTTCATCTTAATCTTGTCCTCTGATCAAGCTGTATAGGGGCAAATTGGCAAAAATTATCTTAAAACTCAATAAAACTTAAATAAATCTCACAAAAGTATCTATTGTTGAGCTTTCGGGTAACAATGCTTCAAGAGCGATCGCTTGAGCTGCTGGCATCTGCCCGTAAGAAAATACATATGGTGTTTCCGGTGGCAACTCTGGAAGGAACTGCTCTAACACATAAGGACTACCGTAAATCACCAGAGCTTGTAAATTCCCAGTTTTCAACAACATCTTAAGCCATGCCCTAGCTACTGCTGTCAATCCAGCACTACCCCGAAACGGGTTACCTCGGATAAATAGCTGTAGCAGAGTAGTTTTAGCACCAACAGGATTATCAACTACTTCCGAAGGTAGGGTCGTATGACTATCAACCAGTTGGAGTTTGTAACCCAGCCTTCTTGGTAAAGCGACTGCTGGTGTGTGCTGCCCCAAAAAGTCACAAGCTAAGAGATCATCGACCAAAATTAGATTACGTAACGGTTGATTACTGCTGCTGCGTATTGATGCTAAAGCTAGAAAACCTCTAGTTATCTGGGAAGCCTGGAGAATATCGACTACAGTCGTTAGGGTAGTTGGTTGAGCTAGTTCCGAGAGCCAATTGGGGTTGGGTTGAAATGTTATCGGTTGTTGAGCTGGATCATCGTCTAAGCTCGACTCCAGGAAAGGTTGTGAGGGCGGGTTTTGTAGAGATGGTATTTGTTGTGCAGCGGAGTGTTCGTCTAAAGCCTCTCTTTGAGAGTGATAGCCCACTTTACGTTTTGCACGACTGATGCGCTCTACTGATGCCTGAATCCGCTCCCGTGAGATGCGTCCCTGTTCGACTGCTTGACACACTGCCTGAATTGCTGTTTCGGGATTAACAGGCATCAAGAGAATATCAGCACCGGCTTCTACAGCCATGACTGTCGCTTCATCGGCACCATAGCGATTAGCAATTGCCCCCATCACTAGAGCATCGGTCACAATCAGTCCTTCAAATCCCAAGTCTGTGCGCAACAGTTGAGTCAAAATCGCTGATGAGAGGGTGGCGGGGTGTTGGTCATCCCAAGCTGTAATTAGGAGGTGAGCGGTCATGATGGCATCTACCCCAGCAGCGATCGCATTGGTAAAGGGAGGCAATTCAACCGTAGCTAGTCGGGGGGGTGAGTGGGGCAAGACTGGTAAATCCAGATGGGAATCTGTAGCGGTATCGCCATGACCGGGAAAATGCTTGGCAGTGGTTAAGACTGGATAGGGTCGGGTTCCTTGGATAAAGGCAGAAGCCAATTGGCTAACGATTTGAGGGTTATCACCAAACGACCGGACATTGATAACAGGATTTTGGGAATTGTTGTTGACATCAACCACTGGTGCCAGGATCCAGTTAATCCCAATTGCCAACGCTTCAGTAGCGGTGATTTCTGCCATGGTACGGACATACTGCAAAGCTGGCTCAGGATCGTTTTGGGCAATGGCTCCCAGTGCCATCGGTGGGGGAAACCAGGTGGCACCGGCAAACCTTTGGCCCACACCTTCTTCAATATCAGCAGCGATCAGTAAGGGAATTTTTGCCCACTCTTGGAGTTGTTTCGACCTGAGGGCGAGTTCCACAGCACTCCCGCCTAGTAAAATAACACCCCCAATACCCAACTCTTGCAACCAACGCTGCAATTGCTCGGCTGGGGGTTCCCAAATTGGATACTGAATTTGGTGATCAAATAGGTAGCCGGATGCTCGAACCACTACCATTTGCGCCACCTGTTCTGCTAGGGAAAGGTTATTTAGATCAGGCAGTGACTTTGGGAGAGAATTCAAGCTTGTGCTCCAGAAATATCGTCTTCGAGTTGCTTGCTCTGGCGTTCTTGAGAAAGCTGATTCAGTAAGTTCAGCATCTGATCGCCTCCTTCGAGACCACGGTCTTCAATAAACATCACCTCTGGTGTGCGGCGCAGGCGAATCCGCCGACCTAGTTCTCGGCGCACATAACCTGTAGCTGATTTTAATCCAGCCATTGTTTTAGATCTTGCCTCATCAGTGCCATAGATACTGACATAGATCTTAGCGTGCTGCAAGTCGCCAGAGACATCAACGTTGGTGATGCTAACCATCCCACTACCGACCCGGTCATCTTTGATATCGTTAAGCAACATTTGACTAACCTCCTGCTGAATTAGGGAGGAAACCCGAAAAACACGGCGATTTGTAGTCATGACGTTCCCTTTGTTAAAGTATGGGCATCATCGAAAGCTGCGCGCACCTAGTCTAAACCTAGTCTAAACCTAGTCTAAACGGGACTGAAGCCGAGCATCCCACGTAGGGTGAAAACCAAGAATAGAGAAACTCCCACGGCTATGCCAATTAATGCGATCGCAGTTAGGGGGCGGTTCAGTAGTGGTTTTACCAGCAAAAACACGGAATAGAATATTCCTAGAGTAATACTGATTAGGTAGCGTGGGTAACGAGATACATTTTTAAAAAAGTCTTCCATTATCCTATAAACTCTTATCGTGCCATTTTTAATACTGGTAGCACTTTTTTAGCTTCTTCCGTACTTATTCTGGTAATTTGTCATAAACAATGCCAAAAATTTCCCCCCTCTTAGTAAGGGGGGATTAAGGGGAGTTAGCACAGGATCAGTAGGCGCTTTACCCTACAATCACTTACTCAACTCCTTGAGGCAAAAGCTCTCGGTTTTCCTTACGACTGACTTGTACCTTACCCTCTTCATTGACATCAACATAGGCAATATCTCCTTCCTTAATGCGACTGGAGAGAATTTCTTCTGCCAGCACATCCTCCAACAACCGCATGATGGCTCGGCGTAATGGTCTGGCACCGTAGCTGGGGTTGTAACCCTCTTCGATCAAACGGTCTTTGAACTTCTCGCTGACTTCTAGAGTAATGCCTTGTTCGTACAGACGACCAAACACTTCTTTTAACAGAATCTTGGCAATGTCCTTGACTTCTTCTTTGGTCAACTGACGGAAGACGATAATCTCATCTAAACGATTCAGGAACTCTGGGCGGAAGTACTGTTTAAGTTCTTCGTTCACTAGATTCCGAATTCGATTATATTGGGATTCCGCTTGATTATCGCTGAACTCGAAGCCCAGTTGTCCGCCACCCTTTTCTATAACCTTGGAACCGATATTCGAGGTCATGATCAGCAGGGTGTTTTTAAAGTCTACCGTCCGACCCTTGGAGTCAGTCAACCTGCCATCCTCTAGGATTTGCAGCAGCATATTGAACACATCTGGGTGTGCCTTTTCAATCTCATCGAACAGCACTACTGTGTAAGGACGACGTCGCACTGCCTCAGTTAGTTGACCACCTTCGTTGTAGCCCACATATCCAGGAGGCGAACCTACCAACTTACTAACGGTATGGCGCTCCATGTATTCGGACATATCTAGGCGCACCATGGCTTCTTCAGACCCGAAGAAGTAAGCTGCCAATGACTTAGCTAATTCTGTCTTACCGACCCCTGTAGGTCCAGAGAAGACAAAACTTGCAATAGGACGGTTGGGATTCTTTAAGCCTACCCTTGCTCGACGAATTGCTCGGGAAACGGCTTTAACCGCATCTTCCTGACCAATCAGGCGTTGATGCAGGGTATCTTCCATGTGCAGTAGTTTCTCTGACTCTGATTCAGTCAGTTTTTGTACCGGCACACCAGTCCAAGAGGCAACAATGTGAGCAATGTCCTCTTCATCTACAACTGGGCTTTCATCAGTACCCCGAGATTCGTTCTTCTTGCTTTGGGCAATTGAGCGAATTTCCGCCTTTATTTCCATTTCGCGATCGCGTAGTTCCCCAGCTCGATCAAAGTCCTGGGAGCGTACCGCATCATCTTTTTCTTTTAGGACCTGACGCAGTTCTTTATCTAGCTCTTTTGCTGCTGGGGGCAACTGGGAGTTAATCAAACGCACTCGGCTTCCTGCTTCATCGATCAGGTCAATGGCCTTATCTGGCAGGTAACGGTCGGAAATATAACGGTCTGAGAGGTTTGCTGCTGCTTCGAGAGCCTCATCGGAAATTTTCAATTTGTGGTGTTGCTCGTAGCGCTCCCGCAAGCCGTATAGAATCTCAATAGTTTCTTCTACTGATGGTTCACCGACCATTACTGGTTGAAAACGACGTTCTAAGGCTGCATCCCGCTCAATGTGTTTGCGGTACTCATCCAAAGTTGTCGCTCCAATGCACTGCAATTCTCCTCTTGCTAAGGCTGGTTTGAGGATATTTGCCGCATCAATTGCGCCTTCAGCTGCACCTGCACCAATCAGGGTATGAACCTCGTCAATCACCAGGATTACGTTAGATGCCTGACGAATTTCATCCATAATTTTTTTCAGGCGTTCTTCAAACTCACCCCGGTATTTGGTTCCAGCGACCAGTAAGCCAATATCGAGGGTAACGACTCGCTTTTCTTCCAAAATGTCTGGAACATCATTGTTAGCGATTCGTTGGGCTAAGCCTTCTGCGATCGCCGTTTTTCCTACCCCTGGTTCTCCGATCAATACTGGGTTATTCTTGGTACGGCGTCCCAATATCTGGATTACCCGTTCTATTTCCTTTTCCCGTCCTACTACTGGATCTAGCTTGCCTTCACTAGCCATCTGGGTTAGGTTCGAGCCAAACTCATCGAGAGTAGGAGTCTTTGTACGACCTTGAGATGCTCCTGCTGTTACTTCCGCCGTTTCACCCAACATTCGGATAACTTGGGTTCTGACTTTAGACAGGTCTACTCCTAGGTTTTCCAAAACCCTAGCCGCTACGCCTTCTCCCTCCCGTATTAGCCCAAGTAGCAGATGTTCTGTACCAATGTAGTTATGGCCTAGCTGGCGAGCTTCTTCTAGGGATAGCTCCAGAACCCGCTTTGCTCTTGGGGTAAAGGGGATTTCGACAGCAACGAAGCCGGAACCCCTGCCAATAATTTTCTCAACTTCAATCCGAGCGTCTTTGAGATTTACGCCCATAGATTTGAGGACCTTGGCAGCTACGCCAGTTCCTTCTCCAATCAAACCCAGGAGGATTTGCTCTGTGCCTACGAAATTATGACCTAGGCGACGTGCTTCTTCCTGAGCCAGCATGATCACCTTAATGGCTTTTTCTGTAAAGCGTTCAAACATGGCGTATTCCCATCACCTGTTGCATGCCCGTGTAAGCTGATTCTAGCACAGGTAAATCAGCCCACCGTTGATTTTTACACAACTCGCAGCAATTGAAACAGTTATTTACTTACTTCCGATGCCATTTCTAGTTATTAGCCATTAACCAATTTCCAGGTCAATAGCTGCCAAGCGCTGTTTAATTTCCTGGTAACAATCGGCCATTGTTTTCTCAAATTCAGGGGTTTTCAGACCCCCCCGCCATAGAATCAGAGCATCCTCCCCAGTGTCTTTGTAATACTTTCTACGTCGTCCTGCTTCAGTGAAGCCGAACTTTTGGTAAAGAGCCAGTGCTGCTTGATTAGATGGTTTCACCTCTAAGGTTGCCCACTCTAAATTACGCTGTTTAGCATCCTGTAGCAAGGAATAAAGCAGTAATTGACCCAAACCTTGACGTTGGTAGTCAGGATGCACTGCCAGAATGATAATATGGGCTTCCTCCAAAATTGACCAAAAACAACCTAAGCCTACCAGGCAATTGGGTAATGAGGTGATGGGAACACCTGTGCCTTCAAGCAAAGTTTCTTTTTTGCCCCCTTTTGGAGGAGCTTCCAAAACCAACAACTGACTGTTGGGGCTATCCAACTCTCGCTCGTAACCCGACCGAGTCCAAAGTCCACCAAAACACAGCTGATCTAGTGCCACTGCGGCACTTAGGTGCTCTGCTTTGAGGGGTTTAAGTTTTAAGACAGTCACAGCCTTCAATTGTACACTGATTAACGAGACGCAAGTTCCAACTCTAAAGCAAAATCAGGAAAATAATTACATAATGCTATCGACTCAACCCACTCAGGTTAAGAATTCAGGGCTTCAGTATCTCGATTCATCTATCACTCCAGACCAAAACAATGGTGGGTCAAACCCCTCACCGAATCAGAAACTGCTACCTCTAACCGCCAAAGTTAACAGCCGTGACTGCTTGGAAATTGGTGGTTGCGATGTGACGACTCTAGTCGAGCAATTTGGATCCCCCCTTTACATTGTGGACGAAGTAACCTTTAGAACTGCTTGTCATCAGTATCGGGAAGCCTTTGCTAACTACTACCCCGGAGAATCTCTAGTCCTCTACGCTTCTAAAGCCTGGAATTGTTTAGCAATTTGTGCGATCGCAAACTCTGAAAGCCTCGGAATCGATGTGGTTTCTGGTGGTGAGCTCTACACTGCTCTACAAGCTGGTGTTAGTGCTGACAAACTCTATTTCCATGGCAATAATAAATCTACTAGTGAACTGGAACTAGCTACCGAGAGTGGCTGCACCATCGTAGTGGATAACTGGCTGGAGTTAAAAACCCTGGCTTCGTTACCACAAGAGAGTATCCGGATCATGATTCGCTTGACCCCAGGGATCGAGTGTCACACCCACGATTACATTCGCACGGGTCACCTAGACAGTAAGTTTGGCTTTGATCCCGATACCTGGGATGAAGTTTTTACCTTTATCAGCCAACACCCAACCCTCAACTTTGTTGGTTTACACGCCCACATTGGCTCTCAGATTTTTGAGAGGCAACCCCATCAAGATCTGGCGAAAGTGCTAGTGGAGTGTATTGTTAAAGCGGCTGACTACGATTTGCCAGTAGAACAGATCAATGTAGGAGGAGGCTTAGGGATTTGTTATCTAGAATCCGATGACCCTCCTACGATTGATGATTGGGTCAAGGGAATCTGTGAATCTGTTGTTGCTGCTTGCACCTCTCGGCAACTCGTCCTACCGAAACTGCTATCGGAACCCGGACGTTCCATTGTTGGTCCAGCCTGTGTAACCGCCTACACTTTGGGCAGTTCTAAAGTCATCCCCGAAATCCGGACTTACTTGACAGTTGATGGAGGTATGTCAGATAATCCCCGTCCCATTACCTACCAATCCGTTTATCGCTCTGTGGTTGCCAACCGGATGTCAGATCCCCTAACCGAAAAAATCACAATTGCTGGTAAACATTGTGAATCAGGGGACATTTTGATTAAAGATGCTACCTTACCTCAAACTCAACCAGGAGATATTTTAGTCGTAATGGCTACTGGTGCCTACAATTACAGTATGGCATCTAATTACAATCGGTTACCCAGACCAGCAGCAGTTTTAGTCAAGGACGGAGAAGCCCAGGTGATTGTGCAGCGGGAAACTTACCAAGATTTAATTCGCCTAGATCGAATCCCAGAACGACTCACCCAGAGCAGAAATTAGCTAAAAGCTAAAAGCTAAAAGCTAAAAGCTATTGGTTGTTGATGGTTGACTTTTGGCTAACCGCCAATAATTAACCATTAACCATTAACCATTAACTTTTTAATAACTAATCACTTGGCTGACGCTAAAATCAAGCCAGTTCGATTCCATCTCCATCCTTAATTCTTTACTGAACGTTCAATGCCTCCGTTGCCGGGTCCTGGTACTGACCATAGCTGGGCTCAGTCATTGTTGCTTCACAGCATCGATGTTGGGTTGGTTCTAGCCCTTACTTATCTTGTGCTCCTCATCATTGGGGAGCGACGCACCTTATGGATGGTTCGAGGGCTAATTGTCCTGATGTTAGCCGCAGCAGTAAGTAATAGGTTAGGGTTGACGCTATTGAGTTTTGTGCTAGAAAAGTTGGTGGTTGGCTCAGCTGTGGCAATGGCTGTCATCTTCCAGTCAGAGTTTCGTCGATTTCTTGAACAGTTAGGTCGAGGAGAGATTGTGCAGTTGTTTCAAGGACAACGACGTCCCACTCCTAAGCCTGACAGTGTAATCAATGAAATCGTAGACGCGGTCAAAGAGTTGTCTCAAAATCGAGTTGGCGCTTTGATAACTTTAGAAACCAATGGTCCAATTGATGAGCGGGATGTTTCTGTACCCGGTGTTCAGCTAAATGCTGAAATTTCTAAAGAACTACTGCAAACCATTTTCCAAACAACTACGTTGTTACACGATGGAGCTGTATTAATTCGTGGCTCTCGGGTTGTGGCTGCGGGGGTGATTTTGCCTCTTTCTGAGCGCACAGCCTCTCGGAAGCTGGGTACCCGCCATCGGGCTGCAATGGGAATTACAGAACGTGTCGAAAATTGCCTTTGTATTGTTGTATCTGAAGAGACGGGTTCAATTTCTTTGGCGGAAAAAGGAGGATTGTACCGACCACTAACTAGCACGAAACTCAAACAATTGCTAGAGGAACGATTTTCTCCAGTCGTGGATCGTGAGGTAGTTGCTCCAGGTCTACGCAACCTAGGTCGCCAATTCAAGTCCCAGGGACGGGTGCTAGTTTCACGTTTCCTCCGTCTTCCATCATCAACGTCTCAAGAGAAAAAATAACTGCTATGCAAACTATCCTAAACAAATTACCAAGCGACCTTTCACCAGACCGTTTGCCTAGACATGTGGCAGTGATTATGGATGGTAATGGTCGTTGGGCAAAACGCCGGGGACTACCTCGAGTTATAGGACATCGGCAAGGGGTGGAGGCTCTGAAAAAACTACTGCGTTGTTGTGATGATTGGGGAATCAAAGCCCTTACCGCCTATGCATTTTCTACAGAAAACTGGGGACGTCCCTTAGAAGAGGTGGAGTTTCTGATGACCTTGTTCGAGCGGGTGTTGGCTAGAGAACTTGAAGAAATGATGGAGGAGAATGTTCGGATTCAGTTTGTGGGAAATTTGACCGCCTTACCATCATCCTTGCAAGCACAAATTGAGCATTCTATGAATGAAACTCTCAATAATACTGGCATTCAGTTTACTGTGGCTACTAACTACGGAGCACGCCAGGAAATTATACAAGCCTGTCGAGCCATTGCTACTCAGGTACAGCTTGGTCACATCCAACCAGATGACATTGACGAAGCCCTATTTTCACGCCATCTCTACACTGCCAATATCTGTGACCCAGACTTGCTAATTCGCACTAGTGGGGAAATGCGCTTGAGCAATTTCCTACTTTGGCAAATGGCTTATGGGGAACTTTACATCACAGATACCCTATGGCCAGATTTTGACCGTGGAGAGTTTCACCGTGCTTTGTCTACTTATCAGCAGCGTGAACGTCGGTTTGGCAAAGTCTAAGAATGGTTAAAGGTTTTTTAGTTGTTCGCTTTTGGCGTTTCCATAGGGTAGGTTTTTTAGTTGTTAGCCTAGGGAACAACCTTATAACTTTCAACCTTCTAACCTTGGCCAAAAGGCCACGCTACAAGGGACAACCTTATAACTTTCAACGACCGCAGACCCTTCACCTACTAAGGACCACAGAAAACTGCATCTTCTATATCTTTGCGGCTGAGGGAATACTTGAAAGATCGTTGAATATCTTGTCCATCTTCCCCAGACTTGACGTAGCGCACGATTAACTCCTCTACCTCAAGGCAAAGTTCTGCTTTCCAGGTAGGTCGATCAACACGCCAGCAATGTAGATCATTACTGTCTTGTTCACATCCTAGTATTTTCAGCCACCTCTCTATTTCAGGTAGAGGGTGGTTATACAAGGGGGTATCACCTGGCGGAAGTGTCATATCGAGTCCGATTAACTATTTATAATTCTTGGTGGTACATCAGTAGAAAATTGAACATTGTCAATGGTCACGTGACCATTTTCAATTAAAAATTAAGACAATTAACAATTAAGACAATTAACATTTATGGGATAAACCCTATTATAAGGGATTAACATTATCAGGGATTAAACAGAGTTAATATTATAAGTTATTCTTGATCAGTTATTCTGATATATGGGTTATCTGGGGATTTTGGGCTGATTGGTTATTAACCGGTATTTGACTATCCAAATTATCAGGTTTCGCCTGTTGAATAAAATTAATCTCGGGTAAGGTAAGCAAATCATGACCACTGGGTTTAGAAATTAGCAGAGCAGCTTCACCTTGGGTTAATCCAATAGCTATGGCTAGTAGTAAGCAGCCTAAAAAGGTTAGTCCTAAAATGAATAGGACAAAAATCTCCCCAGCTGAAAGGGGGCGGTCAGTGGGATCAAGGTAAGCTGAGGACGAGGAGCTTGGTGGCTTTTGATTAACCGGATTGTTTAGACTAGGGGGTGGCTCAATAACATTGAGGCGGGAATAACCAATTTTTTGGTCATACATTGCTCGTCGCTCTGGATTACTTAGGGTAGCATAGGCTTCCTTCAGCTTTTGGAATTTAATCGTGGCCGTTTCAGTGGGTAAGTCGGTTGTATCAGGATGATAGCGCTTACTGAGTTGCCGATAGGCACGCCGGATGGCTATGGGTGATGCACTAGGGTGCAATCCCAGTATTTCGTAATAACTCGTGGAGTTTGGGCTTTCGCGATTCCTAATGTTTTGTCTGACCCGATCTTGTGCCACTGCAGTTTTATCCTAACTGGTTAGACAACGCTTTCGATTATTGTGACATTTGGAAGGAGCCTGATCCTTTAATCAGGGCACAAAACCTAACAATTACGGGTTACCAAGCTTCACTTCGCGTATTCTAGTGAGCATGGGAGCGGTTATCCTGACCCGTGGTTAAACCATTCCTTTTCAACTAAGGTTTAGCTAATTGCAATATCAAGAAGTGACATACTCCCGACGCCCAATCTTTGATTACGGCGCGGGCTTCTTAACCTCACGATTAAGAGTTTCTGCGTAGCACTTATCTAGGTACAAAACCCCCGACAGTACGCTATCAGCAGACAGTTTCCTTTCCCCAATTGTCCTTGGGTACTTATTGATTCCACGATTACGCATTACTTCGGCTGAAGCGACATCTCTATGGTTGGAATACCCGCATTCATCACAGGTATGCCAACGGATTGAGAGGTTATTATCCCACTCGGTTCCACATTCAGGACATTGCTTTGATGTCCCTTTATGGTCAACTTCTGCGAAAAACTTTCCTCGTTTCCAACATACCCATTTCAATAATTCTCTGAACTGACCAAAGCCAGCATCAAGAGAATGCTTACCCAGAAAGCCCTTTGCCATTACTCTGTAATCAATGTCTTCTACAAAAATTGAATCAGCCTGGTCACAGAGTTGATGTGCAACTTTAAGGTGAAAATCTTTACGGGTATTACCAATTTGGTGATGTAACCGTGCTACCTTGATTTGTGCTTTTTCGTAATTCTTAGACCGTTTCTTTTTTCGAGATGCTCTACGTTGCAGCAATTTCAGCTCGCGTTGTAGGTCTATGAAAAACCTCGGTCTAGGAATCGTTAAATTATCTGATGTAGCTAGGAAATCAATCAACCCGACATCTACTCCGATTGCTCGTCCAAAAGCCTGGTTTTCCGGAACACAAACATCAGCAAGAATTGTGATAACAACAAACCATTTTGTTCCTCGACATCTTGATACAACTCGTACAGTCTTGATTTGAAATCCTTCAGGGATTTCTCGATGTAATCTCAGATCTACAAGCCCAATCTTGGGTAGTTTGATTTGATCCCCCTTAATTGGATTAGTCGCAAACTGAGGAAACAAAAACGATTGATAGCGACCGTACTTTTTAAATCGTGGAAAACCTTTTCCTCTTTGTCTGAACGACTCCCAAGAAGTATGTAATCGCTTAATGACATCTTGAGTGACTTGAGAGTGAACTTCTTTCAAGTCAGATTCAGTCTTTTTCCATTGCGTTAACTGTCGCTTCTGTGACCTGTATCCGGGGAATGGAATGTCAGGCGACATGATATATTCCCTATTAAGCGAGCACCGATCAACTGCACACTTCCGACTATTCATCCAGTCCTTTAAGTCTCCCAGGCAACGGTTATAAAGTCGTCGGCAAGTTTCTAGCCAACTCAACATTAATTCCTGTTGAGCTGTATCTGGATAAATTCGATAAGTGTAGTTCATGATTAGTGCCATCAAAATATCTTAACACAAACCAGGTGAATGATAACTGTTAATTTACATAAACCCTGTCCCGGCGAGAAGCCCCGCACCAAATCAAAGATTATGGTGCGGGGCTTCTCGCCGGGGTAGCTAAATTAGGTTAAATGTGACATGCCACACCACGAATTGCTGACAACAACAGCCACCCCAAGGTATTAACCCGAAAATCAAACAGAGTTACATCCAGCAGATTGAATAGAGTACAGCTGCCAAAAGCCACCAGATAACTGAACAGAATTAAGTTGTCTTGATGCCAATCTTGTCTAGTGGTAGTGGTCGCAACGGTTGACCAAACCCTTAATAGTTGGATACCTTGAACCATAATCCAGCCAACTAATCCACTCAACATCAGTGTGCCTGGGATGCCAGTTTCAGCAGTCAACATTAGAGGTAGATTATGGGGATGACCAAGCCAGACTTCCATTTGTGACTGGTAAAGAGGAGTGAAATTGCGTAACCCCCAACCAAACCAGGGACGTTCCTGAATCATTGACCAAGTAAATTTCCACTGGGTTGTCCTCAAGGTAGCGATGGGTCGGTCGGGATACAACTGGTCAGACAATCGCATCCAAAAGTATGCTGGGACAATACTACGCAGCCATTGACGCCCTAGCATTGGACCAAATGATGCCCACAGAATACTACCAACAGCAGCAGTAACTGCTGTCACTACCCAGTACCAACCTAAGTAAAGGGCAAAGGCAAGACAAGCCAAAACAGCGATTATCCAAGCATTGCGGGAGTTGGTCAAAACTAATGCGATCGCATCACCGATCACCACCACACTCAAGAACAACAGCGGATAATCAAATCGATGCGAGATCCAACGCCTCCCTTGAAACCTCTCAATCCACAGCCCTATTCCTAAAATTAATGGTATTTGTAGATAAGCGGCTAGGATATTGGCATACAAAAACACTGAATCCATCCGACCTGGAGGATTACCGTTAGCTACCAAGGTTGAACCAAAGACTAGTGATAAGACTTTTGGGCTAGTCCAACCCAAAACCATCTGAGCAAAACCCAGTATAGTTACTGCTAGGGAAGGAATAACTAGAATCCAGGCTAATTGCCTCAGCTGTGCTGGGGTCTGGATGAGGCTAGAGAAAGCAGCGAAAACGGCGAAGAAGGGGATAAAATTCCCTAAACCTAGGAACGCTTCTGTGGGGTTAAATGCTAAACTAGCAGTAATGAGCAACCAGATACTCAAAATAGCCAAGCCCCAGTTTAGGGGTTTTGATATCATGCTGGCGTACTTTTGCCGCCAAGTATCTCCCACAGCTAGAACTAACCCCACTGCGCCCAAAGCTGGAAACAGGGGAAAGATAAGAGTTCCCAGCTTAGCGCAGTTCCAAGCTATTTCTAGGTGATTGTCTTGATGTCTATTCTTTCCCAAGAACCAATTAACCACTCACCATTACTCTCAATCTAAACTGGTTCCCAGCACTCAGCACGAGTCAGGCGAATTTGTGCTAGGGTTAAGATTGTTGGAATAATCCGACCGTAGTTGGTTGCGATCGCTCTCCAGCCTAAGTCAACAAAGAAATAGCTCCACATGATCGGACCTAGGCAGGCAAAAACACTCCTAGTAACTCCATAACGAGCAGCACTCAGTGCCATTCCCTGTCGTGCTGTTTGTAGTGTAAAGTAGTTCTGAAACTGAGCTGCTGCTGCCAAACCCCCCTTCACTAGGGCTTGTTTAGCCACCTGATAGCGAGCGAAATGCAGGGCAAACTGACGTGCCACCTGTTGTAGTATTATTGGCTTTAGAATCGAGGTCAATGCTAGGGCGCTACCACCTTTGAGTAAAAAGTCGATAGGATTGTGCTGGATTTGTACAGGTAAGGGTTCAGGAAGTTTTGACTTAGCTAAGGATTTCTGTACCTGTACTGTGAGGGATTGCTGCTCTTGGGTTGGTAAGCGTTTCCAGGTTTTCTCCATGAGGTGAAGAAATATTTCTGCTTCCAAGTCAGTTGTAGTCAGACGTTGATAGTAAGGAATTTTGAGGTAACGACAAACTTGAATCAGGGCTTGTCGGTAGGTTACTTCACTCGTTCGTCCCTTCAGTACTGTTACTCCATCTGCTGCCAAGAAGCGAAATCGCTCTTCGAGGGAATCCAACCAAGCTTCACGGTTTTGGCTTTGGATATCGATTGGCTCAGGGAGCTGAAGGTAATCTAAGGGATTAAACCTACGACAGAATAGAATGTCTGTCATTTGTTGTAATTCTTCAACGGTTGCTAACTCTAACGCAGTTCTAAGCTCATCCAACGTTCTTCCCTCCACAACCCCGTTTTTTGTGCTGTCCTCTATTCTACTCCTATCAGTTTTCTAGTAGGAGTTTGAATCTACTTTGATTTAGTAAGCTGTTAGGCATTTGGCAGCTATACTGAAGCGACGGGTTGGCCTTTATGGGGAGATTTGTCCCACTCGTGCTTTGCATCAAGACACGGACAAGAGTTTCAGGTTTTTTTTTGATTTAATCAAGCAATGCAGTCGGCTGCACTAGGACAAGGAGCGAATAAGCGAATTCCCGCCATGGAATTCTTGGGTATTGGCAGGTTTTAGACAAGCTAAACCAAAAAAACAATGAGTCAATGAGTTGCTTGAGTTACTTTTATACTACATTTGAAATACAATAAAAAGGAAGCGTCAAGTTTTTAGGGGCAAGATGACTCAAGAAATTTACCGAGATTGGGGCAGTCGTTTTGTTCCAATGGTTTTGCTCGAATTAGGGTATGCGTTCGCGTAGCGTGGCCTACGGCCAATCGCTTAGCGGCTCTGTTAGCGTAGCGTGGCCTTTGGCCTTAAGAGTATCGCAACAGAAGTCTTTACAGTTACCACAGCCGATCCGGATCAGTATGCTACTGTGGTAAACGGTGACTAAATTAAAACTTCCCATAGCCAGAAGCCAAAAGATTTTGAATAAACTTTCATTGATGAAGAGGCGAGTTCAAGTTAAACCCAATTCTAAGCATCAAAATATAGAAGACAAGGCCAAAGGCCACGCTACGCGATCAGACGATGGGAGACTCAAGGTGCATTTGAAGTCACCACCTTTAGATGGGCTTTGCCAATCAAGAGTTAATTGAGTTGCTGGCTCAACGGTTTAAGGTACCAAAGTCTCGTATCCAAATTAAGTCAGGTTTATCCTCAAGGAATAAATTGATTGAAATCAACACCAATCCCTAACTAGCTGCAATAGGTTACCCATGCAATACCGTCATGATTAGCCCAAATATAACTGAAATTCGCCGGGATTGGAGGATTTAGCGGACAAGACAACCATCCCAAATCCAAAAATCCCAGTTGATAGCCTTCGTGGTAAGCACGGAGCTAGAGTCCAAACAGCGCCAGACTGACAAGCAATCGGATATGCTTAGTTTTGGTGTATTAGTATTTTATTGAAACAACACAAGTGTCAATCTCTTCATCTACTGCCCCACAAGTCAGCACACTTCAGAAAACTGTAGTTACTACCGTGATCGCGATGTCCCCTTTGGGAGTAATCGCTGCGATAGTAGTTATGTTGCTTCAGAAACTGAACGTCCAGCCTCTCGATATTGGTCTTTTTCTCGGGATGTACATCCTGAATTTCATCGGTATTACCGTCGGGTATCACAGGCTTTTTAGCCATCGTGCCTTCCATACTGGACCTTTTATAAGGGCATTCTTAGCCATTGCTGGATGTATGGCAGCTCAAGGACCAGTCACTAGCTGGGTTCACCATCATCGCTGCCATCATATTTACTCTGACCAAGACGGAGACACTCACTCACCCCATCTTCACCAGGGAGGATTTTGGGGATTTATCCAAGGGTTTTGGCATTCCCATATTGCTTGGATTGTGAATGTGGATTGGCAGCCTCCCTATAAGTATGCTCCTGACCTAATCAAGGACAAGCTGATCCGAAGAATAGACAACCTCTACGTCTTTTGGGTATTGCTGTCCCTGTTAATTCCTGGTTTCCTGGGTGGAGTCTTGACTGGTTCTGTCTCAGGAGTCTTAGGTGGTTTAATCTGGGGCGGAGCATTTCGGATTTTTCTGGTCCGTCAAATCACCTTTTGTGTCAACTCAGTTTGCCACCTCTGGGGAAACGAGCTGTTCACTACCTCTGATATGAGCAAAAACAATCCTATTGTCGCCATCTTGACCCTTGGTGAAGGGTGGCACAATAATCACCATGCCTTTCCCAACTCAGCAAGATTTGGACATTATTGGTGGCAACTTGACCTGGGTTGGTTGTTCATCCTGCTGCTTCAGCGCTTAGGACTAGCCTGGAATGTCAAATTACCATCAAAAGACGAACTGCAACCTAGAAGTATCTAATCCCAGGATTAAGAATTTCAGGTGAACTACCTATCGCTGCGCACGCCCCTCGCGAGGGGCTTTCTAGTTCAAGGAGTACTGTCTTGTAGACCCTTGATAGACAATCTATCTAGATGTTCCCTCCCCCTGTTAAACTAGAAAAGAATATTTTGCTCAAAGCTAAGGTTGTAAAGCCTTGGAATTCAAGACCAGGCTGCGCTATGATCGCGCGTCGGATGTCAAATCCAGGAGTGCTAACTATTAGTAGCAAACCTCATCAAAGGTTAGCAAATATGTATAAAGCTCTTCAAACTAAACTAAAGCTAAATAACCATCAGAAAACTTTGATGGCTAAACATGCAGGGTATTCTCGATGGGTTTATAACTGGGGATTGGCTTTATGGCAACAAGCTTACTCAGAAGGGCTAAAGCCATCAGCTAGTAAGCTCAGAAAGCTTTTTACCAATCACGTAAAGCCTCAATACCCTTGGATGAATCAGTTATCCTCCAAAGTGTACCAATACGCTTTTATTGATTTAGGAGAAGCTATAGCGCGATTTTTTAAAGGTAATGGTGGATACCCTAGATTTAAGAAAAAAGGAGCCCATGATAGCTTTACTATTGATAATTCTGGAGCACCAATTAAACTCTCAGGCTGCAAGCATAAACTACCATTACTAGGTTGGGTGAGGACTTATGAGCCTTTGCCAGAAGTGACGACAAAGAAAATTACCATATCTCGTCAGGCTGACGGTTGGTATCTAAGTTTTCATTATGGACATGAACCAAACCCAACCCCAAAGCAAATAGATGTAGTGGGAGTAGATTTAGGGGTCAAGGCATTAGCCGTACTAAGTACTGGGGAAATTATATGTGGTTCTAAACCTTATCGCCAAGCCAAAAAACAACTAGCGAGGTGTCAGCGTGACTTGTCCAGAAAAGTTAAAGGTTCTCAGAACTGGTACAAAGCCGTAAACCGACTAGCCAAAAAACATCAGAGAGTAGCCAACATTCGCAAAGATACATTACATAAACTGACTGCCTACTTAGCTAAGAACCACGGCACGGTAGCAATTGAAGATTTGAATGTATCAGGCATGATGGCTAATCACAGGCTAGCTGGGTCTGTTGCTGACCAAGGGTTTTACGAATTCAAGAGACAGCTGGAATACAAATGTGAATGGTATGGCTCAAAGTTAGTCATTGTAGACAGATTCTACCCATCATCTCAACTGTGTTCAAGTTGTGGGCATCGTCAAAAAATGACCTTGAAAATCAGGACTTACAACTGTCCTAAGTGTGGGTTGAGTCTTGACAGAGACTTAAACGCAGCAATTAATTTAAAAAACGCCGTAGGCTCTATGGTGTCTGCCTGTGGACGGAGTGCTGCCGACAGTTCCGGAAGAAGCAGGAAATAAACAGCTTTAACGAGCTTTGGTGAGTTTTGCAGAAGTTTTATGGAGCAGAAAAACATTAGTGCTAACACTTGGCGTAAATATTGACCATATTGCCACAATTCGTCAGGCGCGGCGCACTGTAGAACCTGACCCAGTGGCAGCAGCGGTGTTGGCAGAGCTTGCTGGTGCGGATGGCATCACTGCACATCTAAGAGAGGACCGACGTCACATTCAACACAGAGACATTGCTCTGTTAAGACAAACGGTGCGAACTCATCTGAATTTGGAAATGGCACCTACCGATGAAATGGTAGCGATCGCTCTAGAGGTCAAACCCGATTACGTTACCCTCGTACCAGAAAAACGAGAAGAAGTGACTACCGAGGGAGGGCTAGATGTAGCAGGACAAATGCCTCGCCTTAGTGAGGTTGTAGCCCAGTTACAGAGGGCTGGTATTCCCGTTAGCTTATTTATAGACGCTGATCCTGCCCAAATCGATGCTTCTGCTAAAACAAAAGCTAAATTTATTGAGCTGCACACGGGAAGTTATGCAGAAGCTACTGATGAAGTCAGTCAGGCTAAAGAATTAAAAGTTTTGGCCTCCGGATGCCAACAAGCGATTGCTGCTGGCTTACGAGTTAATGCTGGTCATGGTCTTACCTACTGGAATGTTTACCCGGTTGCTTGTATCGAAGGTATGGAAGAACTAAATATTGGTCATAGCATCATTGCTAGGGCATCTTTGGTAGGTATAGAACGGGCGGTCAGAGAAATGAAACAAGCGATGCAAGGTAAATTTTGAGCTTTCCTAAGTAACTGAAACTATGCAAACTTACTACTACGTTTTAGCCAGTCAAAAGTTCTTTGAAGAAGAACCATTGGAGGAAGTACTTCGGGAACGTACCAGGCACTATCATGAACAGGAAAAAGAAATAGACTTTTGGTTAGTCAACCAGCCAGCATTCTTGGAAAGTTCCCAAATGTCCCAGGTCAAGCAGGAATGTCCGCAACCAGCCACGGCAATTATTTCTACTAATCCTAAGTTCATCACCTGGTTAAAGCTGCGCCTAGAATTTGTCAAAACTGGTGAATTTCAGGCACCATCAGATGATATACCTGACCCTCTAGCGTCTCTGGCATCAGTTTGATGGTTAGTTTTTTGCTTCCAAGACAGTGGCTATGGGTCTACTATCTAATCATCTATGACCAGGGAAACAATACAGTTTATTTTACAAATTTTCTCGATAGCACTGGCGGCTTTAGCTGGTGTTTTTGATTCGGTTTATGCTCAACCAATAACTCCTCAATGCCAACCACCACAAAACGGCGAGTACATTTTGTTAGTGCTTAGCCGAATTAGGAAAAATCACGAACAAATTCAAAGAATTTTACCCAATAGCGCAAAAACTGATTTTTGTCAATATTTGGAAGACACAGTAACTCGGGTTGGGGGTTTCAGAGGGATTAACGATGCCAAAGATTGGGCACGCTATCTGGATCAGGTAGTGGGATACTCAGCTTTTGTAGTTCAATCTCCACCGTCAAGCCAGCCTACTACTATACAACCTACTACACCAGGTTATACTCCTCAGAGATTGGGTGATGGTTATGCAGTTCTGGTGGACTACTTCAATCAACCAGAAGTGGCATCCCGACTAGAGCAACTACTGGGCGTCAATGTTGGCTTGGTTTCTTATGCTCAGCGACCTTACTTACTGACAGTACACACAACTAGTGAAACCCAAGCTAACTCAATCTTAAGGCGACTGAGCGCAGAGGGTTTTTGGGTAATGGTTGTTGATAGTCGCCGAGTTACCCTACTAAAACGTAAGGTGGTTCGCTTTTAACTAGTTCCGTTTGAACTAGGTAATGGCAAATTACTAATTAAAATTACTAATTAACTAATTAACAGGATTAATAAGCCGTTGCTGCTATACAAGAAATAGCGATACCTAACACCAAACCAACAAGCACCTGAAAAGGTGTATGACCTAATAATTCCTTAAGGCGGTCTTCTTTCAACTCTTTGTCTTCGCTAAAAAACTGATCGATAATTTGGTTGAGAATTCGAGCTTGCTTACCGGCAGCTTGCCTGACACCAGTAGCATCATACATGACTATGATGGCAAACACTAAAGCGATCGCAAACTCTGGAGAAGCCCATCCTACTGTTTGTCCTACACCAAATGCCAAGGCAGTGACGAGTGCTGAGTGAGAACTAGGCATTCCACCAGCAGTTATCAATACCTGAAGATTAGGTTTGCGATTTTTGGTTAGATCAACCAAAAACTTAAATAGTTGAGCTACCAGACAAGCAATGAGCGCAACCAGCAACACCTGGTTGTTTAGGATGTCGCTAAAGTCCTGCATAATTATTTATTTTAAATTGGTCATTGGTCATCGATAACTCAGCATTGGGGAAACGATGAAGGATGAATGATCAAGTATTAATTATTAAGTATCTTCCCCCGATAGCGTCCCTTATAGGGTATAATCAAGGATGAAGTATGTTTTTTTGGTGTTCCTGTAGGCTAGGATTAAACACTTCATCCTTTAACTGTCGTTGGCCTTACCCCAATACCAAGTACCTTAATGAGTGCGATTCACAATAAAATCAGCGATCGCAATCAGGGGTTGAGCCTTTTCCCCAAAGGATTCCATTTGAGCTTTTGCCTCATTCACCAGCTCTTGGGCTTTGGCTTTTGATGCCTCTAGCCCCCAGAGGCTAGGATAAGTTGCCTTTTGTGCTTTAACATCCTTACCTGCTGTTTTACCCAGTTCCTCCTGGGTAGCAGTTATGTCTAGGATGTCATCGACAATTTGAAATGCTAAACCAATATTTTGGGCATATTTGGATAGCCTTTGTAAATTAGCTGTGGTTGCCCCTGCCAATATTCCACCACAAACTACACAGGCTTCTAACAAAGCACCAGTTTTATGAGTATGGATAAAGGTGAGCGTTTCTTCTTTAATATCCGACTTACCTTCTGATTCGAGATCAAGCACTTGACCCCCAACCAATCCGGATGCCCCGACTGCTCTACCCAACCAGGCAACTACCTGCAAAACTTGGGGAGCTGGTACATTTTTAGTTTGAGCCGCCGCATATTCAAATGCATAAGCTAATAAACCATCACCTGCGAGGATGGCAATGTCCTCACCAAATACTTTGTGGTTAGTTAGTTTACCCCGACGGTAATCGTCATTGTCCATTGCTGGTAGGTCATCATGAATCAATGACATGGTATGGATCATTTCCAGAGCGCAGGAGGTTGGCATTGCCATCTCCACTGTGCCACCCATCAGCTCACAGGTAGCTAGGCACAGAATCGGGCGCAAGCGTTTACCTCCAGCCAAAAGAGAATAACGCATTGCCTCGTAAATTTTGTCGGGCTCCATTCGGGGCAGAGCCTGGTCTAAAGCTGACTCAATTAGAGCCTTTCGCTCTTTTAAGTAAGTTACTAAGTCTAAACTTGGGGATTCCCTCTTGGGGGTAGGTCGCCCCTCCGTCGCTACCATGCCTTGATTCCTTGATTATCTGATTCTTCTAACAATTTTACGGGTCTGGGGGTCTTATTGAAACTACCTTGTCTAATTCTTGTGCTTCTCGTTTGATGGACAAAACTCTTTACTGATGCTACTTAGGATTGTCGAGTTTTGAAATTTATCAGTGGCGCTAAACTAAAGTCTAACCCTGTCAATCCCCACATTTAATATGTTCTTAAACAAACAAGACAGATTTATAATAATTTTATATTTTCTAGCTTTCAGTCTTCTTAATTAGTTCTTTTGTTGACCTAGCTTGCTGTGAACTGAAATTACTTTACTCATAAACAACGGTTTAATTGATTGATTGTTATCAATCTTCACGAGAGCAAAACTGTTCAAGAATACCTATTTGTATAACTAAGGATTGTATTATTTAGTAGCATAGCCACTGTCATCGGTCCGACGCCACCAGGGACAGGGGTAATATATCGGGCGGTTTCCTGAACAGAGTCAAAGTGGACATCTCCTACAAGACGAGATTTTTCTTGTTGATCACTAACGCGATTGATACCAACATCAATTACCACAGCACCTGGTTTTACCATGTCCCTGGTAATCAGTTGAGGTCGTCCCACAGCTGCTACCAAAATATCAGCTCGACGTGTCAGCTCACCCAGATCTTGGGTGCGCGAATGAGCAATTGTGACTGTAGCGTTGGCTTCTAGTAGCATCAGTGCCAGAGGTTTACCTACTAAAATACTACGTCCTACCACTACTGTCTGTTTACCAGACAAATTAATCTGGTACTCTTGCAACAGGTGCATGATCCCTGCTGGTGTACAGCTACGTAAACCAGGCTCTCCCCTGAGCAGACGACCTAGATTAACAGGGTGTAATCCATCAACATCTTTATCCGGATGGATTTGGTGCAGTAATGAAACAGCATCTAGGTGGTCGGGTAAGGGCAGCTGGACCAGAATTCCATCTACACGCTGATCTTGATTGAGGGAGTTAATGGTTTGCTCAAGTTCTGCTTGGGACGTGTTACTGGAAAAATGACGACCAAAAGAAGCAATGCCCACCTGACCACAGGCACGTTCCTTATTACGAACATAGGCAGCGCTAGCAGGGTTGTCACCTACCATCAACACTGCTAATCCAGGTGGTCGTCCATATTTTAACGTCAGCTTCTGTGTCTGTTCTTGCAGCTGGGTCTGAATTTTTTTAGCTATGGTCTTACCATCGAGTATGTTGGTCATTGGTCAATTGGGTTAAACAGTGTAGACGGGTGTACAGATGCTGCTTACTTGGGTTAGAACATTGTAGATGCATGGAGCGACTTACTCTAGGCTGGGGAACGAACATTCAAGTTTCAACCTACTTCCTTTTTCACTCCTCCAAACAGAGTTCATTGGCAACTGACAACTGAAAACATCATAGGATTTCAATATGCCAACTAAGTATTGGTCAACTCTTTTACCGTTTTGGGTTTTACTTGTAGGAGCCGGGACTGTTGGCTGTAGTCCCTTAGCCCATAATGGCATTCATCAGCTTAATATTAGCTACCCTGGTGTGAAGGTCACAAAAATCCTTGATATACCACAAAATCAGAATACTATCGATACCGTTTACCTTCGGGGTAAAGTTACTAATCAAGCACCACTTTTAGATGCGAATGCTTATGAACTCCAGGATGCCACTAGTACCATTTGGGTAGTCTCTCAGGGAACTTTGCCCAATATCGGTGATCAAGTCTTGATCCACGGTAAGGCTCAATTTCAAAGCATTCCCATCGCTGGACAAGATTTGGGTGAATTCTTTGTTCAAGAGCTTGAGCAGCTCAAACGGCAAGTCTATCAACCCAAGTCCCCCTTACTTCCAAGACCAACAGATGAGCAGTAAGCAAGTTCAAGTAGCGATCGCTATTCTATATCGGCAAGGTCAGTTCCTGATGCAGCTACGGGACAATATTCCTGGTATTCTTTACCCCGGTTTGTGGGGTTTATTTGGGGGACACATCGAACCTGGAGAAACCCCTATCGAAGCTCTCAAGCGGGAATTGGTGGAAGAAATTAGCTATGCACTACCCTCAGCATCTTTGTTTGGCCATTATCCTGAACCCCATGTGTTCCGCCATGTTTTTGCAGTACCCCTGACCGTGGAAGTCTCACAATTGGTCTTAGGGGAAGGCTGGGATATGGGCTTGTTAACTCCTGAGCAGATTCGTCAGGGCGAGTCTTATTCTGCCAAGGCTGGTCAGGTGCGACCCCTTGGTCCTGCTCATCAGCGTATTTTACTGGATTTTCTGGAGAAGCGATCCAGCTTAGTATAACCGTCCCTAAAAGCGACGCTTGGCCAAGAGCAACCCTCCAACCTTAGACTTTCGTCCACGCTACGGAAACAACCTTCAACCCTTCAGGGACAACAAGCATGCTTGTTGTCCCTGATTTGATTTTAACGATTGTTGAATTGCAATTTGATGGCTCTTCCGTACTTGTTATGCTAAATAAACACTTTCTTGATGCAGTCGCTCATGGGGGAAACCACGGCAGTCGCTCATGGGGGGGACCCCCAAGACCGCGCTGCCTCCCCAAGACCGCGCTGCATCGCTTGGCAAAGGGAGCAGGGAGCAGGGAGCAGGGAGCAGGGTAAAGAGGCAGTATTCAGAAAATTTTATTAGTTAAATTGCCTTATAACCCTTATTCAGCAAGCTTTATGAGTTTTTTTAACTGGAAATTTAGCATAGTAGGTACTGAAGAACCAATTTGATTAAATAATTAATTCCAAAAATCGGATTTATTGGTATTTCTTTTTTGCCTCTAATTCCCTTTAAAATTCACTTTTTATTATTTTTTATTTTGTTAGCAAAAATAACGGGAAGTTAAAGACTGACTGTCATGGGAAGTAGTTCTATTATCAAGATTCTGTCAAGGGAACAGAGTCAGAAGTTACCGTAAGGATAGTGAAGCCTTTATGGTTAGTCGGTTATGCATAAAAACCTGAGTTCGATGTAGAAAGGGACACTGAAAACCAAGCCAGAAAAGACTTATGTCAATTAAGGGTAATTATTGATAATAAACACCAGCAAAAAACTAATCTTAATTTATTAAATTAGGCTAAATTAAAACCTATAAAAAAAATTAGATTCAGGAAAAATTACCCGACTAAAGCGGGTAGATTTTCCTGTTCAGTTTTCTCTACCTTTAAAGAAGGTTTTTTGTTTTGAAATGTATAAGCTACTAAACCAGCTATCATATTTACCATAAAGTTAGAGACACTTCTATGACGAGAATGAGAAACTTGATAAATAGTTTTTAATTGGTCATTAACGGTTTCTATCAATGAACGTTTTCTTAGCATAAATTTTTCCCACAACTCAACTAGCTGATTCTTCATATTTTTCTTAAAAGGAGTAATCAGCTTGAGGGAGTGTAAAGATAACTCTTTAAATAATTTCTTGGAAATGTATCCTTTATCTCCAAAAAGTCTTCCCTCTAAATTTTGTGCTAAGCTGGGTACTGGTACTCGATCATCCACATTGGCTGGTGTCAATTGAAAGGCTAATAATTCTCCTTGATCATTAATGATAAGATGTAGCTTAAACCCATAATACCAACCTATAGAGTTCTTTCCCCAAGCAGATAATCCCTTAAATACCTTATTTCTTTTTGCTCTTTTTGGATGACAGATTGGAATAGGTGTACTATCAATAAAACTAATGCCCGTATTTTTTCCTTTGCGACTATTCAGATAACAAAGTAATGGCATTAAGGTTTGAGGGATTAATTCAATAAAGCGATTATAACTAACTAAATTGGGGAAATGACTTGAGTTATAGTTAGCAATGTGATTGATATAATACCTTTTAAAGCAACGATAATTAGAGCCATGAAAATAAATTAGTATTGTCATCACTTCACTTAAAGCTAGACGATTTTTTCTTTTTCTTTTTTTTTGGGTTATTTTGTCAGAAATAAACTGGCTTTTAACTCCCAATTCAAAAACTTTACAAAAATCGTCTAACTCCCAGAACAAAGTCTCTATATCTATCATGATTATTGTTTTTAGTATAACATTTTAACTTTAATTTAAAGGGGTTTCTATTATTTAAGATCAGCAATTTTCGACCGGTTATTTAATAAAACTTAATTAAATTTAAAAAAAAGTTACTGATTGATTTTTTATCTTCGCCCTATTTCTCAACAAATTTAACTAATTGAGAAATTTAGGATAGGGGATAAAATCCTGTACCTCTTACTGAAAGTGCTTAAGAGCCAATTTCCTTATATCGAACTCAGGTCAAGAGAGTTAGCCAGTCGAGCAGTCAGAGCTATTAAGGACTGGAATTACAATCATCCAGAGCATAAGTGGTGCATAACTAACAAGCTGATTAGTGAGCTAACTGGGGTGACCCCAAAAGCGATCGCTAAGGTTGTAGAGGGAATGGGGATTGAAGACTACAACGCCATGCAGGGACTGACTCCAGTGGTTAATCGCAGTAGGAAAGCTGCTGTAGGAAGCATTTCTGATGTGGTCAGCATAGCTGATATGTTGGGGGTGGATTAGGGGGAAAGGTTCCGTCACTCCTGCCACATCTTGCCACAGTAATGTCAGCACTGCCGCCACCATCAATCCTTCTCTCTAAACTCCAGTTATACTTAAATCAAATTTTTCAGGCACGAAAAAATTGGCTAGTCCATGGTTAGTGCCATCACAGCTTTTTGGACATGTAAACGATTTTCTGCTTCCTCAAAGACAACACTCTGGGGACCATCAATGATCGCATCTGTCACTTCAATATTTCGATCAGCAGGTAATGGATGCAGATAAATTGCATCTTCTTTAGCTGTAGCCATTTTTTCTTCATTCATAATCCAGGTTTGATATTGATCCTGGATTTGCCTACCTTCTTGTACTTCTGTTGTTGTCAACATAGGACTCCAAGACTTAGCATAAACAATATCTGCATCGTGTATGGCCTCCTGCATATTATTGAAAATTTCAAGCTTAGTCGAGTATTTACGAGACTGTTCATAGGCTGTAGCCAGAATAGCAGGCATCAAAGAGAATTCAGGTGGATGCGCTAGGGCAATATCAATCCCAAAGCGAGGCATTTGTAAGATTAGTGATTGGGGAACTGATAAGGGTTTAAGGTATGAAGAAGCATAAGCCCAAGAAATTACCATCTTCTTCTTTGACAAATTACGTCCTTTACTCTCCATAATGGTCATCAGATCGGCTAGAGCTTGAAATGGATGATAGACGTCACACTGCATATTTAGGACAGGCACACGAGCCGCTGCTGCCGTGTGGTTAAGGTATTGATTACCAATTCCCCACCCAATGTGTCTGATGGCAATACCATCAAAGTATCGACCATAGATTTCACCGATTTCTTTCTCTCTATCCCCATGTGAGATTTGAGTGGTTCCTGGCTCAATAAAGGCAGCATGCCCTCCCAGTTGAGTCATGCCAGCTTCAAAAGAACCTCTGGTACGGGTGCTTGAGGAAAAAAAGAGCATTGCCAGGGTTTTATCCCGTAAGTAAGGATGTGGCTCTTTTAATGTCCGCTTTCGCTTCAAATCAAAAGCAACTTCGAGAACTGCTTCAACTTCCTTACGAGAAAAATCTAAGTCACTGATGAAATCTCGCCCGCGTAAATTCATTTCCATCTCAATTTTTCCTTTTTATGCTTATCAGTAACCATACTCACGGGAACTACTCCATTGCTCCGAGTACCAGGGCTAATAACCCCATCCGAACAACAACCCCATTAAAACTTTGTTGCCAGTAACGAGACCAACGGGTATTATCCACATCAGAGGGAATTTCGTCCATGCGAGGGAAGGAGTGCAGTAAGATGGCATCTGATTTGGCTTTTGTCATGAGTAATTCATGGCTAATCTTATAGTTTGTGGGTGTTAGTTCAGGTGTATCACTGGTACTACTTCGATCATCGTAGGATTTGGTATAGTCTGGTTGGATAACAGGCTCGACTAAGATAACATCCGCATTAGTGATCGCTTGCTCCACATGTTCAGCTTCATCAAAGGCCAAACTAAGCTGTGATAATTCCGTCTTAAATTCTGTCGTGAGAGACTGATGAGGAGGGGCAACGAAGGTGGTTGGACAATCAAACTGGGTTAAAGCGTAGGCTAAAGAATGCATCGATCGCATTCGCATATCCCCAACTAGCAACCATCGCAACCCATCAATTCTACCCTTTTCTTTAAGCACTGTATAAAGGTCAGTGAGTGCTTGGGTTGGATGTTCTCCCCAACCATCGCCACCATTAATGACTGGAACTGAGGCCCATTTCGCAGCTTCATGGGGTGCTCCTTGTTGAAAGTGACGCATGACAATTATATCACCGTAGCACTCCAGCATCTTCACTGTGTCTTTAATCGACTCTCTGTAAAAATCGCCTGCCCGTGTCATGGTAACATCAGAGAACCCTGTGACTTGGCCACCTAAACGAATCATTGCTGCTTCATGGGCTAAACGAGTTCGAGTACTGGGTTGATAGAACGCAGTGACTAATGTTTTTTCTTTTAGTAAATCTGTATTTCGACGATTATAGGCAATAGGTGCAAGTTGAGCACACACTTCAAACAAACGGAAATAATCTCCACGATTGAATCCTTTGAGTGAAAGAATATCTCGTCCTAGAAAACTATACATAACTTAACATCCTCAATTCAACAAGATGATATTATATTTTAAGCAGGTGCACAAAATTAATTACACATTTTCCAAAACTCAAAGCCTTACTATGTAAGGGGTACAGAGATTGGTAGTAGGAAATTAATTTTGTTTAGGTGCTTATGACTTATCAGCTAAGCTCAACTGAATCTAGGAGGTACATTTAATGGGGTTGGGTATCATATCTGCTATCGGAAAAACACCCCTGATTCAACTATCAAAATTTTGGGAAGATAGCAAATTTAACATCTTTGCTAAGTTAGAGTTCCTCAATCCAGGTGGTAGTATCAAAGATAGACCAGCTCTTAACATTATCCACTGTGGATTGGAAACAGGTCAGATTGATTCAAATACAGTTGTAATCGAATCTAGCTCTGGCAATATGGCCATTGGTCTGGCTCAAGCTTGCTCTTATTTTAACCTTAGCTTTATCTGTGTTGTTGATTCTAAAACCACCACACAGAATCTTCAATTACTCAAGCTATACGGAGCAAAAATTGACATAATTGAACAGCCTGACCCCGTTACAGGTGAATTTTTACAGGCAAGGTTGAACCGCGTTAAGACCCTATGCAATTTGATTCCGAATAGCTTTTGGCCAAACCAATATGGCAACTATCTTAACCCTGAGGTACACCACCAGACTATGGATGAAATTGTGAGAGATTTGGGTGAACAGGTCGATTATTTATTCGTAGCGACAAGTACCTGTGGGACAATTCGAGGCTGTGGGGAATATTGTCGCACTCATAACCTCAAAACGAAGGTTATTGCTGTGGATGCATTGGGTAGCAAAATCTCTGGTAATGAGCAGGCAGAAAGGCTGATTCCAGGATTAGGGGCTGGGATTAAACCAGAGCATTGCAAAGCAGAGTTGATTGATAAATTTGTGCAGGTTTCTAGTTTAGACTGTGTTGTAGGTTGTCGCCACTTGGCCAGGACAGAAACAATTTTGGCAGGCGGTTCTGCGGGAGGGATTGCGATGGCGATCGCTAAAATGTACTCAGAAATTCCAGCAGGCTCAAATTGCGTTGCTATTTTGCCTGATCGAGGGGAACGTTACCTGGATACGGTTTATTCGGATACATGGGTTCGAGACAAATTCGGTGAGGTTGATAATTTATGGAAACAGCCTATCAAGGTTTTGCACAGCAACAGCCTGGTGATGTCATCGTCTTAAGTGCGTCAGACATTTTGTCACTTTTAGCTGGACGGGAAAAAGAATTAATTGAAGTCGTCCGGCAAACTTATATCGCCCATGCACGGGGCGAAAGTGCTTTGCCCCCCTCACCCTTTTTACGCTTTGCAAATCATCCTAAGAACCGGATTATTGCCAAGCCAGCTTATTTGGGTGAAAGTTTTGAAACAGCAGGCATTAAATGGATTTCATCTTTCCCTGATAATTATCAATTTGGTCTGTTGAGAGCTTCTGCCGTCATTATTCTCAACTCTGTAAAAACGGGATTTGCTGAAGCGATTTTGGAAGGTTCAGTGATTAGTGCCAAACGAACTGCTGCGAGTGCAGCGCTGGCTGCGAGGCTTTTGCAAAGTGAAACCCAGCCTGAATCAATCGGCATTATTGCCTGTGGCGTGATTAACTTTGAGATTACCCGATTTCTCTTAGCTGAGTTTCCAACTGTTAAGAATTTGGTCATTTTTGATATCGATCACGAGCGAGCAGTGCAATATAAAAGTCGGTGTGAGACAAATTTTGAGACTCCTAATATAACAATCGCCAATGATATTAATACGGTCTTAAGCAGTACGTCTATAATATCCATTGCTACAACAGAAACAACCCCTCATATTTTTGAAATTTCTGCTTGTCAGCCAGGGAGTAATATCTTGCACATATCCCTCAGAGATTTTTCACCTGAAGTTATTCTGAGTTGCGATAATATTGTAGATGATGTTGAACATATTTGTAGTGCTCAAACTTCCGTTCACCTTGCTGAACAAAAAATAAACCATCGACACTTTATTCGTGGTTCAATCGGAGATATTTTATGTGGTAAGATACTGGCTAAACCAACACCCAGTGCGATTACAATATTCAGTCCCTTTGGTCTGGGAATTCTTGATCTAGCAGTAGCTAAACTGGTACACGAATGGGGTATAGCCAGAAATCTTGGTACAGTGATTCCATCCTTCGGCTGTCTTCCCCATGAGTAACTTCAATCACACTAATTATGCTCAAAATCTCAAGCAGGTTCTAGGCTATAAATGTCTGATTTGTGGTCAAGAATATCAGCTGCATGAGATTGAATATATTTGTCCTAAACACGGGAATGAAGGAATTGTTGATGTTATTTACGATTATGATTTTCTAAGAAATAAGCTTACCAAACATCAGTTAGCCAATTGTCAGGAACACAATATATGGCGATACAAACCATTTCTACCAATACAGCCTGATGCGCCAACTCCACCTCTGCTAATTGGCTGGACACCAATATACCATGCTCAGATCTTAGGGCAAAAACTAGGTCTTCCCAACCTATGGATCAAGGATGATGGACGTAACCCAACAGCGTCTTTTAAGGATCGAGCTAGTGCTATAGCCATCGTTAAAGGGCAAGCCTGTCATGCAGAGATCATCACCACTGCTAGCACAGGCAACGCAGCCGCATCACTAGCAGGTTTATGTGCCAGTGTAGGTCAGCGGAATGTCATTTTTGTACCTCGGACTGCACCGGAGGCCAAAATAGCTCAACTTTTGGCTTATGGGAGCACAGTTTTGCTAGTGGATGGAACTTATGATCAAGCCTTTGAACTCTGCTTGGAGGCAGCATCGGAATTTGGTTGGTATAATCGTAATACAGCTTACAATCCCTTTATGAGTGAGGGAAAAAAAACCGCTGCATTGGAAATATGTGAGCAATTCAACTACAACCCTCCTGATAAAATCTTTGTTAGTGTTGGTGATGGCTGTATCATTGGTGGCTTATACAAAGGATTTCAAGATCTCCAGGCATTGGGATGGATCGAGAAAATACCTCAACTTATCGGAGTTCAATCCAAGGAAAGTGCTTATCTCTACGAAGCATGGAAAAATAATGAGTCCGTTTTGGATAAACCTCCGATCAAAGCCAATACTCAAGCAGATAGCATCGGTGTTAACTTACCGAGAGATCGATTGAAGGCAATAAGAGCTGTTACAGAAACGAAAGGAAAATTTCTGGCAGTTAGTGATGAGTCACTACTTGCTGCCATCCCTGCTCTGGGATCAGCAACAGGTATTTTTGCTGAACCTGCTGCGGCGGCTGTTTATGCTGGCTTATTAGAAGCAGTTGCTCAGGGATTAGTTAGTGCTAGCCAGACAATTCTTCTTATAATTACTGGTCATGGTCTCAAAGATATCTCTGGCGCGATGAAAGGTATCAAAAAAGCTGGACTTAATTCCAAGGTAATTGAACCAACCTTATGTGCAGTTAAGAATCACCTCAATCTTTAAGAGGCTGCCTCTAAAGAAAAGTAAAGTTGACTCAACTAGGCGCTCGCTGGAGACTGTGCTAGCCTGCATTATTCATAAGGGTATTGCCAAAAAACAAGCATTGTTTTTTTATATGGTTATTGTATTTTTCAGGCAATACTTCTATGAATTGTCGGTGGTTGTGGCGTGAGGGTCATATGGGTAGTCAAGTGGGCATGATGTTCTATGAAGGGGTTAAGAGTAGTCAAGTCAGGTTAACTAAGTATCGTCTCGTCATGGGTGGTCAAGTAATGATAACCACTGTAAGCCAACTAAACCTAGTTACGAATAAATCGCTGTAAACTATACTGTATGGGCGTTGTAGTCATCAATAGACCCTCTGACTACCCATAAGCCCCCTTGACTACCCATAAGCCCCCTTGACTACCCATAAGCCCCCTTGACTACCCATAAGCCCCCTTGACTACCCATAAGCCCCCTTGACTACCCATAAGCCCCCTTGACTACCCTTAGCTCCAGCATGAAGCGCTATACCCCCTTGACTATTCATGGTAGAAATTCATGCTCTAGGGGAGTTTGAGGTAACTGGAGAATACCAGCTTCACTAAAGATTGACCGCCACGGAAAAGCTAGCAACCAGATCGCTTAATTTTCATCATCAAGTTCATCACAATCGGCTAAGAACCTCTGATCATAACGTTGTGTACTTTTTAATGCCTCTCTCTTCCTTAAAAGTTCTCGATAGGCTTGCTCTGTTCCACAAATGATAGGGTGGCTGCCTCCTTCAGATTCAAGCCATGTATCCACACCAATCTGTATCCACCCTTCGTTAGAAAGTTCTTCAGACCATTTTGTACACCATTCTTGCAAATTCTCCTGGTAGCTTGCGGCATCTTCTGGAAAGAGCTTTTCATCCTCTATGATGTCAATGAGTCTTTCAGGTTTTGACATAACCATCTCACAAGCTTTGAGTCTGTCAGATGTCCTAGTGTCCTCTGACCGAGCAATCGACATGATGATTTCGATGCATTCATTACTGTATCGCGCACTTTGCAAGAGGGATTCTTTGTAAGTATCAAGAATCTCTTGGTGTGTCTGCTTCAGAGATTCTTCAGCCTCTGTAAGAGCTTCTCTAAACTCAGGATTGTTGAGCCAACGACCGATGGTGACATGGCTGACACCTACTAACTTACCTGTCGCTCTTTTGCCAGAGCCTTTGGCAAGTGCACTGAGTATAGGGTTCGCTCAAGCATCTTTATGACCAAGTAATAGTGAAGTGCCTTGTTGGGGGATTATCGGTACTTAAAGAGGCTATAATAGTACTAGATGCTTAACAACTTCACGTTAATGGCACCAATGGCACCGTGGATACTCATACCCCAAACCACATCACCCCTCAACCTGACCACCTGACCATTACTACAGCAAATCTACTAGAAGCTTTTGCTGATTTCCTCGATATCGATGTGGCAGCAGGAGATGCTGCAGCTGATACCGTCAATACCTACCGCCGCCAGGTTCAGCAGTTTGTGAACTGGTGCGATCGCATAAATCTTCATCCAGCTGCAGTTACTAAAGAAGACATTAAGCGTTACCGCCGCTGGATGGTAGACACTAAAAAATTTAAGCCAGCAACTGTATCACTAAAGTTGTCAGTTGTCAAGCGTTTTTATCAAGCTGCTGTGGAAAAAGGACTGATTACGATCAATCCAGCTCTTGGGGTGAAACCGCCACGGGAAAAGCTGGACCCGGCGGCAAGGATTACGTATTTGGAAAAGCCTGAAGTTGAGAAGTTGTTAGGAGCGATAGTGAATGATGGTAGCCTTAAGGCAAAGCGGGATAAACTTCTGCTGGCAATCATGATATTGGAAGGTCCCCGTAGCATTGAGTTACATCGGGCAAATGTCTCTGATGTAGTTAAGCAGGGGGGTAATCTGGGAATTCGGGTCGAAGGGAAGCGTAATATTAGAATAGTGCCATTAACACCAGATCTTGCCGAGTTGCTAATGGCTTATATTGAAGCAAGGTCAGAAAATGGGGAAGTGGTCAAACCATCGAGTCCTCTATTTATAGCTGTTGGAAACAGGGCAGGTGGCAAGCGGATTTCCCGGCGGGGGATTCGGCTAGTTGTAGATAGCTATCTTGAGCAAACTAACCTTAAGCAAACACCAGGAAGAACTATATCAGCCCATAGCTTGAGACATACCGCAGGTACGTTAGCTCTCCGTTCTGGTGCTGAGTTACGGCAAGTACAAGATTTGTTGGGACATGCCGATCCCAGAACAACTTGTATTTATGCCCATGTAGCGGATCGCTGGGAAAATAATCCAGCATTGAAGCTGGGCATTAACCTATCGTGATCATCTACAGGCAGAATGAATAGGTAATTATTTTGGTAACTGGGGAACAGTGACTGGCACTCCTCCTTGGTGAAGGGATTGGCTTAAACAAGTGAGAATGTGTACTAATTGAGCACCAACCCAGCCAGAAGATATTGATGAAGGTTGGGACAAGCGGACACTGTTAAGAAAGCGATCGCATACTGAGTAAAGTGGTTCAAGTGATTCGAGATCAAGAACTTCACGATGCTGACCAGCAGGGATAAAGTACTCCCCGTTCTGTTCAAAATAACCATGTTGGATAGTTAGGGGTGCTTGGGCAACCATTTCATCAAAAATCAATGTTCCCTGTGTTCCTACAATCCCAAGCCGCCGCTGTTTATCTGGATTGAGCCAGCACAGATGAATAAATGCTTGGAAGCCAGTGGGATAGGTAAGTGTGACCTGAACTAAGTCAGCTAATCCTTGAGGGGTTGAAGGTTGAAGGTTAGCAGGTTGAAGGTTATCGGGTTGAAGGTTAGCAGGTTGTTCGCGTAGCGTGGCCTTTTGGCCAAGGTTAGCAGGTTGTTCGCGTAGCGTGGCCTTTTGGCCAAGGTTATCGGGTTGTTCGCGTAGCGTGGCCTTTTGGCCAAGGTTATCGGGTTGTTCGCGTAGCGTGGCCTTTTGGCCAAGGTTATCGGGTTGTTCGCGTAGCGTGGCCTTTTGGCCAAGGTTATCGGGTTGTTCGCGTAGCGTGGCCTTTTGGCCAAGGTTATTTGTTGTAACCGGCAACTGGCTAACTTGAAACTCTTTTTGAAACTGTAGCCACACCCTACCAGTAGCTTGGACTTGAACAGGTAGCTGTCCTAAGCAATGGTTGAAAATAGCAATGTCGTGAATAGCTAAATCCCAGAGAGAATCTACATCTTGACGTACTGGTCCTAAGTTAGTACGGGCGGCGTATCCATAGCGTAAGTCTCCTAAACATCCGGAGTTCACAACCTCTTGAGCCCGCTTGACCGCTGGGTGAAATAGATAGGTATGGTCAACCATGAGCTGTCGCTGCTGTTCTTGAGCCAGGTGGCACAATTCTAGACACTCAGCGACATCAAGGGTTAAGGGTTTTTCTGCTAAGACGTGTTTCCCCTGCTGTAGAGCATCCTTAATTAGTGTGTAATGGGTAACTGCTGGAGTAGCAATTACTACTGCCTCAATTGTCGGGATATCCCGTATCGATTCCCAATCTGTTGCCAAACGTACCTCAGGAGCGAGGTTATATTTATCTTTAATTACTGCCAAGGTTTCTGGGTATGGATCAACCACTGCCACTAAGCAAGCATCAGGATGTGTCAAGAAATTCCTGATCAAGTGTTTGCCCCAGCGACCTGCTCCCAATATCGCTACTCCAGTTTGTTTCATGTTTGGCCTCTCAATTCCAGAAATGCTTGTTTGGCTGCTGCTTGTTCCGCAGCTTTTTTCGATCTTCCTGTACCTTCACCTAATTGTCGATTTTGTAGCCAAACTTGGGCAGTGAAGCGGTTGTTTGCCCCATGCACTTGTAGGTTTTCCGTCAGATGATACTTTGGGAGCAGTTTGTAGTGAGCTTGAGTCCATTCCTGAAGAGCATCTTTGTAGTTTTGGCGGGCTGGGTCTTGACGAATTTCAGTAGTTAGTTTTTGTAAGTGAGGGTCTAGCCAAGGACGGACTAATTCTAGGGTATGGGTACTTAAATATAATGCTCCCAAAACTGCTTCAAAGGCATCAGCTAACCGGGATGTTTCGCCAGCTTTGTCCCCAGCGGCACTATTGGAAACCAGTAAATAACGCTCTAGCCCATAGCTGCGAGCAAGTTGAGACAGAATGCGATCGCTTACTAGTACGGAACGAATGGCAGCAAACTCACCAACGGAAGAGTTGGGATAATTTTCCCATAGCCATTCTGAGCTAGCTAAACGTATAACAGCATCACCAACAAACTCCAACTGCTCATAGTTGTGTTCTGCTGAGATACTACAGTGAGTCAGTGCTAAATCTAGCAACGACCAATTCACAGCTGTAGTCTGAGATAGCCCTAACTTTTGAACTAACTTCTCTAATTGCTTCTGACGACGGGGGTCTTTGATGGTCATGGGTTGTCTTTTGTCGTGAGTCACAGAGTCCTTTGTGACTAACCAGAGTCTGGGAGTACTAATGACTAATGACTAATGACTAAATTGAGAGAAAGTCGGACATAAGCCGGGTTCTGTTCTCCCTAGCAACCATCAAGAAGCTACTAAAGAGGGTGGTTATCTATCTAGGACGGCTGTTACCAGACGCCTCATGCGGTTCTCCATATCCGGAACTGGTAAAAGACCAACCGTAGTTCCTCTCGACCTTGCTCCCAACCGGGGTTTACCGAGCCAGCACCTCTCGATGCTGCTGGTGCGCTCTTACCACACCTTTGCACCCTTACCTGTAAAAGAATCAGGAAAAAGGCAGGAAGAATACATTCATCCTGGAGCCTTCTACCTTTATCCTTCCCATCGGCGGTATGTTTCTGTGGCACTATCCTCACGGTCACCCGCACTGGGCGTTACCCAGCAAGTTTGGTCTTTCGGGAGCCCGGACTTTCCTCAGACTCGCAGAAAAATGCGAATCCGCAACCACCTGCGCCTACTTTCTCTCTACTCTAGTTTAGACTTGATTAGGGGTTGGTTGTTAGATGCTGGAGTTGAAGTCAATCCAGAGGCACAGACCATTATCTGTCCCAGGAGCAGCAACTACCGAAATCCGATGCTCCTTTAGACCCGCTGCGCGAACGCAAAAGCTAATCCTCTAGAATTTGTTGGATCACACTGTTAAGAGGGTTGTCATCTTTCTGTCTTCCTTTCCAAGGAAGAATGACTAATTTGTTTAGTTAACATTTCACAAGGAATACTTTACAATGTAAGCATGGTAGAAAAAGCTTACCGTTACCGTTTATACCCAACCCCTGAACAGGAGACTCTGTTGAGGAGAACCCTAGGCTGTGTAAGACTTGTTTACAACAAAGCATTAGATGCTAGAACAAAAGGATGGTACGAACATCAAAAACGAATTAGTTATAAAGAAACTTCCTCAATGTTGACAGGATGGAAACAACAGGATGACTTGTTTTTTATGAATGAAGTCAGTTGTGTTCCACTTCAACAAGGATTGAGGCATCTACAAAATGCTTTTACTAATTTCTTTGCAGGTCGTGCTAAGTATCCGAACTTTAAGAAGAAACGCAACGGTGGTAGTGCAGAATTTACAAAATCAGCATTTAAATGGAAAGATGGTCAAATCTATCTTGCTAAATGCAAAGAACCTTTGCCTATTCGTTGGAGTCGTCAATTACCTGCAAACTGCAATCCAAGTACCGTTACAGTCAGCTTAGATCAATCCGAACGGTGGCATATCTCAATTAGGTTCAATGACCCTAGAGACTTGAGCTTGCCTTTAACGGATAAACAAATTGGTTTTGATCTAGGAATTTCCAGTCTAATTACAACCAGCGACGGAGATAAAATTACCAACCCCAAGCATTTTAAAAGGCTCAAAAAAAGACTGGGTAAATACCAAAAAGCTTTGTCGCGAAAACAAAAAGGATCTAACAATCGTGAAAAGGCAAGGTTAAAGGTGGCCAGGATACACGCAAAGATCAAGGACGCTAGAAGAGATTTTACTCACAAGCTAACCACTCAACTGGTCAGAGAAAACCAATTGATTGCGTTTGAGGATTTAGCTGTAAAAAACATGGTCAAAAATCACAAACTAGCTCAGGTAATCAGTGATGCTAATTGGGCAGAAATAATCCGTCAGGTTAAGTACAAGTCAGAGTGGTACAACCGGAAAGCTGTTTCGATTGATAGATGGTTCCCCAGTAGCAAGTTGTGTTCTGCATGTTTGAATTGCGTCGGATCTTTACCACTAAACATCCGGGAATGGGACTGCCCATCTTGTAACACTCACCATGATCGCGATATCAACGCATCAATTAATATTTTGGCGGCAGGGCTTGCCGTGTCAGTCTGTGGAGCGACTGTAAGACCCGTTCGCGTAGCGTCGCCTACGGCGAAAGAGAGTAAGTCTCGGAAGGCTAGTGCGAAAAACTCCCCCAAGGGGAGAAGGAAACAGAAACCTAAGTCGTGAGTCTTAGGAATCCCCCGCTATAATCTAAAATTTAGCGGTGGGAAGATGTCAACGTAAGCTTTTACGATGAAGTAGCGAGCCGCATTGAGACAATCAAGCATAATTAGACTCGCAAATCTAATGTAAATAACCTTTAATGGTAGCAATTTATATTAATTGCTTGTGTATATCATTATAACCCAAACTAAGTCAATAGTACATTTATACTATTCAATAGACCAGTTGTTCGCGTAGCGTGGCCGTTCGCGTAGCGTGGCCAAAAGGCCAAAAGGCCATCGATAGCAATCCGATTTGAGTGGTAAAACACCACAACAGGGAGATAGGGGGAAGAAGGGGAAGAATTTTTCCATTGGTTTTTGTTCACAAATTAATTAACCTCGGGCTTGATCACGTACAGGGAAATATAGGGTGATGGGATTACTCTCAAATAACTATTGCGCTGAAAATACTCTTCGACGATAATGCTTCAAGTAGTGGCATTGGTGAATATCGGAATCCAATCAAGGATAGTTGGGTCAGTTACCAATTAAGAAACAAAGGTTTTAGTAACTGTGTTAACTTTGGTTAAGTTAACTCAAACCTGATCAGCTATAAAGATGGTTCTTATTTTACATTTCTTAATATAATTTCATTTATTTATTTATTTCCGACTAATTACCAAGTACTAATTACTAAGTACTACTTAATAAGTACTAATTACCAAGTACTAATTACCAATTACCAATTACCAATTACCGATGAGTCTTGGAGCAGGTACAAAAGCATCTAGACTTGAGTCAGCACTGACAAACAAGTAAAACCTACTCAAGAGGAGGGTTTGCATTGACTGAAAACCAAATTTCCCTCCAGACAATCTCGCGTAGTGAACTGCGACAGCTGGTGCGTTCTCAACTGCAGATACTGCTGGAGCAAGGTAATCTTCAGGGTGCTAAGCAAGTGCTGGTACCGGTACAACCAGTAGACATTGCGGAAGCGATTGAAGGATTACCCGAAGCAATGCAAGTGATTGCCTTCCGCTTATTGTCTAAATCTGAGGCCATTGAGGTGTATGAAAATCTTGACTCCAGTGTCCAACAGTCTCTAGTTGAGAAGTTCAAACATCAGGAGGTACTGGATATCGTAGATAAGATGTCGCCAGATGATCGAGCCAGGTTGTTTGATGAGTTGCCAGCTAAGGTCGTCCGACGTTTGCAGTCACAGTTAAGTCCCAAGGAGCGCCAAGCGACAGCCCTGCTGTTGGGGTATGAAGAGGGAACGGCAGGGCGAATCATGACCCCTGAATATATTTCCCTCAAGGAAAACTTGACGGTTAGCGAGACCTTGGATCAGATTCGTAGCTTAGCGAAAGCCTCGGAAGTCGTATATTACCTCTATATCACCGATAACTCTCGACATTTGACTGGGATTGTTTCCCTGCGGGATTTGGTGATTTCTTCCACCGAGACCACCATGGGTGAAATTATGACTCGTGATGTGGTTTATGTCTATACCTATGCGGACCAGGAAGAAGTAGCACGGATGATCCAACGCTATGATTTTCTGGCTGTACCAGTGGTTGACCGGGAGCAGCGTCTAGTGGGTATTGTAACTGTGGATGATGTGATTGATATCTTGGAGCAGGAAGCAACAGAAGATATGTACGCGGTAGGTGGTGGTGTCCAATCGGAAGGAGATAATTATTTTCAAACCAATTTATTCACAGTTGCCCGCCGACGGGTAGTTTGGTTATTTGTCTTGTTACTCACTAATACGGTTACGGGTACGATCATAAAGTCTCAAGAGTCTATTTTGCAGCAGGTGGTTGCCCTAGCAGCTTTTATCCCTTTACTCACTGGCACTGGTGGTAATGTGGGCGCTCAGTCTTCTACGGTGGTGATTCGTGGCTTGAATACTGATGAAATTCGTGATTTAGGCCCCGGTCAAGTCATTTGGCGAGAGGCACTGGCGGGGTTATTACTAGGAGCAATTCTGGGTACTATCGCCACTGGATGGGGTTACTGGTTACAAGGAGATTTTTTAGTAGCCCTATCGGTGGGAGTGAGTCTAGTTGCGATCGCACTTTTAGCATCAGTTGCCGGTTCAGCCCTACCGTTTCTGTTCCGCCACCTAGGCTTAGACCCAGCTCTGATGTCTGCACCATTCATTACAACAGTTGTTGATGTCTTAGGTGTGCTGATTTATTTCAATATTGCTAAATCAGTCTTAGGGCTTTAGCATCAAAGGCAACAGGCAACAGGCAACAGGCAACAGGCAACAGGCAACAGGCAACAGGCAACAGGCAACAGGCAACATAAAATCATAATCTGTACTTCAAATTGTCGCAAATCGCTAAAATTAACTGTATAATTAAATTTATAATTAGGGCAAGCTGAATAAGTCGTAACCCTTTATTTATTAAGGTTTTGAGGACTATTCAAGATTCATAAAGTGCAAGAAATAAGCCGAATCCCTATCAAAACTAATACACTTATTGAACTGATGTTTGTGAAAGTTCCACCCGGTTAAACCTCTTGCCTCTTGCCTCTTGCCTCTTGCCTCTTGCCTCTTGCCTCTCCTCACCAAAACTTTTTCACCAATCCCTAATTAACAGTCGTGGTGCCAGTACTTATAAATCGCATAAGCCAGAGTAACTACACCGGTAACAATGGCCGATTCATTCACTGCAAACAGAGGATGGTGCAGTGGGTAATTTAGTTTATTTTGGAATCCAACCCCGAGGCGGAACATGCTGCCAGGAGCGTGTTGTAGATAAACAGAGAAATCTTCCCCACCCATAGAGGCTTCCGGTATGATTAAAACGCGATCGCTTCCCCAAGCTTCCTTAGCTGCTGCTTCCAACAACTGAGTTAAGGCTAGGTCATTTTGTACCGATGGTACTGCCCGCTGATAGTTGATGTGATAGCGAGCGCCATAAGCATTACAGACATTGGCCACAATCTTTTCAATCCAATCGCTTAGGCCAGCATAGGTTTGGGGATGAAGCGATCGCACTGTTCCTACTAGCCGCACTTGGTCAGCAATAATATTTGGAGCTCGCCCACCACTAATTTGTCCTATTGTCAAGACCATCGGGTGTAATGGGTTCTGGGTGCGACTAATAGCTTGTTGGAGGGTGGTAATCACCTGGGCAGCAATCCAAATCGCGTCAATAGCTTGGTGAGGGCGAGATCCATGACCCGATTCTCCCATAATTACGATTTCTAAATCATCCGCTGCTGCTGTTAATGCCCCATAGCGGATACCAATAGAGCCTGCTGGAATTGAAGGCAAAACGTGAAGACCAAAGATAGCACTCACATCCTTCATTCCCCCATCTTTAACAATCCAGTTTGCACCTTGAGCAATTTCCTCAGCTGGTTGGAACAGAAAGCGAGTATTACCAGGAAACCTTTCTCCGAGTTGGGATAGAACCATAGCTGTGCCTAAGCCTACGGTGGTGTGGACATCATGACCACAGGCATGCATGACTCCTGGTTGATGTGAGGCAAAATCCAGGCAAGTTTGTTCGGTGATGGGTAGAGCATCCATATCAGTGCGCAGGGCGACTAATCGCTCATCGGTACCACCAATCAGTTCACCGATAAGGCCAGTTTTGCCAATCCCTTCTTGTATATGAAGACCACAGGAGGATAGGACCCCAGCTACGTAAGCCGCTGTTTGGTGTTCTTGACCACTCAATTCTGGGTGAGAGTGGAGATGACGGCGGATTTCGATTAGACGCGGGGCAAGTTCTTGGGCTAACTCTTTAATCTGGGAGAGCATGCTGCTAGATAAATACTAGATAAAATAGTTTCATACTTCACTTATTTATACTTCTTTTTTAATTGTTGTTGGGTAAATCTTCTTTTCGAGAGAGAATGTAATAGTTCGAGATTTTATCGAATTGAAAGTCTGGGGCTTTGCCCATCAAAGCATATGCCCATAAGGCATATGCACCTCAAGCTGATGACTGATAGCTGAACGCGCACGGGTGCGTGGCACAGGCTTCTAGCCTGTGATAAGTGCGCATATGCTTACACCTTTTTAGCTTTTATTATCTTGAGACATGAGACTCAAAACACGACTCCCAATTGGTGCAGTTCTGCTTGGATCGATAATTACATCCACAAGAAAAGGAACAGTAGATGCCATTGCCACCTCCAGTGCTGGTTGAAGATCGGACTCTCTTTTGACACGAATGCCATCTGCTCCCATTCCATTCGCTATCGCTACGAAATCTGCCTGGGGAAATTGCGTATCTGCCCCCTTCAGTTTCCGCAAAGCATTTCCCTGTTCGCACATATTGTAACAAGCGTCATTGAGAACAATCCAAACAGCAGGAATTCCATATTTGACTGCTGTATTAATTTCATTATTCATTAGCATAGCCCCATCCCCAACAATAGCGACTGCTTTACAATTTCCTGCTAAAGCCGCGCCCAAAACCCCAGTAGTCATGTGCCCCATTGCACCCCAGTTAGTACTAATTCGGTAACGAGGTTGAGTAAATTGCAGTAGGTGAGTAGTCCAAGCAAAGGAATTACCAGCCTCAGCCATGATAATCGCATTAGCATTATTTGGAACGACAATCATCTGTTGAATAACATTCATTAATACTTCTGGTCTTACAGGACTTTCTGAAGTGGAATCAATGACATTAAATTGAGGACAAGGTAGCGATATAATGTTTGGTTTGTGAGCAAGTGGAAATTTTTCTAGTAGTGCCTTTAGAAAGATTTTCAGTTCTGAGTGAATAGAAAATGTCTCAGCAGATGGGTAGGCAGATCCTGGTACGTCTGGATTAAGATCCACATGGATGAATCCCCTTTCAGGAACCATTAATGAACTCCAAAAGGAAGTAGTCTCACCTAGACGTGTTCCCAAAACCAGTATTCGCAATGGACTTTTTTCCTGCATATATTTCATCACTGAATCATGTCCACTGAGACCTGTGACACCGATAAACTGAGGGTGATCTTCAGGAAAAATGCCCTTGCCACGGGGGGAACACATCACCGCTGCGGCTGTTCTTTCGGCAAATTGACGAATTTCGGAAGCAGCACCCCTAGCACCAAAACCAACCCAGATGGCAAATGAACCTTCAGACAGCAACTGTACACATTCTGAGATTATTTCTTCCCCGGCAGTAGGTGGAGAGAGAGATAAACTGACATGGGGCAATGATTCGGTAACAAAATTGGTCTGAATATCCGTAGGAATACTCATATGGCTGACGAACCCCTCTGGTTTTGCCATTCCAATGGTCAGTCGGCGAGCAATCTCTGGTAGTTGATCGGATGACTCAAGAACAGTAGCATAATGAAACATCTGACCGGAAGTAAAAAAGCCTAGGCCGGACATTGTATAAGCACTGGTTTCTTGACAAGCCCACCTTCCACGATTAGCAATAGAGGTGAAACCGGAAAGAAGAATTATCTTTGCTCCTTCACTTCTTGCAGCCATAATACCAGTTAAAACGTTAGTGATGCCTGGACCTGTTGTAGTAAATACAACCACAGGGCGTTCACTCGCTAAATATGCTTCAGTAGCAGCAAAAGCAGCTCCAGATTCATGGCGGAAGTGAAGCACTTCAATCGGGCTTTGTTCCAAGGTAGTCCATAGAGATGCAATTGCACCTCCTGAAACCCCAAAGGCATACTTTACCCCCAGTTCTAGAAGCATTTCCACTACTGCCTCTGAAATAGACTTGAGAATACTAGTTTCTTTCATTTTATTCAGACACAATCGGTGCTGAAAGGATGCCTTGTTCCTCAAGCACTGCAGCAACTCTAAGAATCATTGCTTCATGGTAGGGTGCAGCAATAATTTGTACCCCTAAGGGTATTTGACCAGGACGGTTAATTGGTACTGATAAGACAGGTAAGCCAATGAAGGATAAGGGTTGAGTAAATAATCCTAAGTTTGGACGAACCAACACTTCTTCTCCAGCAATAACCATTTTTTCTTGACCCAGTAGGGGAGCAACACAGGGTGTAGTGGGAGCGAGGATAATATCCACATCTTGGAAGACTTCCCGAACGCGATCGCGAAACCATTGTCGAAACCGTTGCGCTTGAATATACCAAGTCCCTGGAATTAGGGCACCTGCTAAAAAGCGATCGCGTGTAGCTGGATCAAAATCATCGGGACGTTTACGCAAATTGTCAAAATGGAGGTTTGATCCTTCATTAGCCGTAATAATATAAGCTGCTGCTCTGGCTCGCTTGGCTTCTGGGATAGTAACCGAAGCAGTTACATTCAAGCTACTAGCCACTTTAGCCACAGCATCCAAGACTTCTGGTTCTGCCCCTTGAGCAAAATACCCATCTGCAACTCCAATCCGTAACCCGTCAATCCCCTCGTTAAGCTGGGGGACACAAAGTTCTGGGAGACGATTGCTACAAACGGGATCAGTGGGATCTGCTCCCTGAAGGATATCAAAGATAGTAGCAATATCCCGTACAGAACGAGCAAACGGACCGATATGATCCAAACTAGCAGAAAACAAGAAAACCCCTGCCCGAGACAATCGTCCGTAGGTAGCTTTGAAGCCAAAAGTACCACACAAAGCTGCTGGTACCCGGATCGAACCATTGGTATCGGAACCGAGAGTGATTGGTACTAATCCCGCCGCCACTGCTGCTGCTGAGCCGCCAGAGGAACCACCAGCAATGCGAGTGAGATCATGGGGGTTATGAGTTGCACCGTAATGGCTATTTTCCGTTACAAAGCCATAGGCGTACTCATCCATATTTAATGCTCCAACTAGGATAGCACCCGCTTGTTTTAGTTTAGCTACAGCAGTAGCATCACGGGAAGCAGGAGGATTTTCAGCATTAATTTTTGACCCAGCTAAGGTTATTAAGCCAGCGATATCATATAAGTTTTTAACCGCAAAAGGAACTCCTGCCAATGGACCGGGATTGTTCCCTTTGGCAATAGCATGATCAATGTGTTCAGCATCGGATAAAGCTTGGTCAGTGGTAACCGTTGTGAAACAGTTAAGGGATTGGTTACCGACAGTTATTTTTTCGAGACAGTTAGTAATAACTGTTTTGGCAGTGACTTGACCTTCTCGAATCGCAGTGGCAATTCCAATGGCATCAGTTTGGTTCACGGTTAGCATCCTAATTTATGCTATTATTATGATTATTTATTTACGTTTAAAAACCATTATCCTAAGGTTTAAATACAGGAGCAGCTGCGAGATCATCAGGTAAAGTAAATTCCGTTACTAGAGATGCGATCGCATAAATTTTAGCGAAGTTATTGATCACACCAGAACGGTGTTCGGGCTTAAGGTCTAAATCAAGGAGTTGCGCCATGGCTTCGACATAGGTAGCGGTTTCAATTGTTGGTTTTGTCATTACTAGTTAGTCTTTACTAATTTAGTAGTTAACATTAATTGTAATCTATAAATATAATAGAATTTTAAAACCTGTCGTTATTACTCAAAACTCAACCATAAAAACTCGGCAGTCTCTTCAAAACTATCTTCAAAAAAACAAAGTTAAGTTTTTGGTTACCTTAAGGATATAAAGACACCCGATAGGGCTATGACTCAAACGAAAGCCAAACCCATTATCAGATGGGAAAAACTCCCGGACGAATTTCAATTACCCGATGACCCAGTGGAAAATCTCTATCATCCCTTATTAGCGGCTATCCTGCGAGAGATTCTGGAATTAGCCGGATTTATCACTAATTCAATGCTAATTGCTTCCAACTTTGGACTCTGTGCCAATGTGGACGGTAAAACAGTAGTGAAAGCACCGGACTGGTTTTATGTACCTTCTGTGTTTCCTGTCTTACCAGGGGTGATTCGCCGGAGCTATACCCCTCACACCGAAGGAGAGGTACCAGCAGTGGTTATGGAATTCTTATCCGAGAAAGAGCAAGGAGAATATTCTCTTAACCCCCGTTACCCTTATGGCAAATGGTACTTTTACGAGCAAATCCTACAAGTACCAATTTATGTCATTTTTGACCCAGCCTCGGGAAGTGTCGAAGCGATGCAGCGCGGTCTTGGGGGTTTCCCCCATGAGCGACTGCATCAAGACAATGCGATCGCTTAATTCAGGAAGCTATACCCTGCAACAACCTGATGCTAATGGACGCTACTGGTTTGAATCCATGGGTTTGTTTCTGGGAGTATGGTACGGCAAAAAATCAGAAATCACCAACTATTGGTTACGGTGGTGGGATAGCTCTGGAAATTTATTACCTTGGGGAGAGGAGAAAGTTCAACAAAGTCTACAGCAAGGCTTACAGCAAGGCTTACAGCAAGGCTTACAGCAAGGCTTACAGCAAGGAAAACTGGAGCTAATTATGCGTCAGTTGACACGCCAGGTTGGAACAATCGAGCCTACTCTAGAATCACTCATCAACAACTTATCTGCTGCTGATTTAGATCAATTGAGTGAAGCATTGTTCGATTTTTCCGATGGATCGGATTTATCCAGTTGGTTAGAGGGACTTAAAGGCTAATCAGATGTAAGCATATGCGCTACGCGCACGCGTGCGCGTTCAGCCGTCAGCGGTCAGCGGTCAGCCGTCAGCTTAAAACAAGCTATCCGGCTTAGGAGTTCAACGGACTCAAAGCCAAAGACTATGAATTCCTGGCCGAAAGGCCAGGGAACTGAGATTAAACTTTTGCTTACCTCTTTTATTCAAAAGCTGAACGCGCACGCGTGCGCGTAGCGCTAATCGCTGTTCGCTGATAGCTAATAGCTGATAGCTGATAGCTTATAATCAGCAATGCCTAAGAATCGGCTCAACTAAATAATCATAAATCAGTTGATATTGAGCGTTTGGTTCTTGCTGCAATCTCATCACTAAACCTGATTTGACCAATAGCTCTAGGATAAAATCTAAGTTGTCAGTGGATAACTGTAACTTTGCTCCTAAATCGTCTTTTGTTCGGAATGGCCGAGTGCCATTCTTATCCGTTAACAAACCCAAAATTTTCCAAGCCGCGTTTTGGTTTTCTGAACCACAATCAGAAACAACCCCTTCCAAATAGCGCTCCACTAGCTTTTCTTTTGATCCGTTTTGTCGATAAGCCGCTAAAGTAGTGATTTGCTCAGTTTGCAGCTGCACTCCCACTATCTGTAATTCAATCGGGCTTACTTCTCCCACTGCTTGATTCTTAGCTAGGTCGTTTACCAACTCATCGAGTAATGCATCCTCTAGGTAAAATTTAGCTTTAGTGGTTAGATTAGAAATAATCGATTTTGCTTCTTCTGAAGAAAAATTCCCGACATAATAAAGGATACCTTTATTAAGAATATCATTATTAATGGCATCCAAATCTACCTGACGAGCGCACTTTAATAATAGGTGTAGATAATCCTCCCGTAAACAAAGGATGACTTTGAGATAAGGAATATTAAGACAGTCACGGAAAAATTCAAAGAAGCGTTTTTGTTCAGCTGGCTTTCGGCAAGCAAAGAAAAACTCTTCAAATTGGTCAAAAATCAGGATGTTAATCTGGTTTTGCCGTTGATTTTTTTGCAACTGATCTAGAAGAGTAGCCGGTTGAAGGTTAGCTGGTTGAAGGTCAGCTGGTTGAAGGTTAGCTGGTTGAAGGTTAGCTGGTTGAAGGTTAGCTGGTTGAAGGTTAGCTGGTTGAAGGTTAGCTGGTTGAAGGTTAGCTGGTTGTTCGCGTAGCGTGGCCTTTTGGCCAAGGTTGTTTTTATAACCTTCAACCTTTAAACCTTCAACCTTCAAACTTTCACTCTTCGACTCTAGGATACGTTTACCCAACTCTTTTTCCCAGTCAGTGTAAACCTTCAACCTAATCGGGACTATATCACGGTTACCAATGGGTTGCTGTTTTAGAGCGGGGATTAGCCCAGCTTCTAGTAAAGAACTCTTGCCCACTCCAGCTTGACCATAAATTACAGTTAGTTTGTGCTGGGTACTGGCAATGCGTTGCACTAGCTCTTTTACTTTGTGTTGCCAATCGGAAACAGTCATGGCCTGAGATACGGTAGCGCTACCTTTACTCTTGGTCTGTGCTAACTGATTCTGTGCTAACTGATTCTGTTGGGAGGATTTGAGTTTACCTGCACCGATAAAAGCAAGTAAACCATTCTGTTGTGCGATCGCAAGCCGTTCTTGTTTTACTGTAAATGCTGCTTGATATCGTTTTTGTTGCCAGTAGAGGGTTCCTAGAGTTTCCAGGATTTCCAGGTAGAGTTTCGGCTCATCACTAATCCCTAACTCCCTAGCCCGTTCCAGATGGCGAATCGCTTTGGAATGCTGACCCAAGTGCTGTTGGGCTTGAGCCAGAAGTAACAGATAGCGACCAACGGGAGATTTCTGTGTGATCTGTTCTGCATCTTGATCTATCTTAACTATTCCATTGAGGCAAGATAAAGCATAATTTTCCTGATAGTCAAGGTACTGTTGCTGTTTTTGGGGTTGGATACTTGCCGGATGATAGGACAATTTTTTACTTCCCCCTCTTCCCTGTGTTCCATAGGCCAACAAATCTTCCCTATCCTGTGCAGCACCCTGTTCTTCTGTGACTTTTGTTATAATTACATTGGCATATAGTGCGTTTGTGTAAGCCTCCTGCCAGCAGGATTTTTGTAGCGCCACTGTTCCTAGAAATCCATAATCCTGAGCTAGTTGCACAGGAGCAGAGTAACTTCTGTGTAGCGCTAGAGACTTTTTAGCTAGACTTTCCAAATCCTCCCAGGCTTCCAGAGATTGCAGTATCTCACCGAGCTGATTAATAAACTTAGCCACTAAATCCGGTCGTTGCTCTTGTTCGAACACCACCAGACACTGCTCTAAATACTCTTTAGCCTTGTGCCAATTTTCTCGATAGCTAGGGTCTCCTGGTCTATACTGCTTAGCCTGATCGCAATAGCATAATCCTAGGTGAAACAGGAGAACTGCTTCTCGCTCCCGACGTGGAGGGGTAATGGGCTTAGAGGTTATGAAGGTAGGCAGACCAAGTCCGGGGAGAATCTCACCATTGTTTTCTGGCTTGCTCTGCTGCTTACCTGGTTTCTGTTGCCAGAATTCTAAACTTTTCTGATAGTGGGTAATAGCAACATCAATCTTGCCCAATCCATAAGCCTCTCGACCCCAGACAAAGTTAAGACTGGCTAGTAACTCTGGTGGCAACTCGTGGTTGCCACTTTCCAAATCCCGTAAGGCAAACTTAATTTCCTGACTATAACCAGCACCTAAGATAGCATCATTGGGGGAAATTTCACTGGCACCTAATTCTAATACTGTGCTAAATAAAGACTTGGCTTTTTGTTGTAGGTTGCTAATTATGCTTGAGGTTGGGATTTCAAACATAACCGTTGTTGCCCAACTGTGGAAATCTGGTGTGATGCGAATCAGCTTACACAGCACCTCATCGTTAATCCACAACACTAATGGAAACTGGAAATTTTTGCGAAACTCTTCTCTAACTTGGTTTGTGGCGATTAACAGTTCATCAAGGTCTGTGACTGACTCTAAACCAAACACCATCAAAGCGGCTGGCTGTTCCTCCCCGATTTCCTGTCGGAGGGTGGTGTAGAGTGTACAAGCAGATGGCTCTAGGAATACTTCCCGGATTGGCACAGAGGAAATTTTGTGTAGTCTGCGCACCACTCGCTTACGCCACTTGGCATAATTACAGTGTGCGAACATCAGTAAAAACTGTCCCTCACTAGCAGCTATTGCCCAGGCTAGTTCTTCTACAGTATCCCGGTGGTGATTAGCTACAGGGTCGAGTAGGGGTGATTTAATCATGATTTTAAGGATATTGCTTATGCCAGCAAGTGCTTATGCCAGCAAGTGAGGTAATTATGTTATCAGGAAATTAAATTCTATCCTGGTAGCAAAATGGCAATTTTTTGTGATTTTTTTGTGATTAGTCATGATAGGATTAAGTGTTACTACTTAACACTTAAATACTTAACACTACCTAACACTATCTAAACACTTATTAAAATTGCCATAGTTTTTTGCAATCCCATTCCAGACTGCTTCTGACAGAATCAGGACTCAGCAGGGAACCACTAACGACACCAACGACGCTCCCTCTTATTGACATTAGTATTGTGCTTTAGATAATCCTGCAGCCAATCGCAAGCAAGGGAGTGTAGTTGATCAGAATGTCTGATAGTCTCTAAATTCCATATAATTACTCTAGCAGATGAATCTGAAGAAGCAATAGTTTTGCCATCGGGACTAAAACTAAGGCTAACTACAGCATCATCATGGCCATAAAAGGTTTGAGGTTGTTTACCTTTCCTGTTCCAAAGCTTGACAGTTTGGTCAGCACTAGCTGTAGCAATGGTTTCACCATCGGGACTAAACACCACACTCCAGACGGTATTGTCATGACCTTCAAGAGATGTTAGTTCCTTACCATTACTAAGATTCCAGAGTTTAACTGTGTTATCCCTGCTAGCAGAGGCCAGGGTTTTACCATCGGGGCTGAAACCGACACTGACAACCCAATCGTCATGATCATCAAGGGTTTGCAGTTCCTTGCCATCACTAACATTCCAGAGTTTGACGGTTTGGTCAAGACTAGCCGTAGCAATAGTCTCACCATCAGGACTGAACCTGACGCTATTTACCCAATTGGTATGACCAGTTAGAGTTCTAATCTCAATACCATTCTGATTCCAGAGTTTAACTGTTTTGTCCCTACTAGCCGTAGCGATAATTTTGCCATCGGGACTGAAAGTGATACTCCTAACCACATTCTCATGACCAGATAGGGTGTGCAGTAACTTACCATTCTTATTCCAGATTTTGGCAGTCTTGTCTGCACTAGCGCTAGCAATAGTCTCACCATCAGGGCTAAAACTAACACCCCAAACCCAACCGGTATGACCAGTCAGAGTTCGCTGCAATTCACCGTTTAAGCTCCACAGTTGGATCGTGTTGTTCTTACTAGCGGTAGCCATAGTCTGACCGTCGGGGCTATAACTGACGCTGTAAACGGTATTCTCATCCCCTGTGGGAATAGGGAGTTCATTACCGTATCGACGACTCCAAAGTTTAACCGTTTTGTCAGCACTAGCGCTAGCAAGGGTCTGGCTGTCGGGGCTGAAATTAACGCTCCATACCCAATCGCTATGACCGGTAAGGGTTTCGAGTAGCTGGCCATTTCGATTCCAGAGTTTGACGGTATTGTCAGCACTAGCGCTAGCAAGGGTCTGACCGTCTGGACTGAAACTGATGCTAGTCACAGTACTTTCATGACTTTCATGGTCATCCTTTCCCAATGTCTGATACAGAGTACCGTCAAGTTTCCAGAGTTTGACAGTCTGATCTTTACTACCAGTAGCAATCAGTTTACCTTTGGGACTGAAACTGACGCTGAACACCGCATCGTCATGGGCTTTTATGGTTAGAGGCTTTCTCTTGTACAAGCCATTCCTGTTTCTACGCCAGAGTTTAACCGTTTTGTCAAAACTCCCGGTTGCCAGCACCTTGCTATCGGGGCTGAAACTAATACTGAGCACTGCTTTATCATGGGCTTTGAAGATTTGGGGTTTTTTGCCTTCGAGGCTCCAGATGATAACTCTTCCATTCTCGCTAGAAGCAGCAAGGCTTTTGAGATCAGGGCTAAAACGCACACTCCAAACTAAATCAGTATGCCCTGTCAGGGTTTGAATAAACTTACCATTCCGTTGCCAGACTTTAACGGTTTTATCTTTACTAGCCGTGGCAATCAACTTGCCATCAGGACTGAAGGTAACACTTCTGATTTCATCCTGATGTCCATCCTTTCCTGCTAACGTGTAGAGTTCTTTGCCTTCCTTGGACCAGATTTTGACAGTTTTGTCGGAACTAGCTGTAGCAATTAGCTCACCGTCGGGACTGAAACTAACACTTTTGAGTGTATCAGTATGACCTTCTAAGCGGTTGCGCTCTCTGACCCCATAAAAGGCTTTCTCTAGAGAACTCATCGCTATATCCTTAGTCTCAGAGCTGACCCCAAGTGACCTCTTCAGTTTGGTTGCTGCCTCTAACGCATCTTTTAGGGGATCGAGGGCATGATTATTGGAACCGTAAAGGGCTTCTGAGGATTTAATCAAAGCTGTGATTTCGTTGTTTCTAGCTTGAGCCCAAAATATAGCAGCAGAAACGGTTGAGATCGCTAACATAGCAACTAGAGCAATGGAGCCGGTCAGTGCTATCATCGACTTCTGTAACTGGGCTTGAGAAAGCCGATGTTGCTCTTGGGCTTCCTTAAGTTTGGCGAGTAATTCGCTATCTTGCTGCTGGCGAATCACAGAAACTAGATAATCATGAACCAGTTGATAGCGGTTAACCGGACTTTCTCGTAAGAGCACCACTAATCCTGATTCGACTAGGATATTTAAGACTAAATCTAACTGGTCTATTTTTTCTATCGCTAAATCTACTGCCAAGGCGTTTAAATCTTTTTCCAAATCCTGGCGGGTTTTAGGCGGGCGGGTGTTATTTTCTTCAGTGAGTAAATACAAGATCAATTCAGCAGCTTTTTCATTCTCGGAGCCACAATCTGCGATCACTTCTTGCAGATAACGCTGCACCAATTTTTCTTTAGGACCTTTTCTCCGATAATGAGCTAGGGTAGTAATTCCTTCAGTTTGTAGTTGAGCTCCTACTATCTGCAATTCAATGGGACGAACTTCTCCTTCACTGCTGCCTAGTTCCTGAACTAAGGTATTTACTAAAGCTTCTTCTAAATAAAATTGAGAGCGTTCGGTTAGGCTGCGAATAATAGATTTAGAATCGTCTAAGGAGAAATTACCTAAATAATAAAGAATATCTTTGTTGAGAATATTATTGTTGATTGAATCAAAATTTTGAAAGCGAATACCTTGCAACAAAAAATACAAATCATTTTCCCGTAATGACAAGATAACCTTGACGAAAGGAATCTGAAGACACTCCCGTAAAAAATCAAAGAAGCGTTTTCTTTCAGTAGGATTATCCGAAATCAAGAAAAACTCTTCAAACTGGTCAAAAATCAGCACCGTTAGCAAATTGCTATGTTCATTTTGTCGCAATTGCTCTAAAAGGGTTGCTGGTTGCAGGTTAGTTTGGGTTGAATGTTGCAGGTTAGTTTGGGTTGAATGTTGCAGGTTAGTTTGGGTTGAATGTTGCAGGTGAGAAGACTGCTGTGAACCTTGGCCTTTCGGCCACGCTTTCGCCGTAGGCGACGCTCCGCGAACGCGAACAACCTTCAACCGGTCAACCTTCAACCCAGAAAACCCTTGACCGTTCAACTGGTCAACTTTCAACGGAGAAGATGCTAAGGATTTCCAGACTTCCCTGACCCAATCGGTGTAAACCCTTACCAAAATTGGTACGACATCGCGGGTTCCAATTACCTTAGTTTTGAGAGTAGGGACTAATCCAGCTTCTAGCAGGGAACTCTTACCTACCCCTGACTGACCGTAAATCACTGTCAGTTTGTGCTGGGTGCTGCCAATACGTTCCACTAAGCGCTCTACATCGTTCTGACGTACAGAAGCAGTGATTTCCTCCGCAGCAGTTTCCTGCTCTAGGAGTAAGGTAGAAGTTTGGCGTAGATGAGGTTTAAGCCGACCAGGTCCGATAAAGGCACGGAAACCGTACTGCTGCTCAACGGAGAATCGTTCTTGTTTGACCCGAAAGGCTTCTAGATACTGCTTTTGCCGGAAATAAAGCGTCCGCAATTTTTCCAAAATGCGAATATAAAGTTGTGGGGCATCCATTGGACCGGTTTCCTTAGCCCTTTCCAAGATAGCGATCGCTTCTTCCGAGAGACCCAAATGCCCCTTCGCTTTAGCCAGAAGCAGTAGATAGGACATTTGATACTGTCCGGAGGTATTAGTTAACCGTGTTAGGAGTTCTAACGCTTTCCTAGCTGCTTGCTGAGCGCCCATCCAACGGCAGTCTTGAAGGGCGACTGCAGCGATAAATCCATAATCTTGAGACAGTTGCAGTGAATTGCCATAGGTTCTGTGCAGTACCAGGGAGCGTTGCGCCAGACCTTGTAAGTCTTTCCAAGCTTCCAGTCGTTGTAGGGTTTCGCCAAGTTTAGTAATAAACTTGGCGATTAAATCTGGGCGTTTTGCTTGTTCAAATGTATCGATACATTTTTGAAAATACCCTCTGGCTGTGATCCAGTGGTGACGAGTTTGGGAGCGATTGAGTTCAGCCAGGTTCAGATAACACAAACCGATATGAAACAGCAGTAGAGCTTGACGTTCTACTGGTGAAGGGGTTGAGGGGTCTCTCGGCAACGTCCGGAGGGAAGTAGGTATTTGGGTAGTTCGACCCAGTCTGGAGGTAAAACTAGTCTGCTGTTGTGTTTTCTGCTGTTGTGTTTCGCAGCTCCTAGATTGCTGCTGCCAAAAGGCTAAACTTTGCTGATAATACTCTAACGCCTGTTCGATCTGACCATTAGTATAAGCTTCTCGACCAAGCACAAATGGCAAACTAGCTTCTTGGGTTATGTCTAAGACATCTCCACGAGTTTGCAAATCCCTCAAAGCTGAGTCCAATTCTCGGCGATAGTTGGAACCGAAAATAGCGGTATTGGGTAGGAACTGATCCCCACCGGCATCCAAAATACGAGTAAATAAATAACTCTCTCGTTCTGCTAGAGCTTCAGTCAATTGATTGGAGGAGAGGACAAAATCTGTGGTTGTTGCCCAACTCTCTAAATCCGGCACAGAGCGAATCAGCTTTTGGAGTACGTTGTCATTGACCCATAACACTAGAGGGAAGGGGCAATGCTTGCGAAACTCCTCTCGCACTTGGTTGGTAGTGATTAGTACTTGCTCCAGGTTGCTCAGGGAGTCTAAACCAAAGACCATCACTGCAGCTGGCTGTTGATCCCCTAGCTGCTCCAAGATAGTGGTGTAGAGACTCTTAACCGACTGGTTCAGGTATATTTCCTGGAACTCAATAGCACAAACTTGCCGCAACTTCCGCACAATGTAATCCTGTAAAGCTTCATAGTTGCGGCGGGCTAAAATCAGGGAAAACTCCCCTTGGGACGTCTCAATCGCCCAGGCGAGTTCCTGCATTGAATTCTTGTTGTAGGCATCCGCATCTTCTACGCGGTATAAGCTAGGCATGATTTGAATCCTTCCGCTTCTGCCAAAATGGGATTAACGTCAAACCAAGACCCATCTTGGTCTCGGTACTCATAGACGAACATGCTGCGGATCAAGACTTGGTAACCTTCATCTCCAACTACCTTCTTGTGTTTAGCAACATGACACAATAGTTCCCACTCATCGTCTGAGATGGGTAGGGTTAGTTCATTGCGCCGGTCTCGAATTACAGTTTCTAACATGCCTTGAGACAGAGGTAATCGTCTTTCTTTCTTGATCCAGGTACTGAGGAACCGAAGCAAATTTCGCACATGACCCCCGCTAGCGTAACACAGGCGGTCTAAAGTGTCAGGGGAGTCGAACACCTCTTTTACTCTAGCAAGACGCGACCCAGGCTCTAAATCAGGGAAGGCTCTAGCGAGTACCATTTGTCGCAGCAGAGCCATGCCCTGTTCATGGGGAGTGCCATCTCGTAACCTTACCGGTACCATTGGTAACACTTTGGGATCTACCACAAAGCGTTGAGTCAAGGCACTATAGTCATTAGAAAATCGTAGCGCTAGGGGCATGGTATAGACCACATGACAGTGTAACCCCTTTAACTGGGCTCCGCGATCCACAAATAGATATTCCGGCTGATCACGTCCCCAAGGCTTCTGGGAAGCATCCACCCGATCGAGGTTATCTACAATTACCACTAGCCCTTGTTTCCCGACTTGTTGGAGGTTTGCGATCGCAGGTTCGAGCAATTCTTGGTTAATCACTTCTAACAACCGATTGGTTTGAGGTTCGAGATATTGCCGTAACCGACTGCGCAGATCGGGGCTATCCTTAGCCTTAGCCGTAATCTCACCAATCCCAACGGCTAGGGAAACCGCCCCCTCCGTGTCTACTCCAACCTCACCAATGCCAGGAACTCCTACCCGACCGCTTAATTCAATTTCAGTGAGCAATAGTTTAGCCGCACCTGCCAGTAATTTTTTAAAGCCTTTCGGTTCACCTAGCTTAATTTTGTCTAAGCTTTCACTGACTCGACGAGCAATAGCGAGTAAAATGTCCCCAACATCTACATCTCCCATTTCCAAGTCTTGAGAAGACTCAAAATAGACCACGTGAAAGTCAGCTTCTTCCAATTCGGATTTCAACCGCAGTAATTCCGTAGATTTCCCACAACCAATATGTCCAGTAAATAGCTCACAGGTCGGCTCATCCATGGAGAAGAAGGTGATATTGTCCTTCAACTCCTCAATGATCTTGCCCCCTCGCACTGAGGAAAAATCGATATAATAATTACGGTCTTCAGGCTGTTCTACCGTTAAGGTTTTGCTGGGATTACAGGCTTTATAGAATTTTTGGATGTTTACTGTCATAGGTTTCCTTTTTTATTAGTCATTCGTCATATTTGGCACCAAGTTAAAAATTTACCTGTCAAGGTAGGGAATCGGGAATCGGGAATCGGGAACAGGGAAAAGTGTTCATATTTGATTATTTGATAACTGATTCGTTCTCCAATACTATTAGTCATTAGTTACTTTTGCTTATTTTTTTTTATTATGTTGTGACTAATTATGGGATTATGATTTACTTGTTATTACCCATTACAGTTTATCATTTACTCTAGGTATCTGCGTAGGAATTGTGATAATTTTTGAGGACATTTTACCTACTCCCTACTCCCTACTCCCTACTCCCTACTTCCTACTCCCTACTTCCTACTCCCTACTTCCTACTCCCTTTGCTATAACAATTTCAAACTGTAACTGATGGCTGTCTAGAAAATCATGGGTAAAATGATCTACGACATTGGTATCAGCAAGTTCCAAATTGTAGAAATCTATAAATTCTTGGTCAAAATAGGGACCAGCGTGCCAAGTTCCTACTTCTAATTTAATAAAGCAGTTACCTGGAATCCGAAAAGCCGCAATATCCTCTAAAACGGGTCGGTCATCCTGAGTGGGAGGAGCTACAGCCATGAACCAGTCTTTGCCTTCTAGAGAACCGAGACACTGAGTACATTGGACGTGGCGAGTTATTTTATCAAACTTACGACCGTTGTGGTGTAGCCGCATGATATAAAACCGGGATATCCCATTTTCGAGGTTTAACTGAGCATCATCGTTATCATAGGGTTTGCCGTCTTCACTGGCAAAGATGACTTGACCGTAGGGCTGAAAGTTCTCTGATGTCACCCATTCCGCGTGTAGTTTTTGAATCGTCTTGACTTTACTCATCCTTAGTTTCCGCCGTCAGTAGTTAAAAATTAACAGCTTATTGATTTTAGCTTGTGCAAGTGCCTTGCTGTTAATCTGGCAACTAGTCTTTACACTTTTTATATGATATCCTTTATAGGTAATTTTTTTAAACTCCTTAAATCAATCATCAGTTTCATCTTTATGGTTAGGTTCGGCGTACATTCTTTATATTATAGTCGATTAATCGATCTCTATTAATCTCTTACTAGAAAAATAGTATTGGCTATACTATTTAATCAAGCCACTAATCTGACTTAATAAAAAAGGTTAAACTACCTTGATTTTACCATTAAAAATGCCCTAACTATTAAGGTTAATTGATGACTTTTACTTGCTCAAACCAAGACAATGTGCTCTATCGCTTCTGGAAATTGGCGATCATCAATATTCTGTCTAATCTGACCGTACCCCTTGCGGGTTTAATCAGCGTGGCTTTCTTGGGTCATTTAGATCAAATCCGCCACTTAGCTGGAGTCGTAATCGCTACTATCCTGTTTAACTTCATCTACAAAAGTTTGGGGTTTTTACGGATGGGAACTACTGGGGTAACCGCTCAAGCCGTTGGACGAAATGACCGAGATGCGATGTTGCTGGTGGGACTTCGTAATGGCTTAATTGCTCTGATTTTAGGTGTACTTATCTTAAGTTTACACTATCCTCTCAGAGAGCTTGGATTTGCTCTGTTAAGTGCTACACCAGATGTCAAATTTTCTGGTATTGCCTATTTTAATGCTCGAATTTGGGGAGCTCCTGCAACATTACTCAATTTCGTACTGATTGGTTGGTTTCTCGGTAGAGAAATGAGTGGTAAGGTGTTGCTGCTGTCCATTATCGGTAACACCGCTAATATAGTTTGCGATTACTTTACTATTATTCGCTGGGGTTGGGAAAGCGCTGGCGCTGGAGTATCCGTAGCAGTTAGTCAATACGTGATTGTTGTAGTGGGACTAGTTTTAGTGACGCGAGAAATCCAGTGGCAAGAGGTAATATCAGTAGCGAGGCGAATTTGGAACTTGTCGGAAATAATAGCTACTTTTACCCTAAATAGTAATCTTTTTATTAGAACCTTAGCGATTATTTTTACCTTGTCTATTTTTACCAATATGAGCTCAGCTTTGGGGACCACAATCTTGGCAGAAAATGCTTTAATATTAGAGGTGTTCATGCTGGCTGTTTATTTTATTGATGGATTGGCATTTGCTACTGAAACTCTGACGGGTAATTTACAAGGTCAGGGAGCAAAAGAGCAGTTAATCCCTTTATTGAAAATTGTCGGAGGAAGCAGTTTGCTATTGGGACTTAACCTTGCTTTCCTGTTTATCCTGTTTCCCCAGACACTATTTGGGCTGTTAACAAACCACACTGAGGTGATCGAATCTATTACTATCTATGTTCCTTGGTTACTCCTGGTGTTAGGGTTTGGTTCCATTGCGTTTATGCTGGATGGTTATTTTCTGGGCTTAGCGGCAGGACAAACCTTACGTAATTCTACCGTAATCGCCTTGGTGGTGGGATTTGCACCTATGGCTGTGGCTTCTTGGCAGTTTCAAAGCGTTCATCTTCTTTGGTTAGCTTTATCTTTGTTTATGGCAGGAAGAGCGATAGTACTGGGCGTCAATTTACCAAGCACGTTGAAGTGAAATATAGGGTTTGTATTTGAGATGTAAACCTATAGCAATTCTCATAGCTATGAGGTAAAATTTTATGGATTTTAGGGAACAGCGGATCTGGGAACAGGGAATAGGGAATAGCGATCCGCTGCATCAAGAGGTGCGACCCGTGGCGAATTTAATAATTAGATGCGGAAAGCGCACCTAACAGGAAATCAACGTCAAATAAGACTCTATATTATAACTGCGATAAACGCTATAAAAGTTGATCATAGTAATGAGATACAGATAATTTTTTTCCTACTCTCTACTCCCTACTCCCTACTCCCTACTCCCTACTCCCTACTCCCTGTGATGGAATAAGCAAACCCATGGCAATAATTTAAAGAAGTATGAAGTATCAAGGATTAATTGTAAAGGATGAAGTATCAAGGATGAAGTATGAAGCATGAACTATGAAGATAGAGGGAATTGTAGATGGCTCGTCAACGTTGGGCTTCAAGAACAGTATTTCTCCTCGCAGCAGTAGGTTCTGCAGTTGGCTTAGGCAATGTGTGGCGCTTTCCCTACCTAGCTGGGAAATACGGTGGGGGAGCATTTCTAGTCCCTTACCTGATCGCTTTAGTCCTAATTGGGGTTCCACTGTTGATGCTGGAATTTGCGATAGGACAAAAAATGCAACGGGGAGCCATAGGCTCATTTAGGAAATTACACCCCAATTTCGGCAGTCTCGGTCTGTTTGCCCTGATGTCAGCCTTTATCATTGTCTCCTATTATGCAGTTGTCATGGGCTGGAGCTTGATTTACTTTCTAGCATCCTTTGGGGTCAAGTGGTCGAGTGATGCTAAAAGCTACTTCTTTGATAGTGTTCTGCAAATCAGCGATGGGGTCAACGTATTAGGTGGTATCAACTGGCCAATCTTATGGTCCCTAGTTGTAGTCTGGGTCTTGATTTATTTCTGTGTTTGGAAAGGCACGACCAGTGTGGGCAAAGTCGTTGTTTACAGCGTTCCACTTCCAATTATTTTACTGGGGGTATTGTTATTACGCGCAGTAACGTTACCAGGTTTCCTCAATGGCTGGAGACTGTATCTTACTCCAGTTTGGAGTGCATTAGTTGACCCGGAAGTCTGGACAGCAGCATTCTCACAGATTTTCTTTACCTTATCTCTGGGATTTGGAATTATGGTGACTTATGCTAGCTACAAGAACTCAGAGGATGACATTGCTAAAGATACCTGGTTAACTGCCTTGATCAACAGTGGTATCAGCTTATTTTCCGGTTTTGTGGTGTTCGGAATCTTGGGATATATGGCAGGAGTTACCAACACCCCCTTGGCAGAGCTGGCTGCTTCTGGTCCGGGTCTAGCGTTTGTGGTTTTCCCGGAAGCTTTAAGCTTGATGCCCTTGCCTTGGCTATTCAGTCTGCTGTTTTTTGTGATGCTGCTTTCCCTAGGCATCGACAGCGCTTTTTCCCTAGTAGAAGCTTTGAATGCGACTATCCTCGACAAACAACAACAGGGAAATGTTGCTAAGGTTTCAATCGGGGTTTGTTTAGGAGGATTTATTGCTGGAATTATTTATACTACCAGAGCTGGATTATACATTTTAGATATTGTAGATCATTTTGTTACTAACTATAACTTGATGTTGGTAGCTATTTTCCAATCTATCCTAGTGGGATGGGTATATGGTGCAGAAAAGCTACGACGATACATGAACCAAGTTAGTGATTGGACGGTTGGTAAATGGTGGAATTTTTCTATAAAATACCTGATTCCTATGGCTTTAGTCGCTTTGCTGGCAACCCAGTTTTCAAAAGATATTAGGACTCCCTATGAAGGATACCCAGCCTGGGCTTTAGGAATTGGCTGGGCAATCGTGTTTTTGCCATTACTTATTTTCCTGTCTTTGCTGGTCACAGACAAAACATTGATCAATGGGAGAACCGATTAATTTTAATGATTAATTTGTAAGCCGTTGGCCGTAGGCCACGCTACGCGAACAGCGGTCAGCGGTCAGCTGTCAGCTTAAAATAAACCTCAATATTGATAGATTAATGAGAATGCCATCAATTTGACCATCAATTTGACCATCAATTTGACCATCAACGGGTACTCACCAGCACAAACCCCCGTGTCTTTTTAGACTCTGAATCCTTAGTCGCCATGGCTTGCCACAATTCTTCAGCCTTGACCCAGACCGGAGGATACTTGTAACGAGAGACATCTAGGATCAGAAAACGGTCTGCTTCTTTGTTGTAGGCAGCTATAGGAGAAATATGTCCCCCAGTTTTCTGAGCAATGGCTTTGCGTAAGTAATTGACTAAGACAAAATTTTCCGCTTCTTGCAAATTCTTTACCACTATGTTGCGAAACTGATCCAGGGTCAAATCACCACCATGGTAAACCTCTGCTCTAACTGGATAAGTTTCCAATAATCCTGCTAATTGTTCCAAAGTCATGCCCCGACGAGCAATCACCTCAGCCATGCGCACTTCCTCAGTTTTGGCATTCAAAACATTCTTCTGGGTGAAGCGGTTAGTCCTAAATTCCGGTGCCTCTGGAGCTTGAATTGATAAAGCATTTAGCACCATGACCATACTAGCTACTCCACAGTAAGCCAGGTTTTCCTGAGTGACAAACTGAATACTTAGGGGCAAATAGTCTTCTCGGGCTTGGCTTGCCATCAGTAACCTTTCTCCGTGATCGGAATCGAGGTTAATCAGATTTTCGGTCAGTGGAATTGTCTGGGCTAAGCATCCTCCATTGATAAGGAAAAACCCAATTAAAGTAGCTTGTAGGGGTATACGGAATACTTTTAGGAGACTTTTTTGAGCAGATTTTTTACCATAGTTGTAGTTAATCATATATACCAGTTCTCAATTGGATGAGGGACTTTAGTCTGGTGGTTTTAGGGAGTAAGGAGTAGGGAGCGGTGCGCGCCCGTTCGCGCCCCGCGTCGGCAAAGCCCTCAAGGTTCGACCCAAGGGCGATTTACTCACCCTAGGAGGCGCGCACCTTGAGCGAATTTAATTACGGGTCAAGCGCACGCCCTGGGAGTAGGGATGGATCGCTTTTGTAAAAATACGACCATTGAAGGCTATTATCATTTCAGGATAATTACCATTAATATAATAAAAATTTCCCCCATCTCCCTATCTCCCTACCCGTGAAATTTTAGTCGGACGCAAGAAACAGCCCTGCTATCCTTATCCCCTCATGCCCTGATTAAGCCCAAATGCGTCCCCGACGGAAAGGGGGGTCATTGTCTGGCTTCTGGTCTTTAAACATAACCTTCCACCGGGCATAATCTTCTAGACCAGTAGCAAGTAACACTGATTTCTTTTCTTCCTGTTCATTAAGCTCTGGTTGAACAGATGGAGAAGCAACCTCTGGTTGAACAGATGGAGGAGCAGCAGCAGGAGCAGCTTTTGCTTTTGGCTTCGCCTGGGTTTTTCTGCGACGACCGCGTCTGGGAGTTTTAGTTTCTTCTTCTGGCATAATTGTTTTTTACTGTTTGTTAGTGTTTGTTACGGTTTACGACATCTTATGTAACTGTTACCCATCTCTTAGTTTGACCTAGGGGCACCGCCACATCAATACCATCCGCCCCAGCCGGAGGTTTTCAGTTGCTGATAACTAGGGTAAGCAAAGGGTGCTGGGTCATTGTAATTGGCACCATGGGTCAAGTCCATGCGAATAGTCACCAAGTCTTGGCCTCGACCATGAACTACATCCACTGCCCGATAGGGTTGAATCAGATCCGGTCTTTTGACTGGTGCTACTTGTTTGGGGAATCTCATCAAACACTCCTTTTCTGGTCAGTAGTGATATAATACGAACATTATTGCTTAGGAAGCAAGTTCTTTTTTGTTTCCATTTGGTTTTTTTCCTAAGTTTATAAAAATCTAAAAGCTGAAAAACCCGTCTCTTTAGATCGGGGATAAAAGCCCATAGCGGCTTGAAGCGCCGTGATCAAAATATCTTATAAAGTCCCGAAACTTTAGTCTAAGTGTTGTAGAATAAAATAGGAAGAAGTTGAGGTCAGAGACAAAACCTTAGAATAGGGTCGCATTTATGGTTGTTCGGCTATGCTAAAAGGTTTCAAACTGTTGTTATAAGGCTTCACTATTCTTACGGTCAGTTTAATAAACTGATGATAATTTTAGAGTTCAAAGCTAAAGGGAAAAAGCACCAATACTCTGGGATAGATGAGGCTATTCGTACAGTTAAATTCATTCGCAATAGCTGTCTCAGGTATTGGATGGACAACAAAGGGGTTAACAAGTTTGACCTCAATAAGTATAGTGCGGTTCTCGCTAAAAAGTTCCCATTTGCTAACGAATTGAACTCTACTGCCCGTCAGTAAGCGTGCTGAACGAGCATGGTTAGAAGTTACCGTAAGAAGAGTGGTTAGAAGTTACCGTAAGAATAAAGAAGCCTTTATAGGCGACAGTCTGTGAATCATAAGTTTAAGTTATATGAAATAAGGCTTCTTTATTCTAAGGTTTCATCTCCGGCCTTATTTCATGAGTTTTAACCATGCATCTGCATAGCCTATCGCCTATAAAGGCGACCCTCTGATCTGGTTTCATCTCCGGTCATCAATCGCCCGTTTATACGACAACTGCAAGACAAAAGTACCTGGAAAAAAAGGGTTCCCCCGATTCCAAAAACGGCTCTCCCGAACTTGATGTGTAAAACTCTTATAAATTAAGCCAATTTATTAATCTAGAAATTGACGGACAAATTCGCATACGTCTTTTAAGTATTGACTGACCAGGATATTTATGATTAACTAATTATGTCAACAGTCGAGGTTTCTAGAGAGACTTGATGTAAGCATTCAGCCGTCAGCTGTCAGCTGTCAGCTTAAAATAAACCTCGTTCGCATAACCTGCGCCGTTCGCGTAGCGTGCGAAACGGTCGAATTTAATAGTTCGAGATTAATGAAAATTGAAAGTATGGAAGCCCATCTAAGCATATGCTGATAGCTCTGATAGCTGATAGCTGATACGCGACACGCTGATAGCTTAATGCTTACGACTTGATAATTATGGCATCAAATAATCAACTTAGTTTAATGACTGATTTGTTGAAGTTACCCTGACGGGGGGACATAGCGGTTATAGCAAGGGCTATAACCGCTATGTCCCCCCGTCAGCTACAATTGTGGGCTATGGCGATAAATCTCCCGTTAGTGTTGTGGGGCGTTTGGTAGTAATTGTTTGGATGTTTACTGGATTATTCGTGGTTGCCTACTTCACCGCAGCCATCACAGCTGATCCTCTTGAATCGAATATTTCTGATCTTATCGATCTATTCGGAAAACAGGTTGCTACTGTCCCAGACACGACCTCTGCCAGATATATGAATCAACAGCCAGTCAAGCTGATTGAATTTGAGCAGGTGGAAGATGCATACAAAGCTCTCAAAGCGGGGCAAGTCCAGGCTATAGTTTATGATTCACCAACGTTACTTTACCAAACCTCACAAAATCGAGAATACCAGATTGTAGGTGAGTTGTTTGCTGAACAAGACTACGGCATAGTTTTGCCTCAAGGTAGTCATTATCGCGAGCCAATCAACCGAATTATTTTGCAATTACAGGAAGACGGAGAACTGACCAACCTAGAGCAAAAGTGGTTTCCTTCTAACCAGTAAGATTAGGTATGCTTAATCACGTACAATAGGGTCGATTCCATGCATAGTAATTGGTAATGGCCATTGGTAATTGGTAATTGGTAACGTGACACAAAAGATAGAGCTTCAAATTGAAACAATTGATGAAAAATCCCTGCACCTAAGGACAGTCAAGGCCTTGGGACGAGCACACGCAACCACTCTTGGTCATTTTCCTGAAGGAGCGTTTGATCAACACGCACTAAGTCGTCAAATACTTGTGGCTCTTACTCCTGAAAAAAAGTGTACCGGTTATTTGTTATACCGGAAGGTGCGTAGGCATAATATCATCGTTATTGTTCATCTGTGCATCGAGCCATCATGGCGTGGTAAGGGGATTGCTAGAAAGCTGGTTAATTATCTAAGTCAGAACACTCAGGACTTTTACGGCATTAAACTCAAATGCCGTCGTGATTATGAATTACATAAAATGTGGTCTCACTTAGACTTTGTTCCTTTGGCTGAAAAACCCGGAAGGAGCAAGGATGGAAAACTACTTACCGTTTGGTGGCGCGATCACGACCATCCCACCCTATTTTCTACGGTTGCTACCCAAAAACTTGAGTCTAAATTATGTGCAGTCATTGATACCAGCGTGTTTTTTGACTTGCAAGGAGATGAAGCTAGGTCAAAGACAGAATCCGACTCTCTACTAGCTGATTGGTTACAGCCTGACTTGGAGTTATGTATAACTAATGAAATATTTAAGGTTATCAATACTATTGATGATACTAAACAAAGGAATGCTAAACGCCAGTTAGCCGATACCTTTACTCAACTCCCTTACAATCAGAAAGACTTTCAAACAGCTTGTCGCGCTCTAACCAAGGTTTTGTTATCAACTCAGATAACTCTCAAGAAATCTGAACTGCGTCAGTTAGCTATAGCCATAGCTTCAGATGCACCATTTTTTTTGACTCGTAATTCACAAATACTAGCGATCGCAGATGCTATCAATGAGGAATTTAACTTATCAATCCTTAGTCCTACTAGTTTAATTGTTAAGCTAGATTACCTTCACGAATATATTAACTATCAGCCTGTACGCTTAGCAGGCACAGGTATCACTAGACAAGTTGTTCAGAAATTAGATCAGGTACCTTTCTTGAGTCAAAGATTTTTGGTTAGTCCTAAGGGAGAAAAACTTAGTGATTTTCAAGGAAGGCTGGGCTATATTATTGCTAATCCTGATAAATTTAATTGTTATATTATTCTCCAGTCAGAAAATAATCCCCTAGCTTTAATTGCGTATCATACCCATAAAAAATATGAGTTAAACGTTCCAATTTTTCGGGTTAGATCTGGTCCTCTTGAAGAAACCCTGGCGCGGCACTTAATTTTTTGGTTTATATCCCTGTCAGTACGTGAAAATCTGCCATTTACACGAATTACTGAACCTTATTTGGATCACACTATTCTTAGCGGTATTCAAGATGATGCATTTTTTAAAGTTAAGGATGGTTATTTAAATGCCAATCTTGCCGTTGCGGTTACGGCGACAGAATTATCAGACTATCTCACTACTTTAGCGAATCGAAGTCAAGATTATAACTTTTGCCTAAAAATTGCTGATACCCTCAAAACTGATAAATTAACCACAGCGGTAAAAACAACGCTAGACGTTGAACGCATACTGTGGCCAGCAAAAATTATTGATGCTGATCTTCCTACTATAATCATTCCTATTCAAGCAGAATGGGCAAAGGAATTATTCGATGAAGACTTAGCTAACCAGCTCCTATGGAGATCGGAAACTGATCTGGCGCTAAAACGTGAACTTGTCTATTATCGAAGCCATCGAGGTAATGGTGGCTTAAAACCAGGGGTTGTTGGTAGAATTTTTTGGTATGTAAGCTATAATAAAAAGTATTGCGGCACAGGAAAGGTCAGAGCGTGCTCTAGACTTGATGAAGTAGTCGTAAACAAACCTAAAAATCTCCATCAACAGTTTCGTCGATTGGGTGTATATGAATTAGAAGATTTAATGAAGCTTACCAAAAATGATCCTAATAAAAAGCTGATGGCGCTTCGATTTAGTGATACTGAACTGTTTAAAAATCCTATAGATTTGCCTGAAATTCAAGAAATACTTGGTAAGCGTGTAACACTTCAATCACCGTTGCGGATTGATAAGGAACAATTTACAATGATATATAGAGAAGGCACCCAAAATTACTAAAAATTACTCGTGTTAACAATGCCCAATGTGTTGTTATTATCAATTCGTCCTAAATATGCTAATCAATTATTCAAGGGAACCAAAAAAATTGAACTTCGTCGGGTGCGTCCTCGATTAGTACCAGGGGATATTGTTGTGGTTTATGTCTCGGCTCCAGATAAGGTTTTATCGGGTTTTTTTGAAGTGGAAGACGTTATTCAAGACCGCCCGGATATCCTTTGGTATAAAGTAAAGGACAATGCTGGTATAGAAAAAAAAGATTTTAATGAGTATTATGAGGAAGCCGCCGTCGGTTATGGGATTTGCTTAAAACTCATAGAACATTTTGAGCCACCAGTAACCTTACAAGATTTGAGAGCAAAATGGGCTAACTTTAGACCTCCACAATCTTATCATTACTTGACGACTAGTCAATTTGAGCATCTTAAGTCTATTGTACAAAATAAAATGGAAATTATGTCAGAGCCTTATATCAATTAGCTAAATATTTGCTAAGAAGGTATTTTGGAATGGGTCATGGAGAATAGATAATGGATAATAGCAAGCCAATAACCCACTAGTGAGAATCAATGACTAACTAACTAAAATTTTATAATGTCTCAAACATGTTCTAATAAAAAAAATTAGGTGGATAGTATGGTGGGGGATAAGAAAGCTGAATTGGTCAGTCTATTTCAGGAATTTATCAGTTCATATCCCTACACACCGGTTGGGTTAAGTCACATGGCAACCTACAAAGAGCAGCGTCGCCTTTGGTGTCGGAATTTTGAAGCTATCTCTGCCATAGTGGAGTCTGGAGAAGCTATAACAGAACCGATACTATTTCAGCTATTCCCTGATAGAGAATTGGCGATTACGTTGAATAGTCAATATGGTGAGGGTGATGGTTCATGGATACTAACTATTCCTAGAAAATATGATAATTATTTAGAATTACAATTGCCGTCAACACTGATATCCCAGCAGCAATGGATACAAAGGTTAGTAGAGCAGATTGGTTACGACATCCTTGAATTTGTTGGTCGCTGCACTAAGCATCCTAATCAGTTATCAGCAGCTTGTGATCAGTTTTCTACAGGGGAATACTCTAAAGGTTTTCCGACGGAAATGCTGACGAATCTCCTCAATGGGCTGCAACCAGATAGGTTTCTGTTAATCAATGATAATTCTCGACAGGTTATCAATTATTTTGTTAATACATCCTACGGAAAGAGACTGACAGATTATCCAGCAGCAAATGCTGCTGGATTGAAGCTGATTAAAGCATTAGATAACACTATGCATCAACCGGGTGTACCAGTGCTCAGGGATAATGATTTATTCGATATGTTTTGCTACTGGTTAGTTGCGGTTAAAGGGTATAATTTTTCGGGTAAAGAGGAGGTGATCGAATTTACCACTGATGCTTCAAGGATAGCGTTACCAGAGGAGTATACGGTAAGCCAATGTGCTAAAGATACTGGTTTTGATATAGCAGAGTTAGAGGGATGGATACGTGCTATTGAACGCAAAGGACAAGGAATTTTTTACGGCCCACCAGGTACAGGTAAAACCTATAGTGCTCAAAAAATTGCTAACCATTTAATCAGTGGAAGTGATGGATTCACAGAACTTGTCCAATTCCATCCTGCCTATTCCTATGAAGACTTTATTCAAGGTATTCGTCCACAAAGTCAAAATGGGAAATTGAGATATCCTTTAGTTCCAGGTAGATTTATAGAATTCTGTAAGAAAGCTGAGTCTCGGCGAGGAATTTGTGTTCTAATCATCGATGAAATTAATCGTGCTAACCTCGCTAGTGTGTTTGGAGAATTATTGTATCTACTAGAGTACCGGGATCAAAAAATTCCCTTAGCTGGCAGTAATCAACTATTCAGTATCCCGAAAAATGTTCGGATCATCGGTACTATGAACACGGCAGACCGTTCTATTGCTCTAGTTGATCAGGCATTTCGCCGTCGCTTTGCATTTATTCGGCTCTATCCCAACTATGAAATCCTGAGACGATATCACGAAACAACGGATTTTCCAGTTAATGGATTGATTAAGATACTCGAACAAATAAATAATGCGATCGCAGATCCTAACTACTCCCTGGGAATCTCCTTCTTTCTCCTAGAAACTATAGCTGAGGAAATTGAAGATATCTGGCAAAGGGAAATTGAGCCATATCTAGAAGAATACTTTTTCGATCAACGGGACAAACTAGACCAATTTCGCTGGGACACTATAAAATTAAGAATTAAAAATTAAGAATTAAAAATTAAAAATTAAAAATTAAAATTATAGCGTTTAAAATACTTATGAGGTAAATTCAATGTTCTTACCCCTACTGCCTACTGCCTACTGCCTACTCCCTACTCCCTACTCCCTATTCCCTGGGCGTAGCCCTATAAAAAATGAGAATAATCAAACTAACGGAGTATCAGCCAGATAAGATTCCACGTTACCAGATTCCAGAATCGCTAATCGATGAATTGCAGCAAAAATACAGCAATCAGGTAACAGTAAATCTTGAATACTCCAAAACCGGGGATTACTGGCAACTAACCTCTCAAGGATGGGTAGGTTATATTCCCCTAAGCAATGAACTGAGCATCCAACTCCAGCCGAAAGTCCCCATAAACAATCTTTTCGGAATGCTGGACTATGCTTATGACCTAAGAAGCTTTCAGATTCTAGAGGGGTTGATTGATTGTAAATCTCTAGAAGAATTTTACGATTACCTGGTCAGTATCCTCATTAATGGCATACGCGATCGCATTCGCCAAGGACTCTACCGCACCTACATCCCCACAACTGGTCAATTAGCATACCTTCGGGGGCGTTTGGATGTACAGCAAACTATCCAGAAGCCATGGGATATTAAACTTAACTGCCATTACGACCAACACACTAGTGACATCGAAGATAATCAGATTATCGCCTGGACACTCCACTGTATCTGTCGCACGGGTTTATATAGCGCTAAAGTAAGTCCCATGTTGCGCCAAGCCTATCATGCCCTACAAAACCTTGTTACCATACAACCTTATAGCCCTAGGGATTGTATCGGACGAAACTATAATCGGCTCAATCAGAATTACCAAAAATTACATGCTCTTTGCCGCTTTTTTCTTGAACACAGCGGACCAAGTCATCAAACAGGTAGTAATACCATGTTGCCCTTTCTAGTTAACATGGCAAAACTCTATGAACGCTTTGTGGCTGAATGGTTAAAATCGCACTTACCCAGTGGCTTTGGCATTAAGATACTCGAAAGAGTAGACATCGACAAGACATTATATTTTTACATTGATTTAGTACTGTACGAGATAGCGACTGAGAAAACATACTGGATTCTCGATACTAAGTATAAAATCCCTATTAGTCCATCTCGTGATGACTTTAACCAAGTAGTAATTTATGCCATCACACAAGATTGCCAAGAGGCAGTTTTAGTATATCCAGCTCCTTTAACTCAACCCCTTGATGTTAAAATTCGTGATATTCGAGTCCGCAGCTTGACGTTTTCTCTGGATGGTAATTTGGAAGAAGCTGGTGAACTATTCTTAAAGAAATTAACAGGATTTACTTAGAACTGGGAAGCACACCCTACAGGTAGAGTGACTAATGATTCAACAGACTTGATCTCATTCATCATTCGCCAATTCCTCAACGCCCTGATGAATTACGATTGGTGTTCCCACAGAGGCCCAATCAAATAACCACTCAGCATGATCCACAGCTACATTCACACAGCCATGACTTACTGGCGTACCAAACTTACGATGCCAGTATGCCCCATGGATAGCATAGCCCCGGTGGTAATACATGGCATAAGGGACATTGGCCAGATCGTAATCTACACCACGCATTCTGTCCTTGCGACGCTTGGATTGAATCGTGAATGTACCAGGATGGGTAGGTGTTGAATCTTTACCAGTAGAGACAATTATTGCATAAACCGGTTGTCTACCTTCCCAAGCAATCAGCCTTTGATTAGTTAGGTCTATCTCAATCCAGCGTTCTTCTGAATCTTGTAGTTCCATCACTCTGGTAGCAATTTGCTCACTCACAGGATTGGTCAACGCTGGTGTTGTCCAGACAGCCAAGGCGATTAGCATCAGTGGGAAACTGGCAAACAAGCTTCTTAACGGATTTAGCCAGTGGAAAAACATATAACCTTAGCAGTCAATCAAAGTCAATCAAACAAATCACCCATATCATAGCCTTAACTCAGAGAATCAGGCGCTAATCGTTGCTTTAGCTGTTTTGCTCGTTTTGCGATCGCATTCCAATTCCCCCCATCAATCAGGGATTGAGGAAACAAATTCCCAGAAAGACCCACAGCGATCGCTCCGATATTAATCAATTCCTGAGCATTGTCTATAGTAACACCACCAGTAGGGATTAAAGGGATGTGACCGAGTGGACCAAGTAAGGCTTTGATGTAACTAGCACCACCGACCGCCTGAATCGGAAACACCTTAACACAGCTAGCACCAGCATCCCAAGCTGTCACAATTTCTGTGGGGGAAAGTGCCCCGGGAACCACTGGCACATTAGCAGCTACCGCTGCTTTAATAACTGCTGTATCCACATGGGGACTAAAGATAAACTGCGCTCCAACATCAATTGCCTGATGTAACTGAGATTGGTTTAATATCGTGCCAGTACCAATGATACAGTTGGGTAATTCTTTATGGAGCTGACTAATCAGCTCAGGAGCATCAGCGCTATTCCAGGTAATTTCAATTAACCGTATACCCCCAGTGGCTACAGTCTTAGCCATCTGATCTCCTAAGGATTTCGAGGATGCTCGAATCACAGCAATTACTCGCTGCTGTCGTAATAGGTTTAACCAGTTGTCAGTCCTCAATTCTAGTTACCATTAGTTAACCTCAACACCCTTGTGCGTTCCCGTAGCGTGACCTACGGTCAAATCGCATCTGGATAACTAGCAACTTGGGTTAATCAAATTTATATGACTTTCATAGAAAATGAAGATACAAGATTGAGACACTATTTAGCAAGACTACATCCACGCACTCTGTGCTACTCTATATTTGAACAAGCGATGCAGCAAGGTCTTGGGAGTCTCTCCCCACTCGCGCTTTGCATCAATAAAATCTTCGATTTATCAATTAGGCTTCTTATTTATTATTTAAATTATCATAAAATTCCCCTTTATAGTTAAATCATTTCGATATTCAGCAACGCCCAATTTTGAGACAGTGTTTTTAAGTTCACTGAGCAATTGCGCTAGTCAGGTAAGTTACGATGGTTTTATACTGGATTTAGGAAAGTTAATCTATGAGCCTCGTTTTGGAACGTGAGACACCGCCTCTGCGAGAAGATGAAACCGGAGCGATTCGAGTTGGAAATTCAAGGGTTTTGCTAGAGACTGTTATTCGAGCGTTTCAAGATGGTGCATCCCCTGAGTCTATTGTGCATCGATACTCGACTCTATCTTTGTCCGATGTTTACAATACAATTGGCTACTACCTTCGACACCAAGATGCGGTAGAAACATACTTAAATCAGAGAGAGCAGTTAGCTGAATCAGTGCAGCAACGTTTGTCTAGTATCCAACCTGATCTCAGCTTAATTCGTACCCGTTTGCTATCTCAGCAGAATCAGTAGAAACGGTTATGCTGAGTTTGCTGAGCGATGAGAATTTCAACGGTGACATTGTTCGAGGGCTGTTTTTGCGTCAACCCAATCTTGACCTACTACGGGTTCAAGATGTTGGCTTGCGAGAAGTAGATGATCCAGCGATTCTAGCTTGGGCAGCAATTAACGGACGTATCCTTCTAACTCATGATCGTGCAACGATGCCAGATTTTGCCTACAACCGCCTAGTTTCAGGAGAGTCGATGGCGGGCATCTTTGTCGTCAATGATCGAATGCCAATTCGACAGGCAATTGATGAATTACTACTACTGATCGATTGTAGTGAGCAAGCAGAATGGAAGGGAATTGTGCTGTATTTGCCTTTGTGACAGCTAAAGTCTCTGACAGTTGCGGCGGCATAATTAATAACTATAAGTTATCCCACAAGCAACGATCGCTGCTAAAACTACCAGATATCTACTTACTTATCGGTTACTACCTCAGACATCGAGATCAAGTTCATACCTATCTTGCAGAACGTCAACGTCAGGCAAATGTGATTCAGCAAGAGGCTGAACAACGTTTTAATCCAATTGGAATACGCGATCGCTGAAAGCGGGACTTCGTCCATCGCCTACTAGCTAGGCGCAATCAACCCAGGTAATTGAAAATGGCTCGATTCCTGGCTGATTAAAATTTTAATGTGTCTCTATGACAGCAATATGTCACTGATGACCGATAATTAGTCACTGTAAAATTTGCTAACTACTCGGTAATTCATGCTTAAAAGCCCGTGACGAGGATTGAACTCGTGACCTCACCCTTACCAAGGGTGTGCTCTACCACTGAGCCACACGGGCTAGATTAAAATGATTGGATTTAGATTATTGGTTTGATTTAGCCTATTGTACTTTGGCCAAATTTACTCCGCCAAGGTATCAATTAATCAGCTTTTGATTTACCGACGCTAAACCAGTCATGGTAATTAGTTAACGGTTAACATCAGCCAATTTTATGTTGACTTATCAAAAGTATATTTAGGTTATATCCCAAACCATTGTGGTGGGCCGGGCTGGATTTGAACCAGCGTAGGCATAGCCAACGGATTTACAGTCCGCCCCCATTAACCACTCGGGCACCGACCCTTTTAGCTCACATTTATAAATGTTAGCACAGCTTTTAGGAATTGTCAATTTTTTCAGGAAATCGACGGAGATTAGCCAATGGTGTAAGCGTTGTGCAATGCCCACCAGATCAGAACGCTGATACTGCCCAAAACCAGAATTGCTGAAATAACAACGGCTGTGGGGCTATCAGCTCCTTTGAACTTCATGATGCCACGATTGAGGTCTGACATAGTTTGTCGCTCCTGTTTGAGTTATCAGGGATCTAACCAACAAGTCGATTATAGCCAGGGCTAGATCAGGGGGAAATTTACCGATTAACCTTGGTATACTCAGCTTTGAGCGGTTATACTCGGCTTTTAAAGTGATCTCACTACTGAAAACCTAGACAAAACTATAGGAAAAATTTATAAATTATATAGGATTTTCTTGTGAAAGTATTGCTATTAACCTTGGCAGTGCTAGTCAGTTCCTTGGTAGCGCTAGAGGTCGGTTTACGATGGCTGCTCGGCTTCGGTAATCCCCTGATTTATGTGGCAGATGAGGAAATTGGCTACTTGCTAGCCCCTAACCAAAGCACCAGACGGTTTGGCAACCGCATTGTCATTAATGAATATTCCATGCGCAGTCCCAGCACCACTCCTAGGTTACCGCGATCCATGCTGCGGGTGTTCCTACTGGGGGATTCTGTTGCGAATGGAGCTTGGTGGACAGACCAAGACCAAACCATATCAGCACTGCTCCAATCTCAATTAGAACTATGGCTGACCAAAGACGTCTTACCAAGACTAACCAAGGAGAAACCATTTGAAACAGTCGAAGTCCTTAATGCTTCTGCTAATTCTTGGGGACCACGAAATGAGTTAGCCTATCTACGACGCTTTGGCACCTTCAACGCCCATGTAGTGGTATTACTGATTAATACCGATGACTTGTTTGCTACAGCACCGACTTCTGTACAAGTCGGACGCGATCGCAATTATCCCAGCCAAAAACCCCTCCTAGCCATAGGCGAGATCTGGAGTCGCTATCTCCTGAGAGCACCAGCTATTCCTGAAATGGAAGCAGTCAGAGCGGAACCAGGAGACCGGGTTGGCTTTAATCTCAAGGCCATTGGGGAAATTAAGACCCTAACTGATGCTGCTGGAGCCAAGTTGGTGTTAGGGATGACCCCCCTACTCCGGGAAATTGGGACCAAAGGACCTCGTGACTATGAGTTAAAAGCCCGTAAACGCTTGAGTGACTTTACTCAAGAGCACAACATTACTTATCTAGATTTTTTACCAGTGTTCAATAAAACCGAAAAACCAGAAATACTTTACCGTGACCACATTCACCTTAGCCCCCAAGGAAATCAGAAAGTCAGTGAAGTTATGTCAACTCAGGTAGCTTCATCAGTGATCACACTTTTCAAGTAAATCGGAAAAAGGACAGGGGAAAAGGTTGATCGCAAATCCGGATTAAAGACTCCCTGTTGAAGTCAGTCTGTCCAGGCAGACTTTGTACTCTTCGATAAGGCTTAACCTACCTATAGCCGCGACTTTTAGTCGTCAGGGCTAGAAGGGATTTATCAAAGCGGATTTGGCTAATTTGTTCCTTACCCCCTTAGGCTCCTCCTAATGTCGGTCAGTTACAAGTGCAACTGACCCCTAAATTATCAACAAAAAGCCCTTAACAGGGAACTGTCATAACCGAAGTATGGAGTTTATGATTCCCATTATCTACGTTGTGCCAAACTTGACCATCAAGAGCCATCTGCTCAATCAAACTTGCCAATCGCAGTGCTTTTAGGGCTTGTTCACCCCCGACAGAAGGTTGATTACCACCCCGTACACAATTGACAAAGTGTTCTAACTCAGCATGGAGTGGTTCAATATTACTGGTATAAACCTTCTCAATCAAACCATCCTGTCGGTAAAGCACTTGACCATAGTCGGTCATATAATTGGCAGTGGTTTGCCGATGAATTAGAATCTCATTATTGAGGAAATCAGCTTCCGTCAGAGAATTTTTGCAATGGGCAGCGATGCGACGGATTTTTCGGTGTGTCACTTTACTGGCCGTGACAGTACCAACAATACCATTGGCAAACCCCAAGGTAGCAGTGACGTAATCTAAATACCCGGAATCAGAAGCACGGCTGCCACTAGCGGTTAACCTTGTCACAGGTGAGGCTACCAATTCTAGTAATAGATCTATATCATGAATCATGAGATCCAAAACCACCGAGACATCATTGGCTCGGTCAGAGTAAGGACTCATGCGATGAGCTTCCACAGCCAGCAATTGTTCTGTCTTCAGAACTTTGCTCAGTTCCTGGAAAGCTGGGTTAAAACGTTCAATATGTCCAACTTGAAGAATACATTGGGACTCTGCTGCAGCATTCACTAAGGATTCTGCCTCAGCAATACTAGCGGCAATCGGTTTTTCAATTAAAATATGGACTCCAGCTTGTAGACAAGTCATCCCGACGTCATGATGTAGACGGGTCGGCACTGCAATGCAAACCGCCTCTACATAGGGAAGAAGATCGTGATAATCTTCAAAAAAGCGAACACGGTACTTACTGGCAATATTTAAACCACGCTCGACGTTAATGTCTGCCACACCCACAATTTCAACGTCTTTGAGAAGACTCAAAACTCGGGCATGATGTTGTCCCATATTGCCAACGCCAATCACACCGATTTTGATTGGCTGCGGTAAGTTGCGCTGGACTTGATGATCTCGATGTCTTTGATAAGTACGATTCTGCACTCTTTTTTGCTCCTCCACCACTGGTAATAAGTCGATTTACTTAATCTAAGTCGCCTTAAACCATCCAGATAGTACCACAGCAACTATAAATGTGAAGAATTTCAAAGCTTTGTCCATCCTATTCAGCCTAAAAGAACCTTTAAAACATGTGTTCTATACTTATTGTGGTTTGACGAAATATGGAACACTAACCCTATGTGTCAGTTTGTGGGTTGTCTGTTGACAGAGCAATGAAATTATTAATTGGTAGTTGTAGTAACAGTGCAAAACGTTTGATTAGGCATTATCCTGATGAGACTTGTGATATCTGGTTGGATCATGTCTAAGAAAGTAATTGTGTTGTTATCTGGAGGTTTAGACTCTGCTACAGTTTTGTATCAATCAGTAGGAGACGGTTATGAGTGTTATGCCCTTTCCTTTGATTATCAGCAGCGACATCGACGAGAACTCAAATCAGCCTACGCAATTGCTAGTGCAGCAGGTGTTAAGGAACATCAGGTAGTCAGGTTTGACTTACGGCAGTGGGGAGGTTCAGCGTTAACCGATGATAACCTTGACCTACCCAAGGAGCGTAGTCTAGAGCAGATGTCTCAAGAAATCCCCATTACCTACGTTCCAGCCCGTAACACGATTTTTCTGAGCTTTGGCTTATCCTATGCAGAAGCAATTGGTGCTGAGGGAGTCTATGTGGGTGTCAATGCCTTAGATTATTCTGGCTATCCAGATTGCCGTCCGGATTATATCCAAGCAATGCAGACAGCTTTTGATTTGGGAACGAAACAAGGTAGGGAGGGCAATGGAATTAAAATTGTCACTCCTCTGATTGACCTGAAAAAAACCGAAATTATCCAATTAGGCAATCAGCTCGGTGTGCCTTGGGAAAAAACCTGGTCATGCTACACAGGGAACGATCTAGCTTGTGGTGTTTGTGATGCTTGTCGGTTGCGATTGGCTGCCTTTGCTGAGTTGGGATTGGACGATCCACTTACTTATCAGGAAGGCTGAGTGCCTCAGTGTGAAGGGTGCTGAGTAAGCTGAGTAATCAGTGTGTTGGTAGAACAACAGGGATTTTAATTGCTGTTGGATACTAAGAGAATTGATTTAGCTGATAGTTACGGCTGGCGTAGATACGGTAAACCCCTGTATCTGCCAGCAATACTTCTTGATCAATCACTAACTGGTAGCCTTTCCGTTGGAGTAAGTTTGTGATCTGCTTTAGTTTTATCCCTGCTGTAATCTGATCAACCTCCATGACAATTTGCTGAATTTTTTCCCAATCCTTCTCCTTGATGCCAGCCAGGATATCTAGCTGAGGTTGATCAGCATTAATTTTGAGTAAATCAATTTTTTCAATGTTATGTTGATGAATCATACTAGATATACTCTTTGAGTGCTTGGAAAGTCCAAAATTGAACACTTTGGCATTTGAGCCATACAGTGATGCATTGATCTGCAACAATTCAAAAACGTCTGGTAAGGTTTCAAAGGAGAATAGTCTGGCATTTTTACAGATTTGCTGAGCAAACAGGGTGAACATACCGATGTTTGCCCCTATATCAAAAATACAATCGCCATCATGGATAGTTATGCCATGTTTAATGTAGGTCTTTTCTTCAAATATTTCTTGATATAATTCATTGGTTTCTTGTTCATTTTCATGAACAATTACTAACTTATTTGGTAAGTGGTAATCGTTATGATTAACTAGCAAGGCTTCGGCTTTAAGAATATCAAAATTGGTAGCTAATCCTAGGTTAGAGTGATTTGGTGATAATGGCTGATTGGCAGGAGACTTGATCCAGTCTTCAAAACTAGAGCAGATGACAGGACTCCCATTTTTTTGAGTAGATAGTAGACTAGACTTATCAAATATTTTTTCAACATGTTGATAAGATTTTGATAAGTTTATTTTGGATGGAATATTTATATCTTCCATCCATAAGTTAAGAGATTGATTTAAGGGTTCTGCTGTCAGGGTAGCTGTTAGTTTAATAGTTATTTCAGATAGTTGATTTGCGTTGAATACCATAGGTATTTTCGTTAACTATATTGATTTAAATGCACATTAGTAAGTAAGATCACTAATTATAAGTAGTTATCTCGGCATAGATATTACTGACTTACTTATAGTGTAGTAAAGCACCCTGATTTAAATTTAGTTAATTAAAGCAATTTTAAGCAATCTTAATTTAAAATTCATGAAAATTATAAAAATCAAGAAGACTCTGGCGATATTATTTACCCTGAATTTTAGGTTAATCCTCTTCCGAATCTAATCATTTCGACATGGATTTATATGGCAGTGAACTTAAGAGTAAATAAACCTGCATCTATACAATATTGACTTATACATATTAGTAATTGGTTGCCATTTTGGCAAAATTTTCAGTGATGAGGAAGGAGAGACCGTGGGCCACGCTACGCGATTGACCGTAGGTCAAGCTAAGGGAACGGATATTCTGGAGGAGCGAGAAAATCCCGATGACCAGCAATATGTTGATCAGTAAGGATGAATAAAACGATGACGACTGATCATACTATGAAACTATTTATAGTTACTGGTTTAACGTTGATTAGTTTTACAATATGCGATCGCGTCCAATCAAAGCATGTCTTGTGAATCCAATGGTGTCCTTTAGCTCAACCTCCTCTGATCGAAATTAAAGTCAATCATTATGATTCCAAATACTAGCAGTGATTTTTGGGATACTTTGGGGGGTCAAACCGAGGTATATTTCATAACCGATAGGTTTAAATCAATTTAATAGGTTGACGGTTGACGCTTGACGCTTGAGTGTCAGGGATAAACGGTAAAAAAAAATTAAACTAGTGACCTCAAACAATCCAAAACGGAACTAGATAAGGAACTAGATAAGGAACTAGATATAGTTAAGCATCTTCAATATCTCAATATCTCAATTGATTTAAAACTACCGTTTAGGATACTTGTTTTATTTGCCAATCAAGTATATAATAGTGAATGGAAATCACATCAATTTTAATCCTAACTGTTGAAACTCTTCTTAATAACCAGGGTAACTGGTCTTTTCTTACCACTAAGCTTAACTAGTTGGTAATGATTCAGCAGTCAGCTCTCCCTTCTGAGCTTCTCAAGCTGACGGGGTGACGAAACAGGCTCAAATGATTGCTATGTAAAGGTTGTACAATTTTATGGTAAAAAAAAGGTAGGTCTTCTATTTGCAACAAAACCTACCTGTTGACAATGTTATCCACATTATACCAAAACCACCTAAAAAGTAAATTTACTCTAGCCGAATATATTTTTTTAAAAATTTTCGTTAATCTCTTACATTCAATTAAAAAAGTTAGTGTAGAAAAGTTAGCCAATGCTCTCCCTTTACCGATTAAATTTGAAAGTAGAAGAAAAAGAATCCAAAGATTTCTATCTTTACCAAACTTAACAATTGAAGAAGTTTGGTTTCCAATAGTTGAAGAATTATTAAAAACATACTTCAACTCGGAAACGTTAATTTATCTAGCAATTGATAGAACAAATTGGGGTCACATTAATTTAGTCATGGTTAGCTTAATTTGGGATAAAAGAGGGTTTCCAATCTATTTTACTTTGTTGCCAAAGTTAGGGAGTAGTAATTTAACAGAACAAAAAAGTGTATTATCAAAGGTTATACCAATTTTTGAAAACTATAAAATCTGCCTATTAGGAGACCGAGAATTTTGCTCAGTTAAATTAGCAAAATACTTACAAGACTTGGGTGTATTTTTTTGTTTACGCTTAAAAAAGAATGAATTTGTTGAATATAAAAAAGATAATTGGGTTGAACTCAATGATTTAGGTTTAGTACCTGGAGTGTCTTTATTTATCCAAGGAGTTAAAGTGACCAAGACTAGGGGATTTTTCAAGTTTAATGTAGCTTGTAAATGGCAACGTAAACTCAAAGGTACATCCCCGAAAGAAGGATGGTTTTTACTGACCAATTTATCTAACTTAAAGTCGGCAGTTTCAGCTTATAAAAAAAGATTTGATATCGAGGAGATGTTTAGAGATTTTAAAACAGGTGGTTATAATTTAGAGGACACCAAGCTTGAAGGTGAACGCTTTATTTCTATAGTTTTATTGATAGCTATAGCTTACACTTCGGCAACATTTCAAGGTCAGCAGATTAAACGTCAAGGAATACAAAACTATATTGGTCGTGTCAAAGAATCTGGTCGAATAGAGCGGAGGCATAGTAGTTTTTACGTTGGTTTATATGGTCAAACCTGGGTTAATTTTAAAGATGTTTGTATAGAATTAGTAACCGAATTAATGAGATTAAATCCTAATAAACGAAAGTATTATCAACGAGGTCTAAGGGCTAGGTCGCTTATAGAGTCTGGATTTTAGCGTATTTCGTCGCCCCCCCAGCTTCTCAAGATAGGTGTCCACAATAGCTCATGTCTTCCTTCCTGCTCAGATAGGTACTACGGAATTATTCTGATCAGCAGATTCGGCATGTCACCCACAGAATAAGTTGTCGGTCAAAAGCAATGCAACGCAGCCAAAGGGAAGCCAGCCCAGTCTTGGGGTACCTCCCATAGCGCGACTGCATCAAGACCATGTCACCACAATCTCAGCAAAAATGTCACAAAGAGTACTCATCAAGGGTACCGTCAAACTTGACACTCCCCGCTCTAAAGAGACGGGGATTCCTAGATCTACGACCGGCCTTAAACCTCCGTATCCAAGTCTCTAACTCTGTCAGAAGCTTGGCAGTATCTGAACCGAAATCCCGTCAAAACCAAGACTTTAGTTCAGTTTACGAAAGACCCAGCGGGCTAGTCTCCTTAGGCGTTTAGTTACTTTTTGAGAAGTGCCTTATGAAGTCCGTTGCTTCCCTGTTTCACTTGGTTCCGGCGTGCCCCGCCGTACCGTTTTTTTTCTCAAGTTGTGTCTTGCTGGGTTCACACGCCAACTGTTAATTGACGATTGGGTTTTTAGCGATGCAGCGCGGTCTTGGGGGTTTCCCCCATGAGCGACTGCATCAAGAAAGGAGGATTTTCCCTACCCTCCGGGCATTACTACTTTAAGGTCAAGCAGTGGCGGGTCTCTCTCCCGGTTGCGCCTCGGTTTTTCAGCCTGTACCCATATCTCACTAATACTCTAGCGCGCAAGTATTGTCAACTAGGCGACTAAAGTCGGTGCGAGCCTACATCCGGTGGTTTAAAAACACGGGGTTTTGGCTTGTGGGAATTCCCATAAAATAAAACTTGCCAGCATACTAGATATATAAGTAAGCCCACCCACAACAGTCTTTTTCCCCGAGCTAGACTGTTTTACCCATCAAGGTGTAAGCTGAGCGGGAACTGGCAAGGGGTTCAGTCATTCATGTATAAAAGGTACAATAATCCCGCCGATGGCGGAGTATAACGACGAGTAAAGTAGAAAAAGACACAATAAATGCAGATTTTCTTTCTGATCTGGTTGGGACAACTAGTATCCCTTCTGGGGTCTAATCTTACCGAATTTGCTTTGGGTGTTTGGGCTTACCAGACCACTGGTTCAATCACCCAATTTGCCCTAATTTCTTTATTTATTCACCTACCCAATATTATTATCTCACCCATAGCTGGTACATTCGTAGACCGGTGGAATAGACGCTGGGCGATGATTCTCAGCGACTCCGTGGCAGGGGTTAGCACACTGGTGGTTATGGCTCTGGTGTTCTCGGGCAGGTTAGAGATCTGGCACATTTACCTAGTCGTAGCAATCAGTTCAACGTTTAAGGCTTTCCAGTTGCCAGCCTATACAGCAGCTACGACTCAGCTGATGCCTCAAGAACATCTTAGCCGTGCTAATGGCATGATGCAAGCCTCTAGGGCAACTGCCAAGATTCTTGGACCGACCTTGGCGGGTGTGCTGCTGGAGACCATCCACTTGCAGGGAATTCTATTAATAGACTTCATCACATTCATCTTTGCCCTAGCAACATTGCTAAGGGTTCAGATTCCCCATCTCCAGTCTACCCATCACACTCATCAAAAGCAAGCCCACTTCTCTCAACTGCGCCAAGATCTAGTATCAGGCTGGCGTTACATTGCCAAACGCCAAGGACTACGAGGGTTGCTGATGTTCTTTGCCGTGGTCTACTTCAGTATGGGTATTCTTCAGGTGTTGTTCTGGCCACTGGTGTTAAGTTTTGCCTCCAGTGCTGAACTTGGGGTCATTTTATCTATTGGCGGTTGTGGGATGCTGATTGGTAGCTTGGTCATGACTACCTGGGGAGGACCCAAGCCCAGGATATACGGTATTTTTAGCTTTGTAATCCTGCAAGGCTTGTTCTTACTTTTAGGTGGGTGCCGCGCTTCTGTGAGCTTGGCTGCTCTTGGGGCTTTTGGTGTCTTATTTGCTCAACCTATTATCGTTAGCTGTAATCAGACTATCTGGCAGAACAAAGTCCCAGCTAATCTGCAAGGACGGGTCTTCGCCTTACAACTGGCAATCGAAAACTCGTTATTGATCCTTGCCCACATGCTAACCGGACCGTTAGTCGATCATGTTTTAGAACCGATGATGGCTACCGATGGATTGTTAGCAGGTAGTATTGGGCATATCATTGGAGTTGGTCCAGGGCGTGGGATGGGCTTGCTGTTGCTGTTGATGGGATTGCTGAACATCCTGGCAAGCTTTATCGCTTATCGATATCCACCTATACGGCGAGTGGAAAAGGAACTGCCGGATGCTATTCACCCTAACTTAGGTTTAACTAGTTCCAGTAGTGTTTGATAGCAAATCCGCTTCAAAAACCCCCGTTATGATTCCAGCATTCTTTCTCCTGTTCTCCTGAAGCTCCTGAAGCTCCTAAAGCTCCTCATGCTTTTTGCTTAAAAAGGGGGTAATTAACCCGGATTTGCTATGAAACGTTATTATATTTGCCTGATTTGTTCTGCTGAGGATTTATGCAAAAATTGATCCATCCTCAATGCTTTGCCCCTACAGAGTAAACACGCTTTGAGTGGGATAATTCTATTCACCTATGAAAATTGCTATTATCACCTCTGGATTCTTGCCTGTCATTGATGGCGTAACAGTTAGTGGATTATCTAGGCTACAACGACTGAGTCAGTGGGGACACCAGGTGTTGTTATTTTGTCCTGACTACAGTGCGTTAGAAGATGTCTATCCCAATTGGCGAGATTATACTGGTCAAATCCTGCCTGGGGTGAGAGTCATAAATTTACCAAGTACCCCATTCATGGACTTAGATTTTGAGCGTCAGGTGCGCAGGAGTTCCTATTCAATCCTCCTCCAGGAGTTAAAAAAATTCCAGCCCGATATTATTCATGTTGATGAACCAGAAAGACTGTTTTTTGGCTTTTTTAGAGTGCCTGGGGTCGCTTTTGCCAAAAAGGCTGGTATTCCCTGTGTGAGTTTTTTTAGGACTAATTTTCTCGACTATGCCGAAGATTACTTTTCTCTACCGTCTGTGGTCGTCGCTGGAATTAAATTTATTTTTAAAACCATATTGCTTTCAGTTTATAATTCTTATGATGTCACCCTAGTGTCTAGTCGGATTACCCATAAAAAAATTATCGATCTAGGCATTAAAAACACCACTTATGCCAATTTACTTGGCTTTGATGCTAGTAAATTCTCTGCGGATTTACAAGAGGAACAGTTTTTTGAGAAAAACTATGACCTTAGAGGGGTTGACAGTAAAGTTAAGTTAGTTTTTTTAGGTAGGTTAACTCCAGATAAGGGGTGGGAATTTACCCTAAATGCCTTTTTACGAGTTGTACAAGAGGTCAACAGTGACCAAATCGCACTGATCATTGTTGGTGATGGTCCGATGCGGGATGAGATTGCTACCAGGTTAAGCAAGTTAACACCAAATAGTTACTTCCTCGGTAGAGTCCCACCGGAAAATGTTCCAGCTTTGTTGGTCAACAGTGATATTCATATCACAGCATCTGAGAAGGAGACTAGAGGGCTAACTATATTAGAAGCCTTCGCTGCTGGAATTCCTGTGCTCGCTCCTGAAGCAGGTGGGGTAGTGGAGAATATCCAAGACGGATTGAATGGCTTTTTGTTCACTCCCCAGAATCAGGAAGATTTCTCCGACAAGCTCAAAATATTAATTGAGAACCCAGCGTTGCGACAGGAAATGGGTCGCAACGGTAGGGAGTGTGTTTCCCAATATGGTTGGGATGAGAGGGTTCAGAATTTAATCGGTATTTGGGAAAACCAGATTGCTCAGAAAACCCACTGATATCAAGTCCAGTTAATCACTAAAGAGAATAGCCTCTCGCTTTTTGGTAATGGGTAATGGGTAATGCCCTATTACCTGCTATCGGATAGAAAGAGTAATCCAAGGGACTTGATCTGATTGATGTGGGTTATCTGTGTTTAAGGTTTAAAAGTAGTCGGTTTCTGGCTGCGGCATTGGTACCATCTCAAAGTTGGATGGATCGCGAAGATAACGAGTGGCATCTTCTTCTAAACGGTAGATTATGTAGGATTCAAGGGTATTTGTGTGTTTTAGGGCAGAAAGATAGCCATCGATATATAGCCGCAATTCGTCGAAGCTATAACCTCGATTCCACAAATCGACTAGGGAGTCAGTAAGTTTTTGATAGCAGCGTATAGCTTGAGGATCTTGCAGCATAGTCTTAATAAATTTTGAGTATCAACACTAGTGGTATTGGCTCACTCAGGAGAAACTCGGATACGCCAACTTAATTTCAGTTTAGCAAAAGTAGCAAGTCCTCGATACTTTTCTCAATTATTTGTTATGTTAGCTAGACTAAATTGCATTTTATATGATATAATCCAAAATGGTGAATTAAAATTACTGGTGACTTAAAATTTTTCCTATTGTCCCTTTGTTCCTCTGACCTGGTATATTTCGTGCCACTAGGCTGCCCCTAGGAAGTCGCATTTGAAAAACCCAAGGCACTATCAGTGTGATCAGTAGCAGTTGTTACAGAATGTTGATGTTGCTTTTGCTACAATTAAATCCCAACGGCTAAGGCTAAGAGGACTTTAATGTGCCGTGGGCTCAGTGAGAATTCAGATTATTGAAGGAAACCCTCATTTGCGATCGCTTCTAGGGTCCCACCTAAAGAAATCCGGCTATGGGGTGTACCAATCACAAAATCTTGATCAAGCCAAGGAAGACTTTCACCATCGCCAACCCAGTCTGGTTATCCTAGACTCTGATTTACCAGACAGTGATGGGGTTGAATTTTGCTGCTGGCTTCAGCAACAGCGAAAATCTCTAATTTTAATGTTGTCTGCTCGTAATAGTGAAAGAGATATCGTCACTGGTCTTAAAGCTGGGGCAGATGATTACCTGACCAAGCCCTTTGGTATACAGGAATTTATGGCACGGGTAGAAGCCCTAATTCGTCGCCTCCGCATTACGGTGGCTCCCCTGTCTCTAGACTACGGTGATCTCAAAATTGATTTAGTCCAGCGTCGTGTCCGCTTTAAAGAAGAGTTTATTGACCTGACTCCCCAAGAATTTAGTTTGCTCTACGTACTTGCCCAAGCAGAGGGAATGGCTTTGAGTCGGTCTGAATTATTGCGCCGTGCTTGGCCCAATGCTATTGACAATCCACGCACTATTGATACCCACGTCCTTGCCCTGCGCAAAAAAATAGAAACCGATCCTCGACAACCCAGCATTATCCAAACGGTTCGCAATGTTGGCTATCGGTTTAATCAAGGGATAAGTGATAATGATCTAAAATCTGGGACAGAATTGGCAACTCATAAGAGTTATTAGAGGTTGTTGGTTAATTAACCATTAACCATTAACCCTTAACCCTTAACCCTTAAATCCTGATCAACCAGCGTCGCCGATACATCCCATAGAGAATCAACCACCACAACAGTACATTGACTATGGCAAAGATCAAAGAACCATTCATGGCTCCCGCCCACGACCGAAACAGATTTTCATAAATCCAAGTATAGGTACTCACAGCATTATCACCTGTCCCTACCTTAGTTCGATACAGGATGCGAACTACTAAACCAGATGCCACAAACAGAAAAATTGCGTTTAACCCCATCACTTCTAGGGGCCATCCCCATCGGCGAAATCCCCGCACTTCAATTAACTCATAACAAGCCGCCAGTAACAGCATCGACCAACCAGCAGCAAAGACGACATAGGAACTTGTCCATAGCTGCTTGTTAATTGGGAACCAGAAATCCCAAACCCAGCCTAAACCAAGACAACCTAGACCAAATAGTACTAATCCCAAACTAGTACGGGACTGTATCGGTTGATGGCGTAACCAATCCCCAACGAAATAGCCAACCAAAACAGTTACTACCGCCGGTAAGGTGCTAAACAGTCCTTCTGGATCAAATTGAGCTTGTTTATATAAATGGTTTGTTCCCAATACCATACGGTCGATATAGGCAGCAAAATTCCCTTCCGGTGTGAGATTACCAGCACCATAATCAGGAACTGGTACTAAAGACATTGCTGCCCAGTACCCTAGCAAAACTATTCCGGTCAGTACCCACAAACCCCGTCGTCTTAGATTTAGCACTGCTACAGCACTAAGGAGATAGGCAAGACTAATGCGCTGCAAGACACCCATAATCCGAATAGTATCCCAGTCGTAAGTCGGAAAACCATTGAGCAGTAAGCCTAGGGCAAATAGAATGGCGCATCGCCTGCCAATACGCGAATATCCTTGGGATACGGATTGGTTGTTATTGGTGTACTTGACCAAGGAAAAAGCCATTGCTACACCAGCAATAAATAAAAAGGCAGGAAATACTAAGTCTGTGGGGGTAAAACCATGCCACTTAGCGTGAAGTAACGGGGGATAGACATAAGACCAACTTCCGGGATTGTTGACTAGAATCATGCTAGCCATGGCAATACCTCGAAAGACATCAAGGGAGGTTAGACGCATGATAGGCAAGAGGCAAGAGGCAAGAGGCAATAGACATGCTAGCAATAGACAATAGGCAAAATTAAAATAACCGTCAAGGGTCAACTGTCAAGAAATGATTAAGCCCATTCTTGAGATGCTTTAGCTTCTGCTTGTACTAATCTCTCTCGCAACTGTTGCCAATTAATCTGCTCAGCGGTCGTGTCTTGGAGTAACTGAGTATCTTGTAAATACAAGACTCGATTACAAAATAACTCAGCCATATCTAGCTGATGATTGACCATCAAAATTGTGATCTGCTCCTTTTGCGCTAAATCGGTAAATACCCTGATCACCTGAGAGGCTATACCAGCATCTAAGGCTGAGGTAGGCTCATCGAGTAACACTATTCTTGGTTGGACAACTAGTGCTCGTGCGATCGCAACCAATTGCCGTTGTCCCAAAGACAGTTGTAACTCTGTACGCTCTAACCACTCCGCTGGGATGCGCAGTCTCTCTCGAATCCCTTGTGTCCGTTGTGCAATCGCTTTTTTTGGCAGCTGTTGCAATACCAATGGATAAGCTAGAGCCTCCTGAACGGTCATCCCTAACAGTTTTGGTTCTTGAGGTACCAGCATTACCTGTCGGCGCAATTCTAGGACAGAGATATTCCGGATGTTCTGATTATCTAGGTAAATATTTCCCTGGGTGGACTCACTTAGTCGGTTCAACAGGCGCAACAGAGAGGTTTTACCCGCACCAGATGGTCCAATCACGCTGATGCGATCGCATTGGCTGACCTCGAAAGAAATATCAGTTAATATAGGTATCCCAGCCGCTTTAGCCCGGGTTGAAAGGGTCAGGCTTACCTGTTTGAGCTGCAACAGGGGATTAGTCAATCGCTTCGCTCCAATTCAAAATTATCAATGTCTTGATGCAGTCGTTCATGGCAAGGAGCTGCATCAAGGCATTCTGATTAATAAATTAAACCTTGATTGATAGCTGTGGTTATCGTCCAGCCATCTACCAGTAATAGCAAGAGGGTGAAGCCAAACAAAATTAGATACATCCAAGGCTGTGCTAGAGGACGAATATCGGTGGTATCTATCCCGGTATAGTTTTGTACTAACTTAACTAAGCGATTAAATCCCACTACTCGCATTGGCAGCAAGTAAGCTTGGTCAGAAGACTGGCTAATGAAATAGTAAACAAGCCCCCCTTGACCTGTGGTGCGCATTTTTAAGTCTTTCACCTCTTTCCAATGTAATTGCCAACCTTTGCGAAAGAATCGGGGCACCCAATTGGGATAAGCCACCTTAATTTTTTCGTCATCTACAATCACCTGTTCGCTTAAGGCTCCATAGAGGGCGAGAAATCCTAAGCTAATTCCTATCCACAGGACTATTGGCGATACCGGAGTCGATGATACTTTAGCTAAAAACGGTAATGGTATCAACAGCGCCCAATAAAATGTTATTAAGGTAATCCGAATTATAGGAGAGATCCTAAATACAAAAGGGCTATACTGTTTAGTTTCAGGGTTAGCTTCAGGTTTAGTTTCAGATACTGTTTGTTGATTTGGTAACATAATTCAAAAGGGTTAAATAAGGGAATAGGGAATAGGGAATAGGGAGTAGCGATGCAGCGCGGTCTTGGGGGTTTCCCCCATGAGCGACTGCATCAAGACGGGAGTAGGGAAGATGGTAAAATTTCTGTTTACCTCAGGTGCGACCCGTGGCGAATTTAATTTTTAATGGGTCAAGCGCACCTCATAGCTATGATAAATGTTATATCAACTTCAAATTCTATAGTCTATTGATGATATCAAAACTAAGAGCAGAGGAAAACACACCCCACGGGTGAGGTGGGGTGTCGCACTATTTATTTAATTAATTGGGCAACTGTTGAGTAAACTCATCTAAAGAATTCACAGTTAATGCTATGGCGATTAACTCGTCTAATTGTGGGAGAGTTAAGGCTTCCATTTTCCGGGATATATCTAAAGGAATATCTCCAAATCGCAGGTTAAGGATGCGCTCTAAACTCCGTAGACGTTCTTGTTGGATTCCTTCTTGTAAAATTTCCTGATACCAGGGTGATTCACGTAATACTGTCATATCCCACCTCATGATTTGTTGAATTAACGGTATCTCTAAGACGAAGCTAGCGAAAAAAGCTAACAATGGTTCTAGTTGGTTCAAAGTTTGATCTGCTCTTAGGGCCTGGACGGCTGAGCGCAATTTAGATTCACTAGCACCTCCTTTTAAAATTGGTACAAATGGGAATAGGGGAGCTAATGGTTGTCCTAATACTAATTCAGCCTCTACTTCCCATAAATTAATTACCCGATAATCTTGATGTGCCTTTAGTCCCATAAATTCACTGTCGTAACAGTCTTCAATGGTGACGGTGGCTGGGGGCGGCAAGATGTTAATTAATACTGGATAAGTGGATAGGTTATATTTCTCCTCCGCTAAAGCGACATAATTGCGCATGCGCTTAGGCATGGCCTGACTATAGCGCAGTTGTAATTCATTGAGAATCAAAAATTCTTGATGTTCAGGACTAGAGGCTTTGACAATTACGTCGCTTTCCCGACTAATCCACTGGAATTCAGCATCGAGTAACTCCGATGCTCGCACTTGGGGATTATCGGTTACCCATTGCACCCAGGCATTGGGGGCGAGACTGATTAGACGTTTGCTACCAATATCTGCTGGTTTTGCCATAGACTATTGACTGAATTAAGACTAATTACTGAAGAACGCCCACTCTACTTTGCAGAGCTGTTTCTGGGGTCAGACTAAAATTTGATTGCTGGGGAGCTGGGTCTCCCAAACTTCCCACACTCCCTGCTCCTTAAGATTCTTCTTCTATAGGCTCGTCGTCTATAGGCTCGTCGTCTATAGGCTGGCCGTCTATAGGCTGACCAATATCGAAGATAATGATAAATTTCCCATCAGGCATCAGTCGTTTCAGAGCCTGCAAGTGACCTTGACCAAAGGTCACGCTACGCGAACCGCATCAGAACGGTTGCGGAAACGAGCAACAACCACCCGCTGCATTTCGGGCAACAGCCGAACAACTACCCATGGGTGTAGGCGTTGAGAGTACGACATAAAATATTAGGTATCTCCTTAACTGGGGGTCTAGAGCCAGCCTGGGGTCCTGGAGAAACTGTCGGCTGGCTTTTACCGTGGAACGTTTTAGCGCCCACGGTAATTTTATTATAACACAAATAATCTTTTATGATAACATATTTTGAAAACTTTTGTAACAAATTTTTTAGGGAGTAGGGAGTAGGGAGTAGGGAGTAGGGAGTAGGGAATCGGGAATCGGGAATCGGGAACAGGGAACAGGGAACAGGGAACAGGGGTAGGCTCGTCGGAAAAAATTCTGTTTACCTCACTTGTGATGAGAATTGCGATCAGCAGTGCAATTTATTAATTAACTAGTTTAGTTTGGTTGACTATGTGCGATGAGACCTTGGAGCCGCTACCCGATTGACTTTGATCAGGCTACGCGATGCTCCTTTGGAGCCGCTGCGCGATTGACCAAAGGTCACGCTACGCGAACGCATCCACCGACGGTATCCTAAACTCTTTTGTTTATTCCCGATTCTAAATTCTAAATTCTAAATTCTAAATTCCCTTACATTGTCAATTTTTATTTTTTATAATAGACATCTCCAAAAACTCAAAAAATGCTTTTTTTTATGTTATATTAAAATTTAATAAGTCTTTTATTTAAAAAAATGATTCCAATTGTTAGCTATATTAAACGTAATCCAAAGTCAATAAATAGATTGAGATTATTAAGTGATAAACACCTTAATGAACTAATTTAAAACGCCCAAAAATACCACCATAAAAAAAATTCATAAATCGCTAAAACAGAAATTAGATTGATTAAAGCTTGTGGTGGAATAAAATCCCTATTAAATACAGAGGAGCAAATCATTTTAACCTGTCTTGAAGACAAATAAACTATCGCTCAAAGCACCATAAACACCCTTGGTACTTGCTAACGAATTTATCTACTCTCCAGAAAAATTTAGCTGTTTATCGAGCTAGATGGGGAATTGAAACAATGTTTAAATCTTGTCAGACAGGAGGCTATAATTTAGAACAAAATCGGGTCAAATATACTCGTTTACTTGCTCTTGTTTTGGTCATTGATGCATGCTTATACTCTCTCTACTTTTAGAGGACATTCATTAGGATATACTTCCCTTTATGTTTATGTTACTACTACTCATAAAAACCAGCAACAACTTGAGCCACACCAAGTGTTATTTTAAGATCGGACTATTGACTTATGCCTGGGTTAATGCCATGACTTTATGGTCTGAACTTACCCACACTTTAATGAGTATCAAGTCTAATAAATATCTCTATTTTCAGCGAGGCTTGAAGGCTATATAGCAACTACAGCAACAGTTAGATCTGTATTGTCATCCTTAAAGCTAAAGTTCAAAACTATACCTACTTGTGTCTAAAACATTACGCAATCACCAACGCCACATTTTGAAAAAATTTTGCAGGTTTTAGTGTTTGAAGCAGTAAAAAAGTTACTGAAAAACTAATCGTTACAATATATACCCTGTATCCTTTTTAGCCGTTTAGTAGCGTTTAACAAAAAATCCTAATTTTGCAAGAACTGACTACTTCCTGCAAAATCAGGAAATTCAACTTTTTGTCTAGCTATTTATTTAGGAAATTGATATTACCCGATAGACCCATGTTTGAAAATAGATAGGCACTTGATCCACATGTTCTGCTTGATATTTATCTCCCAGCTCTGTTAATTTCCAATTTTCTTGTGCTTCTAAATTTGCCATTTTGTCTTTAAAATCGCTGCTTTCGTAGAAATCGGGGCGTAGGGTAAAAATAATGTATCCTCCCGGTTTAGTAACACGAATCAATTCATCAAAAGAATGGCTCGGAGCATGTCCGTAAGTAAATACCCCACAAGCAGTAACGGCGTCAAAAGTAGCACTGGGAAAATCTAAAGGTTCACCCAATACCATAAGGCGCAATTCAGTGTAGATATTTTTCCTTTGTGCCTCAGTAAGCATCCCTTCAGACATATCGATTCCTACTAGGTTGTGAAAGCCTTCCTCTTGCAGCCATTGACCGACTACACCCGTACCTGCTCCCACATCTAAAATTTGAGCATTTCTAGGGACGTACTTAATTGTTAAATCGACAATAGGTTCGCGGTTAAGACGACCAAAATTTTCATTTAAATCTTGTTCGTAATCCTTGGCCCATTGGTTATAGCGATCACTGAGTTCGTGATTATTTTTTGAACTATAGACCCACTGAACTTTATTTGACACATTCATGATTGTTATCAACCCTTACTAAAATGAAACATTTAATAACTATACTGCACTCCAGATCTATGGGTATTTAAGATAGATAATGCTTCAATGGCAGGATGTTGGAGATATTTCAAATTTAGAAGTGACCTCAAATAATCCCATTCAACGGCAGCAGTTTCAAGATATCGAAATCCCGTACTAGGATCGAAAGATTTTCGTCCATGAAGCATCCGTGAGTTGTTAAACAGCAAACAATCTCCAGCCTGGATTCGGAAGTTGTATTGGTACTTTTGACTTCTCACATAGCCCATAAAAACTGACAAAGCCTCGTAAAAGCGCTGAATCTGATCAAATGGCAAGTTGATATTCATATTTTTGTATGAGTAGTAAATGCTAACTACCTCATCCTGGCGATTTAACTGAATGATAGGCTTCTTGCTCCGCATTAAGTAAGACCCGCAATCAAAGTAATGCCAATAATCCACCAGTATCTCCGTCAAGGCTGAGAAATGCTCTGGCTCTTCTCGACGCAGATCCTCTGCCATCTTAAAACCATCAATCAGGATAGATTCACCTCCACTGGTTGTATTATCAACACAATAAAGTGCCCCAACAATTGGAGATGCATCGCACGAAACTATGTCATTGTGGGGTATTAACTCATTAGATAAAGATCCCAAGTCTGAGCAAGCATACTCCGATGATGGACGAACAGATTTAAGTATTGAGAACTTACCATCCCTGGCATACTCACGGATTGGTCCAATTAGTGTAAGAAATGATTCAAGAGCCTCGTGAGGTACATTTTTAATTAGGGTAAATCCAAGGACATAAAGCTGATTCATCCATGTTTCTCGATTGCAGTTTCTGAAATCATGCTGTTGTGGAGGATGTGCCCTCAACCAATCCGTATCCCACAAAATATACTCTGGCTCAAAGTTAGGATTAGGTTCAGGGTCATAGGCATGGTTTAGTAGCCATGAAATTGGAAATACACTTTGGTGGGGGGGATATTCTTGCCAATCAATAACTAGGTTTTCACCTTTGAGTGTGGCAGATAGTGGTTTAGGCAAATCAGTACAGGCGCTAATGTCATAAATTTTTTGCCCAGACCAAGGATCGCAACACTGGGGACATAAACAATGATGACGCAACCAAATGTAATGGAAACGCTTGTTTTCAAGCACCAAAAAACTGTCTTGAAGATTAATGCTAGAGGGAGTGCTACTAAGCATATTAGGTATTATTAAAAACTATCATACAACGGTTTGCAATTCAGTCAGGTACAAATTCTTGAGGTGCGATCCGTGGCGAATTTAATTCTTAATGCGGAATATGCATCCAGTTAGTGTATAGCTTTGAGCGTTTTAGATATGAACTGCAACAAGGGTTGTCTATCTTCATTTAGATAGAAGTGTCCTCCTGGAAATGTCTGAACTGAAAATGAGGAATGGGTATACTCACGCCAAGTAATAAGACGATCATAACTAGCTTCCTCATCATCAATACTACCCAGAGCAACAATGGGACAATTCAGAGTCTCTACTTGTTCCTGCCTATAGGTTTGGGCTAACGTCATGTCTGCTCGCAAAACTGGTAAGAACAAGCCCATTAGTTCTTCTTCTTTGAGGACAGCATCTGGAATATTAGGGTAAATATTAGTTAATGTCTCAATGAATTCAGCATCTGGTAATGAATAAAAGGGTGGATATAACTCGGGGGCATTAGGTGCCTGACGACCTGATACAAATAAATAAACTGGATTGACATTTTTGAGTTGTAGTTTTCTTGCTAGTTCATAAGCAATTAGTGAACCCATACTATGACCGAAAATAGCAAATGGCTTATCTACATATTGCAGTAAGACATCCACTAATTTATCTGTTATAATTTCAAGACTTGAGATTGCTTTTTCCCTAATGCGACTTTCTCTTCCAGGTAGCTCAATGGGACAAACTTCTACATTTAACGGCAATTCTTGATGCCAGAGGCGAAAAATCGATGCTCCACCCCCTGCATAGGGTAGGCAAAATAGGCGTAAATCGGCGTTTGGATTAGGCTGAGAGCATTTAATCCAAAGATTAGGAATCTCTAGGACAGGTTTAACCTTAACAGTTTCAACTAGCGTTCCAGTTTTTTGGGATGGTTGGTGTTGATTCACATCGATCCAGTAGCGTTCTCTTTGCCAAGGATAGGTGGGCAAACTTACTGGAGTATACTCAGAATCACGATGAACACCCTCCCAATCAATCCATATACCCTGAACATATAATTGCCCCAAAGCCTGTAATACCCCTTCCCAATCACTTTTGCCCTGCTGGAGTGTCGGTAGCCAGGTGCCATAGCCCAGGGGTAAATACTGTTGTCCCATGCCCAGCAAAATAGGTTTTGGTCCTATCTCCATCAATATATCTACCCCTTGGCTATGGAGGGTTTCTATGGCTGTGGCAAATTGCACCGGCTTGAGCATCTGATCAAGCCAATAGTCTGGGTTAGTTGGTAAAGTGCTTTCTTGAGAACCAGTGACATTCGAGATAAAGTTGAGTCTAGGTTGATGAAAAGTTACCTCTTGCACCAGGTTACGAAAATCCTCCAGCATTGGTTTCGTAAAGGCTGCATGGGTAACAACATCCCTGTTTTGAAGTGTCTGTGCTATTGGTTTTGCCGATGCTGCAGTGGATGCCATTTCTCCGTTAGTGGGCAGTTGCTGCATCAAGCGTCCTCTAGCAACCATGAGTTTCAAGCCGTCTTCTAGGGAGAAAACCCCAGCTACACAAGCTGCTACATATTCCCCTACACTATCGCCTATGACAATGTTTGGTTCAATGCCCCAAGATTTCCACATCTCGGCTAGTGCGTACTCTACAGCAAACAAGGCGGTTTGGTTATAGGCGGTCTGCTCCAACAGAGAACTGTCATCGGTATAGTAGAGTAGTTCCAGTAGCGATCGCTCCTGATTACCAATTGTCTCTAAAATCTCCTGACAACGTTCTAGGGCTTGACGAAATGTCGGTTGTGCTTCATATAATTCCCGCCCCATACCCAGATACTGGGAACCTTGACCAGTGAACAGAAACGCAATTTGAGGTTGACTTTCTCTCTTGCTACCCTGCAACAGATGGGAGTTTTCCATCCCTGCTTGATGGGCTAATAACTGTTCCCGTGCCTGAGCTACTGAGTTGGCTATCACCACCAAACGTTCTTCGAAATGGGTGCGACAATTATTGGTAGTAAAACATGTCTGTGCCCAGTCTAGGTTAGGATGAGTGGCGAAATATTCTGCATAGTTGTGAACCATTTGCTCAAGAGCAGGTTTAGTTTTGGCGCTGAGGGTGAGCAGATGGAGAGGTGGTTGGGCGGTTTGCTCTTTACTTAATGGTGCAACTGCTGGCGCTTCTGAAAGGATCGCATGTATATTGATACCACTAAACCCAAAAGAACTGAGTCCAGCAATCCTAGGTTTATCAGTTGCTGACCAAGGAGTCTGTTCAGTTGTCACTTTTAGTGGCATCTCATCCCAACTTACATAGGGCGTAGGTTCTTTGAAGTGCAAATGAGGGGGAATTAACTCATTTTGTAAGGAAAGAACGATTTTAATCAAACCTGCGACACCGGATGCACCTTCCAAGTGACCGATATTAGTTTTCGCCGAACCCAAGAGCAGAGGTTCTTCTCGTTTGCGAAAAACGCTACCCAAGGCATTGGCTTCAATTGAGTCTCCCCAAGATGTACCTGTACCATGGGCTTCAATATAATTGACTTGCTTTGGTTTAATACCAGCATTGGCGAGTGCTCTGCGAATTACCGCTTGTTGAGAAGACCCGCTAGGTACGGTTAAACCGCTGGTGCGTCCATCCTGTCCATGAGCAGTTCCTCTAATTAAAGCCAGAATTTTGTCCCCATCAGATTGGGCATCGGATAGCCTTTTGAGAACAATCATGCCACACCCTTCGCCACGGGCATAACCATTGGCACTAGCATCAAAGGTTTTACAACGACCATCTGGAGATAACATCCCGGACTTGCAAAGGTTGATCCAGTATTCTGGTGAGCCGTATCGTTGTACCCCTCCAGCCAGGGCTAGATTACAGTCTCCCTGTCGCAAGCTGTTAACTGCCAAGTGAATAGCTGCTAATGAAGATGCACAGCCCGTATCAACCGCTAGACAAGGTCCTGTAAAATCGAAGAAGTAGGAAAGGCGACCTGCTGCTGGGCTGTAGGCATTCCCCGAGCCGACGTAGAGATCTGTTGCTGTAGGATCTTGTTTAGCAAGTTGCCAAGCATAATCATTGGCACATATGCCAACGAATACACCGGTTTGACTACCAGCTAGTTGTTCTGGTACCAGTGAGGCATTTTCGAGTGCTTCCCACGCAACTTCCATCACCAGCCGATGTTGAGGATCTAGACTAGCAGCTTCATCTGGTGAAATCCCGAAAAAATTGGCATCAAAATCTGCGGGAGACTGGTTGAGAAAGGCGGCACGATTTATGTATATCTTACCAGGCTTACCAGGCTCTGGATCGTAGTATGGATCTAGATAGGAATGATGTCCTTCCGGGGCTTCTCCCATGTCATCTACGCCATTGACAAGTAAGTCCCAAAATTCCTCAGGATTATCGGCTGAACCTAAGCGACACCCCATACCAATAATGGCAATAGGCTCACGTTCTTTCTGCTTTAATCGCTCAATTTCGGCTTGTAAATTAGCTATTTTTTGTGACGCTACCTTCATTAATTGAACATAGCGTTGTTCATTTTTTTCACTCATTTGAATAATTCATTAAATACTTGATAGTGTGTTATTCTTAAATGCTTAAAGCCATTGAACATCGACACCAGGATTTTTAGGTCTGGGACCAACGAAAAATTCCTTGACTAATTTACTCTTGTGGATAAGCTTTGGGTTACCTGTAGCTGTCGTAATTTCCTGCAACCACTTATAAGTCAGTGATGAGCTAACTTGTTTGCTAAAGTGCAACTTACCTAAGACAGCTACTATCTCTTTAAAATTGTATTCATTAATAATGCTGCTCAGACTGTAGATCCCACTGATGTCTGCTTCAGTGAGAGGTTCGCGATCAATTGAAATTGTTTCCTTTCCCAGCATCATCACGGATTTATCTTTGAATAAAGCATCGACAGGAACGCCAGGAGGGAAAGCTACAACTAAATGAAAACGTGACTCTGGGGAAAAATTTGCAGCACTGTGAACAGCATAGCCATTGTGAAACCAAATTTCTCCTGGTCCCAGATGGTAGACATGTTTTCCACAAGAATTGAAGCAGCCATTGCTAGTTTTGAGGGGTATATGTAGCCTCACGAAATTAGTCTTAAAGTCTTCTTGATTGTCTAGAGCATCTCGATGAGGAAAAAGAAAGCTACCACTTTTCATTTCAAAAATGTCAGCTACCTTAAGAAACTCTAGACAAAATATATCTGTTACCAATGAAGTAAGGTAAGCAAGTTGATCGCCAATCTCTGTTATTTTAGGGAAACCTTCGTAAGAGTAATACCGTCCATCTTGAGCATTACCCTGGCTATTTAACAAGGGAAATTTTTGCCAACAACCAACCTGATAACCGCTGTAGCCAGTACAAATTGGAAAGGTTTTGAGAAGATCAAGCTCTTTCTCCACTAGATTAAAGTCTATCCTTTTCTTCAGGCAACCAATTTGCTGCGTTTGCATTGGCCTTATTCTCCAATATTAAAATGACAACGACAAAAAATAGATACTAAGTAGTTGGACAAAAGTCTTGGGTGCTGTATAAAGTTTTGTAAATATCGGCTAAAGCTTTTGGGGTAATGGTTACAAGGATTTTACAGTTTTTGAGACAGTACCGTTTATTTATGTCCGACTACTTATTTGCTCCAACTAATTTAATCAACCCATTGCACACCTAATTGTGCTGCAAATTGTTTAGCAATTTCTTCTGCGTCATCACTGTCTCCTAGGGGCTCGAATGTGGATACTGTTGTGTCTGTAGGGAAGGACTGTTCAGAGGCAAATATCTCGTCTTCATCCTCCTCTTCTATAAACTCTACCATCAGATAATCCACCAATTTTTTAACCGTGGGATAGTCAAAAGTGAGTGTGGCGGGTAAACGACAGCCCAAGCTATTTTGCAAATTATTTCTCAACTCTACTGATGTCAGAGAACTCATCCCTAAATCGAAAAATCCTTCCTTAACAGAAAATGCCTTCTTTTTCTGGTAGCCCAAGACTTTAGATACTTGAGATTGGATATGAGTTACTAAAAGTTCATAGCGCTGCTCTTTTTCAGCCGCTTTGATTTGTTCCAAGATACTAACTGAGGTTTGCTCTGGCGCTTGCTTTTGGTCAGTAGTTTTCTGGAGGTAAGTAAAGAAAGTACTCTCAACAGGATACTTTGACCAATCAATGGGCATTGCACCAACTTGAGGTACTTTGCTGTTCAACAATTTGGCAAATAGATACATTCCTTGATTAGGCGAGATCATACCAAAACCGATGGCATCCCAACGACTTTGCAGATTCGCATCCAATCGAGTTGCCATCCCAGAAGTAGACCAAGGTCCCCAGTTAATACTAACAGCAGGTAATCCCAATCCTTGTCGGTGATGACATAGTGCATCCATAAAACCATTAGCGGCAGCATAATTTCCTTGACCTATTGTGCCTAGAACCGAGGTCATAGAGGAAAAGCAGACAAAAAAGTCCAATGGCATTTCTTTGGTCAGTTGGTGTAAGTTCCAAGCACCTTGAACCTTGGGAGCCATTACTTTGGCAAAGCGTTTCTGGGTTTGGTCTCTGAGCATTCCATCATCTAAAACACCTGCGACATGAACTACCCCTCGTAAAGGAATGTCAGTTTCGGCTATTAGTGTCGTGACGCTATCGGCTTGGGAAATATCAGCTTTAATAATTTTCACCAACGCCCCTTTCTCTTCTAACTGCCTAACTCCTGCTTGTGCTTCTTTTGATACTGCTCCTTTCCGTCCTACTAACAGCAGGTGACGTGCACCTTGTTCCACCAAGTAATTTGCCACTTGCAGCCCCAATGCACCTAAGCCACCCGTGATTAAATAACGGCCTGATGAATTAATTTCTGCTGGTTGAGCAATATTTTTAGCATCAGCACGTTTCAATCGAGGAACATAACGCTCTCCATCCCGAAAAGCGACTTGCTCTTCTGGTTCTGGGAAGAGGATTTCTTCGAGCAGCATTTCGATTTCATTCACTTGGTGCGAATTCAAATCTATGCAGACAGTTTCTAATTCGGGATGTTCTAAAACCATTACACGGGCTAAGCCCAACAATGGTGCTTGTTGCAGTTGTAAGTTTGTTTTTGTAACTGCTTGGGTATTGCGAGTTACTACCCATAAACGAGGTATTGTTCTCTTGCCATGATGGGAAGAAACTTTCGTTAATGCTTGAGTCAAATGCAACATCCCAGTACATAAACCCATTGCTGTGGTGGGAACATCTGACACCTCAGGCTTTCCATCAAGTCCCCACATATAAACTATGCCAGGGTAAACGGACTGCTGCTCCTGGTTTACTATTGCGGCAATGAGCTTCTGGAAATCCTCTGGTTCAGTAGGGTTAATTTGATAGTGACCGCCATTTAAGGTAGCAAAAGATGACCCTTGGGAAACAAAGATACAGCGATTACCTTGCTGGTTGAGGAGTTCAGCTAAGGCACTGCTTTCTTCTCCCCCATCGCTAAAGATTAGCCAACTACCTGCTTTAGACCTTTTATTATTCTTGGAGATACGGGGCTTTGCTTCCCAAGCAATGGTGTATAACCAATCGTCGGTTTGATTGGCAAATAGAGCAGTTTCATTGGCACGGCTAACCTGTAGGTTAAGCAAATCCGCCACTGCTATTCCGTTCTCATCTACTAAATGTAAATCAAAAGAGGACAGTACACCGGGGCTGGGCTTACTTGACGGATGAACATGACACCAAACACTTGTGCTGGGCTGACGGAATAAATTTAGACGCTCTAAGCCAACTAAGAAATAAGTTTTTGTCTCGCTATCAGGACTATCCCCAAGAGCAGCTGCCAAAAGCTGCAAGCAACCATCTAACAGGAGTGGATGTAAGCTGTCATTTGTATTCAGCTCTATTGTCTCAGGTAATTTAATTTTACCGAGAACTTCTACAGATTCACCTTGAGAACACCACAACTCCTCAATTGTTTGGAAGTTTGACCGATACTCTACTCCCACGTCGCGGAACTTTTGGTAATAATTCTCGATTTCAATCTCTTGGTTAATTTTGTGCTTCAGTTCAGCTAAATCTAGGGAATTTGTTGCTGCTGGAGTTTCTCCAGCTAAAATCAACCCTGATAAATGGCGAGTCCAGGTTTCATTCTCATCCACAGGTTCTGAGTTTTTGAGGCTGAAAATCTCAAAATCATACCCTGATTTATTTGGTGTTACCACTAATTGAACCGAGGTTGTTTTTGTGGCATCCAAAACTAGTGGCTGTTCCATCAATAGGTCACTCACCACTAAGGTTGGGTGATTATCCACCTTTCCTGAGGCAAAGATTTGCGCCCCTGCAGCTAAGACAATCTCAACGTAAGCTGCGGTGGGGAAAACAACCTTCTCGTAGATACGATGGTCAGTTAAATAGGTAGGGAAATTAGGGCTAAGTTGACTTTCAAATACAATTTGCTGCTTCAGCGCTGCACTGCGAATACGTTGTCCTAATAGCGGAGGTCGGTTTTTCTGTGAACCAGATTTCTGGAGAAGATTTCTTGGTTCTTCTTCAATCCAGTAGCGTTCTCGCTGCCAAGGATAAGTGGGTAAGCTAACTGGACTGTAAGTAGAGTTACCATGGAAACCCTCCCAATCGAGCCTCACCCCCTGGACATATAATTGCCCCAAAGCCTTCAGTACCTCTTGCCAATCACTTTGTCCTTGCTGGAGCGTCGGTAACCACATGCCATACTCCATGGGTAAACAATGGCGTCCCATTCCCAGGAGAACTGGATTTGGTCCGATCTCCACAAATATCTCTAGCCCTTGGCGATGTAAGGTCTCCATCGCTGCAGCAAACCTAACTGGTTTTATTACATGGTCGAGCCAATATTGGGTATATGTAGGTAACAGCCGCTCCTGACAACCTGAAACATTGGAGATAAAGTTAAGTTTGGGTTGGTGGAAACTAACCTCTTGCACCACCTTGCCAAAATCAGCTAGCATCGACTGCATCATTGCTGAATGGAAGGCATGGGAAACCTGCAAACGCTTATGCTTAATTCCCTGGTGTTCTAGCTTTTGTACTACCTGACTTACTGCTTCTTGCTGCCCGGAAATCACCACACTCTCGGGTCCATTAATAGCAGCAATACTAACTAAACTGTTACCGACAAGTGCTTCTTCCACTTGTTGAACCGATGCCAACAGAGAAACCATCTGTCCATTTGTAGGCAGTTGTTGCATCAAGCGTCCTCTAGCTGCCATCAGTTTCAAGCCGTCTTCTAAGGAAAAAATCCCAGCCACACAAGCTGCAACGTATTCCCCTACACTATGGCCCATAACTGCGGTGGGTTCGACTCCCCATGATAGCCACATCTGAGCTAGGGCATACTCTAGGGCAAATAGCACAGGCTGGGTATAAACGGTCTGCTCCAGCAAGGAATGGTCATCGCTTTGGTAGAGGATGTCTAGGAGCAAACGCCCTTCGTCTCCCATAGGACCCAAAATTTCCTGACAACGGTTTAGGGTTTGACGAAATATCGGTTGGGTTTCGTATAGTTCTCGCCCCATACCGAGATATTGGGAACCTTGTCCAGTGAATAGAAATGCAATCTGGGGTTGGTATTCATCCTTACTACCTCGCAACAGGTGATGATGTTCGACCCCCACTTGATACCCTAACAACTGTTCCCGTAACTGTGCCACTGAGTCAGCTACCACTGCCAAACGTTCGGGGAAATGGGTACGACGGGTATTCGTGGTAAAACAAATATCAGCTAAGTCTAGGCTAGGATGAGTAGCTAAATGCTCTGTATAGTTGTGAAGCATTTCCTCAAGAGCAGGTTTAGTTTTGGCGCTGAGGGTGAGCAGATGGAGGGGTAGTTGGGCAGTTTGCTCTTTGCTTTTTAGTTCAACTGCTGGTGCTTCGGCAAGAATGACATGGGCATTAGTGCCACTAAAACCAAAGGAACTAACTCCAGCAAACCTTTGTTGATTGACTCTTGACCACTGCCTTAATTCCCTAGGCACTTGGAGCGGTAGTTGCTCCCAATCAATGTAAGGGTTAGGTTGCTGAAAGTGCAGGTGAGGGGGTATCTGTTTATGTTGCAGTGAGAGAACAACTTTGATTAAACTGGCTATACCTGCTGCTGCTTCTGGGTGTCCGATATTGGTTTTAACGGAGCCTATAATCAAGGGTTCTTCCCTCTTACCAAAAACGCTACCCAAAGCATTAGCTTCAATGGGGTCTCCTAAAGAAGTGCCTGTACCATGGGCTTCGATATAGCTAACTTCCTTCGGCTTGACCCCTGCATTTTTCAGTGCTTGACGAATTACTGCTTCCTGGGAAGGTCCACTGGGTACTGTTAAACCACCACTCGCCCCATCCTGATTGATGGCAGAACCTCGAATTAAGGCTAAAATGTTGTCCCCATCCTCTATAGCTTGACTGAGGCGCTTCAAAACCACAACGCCACAACCTTCACTACGTACATACCCGTTGGCATTAGCATCAAAGGTTTTACAACGACCGTCTGGGGCAAGCATCCGCGCTTTTGAGAAGTTGATGCTTAGGGTTGGTGCCAGCAGTAAGTTCACACCGCCCACTAAAGCTAGGTCAGATTCCCTGTTACGCAAGCTATGGATAGCCAGATGGGTGGCGACGAGGGAAGAAGAACAGGCTGTATCCACTACCATGCTTGCACCTTTCAATCCCAGACTATAGGACAAGCGTCCTGCTGCTGGACTTAAAAGGGTACCTGTACCCAGGTTAGCATCAATTTGCGATCGCGCTTGTGACAAACGCATCCCATAATCAAAAGTACTAATTGCCACAAACACACCCGTTGCTGTGCCAAATAGCTTTTCTGATGACTGACCACCATTTTCTAAAGCTTCAAAACTTGTTTCTAGTAGTAGCCGTTGCTGTGGGTCAAGGGACATGGCTTCCCTAGGTGAGATGCCAAAGAAGTGAGCGTCAAATTTATCAACTTCCGACAAAAAGCCACCATAACGACTATACATCTTTCCCGGAGCGTCGGGATCGGGATCGTAACACTCATCAATCTGCCAACGGTTAGCAGGGACTTCCTGAATTGCATCCACCCCATTGGAGAGTAAATGCCAAAAAGACTCTGGGTCTTTTGCACCGGGAAAACGACAACTCATGCCAATAATGGCAATCGGTTCTGTTTTTGCTTGTTGAACAGCCTCTAGTTTGGAACTCGCTTCCTCTAGAGCTTGGAGCAACTGCAATGTGGTTGGTTTGGCGGGAGTTTGAACCATGTTAAATATTTCCTAATAATCTGTTTAATTTTTCGTACTTGCTGGCTAGTAAAATGTCCGCTTCCTCTTCCGAAAGTTCTTCAAATACTTGACTAGATGTTGTTGTTTCCTCATCGGCGGTCTGGGCACTTGTATCTTCTATAATGAGTACCTCTTGCAACAGGTAATTCACCAATGCCTCTAAAGTGGGATAGTCAAATAGCAGAGTTGAGCGCAAGGAATGTTCAGTACTTTTTTCCAGATTGTTTCTCAATTCCACCGCCATTAGGGAGTCAAGTCCTAAGTTAAACAAAGACTGACGCGGTTCAATCCTCGTGCTTGCATTCAAGCCAATTATTTTTCTGATGGCCGAACGAACATGCTCCATTAAGATGGTGCGTCGCTCATGAGCTAGAGTCGCTTTTAGTTGGTCAAGTAAGGCTGGTTGTTCTTGAGAAGATTTAACAATATTTGTCTGGAAATTCTCCCATAATGGCCAATTTTCTGGCATTCGTTCTAAGAATGTTGACCAGTTCATCGGCAGCACTCCTACTTGAGAGCTATCTCCGTGTTTTACTAAGTAGTCTAATGCTGGCAAACCTTGTTGAGGACTAATAATACCCCAACCTTGAGCTTTCAAGCGACTAGAAAGTTTTGCTGCCATTCCTACCTCGCCCCAAGGTCCCCAATTGATACTCAAACTAGGTAATCCTTGCGCTCTTCGATAATTAGCTAAGCCATCAAGGAAGGCATTAGCTGCTGCATAATTACTTTGACCTGCATTACCCAACAAAGAAGCAGCGGAGGAATAACAGACAAAAAAGTCCAAGGGTAAATCTTGAGTCAAAAGATGTAAATTCCAAGCTCCTTGCACTTTCGATGCCATAACGGTATGGAAGCGCGTCGGTGTTTGTTCCCTTAACAAACCATCAGCTAAAACACCTGCGGTATGGATGATACCAGCTAAATTAGGGCATTGAGTCAAGATTTTTTTCACATCTTCTTGATGAGAAATATCAGCTTGAACAACTGAGACTTTAGCTCCTGAGTGCTCTAGTTGTTTAATAGCCTCCTTTGCTGCTGGTTTGACACTGCTTCGCCCGGTGAGGACTATATGTTTAGCACCTTGTTCCACCAGCCACTGAGCCACCTGCAATCCTAATGCGCCCAATCCTCCTGCAATCAGATAACTGCTGTCTTGGCGGACTAAGCAATTTTCTGGATTTTGAAAACTTAACACTACCTTACCAATGTGCTTGGCTTGCTGCATATAGCGGAAAGCATTGACATATTCGGTGATGGGGAAAGCTTTAAGGGGTAAGGGCTTGAGTTTACCTTCTTTGAATAAGTTCATCAGTTCCAGCAACATGGCAGAAATTTTCGCCCCATCCATTTCCCCTAAATCAAAGGGGAAAAAAGCCGCATCAGGACGCAAAGCTTGCAATTTCTGCTCATCCCAAATGCCAAGTTTACCGATTTCTACAAAACGCCCTCCTTGGGCAAGCACATCAAAACTTTTATCAATAAACTGACCAGCTAGACTATTGAGGACAACATTCACACCTTTTCCATCGGTGTCAGCCATAATTTGCTCAGCAAACTCAAGGGTACGTGAGTTGTAGATATGCTTAATGCCCACCGACTTTAAGAAATCCCACTTGGGTGGGCTAGCTGTCGCAAATACCTCTGCTCCTTTCAGCTTTGCCAATTGAACTGCTGCTTGACCAACACCTCCCGCCGCATTGTGAATTAATATGCGGTCTGTGGAACCAATTTGGGCACACTTCAACAGACCGTAATAGGCGGTCAAAAAATTAACCGGAACTGTTGCTGCTTCTTCAAAACTGAGTTCTGGTGGTTTGGAAACTACTAATGTTGCTTTAGCCTTAACCAAACTTGCCAAACTACCTGATGCGTAGGCAATCACAGCATCACCCACTTGGAAATCAGAGACTTGTTTGCCCACACGCTCGATTGTGCCTGCACATTCAAAGCCGAACAATATATCCCTTGCTGAATTAGCAATCCCTAAAGATTCCTCGATGTCGCGCATCATGCCTAAGGCACGCAGCACATCTCTAAAATTAAGTCCACTCGCCCTAACTTTTATTTCTACTTCATCTGGTGCCAAGGAAGAGGAAGCCAAGGGAACTAATGCTAAATTGTCAAGGGTACCGTAACTGTTCAACTTCAACGTTACGGGAGTGTTAGCTAGTGTTTGTACAGGTTGGGAATAATCCAGCCTAGCCCCATAGCGAACCCCACGGCGATAAGCAATTTGGTTTTCGTGATCGGGAGTAAGTAATTCCTGGAGCAAAGACTTAGCGGTTTCATTGTCGAGGCGATCAGCGCTTAAGTCTAAACAGGTGGTTGCAAATTCTGGGTGTTCCAGAGAAAGGGTTTTACCTAATCCCCACATAGGGGTTTGCCAGATATTGACAATATCATCCTTGAATACTGACTGTGCTCCCTGGGTGACTAACCACAATCGGGGAGAGATATTAGCTGAAATTAAAGCTTGAACTAGATGTAATACTTGCTCGCAACTAGAATCACAGGAGTCCTTTTCGTCAAGCCCCCAAAGGTACACTACCTCTTGATAAGATCCCTTCCCTAACAATTGCTGCCAGTCGGCTGGGTTTTTCCAGTTAAGAGAATCTTGACCTGGCTTCAATTTATGATCAGTTTTATCAGTATAGACTAAGTGCGATCGCTGTTCGTGTATACTCAGCAAGTCTGCCAAATTTTTCCCTAGACCAGTTCGGTCTGCTAAAATTAGCCAATCGCCCTGTTTAACTGACTTTAGGGTTCCCACTGGTTTCTTAACTTCTTTCCAAGCCAGTTGGCAAAGCCAATCTTTCCAGAGTTCTTTCTGCTGTAATGATTGAGATCGAGCCTTTTTCAGTTGCAAACCTATGGCTTCAGCATAAACTTTGCCTTCTTTACCCACCAACTGCAAATCTGCTTTCAGGGTTTCTTGACCAGGTTGACCATGAAGTTTAACGTAACTGAAAACCTCTCGATCTGGATCTTCCCAAAAGGTGAAATCGGGATAGGCAACAGGTAAATAAGTATCTGAAGAGTCGGTAGGCAAAGCTGCTAAAATCACTTGGAAACATCCATCCAAGAGAACTGGATGCCAATGATAGGGATGATTGAGAAGATGTTTAGCTAGATTAATTTGTCCAAGGGCTTCTCCCTCAGAACACCACAAGCGCCGTAAATTTTGGAAGTTGCTCTCATAGACAAATTCTTGAGTAGCGACTTGCTGATAGAAAGCTTTGATATCCTGATGTTGTGGCAGACGAGTTTTAAGGGTGGTTAAATCTGTGTTTAATTCTGAAGTTTGTTGCTCTTTGCCTCTACTAATCTTTCCTGCTGCGTAGCGCGTCCAAGTAGGCTCTTCATCGATAAAAACTAAACCAAAAATTTGCCACGAATAGCCTTCACCATCGGAGTTCAAAACCAGTTGCACTGTTTGGATTTCTTCCAGTTTGAGGGCTTTTTCAATGGCTACCTCTTTAAAGGTTATCGACGGAGTCCCCAACAGTTGATTCCCTGCTGCCAAAACCATCTCTAAGTAGGCGCTAGCAGGCATAATTGCTTGACCAAAGGCACGATGGTCTAACAAGTAAGCTAAATCGTTGTGAGCAAGGTAAGCTTCAAACTGGACTTCTCCTGGTTTGAGTACGGATGAATAGATTCGCTCTTGTAGTAAGGGATGGGCAGAGATTTTACTGCTCTTTCTAGCAACTCTTTCCTGCTGTACCTCCACCCAACAGCGCTCTCTTTGAAAAGGATAAGTGGGTAATACTACTTTGCGATGGTGCTCACTTGAGAAAAACCCTTGCCAATTAATCTTGATACCGCGAACGTACAATTGTGCTAGACTTTCTACCAAAGTGGAATATTCTGCGTCAGTGCGGATACTAGGTAGCCATGTGGAATGTTCTGTTTGATCAACTAGGCAATTCGCTCCCATGCCTAAAAGAATGGGTTTAGCTCCAATTTCTACAAAGCATTTTATCCCCATTTTTTGCAGGGTATTCATACCATCGGCAAATCTCACGGGCTGACGAATATGGTTCACCCAATGATTGGCAGTTGTTAGATCATCTGTGACTTGTTCGCCTGTAAGATTTGAGATGAGGGGGATTTGGGGTGAACAATAGGTGACCTCCGCCGCAACTTGACCAAAGGGCTTTAACACTGACTCCATCAGGGGGGAATGGAAAGCGTGGGAAACTGTTAATTCGCGGGTTTTAATTTCCTTGGCTTGCAGTTCAGTAACAATGGCATCGATGGATGGGCTATCACCTGAAATAACTATGCTCTGGGGTCCATTCACCGCAGCTATAGAAACTTTTTTCCCATATGGTGCGATTGCAGAGTTGATTAGTTCTTCACTCGCCATGACGCTAACCATTTTGCCATGGGCTTCCTGTGGTAATTTCCCGATCAGCTTTCCGCGAGTTGCGATTAGCTTTAAACCATCTTCTAAGCTGAACACTCCCGCTACGCATGCTGCCACATACTCACCCACACTATGTCCCATTACCACATCAGGGATAATTCCCCAGGATTTCCACAACTCTGCCAGAGCATATTCAAAGGCAAATATAGCAGGTTGGGTATAGGCTGTGAGATTGATGATGTCTTCTGGTTTGTTGGGATAAAGGATTGACAACAAAGGTCGATCTAAATAGGAGTGCAGTATTTCATCACATTGCTGCAACACTCGACGGAAAGTAGGTTGAGTTTCGTAAAGTTCCCGCCCCATGTCAACGTATTGTGACCCTTGTCCAGTGAATAAGAAAGCAATCTTAGGCACTGAACCGTAAGTATCACCTTGGATTAGACCTGTAATTTTCTCACCTTTGACCAAACTATCAAGCTGTTGCCTAATCTCTGCTTTCGAGTTGGCAATTATCGCTAATCGATGGGAAAAATGGGAACGTCCAGTGGCAGCACTATAGCAAATATCCCCTAAAGAATACTCTGTTGTGTCTAAGAAAGTTAAATAATTCTGTGTGATTGCATTGAGAGCTTTTTCGCTCTTGGCAGATAAAGTAAGTAAATGGTATTGAGGTTCAATTACCTCAGTAGAAAGCTCAACTTGCGACGGTTTGGGGGGGGCTTCCAAAATTACATGGGCATTAGTTCCACTCATACCAAAACAACTTACCCCTGCCAGTTTTGGTTCATCTTCTGCCCAAGGCATCAGCTCAGTTGGTACGGTAACGGCTAATTTATGCCAAGGAATGCGTCGATTGGGTTTATCAAAATGTAAATTGGGGGGGATATGGTTATGTTGGAGCGAAAGAACAGTTTTGATTAAACCAGCTACACCAGAAGCTGCTCCTAAGTGCCCCATATTGGTCTTCATCGACCCAATTACCAATGGGTTTTGACGATTTTGCCCTAATACTTTTGCCAAGGCTTTGACTTCAATAGGATCCCCTAAAGGTGTTCCAGTTCCATGGGTTTCAACGTATTGAACTTGCTGAGGCTCGATTTGAGCGTTTTCTACAGCTTGGCGTAGCATTGATTCCTGGGCAGCAATCGCAGGGGTTGTGAGGGTTAAACTGTAGCCATCGTGATTGATTGCTGAACTTCTGATGGTTGCCAAGATCGGATCGCGATCGCGAAGAGCATCCCTGAGACGTTTCAAAATTATCATCCCACAACCCTCTCCCTGTACGAATCCATCTACTGAGTCCGAGAAAGTTTTGCAGCGACCATCTTTGGCTAAGACATTCATTTGACAGAAGCCAACGGTTAGTTTAGGAGAGAGTAGCAGACTAACACCACCAGCGATAGCCAGATTACTCTCACGATTCTGCAAGGATTGACAAGCCAAATGAACCGATACTAAACCGGAAGAACAAGCTGTATCAACCTGTAGTGTAGGGCCATGCAAATCTAACACATAGGCAATTCGCCCTGCTGATAGACTCCGCAAATTGCTCAAGGTGGGGTAAGCATTGAGGTCACTCGGATTCACCATATAAAAGCGTTCTGCTGAGTAATCATCCCAGTGAATACCGACAAATACACCTGTTTGGCTACCCGCTAAGGAGGTGGGTGCAATTCCTGCATGTTCGAGAGCTTCCCAGCTTACTTCTAAAAGTAAACGCTGTTGCGGATCTAAGCTAGCTGCTTCCCGCGATGCCATGCGGAAAAATTCGGCATCAAACTCTTCTATTTCCTCTGGTTCAAGGAAAGCCGCAGAACGCACATAAAACTTGCCTGGTGTAGGATTGGGGTCATAATATCTCTCTAGATCCCAACGAGAAGAGGGAATATCTTTGACTGCATTGACACCATTACTTAATAGTTGCCAAAAAGCCTCCGGGGAATCAGCCTTACCTGGAAAACGACATCCCATCCCAATGATGGCGATGGGCTCCTGGTGACGATTTTCTGTAAGGTCAGAGTCATGGTTGAGGTAAACTGTCTTGTTCATAATTGAATTTCTTAGGGATGGAAAGGACGGGTCACAATACTTATCCCTTTATACTGATGACGCTAATTCACGGAGTACATAGGCTTTGATATGGTCAATTGTTTCAAAGTTTTGTAAAACGAATTCTTCAGGTTCCCAAAAAATTCCTACTTCTTCTTCCACAAAACGAACCAACCGAAAGATATCCATTGAGTCTATGACCCGTTGTTCAATGATCTTTAAGTCGTTAGTTAGAACCAAGTCAGGCTGGTCATAAGCCAACTCTTGAGTGATGAACTCTTTGAGCATTTGTTCTAGCTTTTCTTCTGTCATTGTCTGGTTTTCTATCATGTGATTACTGCTCTTGAGATAATTTAACTTTGTCTATTTTCCCAGTTGAAGTCTTAGGCAAGGTATTAAGGAAATCGAACGAATCGGGAACCATATATTTGGGGAGCCGCTCTGCACAAAAAGATTTTAAAGTCTGTATGGAGACATCCCTCACTCCTACAGATTCCTCTCCACTACTGGTTACCACCACAGCCTTGATCCGGTTACCAATTTCATTGTCGGGGATGGGAATAACTGCAACTTCATCCACAGCAGGATGGCTGTACAAAACGCTCTCTATTTCACCTAATTCAATGCGGTAGCCGCGACTCTTAATCATGTGATCGCGACGACCTAAAAAGATATAATTACCGTCTGGAGCTTGTTTAACCAAGTCCCCTGTATGGTAGATCATTTCAGACCCTAACCAATGATGTAAGGTAAAGGGAGAAAGCACTTTAGCACTTTTTTCGGGCAAATTCCAGTAACCTGTCATCAATCCAGGTCCACGGACACAAAGCTCACCAATCTCACCTTTCGTAACCAATTCATTAGTTTCACTCAAGACAAAAACTTCGGTATTAGCACAGGCTTTCCCAATGGGAAGGGATTCAGTGATCTCAACATCTAGTGATGGAACTTGGTAGTAGGTACAGACATTTGTCTCAGTTGGACCAAAGAGATTGTAATAACCAGCCTGGGGAATATACTCCATCAACTGACGCAAATATTTGATGGGGAAAACTTCTCCTGCAAACAAAATAGTTCTCAGGGCGGGGAAGCTATGTTTTTCTAAGCGACCATACAAGACCAAACTGGTAAGAATAGAGGGTACTGAATACCAGATTGAAATCTTCTCTGCGGCGATGAATTTAGCTAGATTAATAGGAAAGACCGATAAAGCAGGTGAGAGTAGAATAACTGTGGCTCCTGCTTTGATTGTTGTAAAAATATCAAAGATGGAAAGATCGAAATGAAATGGCGCATGACTGGAAACCCGATCTTCCTCAGTGACCTGAAATGTCTCATACGCCCAATTCACAAAGGTCAGAGATGCACGATGGCTAATCATTACCCCTTTTGGGGTTCCGGTGGAGCCAGAGGTGTAGAGGATATAACCCAGATCGTTTTCCACCAGATTTGGCTCCGGTGGTGGACTAGAAGGAGCTTGCAAAACCTCTGACCATTTAATTGTTTTCCCCAACCATTGCTTGGCTTGCTCTTCATCATCTACAAGGATCGCACTGTTGAGACTCTGTAACTCTTCTAGGGAATTGTTTCCTAAACTATTTATCTTTTGCTGAGTTGAAATTAGTGTCTTGATCTGACAGTTGCTAATGATAAAGGCAATCCGTTTGATGGGTGCATGGGGATCTAAAGGTACATAGGTAGCACCAACTTTCAGTATGCCAAAGATAGCAATTACAGCTTCAATTGACTTATCAAGGTAAATACCAATTCGGTCTCCCCTTTCTACCCCTACATACTTCAAGGTATTTGCCAATTGGTTACTAATCTCATCTAATTGACGATAGGTGATGGTGCGCTCTTGTTGCTGCACAGCAACACAATTACTATGGGTTCGAGCACTGCTGATTAGTAGATGATGCAGTAAATATGACATAGTAGTGCTCTTTTACAACCCTAAGAATTTGCCTATAACTACTCGCTGAATTTCAGAGGTACCGGAGTAGAACTTACTACCAATAGCATCCCGCAGCTCTCGTTCTAACTCTGTATTGGTTAAATAGCCGTATGCACCATGAACCTCGATAGCTTCGAGAGCTGAATTAACCCAAGCTTCACTAATGTACAGGTTAGCTATAGAAGCTTCCATTAGAGCCATTTTCTGATGCTCTTTCATCCAAGCTACCTTATACAAGTGGGCTTTGGCGCTCTCCAATCGCAATTTCATATCCACTAACTTATTGGCAACTAATTGGAATTTCCCAATTGCTTGACCAAACTGCTTGTGGGTTCTAGCGTAACGAATAGACTGCTCCAATAACCGTTCCATAGTTCCCACAGCAGAGGCGAGAATAAATCCCCGCTCCCACTCCATACTGTGGTTGAATATGGCTAAGCCCGCCCCTTCTTTACCTAATCGATGACTGGCTGATACTTCACAATTTTCTAACTTCAATTCCGCTACTTGAGCGGTACGTACTCCCATCGTAGACGTAGTCTTTTGGACAACCAGACCAGGGGTATCTTTTTCTATTATGAAAGCTGTCAACCCTTCTTTCCCAAGAGACGGATCTACATTAGCAAAAATGATGAACAGGTCTGCAACGGTTCCATTGGTCACATAATGTTTATGCCCGTTGAGAATGTATTTATCTCCATCTTTTTGAGCCGTGGTTTTGAGACTATAGATATCAGACCCTGCTTGTGGTTCGCTGGCTGCATGGGATGCAATCCACCCCTCTCGACACAGTAAGGGGAGATACTTTTCCTTTTGTTCTTCACTCCCAAAGGTCAGGAGAGGCATTTCCCCAGCCCAGATATGGGCATTCATTCCAAATATCAATCCGTTATCCTTGCAGCCATATCCTAATCCTTGTAAAGCACAAGCAATGGTGAGGATATCCAGTTCCTGTCCACCATAACGACAAGGGATAGGCCACCCGTGAATACCAAACTCGCAGCACTTTTGCCACCCATCACGATTAAATATTTCCTCTTTGTCCTGTTTGATCAGATCAGAGGTCAATGACTGTTGGGCAAATCGAATGACCTTTTTTTTAAATGCAATTTGTTGACTGTTCCAAGCAAAATCCATTAAATCTTATACAATCTTAATTAATTTATCGGTTGTATTGTATCAAAATGTTAATTTGATTTTCCTCCCTTGGTAGTATATAGCTGGAATTCATTTGATATGACGCTAATTTTATTATTATTTTATTTTTATCAATTTTGATATTGCAGTAGCAATCCTACCATAGAGCTGAGTTTAATAATCTAAAAAAAACCTTATAAGAGCCAGGGTAAGCGCAAGAAAAAAAGGTTCGAAATAAGCATCTAGGCTGAAGTTATCCCGTTCATTTGTACTACTTTAGTAGTGAAAGGCTCTCCCCATAAAGGAGATAGTCATTTAAGGATATTGACAATTGGAATATAATACGACTATAGGCACCCTTTGGCATTTATAGGGAGTAGGAAGTAGGAAGTAGTATAGTTAACAAGCAGTTTTAAATCAAAAAATTATTAATTTTTTTATAGGTGGGATTTACTTTATTGAGTTCCCAAATAACTCTACCGGTAACACTAGTTACTGGTTAGTTTAGTAATCTGCTCTACTAATGATGGATAAATTTACTCTATCGATAAAGTCAGGTGTGTTTTTGATTTCCTGAGTAACTCTACCGGTAACGCTAGTTGCTGCTTAGTTTAGTAATCAGTTCTACTGATGATGAGTAAATTTACTATACCGGTAACCTCAGGTCTATTGTTGATTCACTTAGTAAGTCTAGCAGTAACTCTAGCTGTCGGTTAGTGTAATAATACACTCTACTGATCATAGATAAATTTACTCTACCGATTAAGTGAGGTCTGTTATTGATTTGCCTAGTAACTCTACTAGTAACGCTAGTTACTGTTTGGTTTAATCAGGCACTTCACTTATCACTTAAAATTAACAATTAAAAATTACTAAACTAGGGATTAGGCACTAGAACAATTAACCCAACAGCTAACACTTAAGACTTACAAGTTAACACCTACGATCTAAGACCTAACTCAGGTAGATGTGGAATCCACTGATATCAATACCTCCGTAACCGGAAAAAAATTCCGTAATTCTCTCTAGGCAATACCCACATCAATCAAGCAATCCTAGATTACAAGGGTAGTTTAGAGCGTTTCCAGATGAGATGTAAACCTAGGAGGTCTTTTTTGATTGTCAAATAAAAATCCCTATCTCTTTCCCCTGTTGCCTTTTGCTTCTTCTATGCAAGCCAAGTCCTTCAAGAATTATGTTTACATCTCAAATAGAAACGCTATAAGTACGAGGAAAACTCGGATGCGATCGCAAATCTGAGTTAGGCCATACCCACATCAATCTAGCAATCGACGATCACCACAGGTTCGACCCGTGGCGAATTTCATTCTTAATGGGTCAAGGGCACCTAAGTAGTTTTACTCCCAGGTAAGCTCAAATGCGTTCCCGTAGCCTGACAAGCGAGTCAATCGCAAATCTAAGTTAGTCAATAACCACATCAATCTAGCAATCGACGATCACCACAGGTGCGACCCGTGGCGAATTTAATTCTTAATAGTAAGAGCGCACCTAAGTAGTTTAACTTGCAAGAAAACTCGGATGCGTTCCCGTAGCGTGACAAGTTAGTCAATCGCTTATCTGAGTACTGAGTGTTGAGTTATTAGTTATTAACTATTAGTTATTTATTGGGTGTTGCTCTACTAAATAATTTATTGACATCAAGACTAGTTGGGTCAGTTACCAATTAGCTTTTCTCTTTAATTCATTGCGGCCAGTTATGACGTCTTTATTCAATTATCTTAAAAAAATCCCAAACCATTCCTCAGACTCTCCTCGGGCATCTGAGGTAAATTCTGATCCACAGCCTAAAGGCTTTAACCTGATGGGGGTAACTAACCTAGCTAAAGCTACCTTGCCTATCCTGGTGACAGGTTCTGCTTTGCTGGTGTCTACTCCTACTCAAGTAGCAGGGCAGGTTGGTATCGATGCGTCACTCGCCACAGGGCCAAGGCCATATAGTTTGCGTTACAGCGCGGACGTGCCCGGTAATATGGTGGCGATTGGTAATGCCTCATTGATTTGCGATCGCACCAATGCATCCTGCTCAAATGGACTAGCCACCGGCAATGTTGGCAACAACGGGGGTGGTCTGGCAATGCAGATGCTAGATTCCGATAGCGATCCCAGTACCTTTAACTCTAGCTCTGCCAATTTAACCCTGCCTGCGGGTGCCAATGTGTTGTTTGCAGGTCTTTACTGGGGGGGCACCTCTGACGGTGCCACCACGCCTGCACCGGATGCCAGTAAGCGAAATGAAGCTTTGTTAGCTACGCCAGAGGGAGGCTATCAGACCGTTACGGCAGATACGTTCACCAGTATTGATAACTCTGCAACAAACGGCTGGGATGTATACAGCTCCTTCGCGGATGTGACAAGTTTGGTGCAAGGGGCTGGGAGTGGTACCTATACCCTAGCGAATGTACAGGCAAGTACAGGCACAGGATTTACCTATCCCAATGCTGGTTGGTCATTAATCGTGGTGTACGAAGATCCAAGTGAGCCCCGACGGAATATGACTGTTTTCGACGGGTACGACTTCTCAGGGTTCAATACCGGCAATACCCAAACCTTAACTGGGCTAAGGACGCCGCCCACACCAGGCTTTGATGTCTTTATGGGTGCATTCGCGGGGGATGGCGAGCCGGATGTGACCGGGGATACACTGTCGATTAATAATACTCCGGTGTCCGACGCCGTGAACCCATCAAATAACTTTTATAACGGCACAATTTCTCAGTATGGCTCCCATGTCACGAGTCGTACTCCTAATGATCCCTACAACATGGTTGTGGATATTGATCTTCTGGATCTGACGGCTTGGAACCAAGCCAACAACGTCATTCCGACCAATGCAACCAGTGTTGATTTGAACCTATCTACGTCAGGTGATGGCATCTGGCCAATGGCCTACTTCTTTGGGGTGGAGGTGTTTGAACCGAATCTGGTCACCCAGTTTGAGAAGAGCACGCCCCAAACAAGTTATCAGAATGGGGATACGATTGCTTATAGCATTAGTGTTACGAATACAGGGAATGATAACGCGGTTAACACAGTGATTACGGATGTAGTTCCCACAGGAACAACCTTTGTACCCGGATCGTTGAAGATTAATGGAGTGACTAAAACCGATGGTGCTACTGATGAAGCTGAGTTTGATGGCACCAACGTTATCTTTCGTGTAGGTACGGGGGCAAACACTACCCAGGGGGGGCAGTTAAACATTAACGAGACGGTGACTATGTCCTTTGAGGTCACTGTTACAGCTGCGGCTGGGGAAACGGTTTGTAACCAGGCTTCAATTGACTATGAAGGGCAAGCCAGTGGCAATCAGGCATCGGGGACGTCGGATGACCCAAATACAGCGACATTTGGTGACTGTACTGAAATTACAGTAACGCCTCCTACAACCAGTCTTGACTATGGTGATGCTCCTGATACTACCGCCAGCACTGGCAATGGGGATTACCAAACCTTATCCGCTAATAGTGGTCCTAGCCATACCATTGACAATACTACCTATTTAGGGGCAGGAGTAAGCGCTGATACCGATGGCTTTGGAGATGGCACGGATAATAACAATAACGCTACCGATGATAACGATGATGGGGTTCAAATCAATAGCGCTACTCTCCAGGGACAAAGTCTAACCGCTGGGGATAATGTCACTTTAGATATCACTACCGCAGGCACTGGAGTACTCAATGCCTGGATTGACTGGAATGCTGATGGTGACTTTGATGATAGTGGTGAGCAAATTGCTACCGATGTTAGTCCCACTGGAAATGCGATCGCATTAAATGTCACTGTTCCAGCTGGAGCTACCGTTGGTAATACTTATGCCCGTTTCCGGTATAGTTCTGATACTGGCCTTAGTCCTACTGGTCCAGCCAGTGATGGTGAAGTAGAGGATTATCAAATTGCGATCGCCCCCTCTACACCAACGACTGCCTCTGTAGGGGATAAAGTCTGGGAAGACCTAGATGGTGATGGTATCCAAGATGCTGGAGAGCCTGGAATTCCCAACGCCCTAGTCAATATCTACAAATCTGACAACACCTTGGTTGATGCCACCTTTACAGATAGCAATGGTAACTACAGTTTAACGAACCTTGAGCCAGGGGATTACATCATTGAATTCACCTCCCCTGCTGTTGGCTATAACTTCACTAGCCAAGATGCTGGGGATGATACCCTAGACAGTGATGCGGATCCAATCACAGGTCGCACCGCTACCTTTACCTTGGCTGCGGGAGATAACAATACCAGTATTGATGCTGGACTTACCCTCAAAACCAACACTATTGTCGCTTGCGATATCATACCACGCCAAGCTACTAATTGGACTGAAACCCTAAACGTACAAAAATTTGACTCTGCTATGGGTAGCTTGGCAAAGGTGGAGCTAACTCTGAGTACCCTGATTGAACAACAGTTAATCTACGAGAATACCGGAGACCAGCCAAAAACAATAACCGTTAACCAGGAGGGAGAAGTCAGTGTTTCCTTGCCTGATACTAACGCCAACTTCACCAGAAATTACAACCAATCCACCGACTTCAATCTACCAGCCTATGATGGGAATCTTGACTTTGGCGGCACTTCCGGTGGAACGACTCCTACGAGTCTTGCCTATGAAACCCATACCGAGGAGTACACTAACCTAGCTGATTTCATTAGCTCGTCATCACCAGTGGAAACTGTCAGTATCGGGGTGAATACTACCTCTGCAGCTAGTTTTATTAACTCTGATAATGCTTCCACTGGCTCTACTAGCGAGGCAACTGCCGGATTGTGTGTGACCTACACCTACAGCTTAATTCCGGAAGAACCTTCACCGGAAGCCGGAAATATCGTTATCAACGAAGTCCTCTATGCCCAAACTGGCACCAGTGCTGAGGCTAATGATGAATTCATCGAACTCTATAACTCTTCCGATAATGCTGTAGATATTAGTAACTGGAGGCTAGCCGATAGCAATCTGATTTTTAACAGTACTGATAATACTGGCAACATTACTGGTGATGCTGCTAATCCCGCCTATATCTTCCCCAACAACACCACTCTGCAACCAGGAGAATACGCTGTTATTTGGATTGGTAACAATACATCAGACCATCAAGCTGCCGATGCTGCATTCCAGGATTGGTTAGGAAACGCAGCCAAACTCAACAATGCCGGAGAAGATATTTGGCTGTATGACGACGAACTCAAGATTGTAGACTACATTGCTTATGGCTCGAATAACGCCATCAATACTCCTCCGTCCGCTGAATTGAATCTGTGGGATGACACCTACCAACGAGACTTAGATGGGGCAAGCACTGGTCAATCCATTAGTCTCACCCCCAATGGAGAAGACGGAAATACCAGTGCTTGCTGGGAGCATACCCTTAGTAATGATGCCGATGGCCGTTGTCCTGAATTCCTGGAAACCCGGGATACAGATACGGTTAGTGTACGGCAAACTAGTGTTGGAGTTTATAACAATATCTTGCCCAATGTGATTCTGGTCAAGCGGATTACTGCTATTAAACCCAAAGATACCAACCAGTGGATAGAGCTACCGGAATCCGGTTCACCCTTTATCGATGGCATTGATGGTGGCAGTTCTGAGAATAACGTTAATTCGGAGCGTGCTGCCGATGACAATGACCCCAACTGGCCGAATCCTGATGTTTATCTGCGGGGATTAATTAACTCTGGCCAAGTCATGCCAGGGGATGAGTTAGAGTATACTGTTTACTTCCTCTCCAATGGCAGCAACAATGCTAAAAACCTGCGCATCTGCGACCGAGTGCCTGGAGAAACTACCTTTATTTCAGACTCATTTAATGCCACTGCTGGCTTCCCCAGTAGTGATGTCGGGATTGCCATGTTCCAGAGCACCAGTGCCCTAGCCTCAGGTGGTCCAGCTGAACCGAACATCTATCTTACTAATATTCCCGATAGCGATCGCGGTCGGTATTACGGGCCAGGAACCTCGGTGCCAGCCGGATGTAATGTCACCTTCAATCAGAATGGAGTAGTAGTAGTGGAAGTTGGGGATGTGCCAAACGCTGATTCACCAGGAAACCCACCCAATTCCTATGGATTTATTCGTTTCCGGGCTTTAGTGAAATAAGGCAGAATTTAGAATGAAGAATGAAGAATGAAGAATGAAGAATTCTAAACTCTAAACCTGAAGGTGATCTGGGCTAGATGTGCTATGGCATGGTCAATGGCCGGGTTTGGATGGTACATTAGCTGCAACAGTATATTTTGTGATCAGTGATCGACACCCCCGGTTCGCATCTACTATTGAAAATTGTATATTTACTTGGAGTGGTAAGCCATGGTGAGGCAGATTGAAACCCTATCGAGATCAGCTCTGCAAACGGAAGTATCTCACTTACGGGAAGAGTTACAGCTTAGAGACCAGTTAGTGCAGCAGCTGTCTCAAGAACTATTCCGCTTGGTGAAGGGTAATGCTAATTTCAAACCTCCCCAAGAGGTGTCTGAGCGCCATAAGGCTCAGATGGTGGTCTTGCGAGAACAGTTGCACGATGTCGAGCAGCAGGTGGAATTTTATCAACAGCAAATTGCCACCCGTGACACGGAAATTAAGCAATTGCGGGATTCCGTAGAAGAATTAACCGAGCGCTCCCGTCAGCTAGAACAAGTTGTACAAGAGCTACCAAAAATTTATCACCAGAAGTTTTCTGAACGGATGGCACCAGTCAAAGAGAAGGTGACCATGTTACAGCGGGAAAACCGACAACTCCACGCAGAACTCCAGAGTGTCAGTTACCGACTAGCTGTTAGAAGCCGCAATATCACCCGGGTTGATCTACCGAGCTTCAATCGTCAGAATGCTAGTCCAATCCCAACCTTTGGTAGTGTGTAACAGCCTTTGGGTTAGGGGTGCATGATCTGGTTAGTTTGTTGAAGGTTTAAGGTTGTTCGCCCTTGGCATTCGGTGAAGGGTAAGTAAATGTTGGGTAGGGTGCGTTAGGGGGGCTCGCCCAGATTTTCCGCTTCGTAGGCAGGTTATAGACTGCTCACCCCGTAACGCACCACCGGGTCAAAGTTAAACATGGGTAACACTTTCAACTACAAATTGGGAAAACTTGGGGAAAACTTTCAACTGGCTAACTTGTGAACTTGCCAACCCTTTGACCGAAAATCCTGAGGGCGCAAGCCCCGTCCTTCTAGGAGACGCGCGCCTTAGAATAGTAGAGCCTTTATAGGGGACTGGCTATGATAAAAAGGGTTAAAACTTATTAAATAAGGCTCCACTATTCTTACGGTGACTTGGCCTATGGCCACGCTGCGCGAACAACGGACGGCTTTCTTGACAACCTTTTTATTTTGAGTTATAGTTGACGTAGAGTTTTTTCACGTCAAATGATAGTTTTAGAGTTTAAGGTCAAAGGGAATAAAACTCAATATGCCGCCATTGATGATGCGATAAGGACGGGTCAATTTGTACGCAACAAGTGCCTCCGGTATTGGATGGACAATAAAGGCGTAGGACAAAAAGATCTTTATCGCCATAACACATGGCTTAGATCTGAGTTTTCTTTTGTCAAAGATCTAAACTCTCATGCCTGTCAAGCTTCTGTGGAACGAGCTTACAATTCAATTTCTAGGTTTTACAGTAACTGTAAAAAACAAATCCCTGGGAAAAAGGGTTATCCTAAGTTTAAGAAGTTTTCTAGATCGGTTGAGTATAAAACATCTGGCTGGAAGGTTTCTCAAGATAAAAAGTCGATTTCGTTCATTGACAATAAAGGAATAGGCAGGCTCAAACTTAAGGGAACTTGGGATTTATGGCATTACGACCAAAAACTGATAAAACGAGTTAGATTGGTTCGACGCGCAGATGGATACTATGTTCAGTTTTGTGTAAAAGTTGATGTTCATGAACCTTTAGGCCCAAGCCATACAAATATTGGATTAGATGTAGGGTTAAAAGAGTTCTACACAGACTCAAAAGGAAGGACAGAACCAAACCCAAGATTTTATCGCAAAGGCGAGAAACGGTTGAAATTTTATCAGCGTCGAGTTTCTCGCAAGAAAAAAGGCTCATCTAACCGAAGAAAAGCCAGAAATAGATTGGGCAGGGTACACCTCAATATAAGTAGGCAGCGTGAAGAACATGCCAAGAGACTGGCACGTTGCGTAATCCACTCTAACGATGTGGTCGCTTACGAAGATTTGAGGATAAAAAATCTAGTCAAAAATCATTGTCTTGCTAAATCTATTAATGATGCAGGTTGGTATCAATTTAGAAAGTGGTTAGAGCATTTTGGGCAAAAATTTGGCAGACAAACAGTGGCAGTTAATCCTGCCTACACTAGCCAAAATTGTTCAAATTGTGGCGAAGTTGTCAAGAAGTCTTTATCCACCAGAACCCATACCTGTGAGTGTGGGTGTGAATTAGACCGAGATCATAACGCTGCCATTAATATTCTAAAAAGAGCCTTGGGTACGGTAGGGCATACCGGAACCTGGATTGACCGTAGGTCACGCTACGCGAACGTTGATCCAAACGCTTTAGGAGAATCGGCCTCTACTCTTCCTGATTCCGGTCTGGAAGAGCCACGCTGGCTCGTTGAGTAAAGAATCCCCGTTCTTCTAGGACGGGGAGTGTCAACACCCCATATCATGAGCTACTGTCTTAATCCTAAATGCCAGAATCGCCAAAATCCCAATCAGGCCAGGTTTTGTGCCTATTGTGGCCATAGATTACGATTAGGCGGACGCTTCCGTGCTCTGAGGCTAATTAGTATTGGTGGTATGGGGCGCACCTTTCTGGGGGTGGATGAGGCAGATGATAGCAAGACTAAGTGTATCATCAAACAGTTATCCTTACAAAATCAAGATACCAACAATGCTCAGAAAGCGGCTGAGTCTTTCCGCCAAGAAGCGACTAGGCTGCAAGTTCTGGGACAACATCCTCAGATTCCTGAACTTCTGGCCTATTTTGAGGCGGATCATCAATTAGGTATCCCAGGAGAACCTGCTCTAGTTCACAAGTATATCGAGGGTGAAAGCTTAGCCACAGAACTGGAAACAGAAGGGACGTTTAGGGAAAACCAGGTTCGGCAAGTCCTGATTGAATTGCTGCCAGTGCTGCGCTTTATCCATAGTCATCAGGTAATTCATCGGGATATCAATCCGCACAATATCATTCGTCGGCCTCCTCCTGAGTCCTCTTTGTCCAAGTTACCAACACGAAAAACCAGGAAGAGGTTTTATTCTTGGGGGGGAAGGGGGAGCGAACTGTTTCTGGTGGATTTCAGTGCTGCTAAGCTGACTACAAAAACTGTGCTAGCACGAACGGGAACTATGATTGGCTCTGCGGCTTACACGGCTTCGGAACAGTTGATGGGAAAAGCGATCGCAACCAGCGATTTGTACAGTTTAGGGGTTACCTGTATTCATCTGCTTACCAATGTTCACCCCTTTGATATGTTTAATAGTCTGGAAGGGAAGTGGGTTTGGGTCGATTACCTCAGGCAACCTGTCAGTGCTCCGCTTATTCGCATCCTCAACAAAATGGTAGAGAATTTACCAGACCAACGCTATCAATCAGCCATTCAAGTCCTAGCAGCACTGGGTTTACCAGAGGATTTCGCTGCTATACCAGTAACGTCTTTATCTACAACAGTTCCCCCTAAGTTTGAGACTCCTACTTGGAAATGTGTACAGACTTTTTCCGAAGAGTCGAGTGGAATTAATTCTATCGCGTTTAACCCGAAGGGAGAAACTTTAGTTAGTGGTAGTACAGACAAAACTATCACCATTTTTAACTGGCAAGCTAAAACAGTTGTCGCCAAACTTTCAGGACATTTAAATGTGATTGAGGCGGTTGGGTTTAGTCCAGATGGAGAAATTATCGCTAGTAGCAGTGGGGATAATACCATTAAACTATGGCATGGGTATACGGGAAATTTAATCCATACCCTTTGTGGACATTCTGCTTGGGTAAAGTGTCTGGCAATTAGTCACAATGGGCAATTACTAGCTAGCGGTAGTGCGGATCAGACTATTAAGCTTTGGATGCTGAAGAAGGCATCATTACAGACAACTTTGTTTGGCCATTTAGGAACCGTTAATACAGTAGCTATTAGTAAAGATGGACAACTGCTAGCTAGTGGTAGTGCTGACAAAACCATTAAGCTTTGGAATTTAGTAACTGGTAAGCTCAGCGCAACGATTACTGGACATTCGGCATCGGTAGAGTCACTCACCTTTAGCCCTAGTGGTAAAATCTTAATTAGTGGCAGTGCTGATAAAACCATTAAGATTTGGTTGCTCAAGAGTGATCGGTATTTACAAATACCAAAGAAACCGTTGCTTACTCTCACAGGACATGGCCATGCTGTTAAATCTATTGCCATTAGCCCTCAAGGTAATACGTTGATTAGTGGTAGTGCCGATAAGACTGTCAAAATCTGGCATCCTGGTAGTGGTGAATTGCTTTATACTCTTACGGATCATTTAGGCGCTGTTACTACGGTTGCTATTAGCCATGATGGTGCTACCATTGCTAGTAGTTCTCAAGATAATACGATTAAGATTTGGAAATTTGAGTGATTGGGAGAAAGGGAATAGGGAGTAGGGAATAGGGAGTAGGGAGTAGGCAAGAGGCAAGAGGCAAGAGGGAAAAAAAACTGTGTACCTCATAGCTATGAGAAACGCTATAGTTCGTAGGGTGCGTTAGGGACGGGCTTGCCCTCATTTTCTCAATAGCCAGTCTTGGGAGAGTCCGTCCTATTGTAACGGGCAAGATGCCCGTTACACCCACCGGGTCAAACAGCTTTGATCAGATGCACCCGATTAAACCAATGCTTACCTGTTGTCTTGATGCAAAGCGCGAGTGGGGGAAACCACGGCAGTCGCTCATGGAGGAACGGCAGTCGCTCATGGGGGGAACCCCCAAGACCGCACTGCCTTCCCAAGACCGCTTAGGTGTGCTTTCCGCATCTAATTATTAAATTCGCCACGGGTCACACCTCTGCATCACTTATTCAAAAGCTGACGGCTGACAACTGACGGCTGACAGCTGACGATGGCTGATAGCTGATAGCTGACAATTTATGATTGTTTGCGACGTTTTAAGGTTGAGGCAAAAAGCCACCCTCCTAGACCGAACATTCCCATCAATGTTGTTGGTTCAGGAACAAGTGTATAGGTGACAGTTCCACTTCCGAGAATAGGCTGGCGCGGCTCGTCTTCTGGAGTATAGAAGGTAGGATCGAAACCGTCAGTGAAATCACCATTAGAAAAGCGGAAAAAATCTCCAGGGAATTCACCAACGGCGGTAAAAGGATGATAAACTACATCGTAATCTAACCCCAGTAATTCTCCCTTTAGCAAATTGACAGTTGGGAAGTCTGGGAAACGCTCGTCGTCCTCTTCATTAATTCGAGGATCACTAAATAGGGTAACTAACAAACCATCGTCAACTCCTAAACTCTCAGCTCCCACCTTAGTCAAACTTGAATCGTCAAAGGTAAACTCACCGTTGTAATAATCAGGATTGGGGGCAATATCGAGTTCAGGAGAGCCAGTCAGAAAAAAGCTCTTTTCCAGATTCACTGTGAAATTATATTTGACAGTTGCTGCTTCAACGGAGTTGATTCCCACTACCCTTAGGCTTAAGCTAGCGCCAACGATCGCTGTTGCTACTTTAGTTAAAGTCTTGATTGTCATTGTTATTCTCCTAGTACAAGAAAAAAAACACCAAAAATTTCACCTCTTTTACAGCTAAGAGGGAAGCACCCCGTGCCTGGATCTGTAGATTTCTCACTACCGCGATCGCATCACATGCCTATAAAGGTTTTTGTCATGGAAAAATCTTTCCTTTAGACATAAAATTGCTGGAAAATCTGCTATTGTTTCCGACGCTGTAAACTTGAGGAAAAAAGCCACCCTCCCAGACCCAAAACTCCTATCAATGTTGTTGGTTCAGGAACCGTGAAAACTTTGGCAAATTGTCCTTTTGTTTCTAAGTCAGTTAGTTGATCAATATAGGAGTTACCAACCCTGCCCGTGTCAATCAGTTCCTGGATGGTTCGAGTCGGAAACGCAACATCTTCATGACCACTAAAACCGATAGGAAAACCAAACTCATCCAACCAATCATCTAGATGGACGTGAGGGGTACTACTTTGGGGTGGTTTTGACCAGAAGGTTAAACCATCGGTTCTGGAGCCATCTCCAATGTTGATTCCATCTGGGTCAAAGTAAGTCCCCGATTGGAGTATTTGCTTTGTTTGAGTATCAAAATTGAAGTTAACCCCTGCATCTAAATGATTATCGCTATAGGTTCTCAAAAAATTGCCTTGAGGATCAAAAAATGATACAATCAGAGAATCTAAGTCATTGGTTCTGACGATTCCATCGGTGTAAATTTGCGTTTCGTCATAGCTAAATAAACCGGTAACGCTAAAGCCAGCAATTTGACCTGTCCAATCAAATCCAAAGGTAATTGCCTCAGCTACGGTAGGGATAACGATGCTTAATGCTGTACTTAGGGTGATAACGGCTGTCTTTAAATAGGAAGACATAAGTTTAAATCTCCTAGAATCAAATGATCTGCTTTCGGCAGAAGGAGTTAGTAGTCAGTATTTAGTAGTTGCTAAACTCAAACTTACGAAGGATTTCTGAGTCAACATTTTTAACTCCTTCTTTTGAACTTATTATTAGTTTTAAAAAATTGCATTTTAAAACCGAATATTCTCTGATAAAACCCAATGTTAAAAGCCCCAAAATTGACTTGAATTCAGTAATGTGAAGCAGCTCAATAAATCGGGTATAGCATTATTGGGTTAGGGTAAGCATTGAGCTAATCTGCTAGAGATGATGGTACAGATTGTGCTTTTGAATAAAATGGGTAAGCATTCGTTTAATCTGAGTTACATCGTCACAGCGTCGAAGGCTGTGCCACAAAGCACCTCAAGTAGCGTGGCCTTGGCTTTTGGCTTTCGGCCAACGCCTGAATGCTTACTACCAAATAGCGGACGAGAAAAAAATGTAGGCATTGTGTTGAACTGCTCTAAATCTCGAATGCCTCCTTATTAATAGTTTTTTTCAATTAACACAGATTTTAATCTATCAAGATTTTTAATAAAACTCAACCCTCAACTATGAAGATAATATAAAAATATTATAAAGATAAGATGAAGATAGCTTTAAAATTTAAACTGATACACCTCAGAGGGTCACTCATGGACTTTTTATGTGATATAATCTAAGTTTATAATTTAAAATTTAGGGTAAAATTACCAGTAATCATCTGTTGCTAGAAACGATTTAATCAGGTTTTCAGCCTGATTGTTGAGGGCGACTTGCTCTGGGTTGAGCTCACTTTCTTTAGGGTAGAATCCCGAGCACCGAACACCCATAACCTAACCCCTGTCTGCTTTTCAGCCTTATTGTCACCTAATCAGCTGATCTCCCTTGGCTTGCTGGCCTCAATCCTTCCTCAAACACTTAAGTAACCAAACGTCAGGGGAGAAAAATTTTGCTATTTGTTGACCGATCTTGACTATAAGATTCATCAAGTATTAATAACTTATTTCAATTAGTGACTAGTTAGGGAATAGGGAATAGGGAACAGGCAGTAGGCAATAGGCAGGAGGCAATAGGCAAGAGGGAAAAAAACCTGTGTACCTCATAGCTATGAGAAACGCTATAGGTACCCTAAACATAGGGTTTATTTGAGTTGATTTTTGGGAGTTTAGCTAGGCTCTCATACTCTACTGCCTAAACTTTGGAGTTAAACTGCATCTATGGACAGACTCCGATTACCCCTATGGAAATTACGATCCAACTCCCCGATGAAATCGCTAGTCAACTCCAAGTAGGTGACCTCTCCCGCAGAATCCTTGAACTGATTGTGGCTGATCACTATCGTCAAGGTCAGCTTGGCGCTGCCCAAGTCCGCAGAATCCTTAACTTCTCTTCTCGCTGGGAAACCTACCAATTCCTCAAGGAGGAAAAAGCTTACCTTCCCTACACCGAAGCTGACCTTGACGAAGATAGCAAAACCCTTGACAATCTATTTGCCAACCCTGGATGATTGTTGTCTGATGATTGTTGTCTACTGTTCCCTGTTCCGTGTTCCCTGTTCCCGACTTCTAGAAGAAGTCTATTCCTAAAATACATGGCAACCTCTCTTATAAATCCTAATCAAGATTTCGCTCTATGGGCTGTGTTGCTGTCAGCAGCAACAATTGGATTCTGGGCAGAACGTACTCCTTGGGGAGCTAAACTATCTGGGGCGGTTGTCACCATTTTAGTAACCTTCATCCTATCTAATCTGAGGATTATTCCACCGGATGCTCCCGCCTATGGCGTGGTTTGGTCTTATTTAGTTCCTTTAGCTATTCCTTTACTACTATTCCAAGCTGATTTGTTTCGGATTGTGCGAGAGGCTGGACCTACTTTAATTGCTTATGGAATTGGTGCAGTGGGAACAATCTTAGGCACAGTAGTAGCTTACTATCTGATTCCTTTAGGAGAAGAAGGTTGGAAGTTGGCAGCAATTTTTTGTGCTACTTATATTGGTGGTTCTGTTAATTTTGCTGCAACCGCTGAAAGCACTGGATTAAGAGCAGGAGATTTACTGAGTGCCGGGGTCGCAGCAGATAATTTAGTGATGACTTTGTACTTTTTAGTGCTCTTTTCTTTACCTTCAATCAAGTGGCTACGGGGAATTTTTCCTACCCAGCGCTCCCATGAGAATTCTAATTCTAGCCAGTTTAGTATCTTTGACTCCCAGTCTCGACAACAACTCTCTGTTATGCAAATCAGTTTGGCATTAGCGATTAGTATGATTGCTTGTGCTGTAGGTTATGGTCTCGCTAGCTGGTTGGGCTTCAACAAAGGGGGAATTCTGGTAGTAACAGTTTTAATAGTAATGCTAGCGACAGTATTCCCAAGCTATTTGGGTAGGATAACCGCAGCAGAAAAAATTGGCTATCTGCTGATGCAGGTATTTTTTGCTGTAATTGGAGCCAGCGCTAATGTGGAAATAGTGCTACGAGTCGGATCAGTTCTGTTTATCTTTGCTGGATTAATTCTCGCCATCCATTTGTTAGTGCTACTGGGAGTTGGACGATTGCTGGGTTTAGATTTAGCTGAGTTAGTAATTGCGTCCAATGCTAATATGGGTGGGCCAACTACAGCAGCGGCTATGGCGACAGCACGGCAGTGGGATAAACTTGTTACTCCTGCTATTCTTTGCGGTACTCTGGGTTATGCTGTTGCTACGTTTATTGGTGTAGGGTTAGGGAATTTTGTGCGGTCTTTGGGTTGATATCACATTTCTATTTGAGTTGTGAACAGAATCCCTGTCTTGATGCAAAGCGCGAGTGGGGGAAACCACGGCAAAGCGCGAGTGGTTAGAAGTTACCGTAAGACAGGCTCGCCTTGTCTTGATGCAGTCGCTCATGGGGGAAACCACGGCAGTCGCTCATGGTTTGAAGTTACCGTAAGATAGTGGAGCCTTATTAACAAATATTGAACCCTTTTCTGCATAACCTGCTAACTATAAAGGCTCCACTATCTAAGGTTTCGTCTCCGGGGGAACCCCCAAGACCGCGCTGCCTTCCCAAGACCGCGCAAATCACGCTAATCAATAAGTTTTACCCCTTTTCTGCATAGCCTACCAACCATAAAGGCTCAACGTAATCAGGTTTCGTCTCCGGGGGAACCCCCAAGACCGCGCTGCCTCCCCAAGACCGCGCTGCATCGCTTAGGGAAAGGCAAAAGGCAAGAGGCAAGAGGCAAGAGTTAATCAACTATATAGGGATTTTTGGTAATGAAAAAAACTGTAATCCTTGTCAGCCATGCAAAGCGCGAGTGGGGGGAACTCCGTGATTGCATTTACCGTAGCGCTATATCACAAAACCCAAGGCAATTTAGCAGAAGAATTCCAGGGTTTTTGCCAAGGCTCACCACCAACTTCTAATCCACATAACTTACTTTCAGCTATCAAAATCGGTTCAACGTTATCCCCACGTCGTTGTTTAAGTTCCAACTTCAGGTTACCTTGCATAGTATCTCGGCAAATGAAATCTAACCCCTTTTCCGTGGGAGCTCGTAGAAGTGTACCAGGATAGTCAGTTGTGCCAGTTAACTCTACTTCATACTCACCATTGCGCCCTTGCATCTGCCAATTTCCCCAAGGCTGGATCTGCCAGGTTACTTCTGAATTCCAAGGGACGAATTCATAAAATTTACCTTCGTAGTGAATGCCAATCAAAGCAGCTGCTTCTGCCAACCCCACTACTTCCCGTCTACCACCACCAGCAGTCAGAGCCAGGTCTGGTTGATCGGTAAAACTATTACAATTAAGCCAAAACCACTTCTTAGGAAAAGCACGACCCCAATTTTTTTCCCCATAGGCGGGGACATTGGTAAAATCATAGAGCTTACCATTCCAATCAATCCAGCCCGTTGCTAAACCGTGGGCCATCAAGATTTGCCATCCTGGTTCAAATATCTGTAAAAACGAAAGCCAGCCAGCGGTTGATTGCTGGGGTTTTCCCAGATCTCCCCAGCCATAAATGGGTTTAATTTCATAGCGCCAATCACAATAGTTTCCACTGGCTGGATCCCGAATCAACCCTTGATTCAAGGTAGCTGTAGCCTGATATCCTTCCTTGATTTGATACTCAAATTTATCGGGGTCAAGGTATTGAGGAGTTATTTGTAATTTAGTTTTACCCCAATGTCCTAGACCTAAGGATTCCGATGACCCCCAAAACTGTTCCGGATGGGGAAAGGTACGACACAGATACTGATCATCAGGGCCTAGAATTTGGGCTGAACCACCACTATAGGGTTGACCACCAATGGGGTCTTCAATGGAATACATAAACGCAAACGTCTGACCACAACTGGGTAACGTCACCCGATAGTACCAACCTTCAAAAAAGCGTCCGCTTTTACCGTCCCAGTGATATCCGCTGTGGGGTGTTTGAAAAGGATGTGTCATAGACTAGGGTTTTGGTAGCTTGGGGGATTTTGCCAATGAAGCTTCCCCCACCTGGTAAACCGAGGTGGGGGTGTCCTATGCTAATCTAGGGCTAGCCGCAGCCCACAAATCACACAGACAAGCCCAGCTTCTAGGCGGTCGTCCAGAGCTTTTGCTGAAACGACCCTCGTTGTCATTTCTGCGAACGAGTTTAAGCACACCTCTAGCGCCGATATTGTAAGCACCGTTTAAGTCGGCATTGAATTGCTTACCTGAGGAGAAAGTTGCTAGGGCATAATTTCCTGAGTCACGTTTAACAATGCCTGAACCATCATAGGCAAGCTTTGAGGTATATGCTGCAACAACCTCTATTACTTTGCCTCCTAACTCAGCCCATTTCTCAAGCGTAAAATCGCGAATTTTTGCCTTGAGCCATCCGTGAAATCTTTGCCGAAGGTTAGACCGTTTTCGTCCCCCTTTTGGCTTCCATGCCTTAAGGTTCTCAAACACAATCGCTTCGGAGTTAAACTTTTCAGCAATCTCAACAATTCGCCTAGAGACTACATGACTGATTTGGTTGTTGATTCTTTGGCATTTTTGGTAGGTCTTAGAACAAAAACCCTTGTGAAGTCTGCCACCCTTCCCCATGGTTTTAGATGCACGCATAGATACAGACTTCAGTCGCTTGTCCCTGCGGTCTATGTCTCTCCCCGGATGGATGAAATCTCGGTGGATTACAGTGCCACTGTGGGTTACAACCGATATCGTTGCAGTAGTATTAATTCCGAGATCTACCGCTGTTACATTAGCCTCTGGTTTCCGTTTTTCTGGCTTGCAACTAAACGGAACTGACAGATGGCAAGCTCTTTCATTAAATATCAAAGATGGTGACAACATCTTATTGGTTGCCACCTGATGACGCTCTCTTAATCCGGTAATTTGAACGGTAGTCCAGACCCAGTCAGAGCCGTTAAAGACTTTGATTTCGACTTGATTGAATCGGTGTAGTTTATAGCATTGGCCTTTATATAAAGCTGGGTAACAGCCAGTGTCAGCATTCAGTTTCGGAGGACTGGCATTAGGTAGTTTCCTAGTGCCTGCTTGCCATTCTCGGTAACGGGTCACAAAACTACTAACTTGACCCGCCGCAAATGCGAGCGCAGAACGACGGTAATAGCTGGGAAATTTATAAAAAGCTTTGTTGAACTGAGGATACTTGACACTGGGACGCTTAGCTGTCTGATGCATTAGTTTCTCGACAGCAGGAGTCAGCTGATCCGCCGTTAAGTTCCCGAATTTACTCCAGTGAGTGTAAATAATACCAACCAAGTATCTGCAAGCACGACGATAGACTTTAACCGTCTCAGTGAACAGCAGACGCTGCTCACTAGTTGCGTTAAGCCTCCATTTGTCGGTGCGAATGATCTGAGTTGGTGTTTTCACAATCTCAACGGAATTGCTAATATGTCACTATATTAACCTATAGTATCACAAAATGTCAACCGCCTTTCGCTCTTTCGCTCACACTGTTTCGTTAATCAAGATTCACATAGTGTTTGTCACTAAGTACCGCCATCCAGTAATTACTGGGGACATAGAAGAGGACATCTTAGACTTGGCAAAAAGCATCTGCGAGAAAAATAACTGCATCCTTGAGGATGCCAAGGCGGACTTGGGGACAAATGATCATATCCATCTCCTAATTGATTTAGCCCCTAAGGTATCAATTTCCAAGCTTTGCAACACCCTTAAGACAGTGACCAGTAGAGAGATTAGAAAAAGATACGCAAAAGAATTGGCTCCCTATTACTGGAAGCCAGTCTTCTGGAAAAGGGGATTTAGTGCTGTTTCTTGTGGAGGAGCCCCCCTTTCGGTTCTAAAGCAATATATAGAAAACCAAGGTTACGACGATTGATTGACTTGCTCCTTAACCCCCACCTGGACGAGGTGGGGGAATGCGTCGCATTTTTGTTCAATATTATAAATTCAAGGATCAACTCTTCCCCTAGAAGGGTTGAAAGTTAGCAGGTTACATGTTCCATCTTGGGCAAATAACCTTAAACCCCATCACCTTCAACCGAATAACCTTCTATGGTGGGCAGTGCCTACTAACCCGATTGGTCAGCTTGGTGAATCTGTTTGATGCACTGCCCACCCTACATCTTCAATGGTGGGCAGATGGTGGGCAGTGCCGAGTAACCCTATAACCAGCTTGGTGAATCTGTCTGATGCACTGCCCACCCTACATTAACTGTTCCCTGTTACCCCTACTCCCTACTCCCTACTCCCTACTCCCTAATGCCCGATCACAAGGTATTCACACCGGAAATCACTGCTGATGGCTCATTCACCTTCTTTTGTTCAGAAATTGGTGAATCCTATCACAGCCGACAAGGTGCCATAGAAGAAGCCCAGGTGAAGTTTGTTAAACCTTGCCAACTAGCCCAAAAAGCCAAACAGCCAGTGCTACGGTTGTTGGATATCTGTTATGGTCTAGGTTACAACACAGCTGCTGCCCTAGCGGAAATTTGGAAACACAATCCCCACTGCCATGTCCAACTGGTTGCCCTAGAGTTAGACTCTACCGTACCAAAAGCTGCGATCGCTCAGGGTTGGCTGAATCTCTTTCCCAATCCTATCCCCCAACTATTAGAGGCTCTGGCAACTACTGGACTGGTTGAAACCGCGCAATTCCAAGCTCAACTCTATCTCGGTGATGCCAGAAAAACTATCCAACAGGTGCAACAAGCTAACTTCCAAGCCGATGCTATCTTTCTTGACCCCTTTTCCCCACCCAACTGTCCTCAATTATGGACTCTAGAATTTATTCAACACTTAGCCCAATGTTGCTCATACTCTGGTATAATTGCCACCTACTCTTGTGCCGCAGCAGTTAGAATTGCTCTGATCACAGCTGGGTTTACGATTGGTTCCACCATTGAAGTCGGAAATCGGCAACCCGGTACTATAGCTAGCTTTACTGAAACTGATTTACCTAGCTTATCAATCCGAGAGCAAGAACATTTGCAAACTCGTGCCGCTGTACCTTACCGAGACCCTAATTTATCTGACTCAGCCTCAGACATTTTACACCGACGCCGCCTAGAGCAGAAAAACTCGTTACTTGAACCAACCTCCCATTGGAAAAAGCGTTGGTTGAGAGAGCAAAGGGAATAGGGAATAGGGAATAGGGAACAGGGAGTAGGGAGTAGGGTGCGTAGGGTGCGTAGGGTGCGTTAGGGGTGGGATTGCCATCATATTCAACTTCGTACCCAGTAGCCCCGTAACGCACCACTTTTTAAGGCAAAAGGCAATAGGCAATAGGCAATAGGCAATAGGCAATAGGCAATAGGCAATAGGCAATAGGCAATAGGCAATAGGCAATAGGCAATAGGCAATAGGCAATAGGCAAGACAGGTTTAAGGGATGCAGTCGCTACTCCCTTAAACCTGTTCCCTGTTCCCTGTTCCCTGTTCCCTGTTCCCTACTCCCCTCCTATAGTCAGAATAACGTAATTTTTGACTTAATTAGTAATTAATAACAGTTTAATCCGGAATAATCCTATTTATTCTCCCAATATATTTATCATTCTTCTCCTGAAGTCTTAATTCTCTCTCGTGCATCTTTAAAAAAACTGCCAATTTATGACATCAAACTGAGGTCAAGTGTGAGTATGATAGGGATGCAAAGATGGAAGCAAAAAGCTAATCTATGGTTGCAGTAGCAATTCTAGCGGCAGGACGCGGAACTCGCATGAAATCTGACCTGCCCAAAGTCTGTCACCGTTTGGGTTCACAAACTCTAGTGGAGCGAGTGCTCAACAGTTGTGTTTCTATTAACCCCTCGCGAGTGATGGTGATTTGTGGCTATCAGAGTGAACGGGTAAAAGAAAGTCTGAGCGCCTACACCAATGTAGAATTCGTTGAACAGAAAGAGCAATTGGGTACTGGTCATGCCGTCCAGCAACTGTTGCCCCACTTGGCAGACGATACCGGAGACTTACTGGTCTTAAATGGTGATGTTCCCTTGTTGCGTCCCGACACCATTAAACAACTATTAGAAAGCCATCAAGCCCATAACAATGGCGCTACGATCCTAACTGCCCATTTGCCCAATCCCACGGGCTATGGACGGGTTTTCTGTGATAGTAACAATCAGCTGCAACAGATTGTGGAACACCGGGATTGTACTGATGCTCAAAAGCAAAATCACCGCATCAATGCTGGTGTCTATTGCTTCAACTGGTCTCAATTGGCTTTGGTCTTACCAAAACTCTCTGCGGATAATGACCAAAATGAGTATTACCTAACGGATACGGTTACCATGGTTAATCCAGTCATGGCAGTGGATGTGGAAGATTACCACGAAATTCTCGGGATTAATGACCGTAAACAGCTGGCCATGGCTGAGCAGATTTTGCAAGAGCGGATTAAGGATGGCTGGATGAAGGCAGGGGTGACATTAATTAACCCAAACAGTATCACCATTGATGAGACTGTCCAATTGCAACCTGATGTCATCATTGAGCCCCAAACTCATTTGCGGGGTAAGACGGTGATTGGTACTGGTAGCAGGATTGGCCCAGGGAGTCTGATTGAAAATAGCCAGTTGGGTGACAAGGTGACCGTGCTATATTCAGTGGTCAGTGATTCTGTGGTTCAAGATGGCACCCGTATTGGTCCGTATTCCCATCTTCGGGGTAATGCCCAAGTAGGAGAATCCTGCCGTATCGGAAATTTTGTGGAACTGAAAAATACTCAGATAGGCGATCGCACTAATGCCTCTCATCTATCTTATTTGGGAGATGCTACCCTAGGGTCCCGAGTGAATATTGGCGCAGGTACCATTACTGCCAATTACGATGGTGTTAAAAAGCATAAAACCCAGATAGGCGATCGCACTAAGACTGGCTCGAATAGTGTGCTGGTGGCACCACTAACCTTAGGAGAGGATGTCACTGTGGCAGCTGGTTCTGTGGTTACCAAGGATGTCCCAAACGATAGCTTGGTGATTGCTCGTAGTAGAAATCAGGTCGTTAAACCCGGTTGGCGATTAAAGACCACAGAAGATTCCAACAGCTAAAAAGTATCGGATGGCTGTAAGTTGATCAGGTTGTTCGCAAATGAGCTAAATTGGGTGTTTCAAGAGGAGCAATAGGGGTAACAGAAGTAAGTAGCAACAAGCTTATGACTAATCACTGCGATAATATTTATTGATAGAAATTAATCTAGCCCTATGACCTGGGAAATTGCTTCTGTTGTTGCTAAATCTGTTGCCCCTATTTTAGGGATAAAAATTAAAACTAGGCTAACTCCTGCCGATATCCAAAAAGCACTAGAGGAAGCACTAAAAGCTGCCCTAGTGCGAGAAGAACCCTTGGCACCAGAGCAGCGCCTTTTCTATTACTCCGCTCCTGATGCGATCGCGCTTTTTCTGGAAGACTTTTTCCAAGATAGGGAAGTACAGGAGGAATTACACAAACCCCTCCAAGAGGAGAACAAAATACCGTTAACCTCTTTACTTGTGGAAAAATTTAAGCAGGTAGCCTTAAACCATGCCCCCACTCAACCACAAGATAGTTTTATCCTTCCCTGGATGGAAACCTTTGTCAAGACTTATACTGATAAAACCCGCAGTTATTTACAATTTCAACTAACTAAGGAAAACTATTTACAGCAAATTTCCAACAAGATTGATCATGTTAAGTTTGCTGGGATGTTGGTAGCGACCCACCATGAAAACCATTCCCTTAAGCTTGACCAAATTTTTGTCATGCCTGAGGTAGAAGTGTTACATCCTCCCAGTAGTCAGCGACCGTTAGAGTCGCGGGCTTTTCACCCTCAGGTAGCCTTACCCGATCAGTCATGGCAACCATTGCGTACGCAAACAGTAAAAAAAACTCTTGCCCAATATTTATTACGGGTAAAAACCTGGCAGGCTACCTCTGCTAAATCCCGTAACGTGATACTACTGGGTGCGCCTGCTTCAGGTAAAACCACCTTAATGAATTATGTTGCTGTAATGTTAGCCCAGAAGCAACCAGAAGCTATTGGGTTAGCGCCAGATCTTGACTGGCTGCCGATTTTAATTGATATGCGGGATTGGGCCGAGTATTCAAATATCAGTATTCTAGAGTATGCACGGCAGTTTGCTGAAAAAAACCTATTGGTGAAATCCCTGCCTAAAGGTTTCTTTGAACATTGGCTGGAAGATGGACGGACAGTGATTTTGCTCGATGGGCTTGATCAAGTCACAGAACCAGCCAAAGGTGAGCAAGTCGTAGGGCAAATTAAGGATTTTATCCAGCAATGTCCTAACAATTGGGTAATTATCACCTGCGATAATTCTAATTACCCTAACTCAAATTTCCCCGGGGAGTTTTTATGGAACGAAAAATTTTACCACTATCAACTTCAGTTATTTGATGACAGTAAAATTGAAGAATTTATTCAGCGCTGGTACTATAGTCAAATTCAAGACAAAGCAGAAGCACAACGACTTAAAGAAAGCCTAAGCAACCTACTATCTGAGCATGAACAGATTAGAAAACTGGCAAGACATCCCCTATTGTTGACGATTATTACTTTAATTCACCGCTATCATTTCCGATTGCCTTTGGAACGCTATCAGCTTTATGACCAGGCAGTAGATATGTTATTAACCTCCTGGGATAATCAACCAGATATTAGTCCAGATATTAGTAATAATCACAAGCTGAAATATCTGGGATTGAATGATTGTAGACGATTGATGGAACGTCTCGGCTATTGGATGCATACCCATAATAGTAAAAAAGAAAAAGGTAAAAAAGAGAAAGAAGGTAGGATATTAATTAACCGAGATGAACTAATCGCTTGGCTTGCTATAGAAATTAATACCCTGAAACAGATTCAGTTAGACGAGGCCAAGGCAGAGGCAAAACGGTTGGTTAATTTAATTAGCGTTCGCGTAGCGGCTCCAAAGGAGCATCGCACTGGCATTTTAACACAACAAGGTCTGGATGGTTACGCCTTTATCCATAAGATATTTCAAGACTATCTGTGTGCTCAAGAAATTATCTATCAAGCCGATAATGAAGGGGATTTTGATATTATCCTGACTCATATCCAAGACTATCTTCATGACTCTTACTGGCAAGACGTCTTGCTGCTACTAATTGCTCAGCTTAAACCCAAAAAAGCCGCTAAAGCAATTCAGGAAATTTTAAATCATGGCAGTGAGTATGAGTCTTGGTTACATCGGGATTTATTATTTGCTGCCACTTGCCTTACCGAAAATCCTCAACCCTTGAAAATAGCAGATAATTCCCTACTCCAAGAAATTTTAGCAGCATTAGTTACCCTAGCAGCCAGTGATTCACGGCGAGTTGGTTACCAAATTCATCAGCAAGTCTTTCAAACCCTTTCTGACTTGAATCAGACTGAGATTAAACTTGACCTTGTACAACTATTGAAAGATAGAGCAAACTCTCAGAAAGATACACAATCCCAGGAAACCCAAGTCAAGTTAGAGCAAAACCAGTTAGGGCAAAACCAATTAGGGCAAAACCCGACAGTCCTCAAAACCTTTTTGGCAGGGCTACAGGATAAGAATGATACCGTGCGTCACCAGGTCAGTGAGATATTAACTAGTGATAGATTAACTAGTGATAGATTAAATAAATTAGACTCTCCTGACTATTATCTCACTACTCTAGATAACACTAGTCTTCCAAAAAATACTCAGAACTCATCACTAAGTACTATTGCTAGATTAGACAATACTTCAGAAAGCTTAGTAAATACATTGCTGAGCTGGCTAAAAGATGACGATGCTACGGTTCGTTCTGAAGCAGCTTTAGCATTAGGTGAATTGGGTCAGGTTTCTGAGCTAGTCGTGAATAGCTTGTTGATGCGGTTAAACGATAAAAATTCTCGTGTTCGTTACTCCAGTATCTGGGCATTGGGCAAATTGAAGCAGCCTGGTAAAACCGTTGTGAGTGCGTTATTGACAAGGCTAAACGATCAAAATTCTCGTGTTCGCTGCTTGAGTGCTTCGGTCTTGGGTAAATTAGAGCAGCGTAGTGAAACCGTAGTCAGTGCTTTAATCACATCCCTCAAGGATAAAGATTCTGATCTCCGTTGTGCCGCTGCTACTGCTTTAGGTCAGTTAGGTAATGGTCAGTTTGGAAACCTTTCTGAAACAGTGGTCAGTGCCCTACTACCACAGCTAGAGGATCAAGATTCTGATGTACGTTGTGCCACTATTAATGCCTTAAGCCAGTTGGGTAATTCTTCACAAGTTGTGATCACTGCCTTGCTGGGGTGCCTCAAAGATGAAGAGTCTGGTGTACGGGCCTCAGCAGCTGAAACCTTGGCTGAGTTAGGTAAACCATCTAGTTATGTGTCCAATGCTCTTGCACAATGGATTGAGCTGCACCAAGCCTCAGAGTATGTTGGTAGTGGGATTGATGCTCTATGGAAATTGGTCATTAGTCATTAGCAACTACGATCAGAGTAAATTTAAGTCACCAAAGACTAATGACTATCTACTAAGGATTTCAGCCTCCTGTATCGGTAATTTCTCAGATACCCTTAAATCGACAAAAATTCCACATCCTTAGTCATATTCAACGTATCCACAATCTTTTCGCCACTATGATAAGCCGCTAGCAGAACTTCGCTAGTTTTGCCCCATGCGATCGCACCATTAGCATCTAGAGCGATAGCGGCAAAATCTCGCTGATTCTTCCGAGCTTCCTTAAATGAACGCTCCATGGCATTCACCAGGGATGAACCATCAGTGACTCGCACCACAATCCGTGCTGCTAGACACTCTTCCATAATGTCTTCCCCGATACCGGTGCAGCTCACTGCTGCATCACCAGTAGCGTAATTTCCTGCTGGCATTGCCGAGTCACTGACGCGACCAATCCGTTCAAAACCCTTACCACCAGTAGAGGTTCCTGCTGCCAGATGACCCCGGCTATCTAGTACAACCACACCAATGGTTCCCCGTCGAGCTTCAGAGCTGGTTACCAATTCGTCCTCAGCAATCACTCCCGCCATCTTATGGCTAAAATTGGCCTGCCTTTCTTTGAGCCACTCTTGTAAGCGCAGCTGCGTCATAGGATTGTAAACCGGGAGTTGCAGGTCTCGTAACAATTCTGCTGCTCCATAGTCTGACAGCACGCGGTCATCGGAGCCTTGCAACGCTTCTGCCAGCTGAATCGGATGCTGCACTCGCGACACATTAATCACACCGCTGAAGCGCTGAGATTGACCTTCCATCAGGGACGCACTCATCCGGATTTGCCCATCTGATTGCAACACCGAACCGGTGCCAGCATTAAAGCGCGGGTCATCTTCTAACAGTTGGCAGCCTCGGACAACAGCATCAGTCGCACTACTACCGTTCACTAACAAGGCATAAATCTCCTCAATAATTGAGTGGAGGGACTTGCGAATCGCATCAGCCCCTCCTTTGCCTTTTATAGAACTACCAGCACCACCGTGGATAATGACTTTGGGACACACCGTCTTCACAAACATACACAAAAATGAAGAAAAGATTAAGGATTAAAACATTTAGTGTGAATTATGAGAACCTGGTATGTCAAGTATGAAAATATACAAAACACGAAAACTTCTCTGAAGAAACCTTTGGAACTAGCCCTGGTTATCCTTGATCCCTCATCCCTGCTTCACACCAGATTTCCTTCTGCGACAGCGCTCTGAGCAATATTTGACTTCCTCCCAACAATCTTGCCATTTTTTGCGCCATGTAAAGGAACGTTGACAAACAGGGCAAATTTTTGTTGGCAGGTTCGATTTCAATTGCTGGCGTGTCATATTAGTTTTATTATAAATCATGAATAGCTTATATTGTAACAAATTATTAAGTTATCTCAAGTTTATTTAATAATTTTTACAAAACTTAATTGTATGCCAGGGCAAACCCATCTAAATTCCACACCCCTTATCCAGTCAGGATTTGATCAATTCATGAACAGCAGGACTCGATTGCTGAAATCCTAACAAGTGCCTACCTTTCAAACATAAGATGCGAAAGCCGCTGAATTATATGCAGGTTAATTGTTAATCGTTACTTGGTAATTGGTAATCGTTAATTAGTAATCGTTAATTGGTAATTGACCATTTTTCAGGTTTGATTGTCTATAGACATGTCCATATAGGTTGTGAAATCTCACGGAAGCAGGATGCCCACAATAACAATGATTTTGGGTATTTTTCGTTTATTGATGTTCACAACTCGTTTATAAAACGATTTTTTTGTCATACTTATGAGGTACAAATTCCTGGGTTTTAGGGATTAAGTGGTAGGGAATTGGTAGTAGGAAATTAGGAGTATGTAATTAGGACTAGGCAATTGGGACTAGGCCATTAGGAGTAGGAATCAGCTAATTGACTGTACATAATTACTAGGAGAAATGCTATAGTGATGGACAAAAGAAATCTTCTGACCTTTCCCAACCCATCGATAACAATTAATCAAACTAACCATTAATTAAGCTAACAATTAATCAAAGAACCTATGCAACCTATTCGACAAGGCGACGTTATTTTACTTCCTGTAGAGCAAATAAATGGACAACAGTTACCTCACCTAACCCTAGCAGAAGGGGAGGTAACTGGACATTCCCATCGCATCAGTGACGGTGTTGCTAAGTTATACGAAAAAAAGGGCATTCTTTATCTACAAGTTCTCTCAGAAACAGCAACCTTAACTCACGAAGAGCATAAGCCAATTGACCTTCCCCAAGGTAGCTGGATGGTGCGAATTCAACGGGAATATGAACCTCAAGGATGGCGATATGTTGCTGACTAACGATGCTTAATCTCATCTTTGAGGGAGTAGGGAGTAGGGAGTAGGGAGTAGGGAACAAAAATTTTCACATTTCCTACACGGATCCTTATAAAACTTGATAACTTGTAACTTGTAACTTGTAACTTGTAACTTGTAACTTGTAACTTACTAATTACCAATTACTAAGCATATGCTTACGTTTAGACAAGTTAAACAAGCTCTAATCCTTAAACTTTTTCCAGTCGAACCAAAGCATTGTAGTCTGGAATATCCACTTCAGGCGATCGCTTGCGTTTATCCAATAGCACATTTCCCTCAGGCCAATGTACCTGTAAATTTCCTGGTGTAATCGGTGCGATATGGATGTGTCCTTGGAATTGACCCTGTTGATTCCTCAGAATTACAGCATCGCCATGGTTTAATCCCAGTTTTTTAGCATCCACCCGACTCATCAGCACGGCCTTTCGCTTTGCCCCAGTAATGGCATCTTTCTGTTCTTGCACCATGCTGTTAAATTGTTTACCTCGCCTGGTGGCTACTAGGAAATGACCGTCTGGCAGTTCTCGCTTCGGTGGAGATAAAGGGGAAAAATGGGCTAAACTATCCGGTGTGGGGAAATTCCAGCCAAAGCAAAGATGGGAACCGCCATACTGGAATTGATCACCGGCTTCCTTCAGATGTTGGATACCAGCATACTGGGGGATAACCTGGGCAATTTCTGCCCGAATCGCGGCTGTGCTATCAAAGTGTAATTTATCTGCCAAATCGGGACGCACTCGCCGTGCTAGTTCCATAAAGACTTCCCACTCCGGACGGGCTTCCCCAATCCGAGGGCCAGGAATTTCTGGACTGAAAATCACCCTTCTCTCGGTACTGGTTTCAGTTACTCCCCCTGGGATTTCGTAGCGAGTCGTGGCGGGTAACAAGACTACGGTTTCTCCAGGTTCTACTAACATTTGACTGGAGAGGACAATATCCATATGGACTCTCAGAGGGATTCGCTGTAGTGCCTCTTTGATATAATCCGGTTCTGGCAACACTTCCAGGAAATTGCCTCCGACGGAAAACACTATATCCAACTCCCCTGAATGGGCAGCATCAATCATTTCCGCTGCTGTTAATCCTTTGGTGGTGGGAACTTCAAACTGCCATTGTTGGCTGAGCTTAGCAGCATTTTCTGGAGTAATGGGCTTGCCACCAGGAAAAACCGTGGCATAGCATCCCATTTCTGCTCCTCCTTGCACCCCAGAGTGCCCCCGAATCGGCATTAACCCACAGCCTTCTCGACCAACAAACCCTTTGGCTAAGGCTAGGTTAATGATGGCTCGCACATTATCTTCGCCACACTTATGCTGGGTAATACCCATGCTCCAGACAAACACAGCTTTATCAGCTTCAGCTAGCATCTTGGCAAAGGCGTACATCTGTTGACGGGAAGTACCGGAAAGCTGTTCTAGTTCTTGCCAGGATTGGTTAGCTAGGGTTGCTTTTAATTGCTCAAAATTAGTCGTATGATTTTTGATGAAGGATAAGTCTACCCAATTGTTGGCAATCATTTCCTTGAGGGTGCCATTTAGGAATGCCATATCCCCACCCATGTTGATTAAAAAGAAGTCTTCGGCAAATTTAGTACCAAATAAGGCACTTTCGGGAATCGAAGGCACCCAATAGCGTTCCATACCTGGTTCTTGGTAAGTGTTAATTACCACGATTTTGGTACCAGCCTTCTTAGCCCAGTGGAGATATTTAACTGTAACTGGCTGATTGTTAGCAACGTTAGAGCCAATGAATACTAATAAATCTGTACCAATCCAATCTTTATAAGAACAAGTAGTAGCTGCTACCCCTAATCCCCCTTTAAGTCCAGCAGTACTGGGAGAATGGCAGATGCGAGCAGCATTATCTATATTATTAGTCCCTATCGCTCGCACTGCTTTTTGGGCAGCGTAGTAGGTTTCATTTACTGTACCTCTACTGGTTAGATAAACGCTGAATCGGTTGGTGCTGGTGTCAATAGATGAAGGGAAACTATTCCTTAGGGAATTGCTGATTAATTCCAGTGCTTTATCCCAGCTAATTCGACGGAATCCTTTCTCACCTTGTTGCCGCATCATGGGGTAAGGAAGCCGTCCCAAATCCCGTAGTTGGATACTTTTTTTCTTCTGAAGCTGGGAGACATCTGCTAAAATTTCGGGGTCAAATGCTGCCATGGTATTCATCCGCAACATCCGCAGCCTGACATTACAGACATGGACACCATCAAGAGTCCAGTCTTTCATACCAGTAGTGCCAAGGGCGCAACCGTCGCACACTCCGTGATTTAAGATATCCCAAGCATAGGATAACTGGTCTCGGTTTTCCCAAGCTGCTCTGAAGACTTCCCAATAATTGTTCGGGTATTGTTCACCAATACCGAATGGTTTCCAGTTTGCCCAGTGGGAAGGAGTCCAGCCTTTTTTGGGTTGACGCAGCATGAGTTTTGAGTAAGGTAAAAATCTGGGTACTTGATCACATTACCATAAACTTTAGCAGACAAACTATTACGTAATATTAATTTTGTATCTATTACTAATTAGAGCAAATAAAAGATAGTTTAAGACATAGTTTTTTTCTGAAATAAAACAGTTGGGTAGGGTGCGTTAGGGACGGACTCGCCCTGATTTTATCAGTAAGTATTGGGACAGTCCGTCCCGTAACGCACCACAGGTTCAAACAGCATGCATTGAGATGCACCCCAATATAACTATGTATTCAACGTCAGTTGTTAGCTATCATCATTAAAATAAACCTGTTTGATTATAATTGAATATTTTGAGATTATATCGAATTTAAAGTCTGGGTAAAAGCCCATCAGCTTTCCGTAACAGAGATTAGCAACAAAGCACCTCAAGTAGCTTAGCCATGACCGTAGCGTGGCCATTACCGTAGCGTCGTGACCCAAAGGCCAAGGCCAACGGCTGATATCTGAATGCTTACTCTTAACCGTTACTTCGACTGCTATACAAAAGATTGGGAAGCAGGTATCCTATGCCTAAAAAATTTGTAGCACTATTAGATAGTATTAGATAGGATTAGCAAAATGATTAAACTACCGATAAGGTCATATAGCAGTTCTCAATTAGGTATTGAAAACTGCTATCAACCAACTATGAATCAGTACCGCAGCAAAACTAAATCCCAAGTCTGGGTAGTGGAAAACAGCCAAGTGCGATCGCGTTTAGATCAACTGGCAACAGAGGAACCCTTGGAAATTCGCCTGACCTCTCCCCAGAAAACCGTTGCGGTGACGATGCGCACCCCAGGGGCAGATTTTGAACTAGCAGCAGGGTTCCTCTACAGTGAAGGAATTGTAAAGGATCGGGATGATATTCAACGGATTAGCTACTGTGTGGATTCTAATCGAGATGGTGAGCAGCGCTATAACATTGTGAATGTGACCCTGAGGCAGGAACTTACTCCAGATTTGCAGCCCCTGGAACGCCACTTTTTTACCACCAGCGCCTGTGGAATTTGTGGAAAAGCTAGTCTTGAGGCACTACGGTTGCGAGGGTGTCCAGTGATGTCTGATGCTATGGAAGTCAGCACTGAGGTGATTTACAGCCTCTCGGAACAGCTGCGTTCAGCTCAATCAGTGTTTTCCACAACTGGGGGAATCCATGCTGCTGGGTTGTTTAATTCCCAAGGAGAATTACTCTCGTTACAAGAAGATGTAGGACGTCACAATGCTGTGGATAAATTGGTGGGTTCAGCGTTATTAACTAATCAACTGCCTTTAAGCGATCGCATTGTGATGGTAAGTGGGCGCTCTAGTTTTGAGATTCTACAGAAATGTCTGATGGCTAGGGTACCAATTGTTTGCGCAGTATCTGCTCCCAGCAGTCTAGCGGTAACCCTAGCCAGAGAGTTTGGGATTACCCTAGTGGGATTTCTGCGGGGAAAACGGTTTAATGTTTACTCTGGCAAAGAGCGTATTTGCAGTTTGTCTGATCGTAGTTGAAATGTCAGGATTCAGCCGTTAGCTTAAAGCTCAGGCTGCATCGCTGATGCAGCCTGAGCTTTAAGTGTAACTTACCCTATTCAAATAGTATGCCCATAGCCCATAAGCTGATAGCTGAATGCCTGCTTGACTGACAAAACTATTCAACAGCGTAGTGGTACGTTTGTATTTTGAATGGATTAGAAAGTAAATCAATACCTAGTTTGGTGCGGGTAAGGCCGGCAGGATAAAAGCCGAAGCGGCTCGAATGACAGCGGAACGTTCCTTGAAAGGAACGCGACCCCCTGGATAGGTTGTATATTGCTGACAAAATTCTGCTAATTCTGTCGCTGATTCAGTCGTTGATAGCCCACTTAGAATAAAAGTGAGTCGGTCAGGAGCAGCTAAAGTCACATTGCAAGGGCGACTACAGGCAGCCATACAGCGAACCGGCTGAAGATGAACGGTATCTTGTAAATTTCGGACAGCTAGTTCAGTTTGGAGTTGGTTGATAAAGTATTGGCCGATACTTTTTAGCTACCAGAATCTGCCAAAAGCGGATTCTGGCTCACTAATGCAAGCTGATTCCTCAGCCAGGGGGTATCTCCCAAGGCTCGCAGAAAGATTCCACGAGCGCCGTTGATGTCTCTGTCCATTGCACGACCATCAACTTTTGATTTGATTATTTTACTTCCGCCAATGTTCACCATTTCGCCAGTCCAGCTAACCGTTTTGCTGGTATAAGCTTCACAAACATCTACTACTGTCTTGCCGGTTAAGAAGGCTTTATGCTTTAGGAATTCTTTGAACCGATAATGAGCAAAGTTGAGCATATTGCGGACAGTCTTAGATCTGAGTTTTCTATTTCCTTTTTTTGACATTTGAGATGTCTCAAAAGTAGGAAGTAGTATCACATCAAAGTTGTCTACAAGAAATCTGGCTGCTTTGTGATGGAGTTCATCTATCAAGTTTTGAATCCTGATTATCATCCGGCGAGCAGCTTTCCTCATTCGGCGTTTTTGTCCACGTTTAGCTTTGCTAATTTTGGACAGTAGATTATCTAGGTGCTGACACAGTCTTTGGATTTGGGAAAAGTCTCCATGTCCAATCTTTCCGACGGAAGTCTCACTAAAAAAGGTGAGGAAGGTTCTGACTCCAGGGTAAGCAAGCAACTACTCGCCCTTGGTTATCGGTTTTCTCTTTCGTTGCTTCATGGGGGACCACCAAATAGTAATCCCCATTGTGGCTGGTTAGTCTGCAATCTCCAATATTGCTGGGAAGAGACTCTGCATAGGATATCTCCCCTAGCTTGGTATAATAGACGCCTTTCTCAGATACTGCCGACTTTGGTATGTAACAAGACTGTCTTGGGTTTTTACGAGACCTAAATCGGACTCGATTAATCTGCGAAGTCTTTTTGTACTTCTTTTTTGCCTCCCGTACGGCGGTGCAAGCATCCTTTATCGCTATGGATTTAATTTGATAAGGCACTGACTTACACCACTTGGGTAGGTCGTTTAGTATGCTGGTCTTGATGGCCTTCCAATTGGCCTTAACTTCACCGCTTTGAAGAATTTTGACGGTTTTGTTGAATACGTAACGGGACACCCCAAACCATCTGCGAATAAGCGATCGCTGTTCAGGGTTTAGGAACACTCTTATCTTCTTCGATTTTCTTACCGTATTTTCTGAGTCCGTGGACAGGCCGCGAAAAGACGTGAATGATGGAGAGAAGATCTGCGGTTTGCTCGGACTCGGGACAACTTTCAGGTTGGTCGAGAACCAGGATTTTTCCACCGTTGAGACCGACCAAGTACTCAATGAGTTCAAACCCGAATCGGGTGAGTCTGTCTCTACAGGTAACAATAATTGTGAGCTGATCTCCGCGCACAATTCGTTCCAATATGGTTCTAAGACCTTTCCTTTTGTAGTTGAGTCCTGACCCGATGTCAAAGATGATTTCCGCTTCTGGGAAGAGTGAGTGGAGGTAGGCGATTTGCCTGGCAAGGTCGTCTTTTTGCTTGTGGGTACTGACTCGACAATACCCAATGCTGAACTGACAAACTGGATCCACACCTCTTTTGAAGCTACCAAACCTGAGCAAGCTTTCGGTGTCAAAGAGTCTGGTTCCTCCAGGGGTTTTTTCGCACCTGATTGTGCCATTATCCGCATACTTCCTCAAAGTGTTCCCCGATAATCCCGTAAGTTCGACCGCCTTACGGAAAGGGACTAGTACCATAATTAAAATCTCACACACTTTTGTAAATAGTGCAAGATTTTTATATAAATCTCTTAGCAGTTGCTAGCCTCCTGACAAACCGCCTCGGCTTTTTTCTGTCGCAGAAAATCGACAAAGAGAACAGACGAATAAAGTTGCTGGAATCATTTTGAATAGAAGTGAAATCAATCAGTGAGTTCAACTTGAGCAAGGTTGAATCGTTGAGGCCGGGGATACCGCCCCCAACGATGATTAAGTCATAGGTGAATCAACTCATGAACGCACTAAATTATCTTTGTTTTGCTCAGAAGCCATGTTTTGGGCGGACACCCCTGGGGATGCGGCCCGCACAGCCCGGAACATGCCAAAGCGACACAATCCCGCCCCAAAGGCTAGTCGCATCAGCAAGAAGGTGGGCACTTCCCGCAGGGACTTGATAAACCCGACAAAACCAAATTTAAGTAATCCGCCTGGGCGGACAAGGCCCTGCCAGATAGAATCCAGCCAGGCGGGGAGGGTTTCCTGAGTCCAATCAGCAGTGGCCACCTGGCCTGCGACTAGCCCCGTCGCCTCCAACTGTTCTGAAAAGCCTTCAATGCTGGAAAAGGCCGGGTGAGACCATTGATCGAGCAGTTGTCGCATCACCGGACGCTCCCACCAGTTCAGGGGTTTGCGTCGGTCGTCCCGCTGATTCCAGTCGGCAATGACCAGAATTCCACCCGGTTTCAGAACGCGCAATAGCTCTCTGGCAAACTGCGCCTTGTCAGCTATATGTGGGCCTACCTCGATCGACCAGACCACATCAAAACTGGCATCGGGAAATGAAAGAGCCAGGGCATCATCGACCTGAAAGTGGGCATTCACCCCAGGCGGTGTCAGTTCTTGAGCACGTTTGACTTGCTGAGGGCTGATGGTGATTCCCGTGACGGCAAAACCACAGTCCCGCGCCAGAATGCGACTGCTGCCGCCAATGCCACAGCCCACATCTAAGACCGTAGTACCGGCAGAAAGCTTGTCTAAGCCACCCCAGCGCACCATTTCATGCACAAAATCCGACTTGGCTTGGAGAAAATCCTTTTTGCGGGACGGAGAGCCATAGTGCCCCAGGTGGATATGTTCGCCCCAATAGAACTCTAAAATGCCATCATTCGTCCAATCGTCATAGGAATTGGCGACAGAATCAGAAGACTGATAGCGACGAGCTGTAAGGAGATAAAGCGTAATCCCGACTATCAGGAGTGCCAGTAAAATTCCCAGCGTAGCAACTAACACATTCATTTAGATTAAACCTCAACTTTCAATACTTCTATCTTCAATATCTTTAATCGAAACCAAACGGTCTGAGGCAGCATCCCACAGAAGGAATTGGGAGCACTCCAGCAGATTTCTGATTCCCAGGGTCTTTACATCCGAGAGCAGATGGCTATTTTCACGATAACAAGCTGCAAGATGGTAATTTGGAATTCTTTCGCAGAGATGATGAATAGTGTGATAGCCGATGTCTGCCGTAAACCATCTGAGAACGGCGGGTAATTCTAAATAACTGGTGCCCTCAACTGCACCGAGAACATAGTTCCAGCCTGCTGTTTTGTGAGCATACGCACCCTCAAAAATATGCTGCACAAAAAAGATCCAGATGAAAATCGTTGCAGAACAACTGAGTGTAATGGAGTAAATACTCCAAAACAGCCCAACTCCCCATAAATGGCTCAGGAAAATCCAACCACCAACCACACAAATGTTGTTAAACAGTACATCCCAAAATTCAGCAACGGACTGCCAATGTTTCGACTGATGAGCAGAGACGGTTTGCCCTAAGTTAAACCCTGAACCCTGCTTCAAATCCGTGAATACATGATGGATGAAATCATAAACTCCCATGATTAAAACTAACCTGGGCTTGATGACCAGATAGAAAAAACCCCCTGGAATCGCCATCAATGGATGTCGCAGGACTTCATACAGTCTTTGCTTGAACGGATCGAGCTTAGAAAACTCCTCAGTGGATAAGAAATCGGCAACGCCCCGATATCGCTCCCAGTCGCCATTGGTTTTGTGATGGTAGGCATGATCTCTCGACCAGGCATATTGGGGCATCGCGTTGATCACACCCAGCAGAAACCCCATGATTCGGTTCATTGATTTTGACCGAAACAGAGAATAGTGTCCGCAATCATGCATCAATGAAAAACAGCGCAGGGAGAAAAGAATTAGCAGCGCAATAATCGGGGGTAGAAGCCACAGCGAAATCGATGCTGCTTTCACGGCCAAGAGCCATAAAAGAACATAAGGGACAAGGGTATTGAGAATTTGATAGGTTGCCCGCAGGTTGCTGCTCTTGATGTATGGTATCAAAACAAAGTCAGTTTTTCTGAGCAGATGCGGTGGTTTTAGTTGCCGGGAAGATTCACGTTTTACAAAGGGATGAACCGATGTAGAGATCTGTCCAGTATGATACAGATAATACTTGAGCATAATGGGTCTCAATTCAGTGATACATTGGGATTAGTTGTGCTAGTCAATTCTCGTTCCGAGACGCTACGGGATTATTCCGAGATACCCTTCGCGATCGCCCGTCAGGGTTACTGCACCCCTGCTGCTTCAAGGCACAAACGGCTGGCTGAAACTCGTCCCAGGTTTTACAAATTTGCTCATAACATTGGGGTGGTGTGATGGGCAGGTTTTTCAGGTAGAAAAACGTAACCTGGTTAGACGATTCCAACAGGAATACCAATTCGGTAGTTGGATTGTAGGAATCCACGGCTTCGAGAATATGGGCATTCACATGATGATTGTGCAAAATTGCTGTGTCGGGAATGGATAGCCAGGCATTGAGAAAAGGGGCTAGACGAGATCGTGGTACATAGTATGTTTGAAAGGTTTCTCCAGTTATCCCCAGGTGAGGGGTGTTCAGGCTACACACCACCACGCCCTTTTCACCTGTGAGATAACCTGCCCAAGCGTTATGGCCAAGGACCAGGAGATTACTCTCAATAAATGCCTGCTGCCAGTTTGCTTGAGGTTTAAGTGTCATTGCTTAGACTTCCTTCAGGATTCAACCAAAAATAGTCAATTTATCCGATGGAATACAGCGCTACGTATTCAGGTGAGGACATGTCACGATTGTGCAAGGCCAATGCTCAAAATGCCTTCAGAGCCAAACGTCATATCCTCACCTCACTTGGTGCTGGGATAATTACCGTTGAGAGCGTGAATGATGTTGAGATCGATTTAGACAAATCCCAGACAGAGCGAAGATGACAAGTCCGAAGACTGTACCGGGTTCTGGAATAGCATGAGTGTTCAAGACCCCAACTGCTTCGAGATCAAAACCACCCGATCCAGGAATTGGGGTTTGCCAGGGATCATAAATCGGATTCCCTTCTGCATCCGTAAACGCCCCATTACCGGGAATATCAATAATTCGCACAAAATTGATATTGTTGAGATCAATCAAGTCGGGTTGGGCTATGGCGCTCAGCACATCCAGATCAAACGGGGTTCCCCAAGAAGTCTGTACAAACTCATCCTCAGAGATCACCACCCCATTGTTAACGTGCTTACCCGCCAGGTTATACACTTGAGTCGGATCAATTTGTCCAATCGGATCAAGGGGATTGGGTGTTCGGGAAATGCTGGGAAAGCGCACGAAGTTTACCCCGTCGGTTGACACTTCAACGTGAGCGAGTTCGGCAAACAACAAACCCGTATCCGCAAAACCGAACCCATTCTCAAATACAGCAAAATCTGCCCCATCTCCATTACGAATGGCTTGATCAAAGGTTAATGTAATCTCACCAGGGTTTACACCAGAATTAATTTGCTCTGCGGTGAGTTCTCCTAACGATACAATACCGTCAAAAGCCCCTGTTACCTCGCCCAGCGCTCGTTCAGGAGTTTGCCACTGTTCTAAAACACCCTCGGCAGGCAGGTAGTTGATGTATCCGCTAGCCCAATCAACAAAAACAGGATTAACTGTATTATTCGGGGTAACATTGCCCAGTCCATCGTCACCAACAAATCCGGGAATTCCAGAATCAATCTTGCCAGGGTCAAAGGTAGAACCAGAAAAATCCGCTGCCAGTGCTTCTCCGCTAGCCAGGCTGAGCAGACAAGTAATTCCAGTGAGTGTAATGTTCTGAAGTGTTTTTAGGGATTGCATTTCTTGTTTTGATTGTGGGTTGAATTTCGGTCAGAATTTTTGGTCAAAATTTTTAAGCGGGATCAGCCAGTTAACTAACCGATTGAGAAGAAATTTCCTGAGGTAATAAACGGGCGGCTGCCACCCGGTTTTTAACGAGGTAACTACCTCTCCAAAAGGCTTCTAATGCCTTCTTCACTTCCCGCTTTTTGCCAATGGGAAGATAACCTAAAGTTGCGGTTTGAACCCTCATGGTTGAAATGTCCTTAATTCAAGTTGCAAAATTCTAAAAACCTAACCACTTTGTAGAATTCAAGGCAGCGAAAATCGACACCATTAGCTGCACAATGCAGCATCATGAAGATTCATTAGTCTGAGTCGTGAACTGAGATAGGTCGCAATCACAGTTTATAGGGAAACCTCTGCAATTTGGGTTTGATTCTATACAGAAACAAGACCAATTACCCGATTGCAAATTAACTGCGTTGGCGAAGCCTGTCCGAAGGACATCGCTATCTAAAAACTGCTGCTCTTTTTTTTTAAATGCAGGCAATCACCTCTCTATCCAAGGGACTCAGTTTAAATGTCTTGTTCAAATTCAGTTACAATCGCAATCGCTTCCGAGCTTCAGGAAAGCTTCCCTCAGAATTGAATTGAAAAAATACTGGATTAACCATCATCCGTACCTCGCAGATGTTGCAGAACATGGACTTTTTATCGGCGGGCATCCTGACTGAGAGCGATAACGTCTCCTTCACAGTTGCGGTACAGCGTGGGATTTTCACCCAACTTTCCCCGTTTCTTCTAGCGGCTGATCCCCACTAGAACCGATAAATGATTATATACTATACTACATTTTCTTGCTTAGAAACATATATAGCCATTTTCAATCGCCTGAGGTACAGATTTGAGAGGTGGCGGCGCACCGCACCGGCACCTCTTGCCAGGGTTCCTGAAATAGTGTGTGGACTAAAGGCTCGACTAAATCAACGGTAGAGGGAAAATCCTTGTATTCAATCTTTTGATTGCCATAGAGGGGTTCAACAGCACGGTGATTCAGTGGAGTTACCCAGCGAGAAAAGTCAGTCATGGAGTGTTAACAATTAAATGACAGACTGGCGACGGTTCACGATGCGCCAAAGCAATAGGCTATGGACAATTGTAATTCCTCCAGACCAAATCAAATGTTTAACAAACAACTTACCCACAATCTCCCAACCCATTCGATGCCCATCTGCTAAGACTGGATAAGCAAACAGAATTAATCCTTGATACAGTGCAAATCCTAAAAGTGAGGCGATCGCCATCCATGTCAAATATCTACTAAAGGAATCCCGACACCAACCTGGCCACCAACTTGCCGCAACAGCAGCCAACAGGGTACCGATTCCCATCAATGCTCCCCAGGTGAAAGCGGTGGATGTTAGGGGATAGCCCCGCAATCCAAATCCAATAGCTTGATTGACCAACCAAACTAGCAACGCTACACCCACAGCCCGTTGTCGAGACAAGGTCGCCCCACTCATGCTTGCAAAGGCAGCTAGAGGCGCGTGGGCATAAACCCCATTACTCGCAACTCCCACTAAAAGTAAGGTGAAAGGCCAAAACCGTCCATTTGCTAGGAGTTTCCAAGCTTGAGTTGTAATGTTTGGGTTAGATATACTACTTTGATAAGTTTTCATGGGAAAGGCTCTGTAATTATGTCTATAGTAAACATAAGCCTGTGGTTACAGAAGGCCAAAGATGGCTGAGTGGGAGGTGGTCTAGGCTTTTGCTTTTGTTAGAATGAAACAGCCTTGCCCCAGAATTGGGGCGCTAGGGGGGCGAATTACACTTAACCGTGTAATTACTGTAACAGTGAGGTGGAATGGGCATCTTGCCCGTTATCAATATTTTCGGGTGGAATGGGCATCTTGATGGAACAGGCATCTTGGTGGAACAGGCATCTTGCCTGTTACAATCTTCGAGCGGGCATCCTGCCCACTCTACTGCTATTGATTCTATTATTCAGCAACACCAAATAGTGTCTTATACGTTCCAACGAAGATCATAAGTATTCGCTTCATTGGGTATCCCAACTGGGTCAACTTTGAGATAATAGGTTCCTGATTCAGCTAGAACGGTATCGATTTGTTCATTATCTGTAAGTGAAGATGAGCCTAGAATAAAGTTAGCATTTTCATCGTACAGGCTCAGGTTAAGGTCTCCACCTGTGTGGGTAAATTCGAGGTCAACGATCAGTCTTTGATTGTTGGAACTAACAGCGAGTTTATACCAATCTTCATCTCTGGCGATACCTTTTCCTGATAGATCTGACAGCCAGGTTTTGGCATTGTTGCTCAGGTCATAGGCTCCCAAGAGGTTATCGTTTTCTTCGTAAGCATCCTCTTCGCTAGCAAACGTTACATCTAATTTTACAGTATCGCCACCTGTATAAGATAATCCTTCAAAGTTGATAGCAATGGAATTTTCGGTGAAGGTAACATCAGATGTTGATAACCCGAATGTAGTTTCTGACCAATCGATAGTAACATTCTCTATAGCGGGAAGTGTATCAGATATATCAGTGAAAACATAGCCATTAAATTCTCTACTTGTAAAACGAGGATTGCTACTAATTTGGCCTGGAACTGGAGCAGCAGTGTAAAGTATTGAACTTTCTGAAATCTCTACGTTGTAACCTCCTTCATAGAAGCCATCTGTTGGATCGGAATCGGTGGTAGCGCGAATAAATTCTACATTGTTGTTTACGGTAGCAATGCTAGTTTCTAATGGAGGAGAATTCCGTGATGGGCTAAAAATTGCCATCTCTATTTCTGCACCAATAAAGTTGGGCGAGGGAGTAATTGACCGAGGGCTATCATCTGCGAAGTCAATATCTAGCTCGAAGGTTTTACCAGGAGAGAAGGATAGACCTTCAACATTGATATAAATTTTGTTTTCTGTGAAGGTGACATCGGAGGGCTGTAACCCAAGGGTATTATTTTCCTGATTAATGGTAACGTTTGTAAAAGCAGGCAGCACATCAGATACATCATTAAAGACATAGCCATTGAAACTACCTCTGGTAAAACGACCGGAGCCTGCCGATGGGCTGACCTCGTAAAATATCGAGTCTGAGCTAATATCGATGCTATGCTTAACAATGTTGCTTCGGGTTACAAAGTTCCTAGAGAGCACTTCAACTTCATCACTCACAATTACCTCAAGAGGATCAGTGATTGGATTTTGCAAGTTAGGAGAAAAGATTTCCAGCTCTATTTCTGCACCAATAAAGTTATCCAAGGAAGGGATTGACGGAGGGTCATTCTTGGCGACATCAATATCTAGCTCGAAGGTTTTGCTAGGTGAGAAGGATAGGCTTTCAACATTGATATAAATTTTGTTTTCTGTGAACGTGACATCAGAGGGCTGTAACCCCAGGGTATTATTTTCCTGTTTAATGCTAACGTTTGTAAAAGCAGGCAGCACATCAAATACATCATTAAAGACATAGCCATTAAAACTACCTCTGGTAAAACGACCGGACCCTGCCGATGAGCTGACCTCGTAAAATATCGAGTCTGAGCTAATATCGAAGCTATGCTTAACGATCCTGCTGTTGCCTCGGCTTACAATGTTGCTAGAAAGCACTTCAACGTCATCACTCACAGTTACCTGAAGAGGATCACTGATTGGATTTTGCAAGTTAGGAGAAAAGATTTGCAGCTCTATTTCTGCACCAATGGGGAATACTGGAGAATAGACCATTGAAATTGTGGTTGATACATTATCTCCTGTTCCAGAAGTAACAACAGAAAAATCATCTGCTGTAAATTCTCCTCTGAGATCTATTGATGCACTTCCAAAAGTGAGTTGACTAACATTATTCCCCGCATTAGTAACATCTAAGCTAGAAAAAGCTTCTCCTAGCACAATAATTTTGTCACTACTCGTAAAGTCTTCGACAAAATCACCATTGAGCTCCTGAAGTGTTCCACGAATTTCATCTACTCCAGATCCGAGGGTAATTTCATCTATCCCTGTGCCAGGCTCTATAGTATCATCTCCAGCACCGCCTTTAAGGGTATCTGCTCCTGCAAAACCTTTTAGGTCATTGTTTTGATCATTACCTGTAATGGTATTTGATATTCCATTACCGTAACCTTGAATAGCATTGCTTATTAAGGTTAACTTGTTTAAAGCGCCAGTGCTATCAAGGGTGTAGTTAATGGAGGAGATAACTGTGTCAACACCTTCATTGGAATTTTCGACAATTTGATCATTTACATTATCGATATAATAAGTATCATTACCTGTACCACCAACCATTTTGTCAGCGCCAGTACCACCATCAAGACTATCATTGCCAGCTCCACCATCTAGGGTGTCGTCGCCAGCAGCTCCATTCAATGTGTCATTGCCCAACAGTCCATTGAGGGTGTTGTTGAGATTATTACCAGTTAAAATGTCATTGTCTAAAGCCCCATCGACATTTTCAATATTGACAAGTGTATCAGTTCGATTAGAATTACCAGGAAATTCAACAACTCCTGTCTGAAGATTAGCTTTGATCCTACCGCTATAAAATGCGTAGGTGGTGGTGTCATTGCCATCACCGCCATCAAGGAGATCAAACCCAAAACCACCATCTAGGGTGTCGTTACCAGCTCCTCCTTCTAACGTGTCATCACCACCAAAACCTTTAAGGTCATTATTTTGGTCATTACCTCTGATAATATCAGCACCACTGTTTCCATAATTTTGTATGACGTTATCCTTTACGTCACCTTTTAATGTCAGGTTGTTTAAGTTAACTGTTACCGTTGCTATTTCTGAAGTCTCATAGGTTGCTGCAATAGTTCCTAAATCTAAGAATGAAGCGAATGGGTCAAAAAATTTGGCAGCCGTTCTTAATAGTGGAGCTCTCGTAACACCAGCCGAAAAAGTTGACAGGATCGATGTGTAGTTACGAAACTCGGGATCTTTCCCTGGATCAATCAAGCGGTAAGAAAAGGAGTCTTGTCCAAGATAATCGCCATGGGGGATGTAGAAGACTTTATGCTGTCCGTTGACAAGTTCGACTGAGATATCTCCATGCTGTGGATCTTCAGTAATATATATATAGGGTGGTCGAGTGATCGATTGTCCTGCTTGTTTAATTGTTATATTGCTGTAGTTATCGTTTTCTAATAGATTTAATTGAATTTTGCTAGCGGAAGATTCTGTTAACTCGTCATCAGCAGCAATCAGCGGCAGGTTGAAGCCACTCGACCATTCCCATGGATCAAACCACCTTTCTCCACGACCAAAGCCTTGATCCTGAAAGACAGGTCCATCTGGCCCATCATCACCACTACTTGTTATCTCTAGATCTACAAACTCTTGTCCTTCATCGATTTGTCCCCATTTACCTGGAAATAGTAACCAGTCTGGAAATTCTGTATCAATTCCTGGAGTGTAGTGACCAACTCTTGGCAGTACTTCTATTTCAGGAACTTTAACTACTCCACCACCCCGATGCCACTCAGTAGCCCAAAAAGCGTCATCTTTCTTACCACTATAGCCATAACTAGCGTGTCCACCAAGTCCAACATAAACGACTGGACGCGTTGAAGCAGGGTATTTATTCAGAAAATCCCAACGATATGTATCACCACCATCTGAAAGACCTCGCAATCTTATATGCTGTGCAAAACTTGCCCTGTCAGGCACCCACTGTAATGTTCTATTTACTTCTTGACGTTTGAAGTAAAGTGTAATCCCCTCCCAATCGCCCTGGTGGGTATTGTTGCCATTATGATCAGCCCAATTACTTCTTCCATAATGGAAGTAATAGTTGACAGCTAGTTCAGTAGGATTGTTAGGATCTTTAATCAGTGGCGCAGCATATATTTTGCCTTCACTTGCTGACCTTTGAGTACCACTTTTATAATCAATAAGATTGACAACCGAATTACGACTACCCCCAGGAACAAATCCTTCAATATTGGGATCATCGTGTTCTACTCTTTGTTCCCAATAGCTACTATAAGCGGGATGATTGGCATCTTCAGGTAATGCATAATTGGTTACATCTAAGGTTAACGCATGTTTTTCTTTACCTCCACCAGCCGGTAATCTTCCAGATTCAAACGCTAAAACTGGGGCATAGTTTTTAATTAAATTATGAATTTCTTGAACTTCATCTTTTCTCAGATTTGGTGCTGGATGATCAGCCACAAATAAGGTGCTGAGGGTTTGATCGTTACTCCTACCTGAGCCATCCAGTTCAAGGACGAGTTCTTCAATGACAGGGATACTAGGTACTTTAGCATTAAACGTGATTTCATAGGTACCTGCTTCTAGGGTGCCAAGGCGAGCAAAAAAATCTTCGCCTGCTAAGGATGGTTTTTCACCAAAAACTTCTCGTGTAAAAGAACTATCTAAGCTTTTAATGGTGACTTTACTGCGTGGGTCATCTGGAGCTAAAAGATTATCACTAAAAAAGAAATCCCATTCTTCATCACCGAAGTTAGCCTTGAAGTCTAAATCTAGCTCATAGTCACCTGTTTCTTTAACAACTGTTGTCCAGGTAACGGGTAGTACTTTATCGGCACCAGCTGTAGCCCACCAGCGATCTAGCCCTAAATTATTGACAGTAAACGTTTTTTCGCTACTGCTGCTACCATTTTGTTCATCATAGGCAGTAACTAAAATAGTATGTTGGCCATGCTTAAAGTCATCCAGATCAATAGTGACGTCAAACTTACCTTCACGGTCATCCAAAATATTGCTATTGGCTTTGGAAATATCTCCTCGACCAAGTGTTTCAACATGAACAACTTCGTTGAAGACATTAGTGACCTTGACTTCAATATGAGAAACGTTATAGTAACCATCCTCGTCGAATACCCTTGCCATTTCTAGCTTTAAGTCCTGAGTCACATGGTAAGTAGGGTTAATTTCAAATTGAATCTCAGGATCGTTTTGAATCGTAAAATCAGCAAAAAAAGCTTCACTTCGCAGTCCTGACTTATCTTCTGCAACTGCTTTAAGGCGATATTGACCTGACTCTAGTTTTAGGCCACTATCATCTGGCCTTGTATATTGACCTAAATCGATACTGTAATCAAATGTTGCAACGTTAGGCTCGTCATTGAATTGTAAAAAGCTTTCGATACTAGGAAGTTTCTCATTATTGATACCAGGAACGATGGAAGTATAGCTATTTCGGTCGCTATCTGAGGAGGATTGAAGTAGCTCAAAGTCTATGCGAACAATGTCATCATATCCATTTTTATCATAAACTTTTGAAGTTTTGATTATTAGGTTATCTTCAAAAGAGTATGAGCTTTCTTCCGGTACTATTTCCTGAATATTCGGTCTATAATTTATAATAGGCAGGGAGGCTCCTTCGTCTAATACCCATAGTGAATAACCAGATCGTGCCTGTCCAGGCTCATGTGATTTCCCCCCCCAGAAGTGAAGTGTCCCATTGATGACAACAAATTCAATTGCCCCTCCGGCCCCTCCTGAATTACCCAAATTTGCTACAAGCTGGGGCGCTGTTACACCATTATAAGACCATATTCCATAACTATCCTGTATGTCCGGATCAGAGGCTACAAAGTATAATTTATTGTTGAAAACTGTTATATCTTGCATGGCCGTAAATTTCAAATTAGTTTGAGCATACTCATTGAATCTTAGAGGCTCATTTATACCATCAAAGATCCACATATCATAACCAGTCTCAAAAGTGTTGGCAGCAAAATATAGGTTATCTTGAAACAGAGTCAGAAACTGAGGGTTTGAATCTTTGTATTCTTGATTACCGTAGCCTTTATTAATGTCGATCAATATTGCTGGAGGATTAATACCATCATAAACCCATAGCTCATTACCATATGTCCCTGTTTTATGTGCAAAATATAATTTGTCTTTGAATACTGTTAAGTTCTGTGGTGGTTGACTGCCAGCATCCAAGAATAGTTCTGGTGGTTGGTCTGAACCTAAGTGATACCGATATAGATCTATTCCGTTACCGTTAGCTGGTCCGAAAGCACGAAAGTATATATGTTCACTAAATCCAACTATATTTTCATCGCGGGTATAAAACGCATTAAGCGTACCATTACTCACATTTCTGGGTGATTCATCTCTATACCTAGCTAAAAGAGTTGGTTCGCCCCCACCAGAATATGTCCAAATACCCCTGTTTTCTTCACCTTCGAGGACATCTTTACCATCAAAAGCTTCAAAATATAAGTTGCCGTTATATGAAAGTATCGTTGTAAAACTTGACCCGAGAGCGCCATATCCTTGGGTTGTTTCAAGTGAATTACGAGGATAATCAAAGTCATATATAGAAGTTATATTATCACCACTACTTAGTCTCCATAACTGATTATATGAATAGTGATCTGCAGCTAAAAAATATAGATATTCATTATGAACAACTAAGCCTCTAGGCTTAGAAGAGTAAGCCGTGCCAGTACGAAAATTTCCTTTAAAGATATCCTTGACCATTTGAGGAGCATTAACGCCATCATAGACCCACATCTCCCATCCATACTCAACATCAAATCCAGGGTAATATAGTTTTTCGTTAAACTCTGTTTGTTCTGCCCTTATGTAGGGAAAGATATTAGGATCTAAATTTGAAATAAGTTCACTATTACTTGCTGGCCTAATTGTTCCTAATATTGCTCCGTAAGATTCGAGAATACTCACTTTAATAGGATACAAATTATTGTTCCAGTTCTTTTCCTCGGACTTTATCCCCTCTAATTTCCATGAGTGTGAACAACAACCAACATCTTTTGAGGAAGCTTTCAATTTATAACGAGTGGTTTTGTAAAGTTGGTTAAGCAATAACTGGCCTGCTTCATAAGCTCCAACTCGACACCCATACAACGCAACTTCATCAACCCCCCACTCCAACAACTCTCCTCTATATCGATCCAAAGTCTCTACGCACAAAACCGTCTGTGGTAAATACACTCGCCCTGGCGACCCGTGCGAAATTACATGCAAACTCCGGTAACACCCAGCAGCCAAGGCTAGGGTAATCTGCCTGACACCATCCGTATCGGATCGCAAAATAAGAGAATCTGCTCCATCAATCACACCATTAGCTAAAAACTCCGGCGACTCCACATCTGGCGCAATTACCACCAAAATTTTTGACCCTAGCGATCGCTTCACCCAGGTCAAAGATTTCGCAGTGATAGTGTTATCTAAATTACATTTAGCGACAGATACAGGAGCATTGACACTCATCAGCTTCAAGTAATCCCAGGAAGAGGGTGAGGTTTTCGAGGAATTGTCGTCCGCAATCATGGCATTTACACCTTTATTTAATTACCTATGTGTCCATTCTTGACAATTTGAGAAGATGCACAAGTGGGGCACACAACCATTTCCCCTTCGGAAAGCCTACGTCAAAAAAACTGGACGTTAAAATTTGCCAACAAAATCAAGCATTCAATAATAAGAGTTTGACTAATTACACTCTCAAACCAAATTACCAATCCGGTAGTTATAATCCTATTTGCAACCTCAACAATCCTAACTACACATCCGGCAACTATAGGCGAAGCTTTGATGAAGTATCACTCAAGGTTTATTAACTTTAAATTAAGCAGGGCTTTCACATTTCATCAGATCTAGATTTTTTATTTGAGTTGTGAACAGACTCCCAAAGGGCACAAGGCAAGAGGCAAAAGGCAAAAGGCAAGAGGGGCAATAGATACGGATTTTTATTGCACAATAAAAAAATACCTCCTAGGTTTACATCTCATTTATATAGCAATTATCATAGCTATGAGGTACACAATTTCTGAGGTGCGACCCGTGGCGAATTTAATTCGCCACGGGTCGCACCTGAATGTAGGTATTGGCTTTTTGACGGAAAGCAAAATCTACATGCTTTGATTGGAGCCATTTAGCTAGTTCAACACGCTAGATATTCTCTATCTCCGATAAGCACAAAATCGTCACCTTTTAACATTTCAATTACCGGAACCAGTAAAGCTTGTTGTTCTGACAGGTTACTGCACCCACGTTTATCTAAAAAAGTCCAATAAATCGGCCAAGCTCGTTTCGAGCAAATTACGCTGACCATAAATAAGTTGTATTGCTTACATTGAGTTCTATCAAGAGCAATAAATAGACGTTTAGATTGAGGGCAATGAGTCTGAATTAGATGTTTAATAATTGGAAACCATAGTAAAGTTACACTCAGTTGAGGGAGTTTGAGTAATCTTTGTAAGTAACGGCGACGACTCTCAAATAATATCGGTTGAGGAAACAAAGCTGCTAAGGGTTCAATCCTGACTTGCGTGGTGATTTTGTAACAGCCCTACCAATAACTAAACAGTTATAAATTGAGTTGAGTTTAATCGGCTTTGAAGATGAGTCTGGGAAAATTGAGGTAGCATTTTCAATCTGATTGGTCTTGTTGACAATTGAGACCATTCTTTTTTTACCACAAGTCGCTCTAATTGCCAATTAATCAGGCTTCTGGCTTGGTTGTCACCCCGTCCTAAACGAATTCGCTATCCTGTGGTCAAAAAAGTAAAAACGGTTGCTAAAAAAGGTATAGCGCTACGCGCCAGGCAAAAGGCAATAGGCATGAAGCGCAATAGTGAATAAAAAAGCTTACTAATCAAGGGATTGAGCGATTTTAATTTTTCTTCATTTGTCCTAACCATAGTGTGTAGTGCTATAAAAATAATAAGACGTAACTCAAATTTTGAATAAATTTTGTTAACATCTCAGCTTCAAAAGAAGACTGGGTTATTTTATCATAGTCTAAACTCCAGTGGGAGCAGGTCAAAGTTGCTGAAACATTAGTACTATTTTCCAGTAGAGCAAGCTTAAACCCATGAGGGGGCTATAGATAATGTACAAATATTCATCCTCGACATGCTCCCCCTATTACCTATTACCGTCTTGATGCAGTCGCTCATGGGGGAAACCACGGCAGTCGCTCATGGGGGAGACCACGGCAGTCGCTCATGGGGGGAACCCCCAAGACCGCGCTGCCTCCCCAAGACCGCGCTGCCTTCCCAAGACCGCGCAAATCACGCTATTACCCATTACCTATTACCTATTACCTTAGTACAAATGTTCTGCATAAGTTACATGCTCCCAACTCCAGTTAATCTAAAGACTTATGAAGAATTGTATAAACGTTAAAAAACTAACCATTATAGGGACGTTTAATTATGTCTATATTTATCATCAATAAATAGCATCAATTTAAGCATGGTTATACCTAGATAAAGGAGGCTAAATAATTCCTTTGTTAGCCTCCCGTTTTGGGTCATCGTCAACTACCAATTAAGAATTGCAAATTACCGATTACCATTATTCCAAATTCAAAGTAGACCAAGTTATAGAACCTACAATCCCATCAGCATATAATCCTTTCGCTTTCTGATAAGCAATCACAGCAGATTTTGTCTGAGAGCCAAAATCCCCATCGGTTGAACCAGAATAAAATCCTTGGGTTTGGAGCAGCTGCTGTAGTTCCTCTACTTCTGATCCAACTGCTCCTTTAATTAAAGGAAGATAGGCCGATGAGGGTTGATCGTTACGCCATCTTTCTGAAAACTCTTCCAAGACTTCTTTTGGTAGTTGTTTTTCTAGCCACTCAACCGCTTGTTTTTGGTGAGGTAAGCCACGATAATACTTGTAGGTGTTAAGGAGCAGCACAGGCTCCCGCTTCTTGTTACCTGGTTCCGAAGGAGATTCCTCTGATGGTTTAGAAGAACTTTTCAGTGCTTCCCAGGTCTTTGAACCCACTAATCCATTGGCATCTATTCCTTCAAACTTCTGAAAGGAAATCACTGCTTTGGTAGTAGCAGGACCAAAAATGCCATCAACTGGACCGGGACTAAACCCTTGAGTTTGGAGGGATTGCTGTAGCTCTTTGACTTTCAGACCAGTGTCTCCTTCTCTGAGATAGTCTTCAACTGAGGAGTCAAGGCGCTGACGAACTTCTCGCCGCAACCGAGGCAATTGACTGTATAACCAGTCTCCAGGGCATTGGGTTGGTGAAAAGTCTCGATGCCCTTTAATATTGTCTGGGCTAATCTTGGTAGTATTGCAAATCGAAACACATAAATCTACCAAACTTTTCCATTGTTTGGCATTCATCCGGTAGCTGATAAAGGTGCCTTCATTTTCAATTCCAGGTGACTGGTTACCTAGAGTACTACCAGCATGAGCAGAGCTGACAGAACGTCCTTTTTTAATCGCTGATAAGGAACCCTGTCTACCTTCGAGTAAATGTCCACCCGTGGTATTCAAAAAGTTGTGACCTGAGTCATCCCAGCCAAACCCATCCATGTGGGATTTTTGAATACTCCTAGCCAAACTTCTGGAGCCCCATAAGGTTCCTTTGGATAGATCATTCGGGGCATTGGGAGTAGCAGTATGGTGAATAATAATATATCGTGGTCTAGTGGTATCTGGCCATTGTTTTGGGGGTTTAGCTCCCCATTCTTTTGCTGAAATGACACTAGCAGTGAAAGACATATTGACTTGCGGTCTCCAGTTATACTAGTTTACTAGTGGTATCCTTGGAATAGGATGGGATCAGGTAACCAAACTATGGATTTGGCTGAGGTGGATTGGGATACTCTTAAACCGTAATTAATCGGGATAAACCCGTACAAAACGGTCAAGGTGCAATGTATTGTTGCCTGAGTGAGGGGTGGTTATACAGTAATTGGAGTTGAACCTTCCACCCGTCTTTCTAGGCATTCCTCAAATCCCGTTGAGGAGTTGCTTGAAAGCCTTAGCCAAGGTATGCTTACAATCAAGCCAACCAAGCTCGACTGCATCTAGCAGGCTAAGCCCCATCCCTTTCAAGAAACGCGCGGTACGACGCAACAACACTGCTTGAACCTCGGTTTTATTCATGTACCGAGTTATTTCCTTGTCGGTACCGCGAGCAAGGATGTTCAATGCAGCATTGCAATCAGCCTGTAACACGACCCCATCAAATCCGGTAAAATTGTCCCCAGTCCTTTTCCCCAACAGGGTTCCATTCCTAGAGTCAATTTGCGACGTGTAACTAGGTTGAACTTCTGTGACAACCGAGCCAGTCCAATCAGCCCATTTCTGCAAAGAATCCCGCATAACTCCTTTCATCCAACTATTGAGTTTGCGGGACACGGCCTTAGACTGACGCTTATTTCGGATCGGTTGTGTTAAATCTTCCGCAAAAACCTTTAAAGATTCCCCATTAAAAAGAGACTTAGAGGCTGCTCCTATTATCGCCGTCAGTTCTGATTGATTTTTTCTGTAGCGGCGATTTTCGGTTTTTCTGGTCAGATTATTTTCTAATATTCGAGCTGATTTGGCCGGGTCGATTTTTTCTAGTTTTCTATGAAGTGCCCAAAGCTTCCCTCTGTTTCGGTTTTTTGCACATATTCGTTTCTGTTTCTGGGTGGTTACTTCCCCTAGTTCTTTTCCGTGAGCTTGCCCCTCTGAGTCATAGAAAGCCTCAGTGTAACCCTTGTCTACTCCTAGACTCCGACGTTCAGATGGAATTTCTACAGTTCCATGATATACTAGAAAGTGAATCTCAAATCTTGGCAAAAGTTGGTTATATATCAGTCTGATCTGGCCTTTTATTTTACGATTAGACCTAACAACTATCCTGTTCCTTTTCCCTCTAGTGAGTCCAGCTAGTTCTAACTGGTAAGTATTACGGGAAAGCTTTTTACACTTATAACCTACTTGTTGATAAACTATCTGGTTTTTACCCCAAGAATGTCCCCGCTGAAACTCCTTCCTAACAAGTCTGTGGAGAAGTGGCGTGTCCAGAAAGGCTAAAGTCTTAAGTTGTTTGCAAAGTTCCTTCCGTTCGTTCTGGTTATCTTTTCCAGGAAACCTTTTGTAAACCTTTTTAATTACCGCTTCGGTGCAAGCTGCCTGCTGAGCCGTAATGGCTTTGGCTACATCGCTTACAGTCCATTCCATCAATTTGGAAGGTAGTCCCAAGGATTCAGGAGTCCTAAAACTCCTAACTTTTGGGTAAGCTTTTTTCCAATCAAGTTCCCAATGACTTATGCTGCCTAGCTTGTTGTAGGATTCAGACCTGACAATGCCCAATTTCTTCATCGTGGACAACAACTCAAGTTCAACCGACTCAGTCATCCCTACTACAGGGACAATCTGGGTTGATATTTTCTTGGTCATTCCTACTTTTTTGGGCATCGTCAAACCTGAGTCAATTACTTCAATGATACTCTAGCGCTAGTCAAATGTCAATGTCCATTTTATAGGATTAAATACCGATTTATACCTATTTTTAGGGGTTTAATTGCGAGGCAACTATTCCTGACTGGATTCTAGCCTTCAATTGCGATTATCATCTATGGCAGGTAAGCCTATGGGCTACAGATGGTGCTACAGATGGTGCTATCAGCGTGTCGCGTATCAGCCTATGGGCTACAGATGGTGCTACAGATGGTGCTTTTGAATAAGCTATGCAGCCTGGTATTACCCGAGCACCAAGGAGAAGGCGAAACCCATTGAAGGGTATCTTGCTTTCCGGGGCGGGGTGAGAGTTGAGCTGTAGGTGATAAAGGTGCTTTTTAAGGGGGATTTGGAAAAATTTTCCCCAGCAGTTGCCATAAAAGCTATAATATGTGCTATGATCTAAATCGCACGGTACGCGGACGTGGCGGAATTGGTAGACGCGCTAGATTTAGGTTCTAGTGTCGCAAGACGTGAAGGTTCAAGTCCTTTCGTCCGCATCTAAAGGTGCGACCCAAGGGCGATTTACTCGCCCTTGGAGGCGCGCACCTAAGCCAATCAGGGTTATAGGTTTACAGAAACCTATAACCCTTAAGCAATTATTAGGGATTAGTTGTATTAGTGACTATCGTCTTTATGGGATAAGTAGTGCAACCTTACCTGTCATGGAACCAGCTTCGATAGCGTTGTGAGCAGCACCAGCGTCTTTGAGGGGGAACCGTTGGCTTAGGTGAATTTTCAGTTTACCGTCATCAATCCAATTAGCACACTGCTGGAGAATCTCGGTTTGGTGCTGTTGAGCTGTAGTGAGTCCTTTCAAAGCTGGGGTGAGCATGTGTTCTAGACTGATGCGCAAATTATGCGTCCGCGCTGTCTTCAAATTACCTTCGGCTGGGTCTAGTTGGAGGATAGTTACAATATCGCCATATATCCGCACTACTTCACAGGTGTCATAAAAGGTTTTACCACCCACAGTATCGAACGCCAAATCTACTCCCTCTCCCCCAGTCCAATCCAAGGCAGCTTTGACAAAGCTAGTTTGTTTGTAAAGGATAGGATAGTCAGCACCTAACTGACGCACTAATCTAGCTTTTTCTTGAGAACTGACAGTAGTACAAACCTCAGCACCTTTGAGCTTAGCTAGCTGAATAGCAACGTGACCAACACCACCAGCACCGGCCTGAATCAGCACCTTTTGTCCTGCTTCCAACCGTCCTCGGTCATACAATGATTCCCAGGCAGTGATGAGTACTAGAGGAGCTGCTGCTGCTTCAGGGAAAGAGAGGGATTTAGGCTTGTGGGCAACTAAGGACTGATCAACAACAGCTAGTTCGGCATAGTTACCTGTACCAGATAATCCTAATCCCCCAGCACAGAAATACACTTCATCACCAACCTGGAATTTATCGACACCAGCACCAAGGGCTTCTACCACACCAGCACCATCGCAGCCTAGGATAGCTGGCATTTGGTCACGGTAAACGGTGCCTCTACGCCGCAGTTTGGTGTCAATGGGATTAACACCAGCAGCGTGAAGACGCACCAGGATTTCTGTGTCGTTTTTAATTGTGGGAGCTGGTACATCCTGAAGTTGCAGCACTTCAGGTGTACCAGGAGCGTTCATTACAATGGCTTTCATTGGTCATTTGTTAATTGTTAATTGTTAATTGTTAATTGTCAATGGTTAATGGTCAATGGTCAATGATCAATTTTTAATTAACTTTGCACAAATAACTTTGAACACAATCGCCATTTGATGATTTGTCTTGATGATTTGCCTTTTACAGTGATCATGCTGTACATAGTTGTGCTGTAGTTTGACTATAGCGACAGGGATGGCTGAAGAGTGCTTTAGGCTGGGATTGGTGTTCTACTCGAAAGACATTGCTATAGAGATTAGCCAGGATTTGTTTACCAGAAAGGCTTCGGTCTAGGTAGGGCAATGCGGGTTTGATATAAGGATAGACAACATTCCAGTAAAAGTTTGGGTAGTTCCGGCGCAAATCACCAGGATTACGATAGCCTAAAATCTGATTTTTCCCGATTTCTTCAAACTCGTAGAACAAGGCACTAATTTTTTGTAAGTAGCGGGGATCAGCCAGCTGACCAATCAAATCTGCTGCTCTGACTAAACCAGGATAGTTAACCGTGTCTTGATGATCCTGATCAGCAGGTACTGGGAAACGGGTTAATTCAATATTGTGTTTAATCTGCTCAGTATCAATCAGCAAGTGATTACCAAAGTGTTCGTCAATAAACTGCTTACCCCGGTCTACATGATAGGGAGTAAGGCTAGCATCAGTGGCACCTGTAGGTAGAATAATCATACTATTGTCTATTCCTGTGGCATACAATCCTTGGTCTGGTTGGTCTTGGCGACAGATGCCTTTGATATAGCCAATGTCATGGCACAACAAGGAGATAATCACATGCAACCAGTCTTCACAGGAGACACTCCCTTCGCAGATGTGCTTACCCCACAAAATTTCCTGTCCGACTAGGGTGACTAGGACGGTGTGTTCAATGTTGTGATAAAGAGCGTCACTATTAGCAATATTTTCCAGAGCCATGTGAGTAGCCCAAGTAATCAGCTCACAGTAGTCTGATTTAAGGTTGCCATAAGTGCTGTGGAAACCTGTCTCTAGATTTTTAACACAGGTATCAATGATTATCTCGGTAGGATTAAACATAATGCTAGACATATAGGAAAAAGCGGATCTCGGAATAGGGAAAAGAGAATAGCGATGCAGCAACAGAACAGGGGAGCCAGTGAGCCCAAAGGGGGTTCCCCCGGAGACGAAACCTTAGACAGTTGAGCCTTTATGGTTGGTAGGCTATGCAGATGCATGGTTAAAACTTATTGATTAAGGCTCAACTGTCTTACGGTAACTTGGCCGTAGGCCACGCTTCGCGAACAAACCATGAGCAACTGAGGTGGTTTACCCCATTTGCGACTGCATCAAGACAGGAACTTCGGAATTGGGAAAAAACCCTCTGTACCTCATAAGTATGGAAAACGCTATAGCTAAATCGATGGTAGATAGGTCTTGCATTTTTGATCTTCTAATTTCATAAAATTCTCTTTGAACCTCATATATTCATCAAACCCCACTTGTATACTGACTTACCGCCTGAGATGATCTCACTTATCACTGACTTGTGACTAACTTTTAGTGTGTCAATGGTATATCAGCAACTCCTCATTTAGATTTCAGCTGATCCTGACGGTCAAATCCGGGGGATTTCAGGTTAGGGGTTAGGGGTTAGTAGTTAGTTAATTGGTCTGGCATTGCTCAATCATGCAATGATTTTAATAGTTTTTTGGAATGGGCAAGATGCTGTAGAACGAGCATCTTGCCCGTTTCATTTCCCAGGCAGGATGCCCACCCCACTGATATTAATTCCGCACCTCAGGAATGCCATTGGTCTGACTAACTACTAACGACGTTTTGTTTGGCAGCTTTCACCTATATTTAGATAAACGCTAGATCAAAGTCCTCAGCATTCGCCCTGAGGGACTTAGCTTTGTTAGGTTCGGAACAAGGAGCGAGGTATTAACCTTACGTTTGTCAAGTTTTCACCCACAATGTATGAGGTGTCTACCAAGCTGATAGCTGATAGCTAAAAGCTGATAGCTTTATGAACAGAACCGATCAAGCTCCCAATTTTGGGCAATACAAGTGCAACGGGGAGTGATATGATCTGACCAGTACTCAGTGCCACCAAACGCAGCTTTTTAGCTTGAGGGAAAAGGCAAGAGAGTACTGAGACATCTATAACCTCGTATAGGTTTGATTGCCATTAATCAAACTCTAGCCTGTGTTTAATACATCAGGGTAATTTGTGGAAAAAGGCTCACAAGCCACGTCTAATCCATAATTTGTGTGAAAATCTTCACAAACCCAGGGCTAGCTCAGCTTTTCGATAAGCTAGTTAGGATGGGTTTAAAATTAGCATAAATACTATCTTTTTTTGGTGCATCTTGATAACCACCTAAGCGCTATGTCTAGGGGACAAAACCGATTATTCAAAATCTCTATCGGCAAGACTGAGATGTTCTTAGAAAAATTGAATCAACTAGATTTGACTGTAGCATTTGATCAGCTAACACCTCGTAAACGAGAGGTCTTGAAGAAAATGTTAGCGGGCCAAAGCGATCAAGCGATCGCTAAGTCGCTACACATCACAGAAGCTACTGTCAGAAAACATGTGCAGCAGCTGTGCGAGAAATTTGAGGTGAGGAATGCACCAGGTGAACACTACTCACTCCGTAATCAGTTAATTGACCGACTTAGTGAATATTACCCTAAGTTAGTAAATCCAGAATTATTAAGTAAATCTAGATCTTTGAGCCTCCCAGTGATGCCAGAGTCAGAAGGGCAACAACAGCCCGTTTCTCTCAATGTTGACTTTTATATCGAGCGCATTCCCTATGAAGATCAGTTGTTAGAGGCAATTGTGAAGCCTGGTGCTCTAATTCGGATAAAAGCACCCCAGCAAATGGGCAAAACCTCCCTGATTGAAAGAGTTCTGGCTGAGATCAGGAAGCAACGTTATCAAGCTGTGACCTTAAGCTTTGAGTTAGCAGATAGTACCGTCTATAGCGACCTCGGCAAATTCTCACGGTGGTTCTGTGCCAGAGTTGGTCAGACTCTAGGGCTATCAAATAAGTTGGATGAGTATTGGGATGATATTTTTGGATGTAATAGTAACACCACAGATTACTTTCAGGAGTATTTATTAGCAAAAACTGAAAGGCGGATCGTACTGGTTATAGATAAAGTTGATCGGGTGTTTGAACACCCCGTTATTGCTGATGATTTTTGTCGCCTTCTGCGTGGTTGGTATGACATCGCTAGGCGGGGCGATCGCAGTAGTGCTATCTGGAAAAAACTCCGGTTGGTTATAGTACATTCTACAGAAATTTATAGCTCCTTGGATATCAATCACTCACCACTTGCTAATGTGGGATTGGAAATTGAGTTGCCAGAGTTTAGCACAGAGCAGGTACAGGAGTTAGTTAGACGTTATGGACTCGATGGGAATCCCAGAGAAGTCGAGGAACTGATGGCGATGGTGGGAGGACATCCTTATCTGTTGCGCAAAGGTTTAGCTTATATTAAAGATCATAACATTACCCTAGCGCAACTGTTAGAGCTGGCACCCACAGAAGCTGGACCATTCAGTGACCATCTGCGACGCCACCTAGGAAATCTCAAACAGTCTCCAGAATTGGAAACTGCCTTGGAGAAGGTGGTTCAAGCAAACAGCTGGGTAACTATCCCATCGGAGCAAGCCTTTAAGTTATACAGCATGGGGTTAGTAAAGTTGCAAGGGAATAGCGTCATGCCTCGCTGTGATTTATATCACAAGTATTTTTGCGATCGCCTTTGCCAGCGGATTGAACCTGAATCCTGAGTGGGTCAGTTCATTATTTATACATAGTTTAAACATTCTGTATTTATATAACCTTAAATCTTAAACCTACTCTATACCGAATGCCAAAGGCGAACAACGGTCAACCTACCCTTCACCGAACGCCAAAGGCGAACAACCTTGGCCAATAGGCCACGCTACGCGAACAACAGTCAACCTTGGCCAATAGGCCACGCTACGCGAACAACAGTCAACCTTGGCCAATAGGCCACGCTACGCGAACAACAGTCAACCGTCAACAGTCAACCTTGGCCAATAGGCCACGCTACGGGAACAACAGTTAACAAATAAAATGACCTACGAATATATATACTCAGGGACTTTACCAGCCGATGCTCTTACCTATGTGAAGCGACAAGCAGATAATGATTTATATGAAGGATTGAAAGCTGGACAGTTTTGTTATGTATTGAACTCAAGACAGACTGGAAAATCTAGTTTACGAGTGCAAGTAATGCGTCGGCTTGAAGCAGATGGGGTTGCCTGTGCAGTAATTGATTTATCCATGGATGGTACTCAGCATGTCACTCTCGATCAATGGTATGCCAATATTGTCCGCTCTCTGGCTAGAGACTTCGAGCTAGATATTAATTTACGCACTTGGTGGCGGGAGCGATCAATGATATTTGCGGTGCGACGATTGAGAGAATTTCTTGAAGAGGTTTTGCTCCAGCAAGTTACTCAAAATATTGTAATTTTTATTGATGAAATTGATAGCGTTCTTAGCCTCGATTTTCCCACTGATGATTTTTTCGCGTTTATTCGCGCCTGCTATAACCAACGTGTAGATAAGTCAGACTACCAACGCCTTACGTTTGCGCTACTTGGAGTAGCAACACCATCAGATTTAATTCAAGATAAAAAACGCACACCCTTTAATATCGGTCAGGCGATTCAGCTATATGGCTTTCAGTTGCACGAAGCACAGGGATTAGCGGAGGGATTACAAGGAAAAATTAGTAATCCCCAGGATGTCCTGAAACAGGTCTTGTACTGGAGTGGAGGTCAACCTTTCTTGACCCAAAAGCTTTGTAAACTACTGTTGGATTCTGTATCTACGATCCCAACAGGTGGTGAGGTAGGGTGGGTTGATAAATTAGTGCGATCGCAAGTGATTGATGATTGGAAATCTCATGATAATCCGGAGCATCTTAAAACTATTCGTGATCGTCTTCTTAAGAATGAGCAACGGGCTGGGCGATTACTGGGATTGTATCAGGAAATTCTGCAACGGGGAGAAATAGCCTCTGATGACAGTTCTGAACAAATAGAATTGCGGCTATCGGGATTAGTAGTTGAAAAGCAAGGAAAATTAAAGATTTATAACCGTATTTATCAAGCTGTTTTTAACCAAAATTGGGTAGATAAAAAATTAGCAAATTTACGACCATATAGTAAGGAAATTACTGCTTGGTTAGAGTCCGATGGTCAGGATACATCCCGACTCCTGGGGGGACAACAGTTACAGGATGCATTAAGATGGGCGCTTGGGAAAAGCTTAAGCCATCAAGATTATCAGTTTTTGACCACTAGCCAAGAATGGGAAAAGCGAGAATTTAAAAAGGCATTAGAAGAAATTCAACGGTATTCAGAAGCCAGACGACAAGGGAAACTTAATCCAGCCCTAGCGGCTACGACTAAGGAAACTATCTATGAGTCTCTTCAACACCTGACCCCAGAAAGTTTTAAACATATTGTTTCCAACCTTGAATTAGACTTACGAGTTTTTAATCAAACCTTATCCATGATGGATACTCTGATCGACAGAGAAGGGTTTGATTCCATTTTCAATGAAATGTTACGGTCTATCACCTTCAAAACTGGAGAGATACTCCAGGCGGATCGCACGACTATTTTTTTATTAGATGAAGCCAAAAATGAACTCTGGTCAATTGTGGCAAAGGGAGAAGGAGGAGACTCAGAAGAGATTCGGGTGCCTGCGGATAAAGGGATTGCTGGTTATGTTGCTCAAACTAAGAAAACTGTCAATATTCCTTACGATTTATATGACGATACCCGTTCTAATACTGCTAAGCAATGGGATACCAAAACTGGATACCGTACTTATACCATGCTGGCTTTACCCTTACTGGATGAACACGGAGATTTAGTGGCTGTTGTCCAATTACTCAATAAGTTAAAACAACCGCCGGTTTTAGACGCGCCCTTAGCTGATAAAATTAATATAAAAGGCTTTACATTAGAGGATGAAAAACTTTTTGCGCAATTCGCCCGCTCCATTCAAATGATTCTTAAATCCTCTCGCTTATTTTATAAAGCAGCTCAGAAACAACGAATAGCTTCAGCATTGATAAATGCGACACAATCTCTGGGTAAAAGTAGCTTGGATCTAGAAGAAACTTTGAATAAAGTGATGAATCAGGCTCAAGAGCTAATGTCTGCTGATCGCAGCACAGTCTGGATGTTAGATGAGGAACAGGATGAATTATGGACAAAAATTACGGTTGCTGATGGCACATTAAAAGAAATTCGGATTCCCAAAGGAGCTGGCTTTGCTGGTCAAGTTGTTACTACTAAACAGCCACTGATAATTCCGTTTGATCTCTATGACCATCCCAATTCAGAAACTGCTAAAAAAACCGATAGCAAAACCGGTTATCGCACCTGTAGTTTGTTAGGAATGCCTGTATTTAACGCCGATAATCAATTAATTGCTGTTACCCAATTAATCAATAAAAAGAAGCAGGGCAATTTTACCCCATACAATCCCGCCGATTGGCCCAACCCTCCCGATTGCTGGAAGGCAAGTTTTGATCGTAGGGATCAAGACTTGATGGAAGCATTTAATATTCAAGCGGGTGTAGCGCTTCAAAATGCTAAGCTGTTCAGTAAAGTCAAGCAACAACAGTTAGAGCAGCGAGATTTAGTCTTTAATGTATCTAGTGGTGTAATTTTTACCAATAAAACCGGTCAGATTATCCTAGCCAATGATCACGCTAAGGATTTTATTGGTTTGAAAGATATTGAGGAGAAGTCTTTACGGGACTTGCTCCACATTAAAGAAGGGAATTTTGCCCAATGGTTCGATCTAGCATTAGTGGCCAAGAATGAAGAAGAACGTCGCCAAGATTATTCAGCTCAAACCTTAGTATCTCATAATACTCAAGCAGAACACAGTGTGAATCTATGTATTATCTCTTGTCCTGATGCTTCTGATGTTAATCAGATTTCTACTATCCTAGTGATTATTAATGATAGTGGCGATGAGAAACAAAAACAAGATCAGCAAAAGCTAGTGCGTAGTGTGTCTAGGGTCGGCAATCCTTATGGTTGAAATTATTATATAATTAGAGATGACGTGGGTTCAATTAAGTGATGAATTTTGACTAGAACCCAGTGATTTATTTAAGTTCTTTAATTCAGGGTCATGTTTGGGTGTAAAACTGTAGATGCCAAATCCCTGAATCAAAAATGTCCGTATTTCTTGATTCAAATCTTGATTAAACTGTAGATGCAAAACTCCTGAAACGACAAATCATCACCAATTTACAATCAAGATTATCCGAGGCTTAAGCATTTTTATTTTGTTTTTTCTTTTATAAAGTCATTGACCCCTTTTAATGAATAATGTTCAACGACTTTGTTTCCGTCGTTATCAATAACTTTATACCGATATAGATCTGAGGGTCCAATACAACCATCATTTTCCACAATTAACTCCTTATAACCAAGTTCTTTTAATTTTTCATAACAGTTGTTATGTTTTTTAACATCAATGCTCTTATGATCAACAGAACACTCAAAGTTTGGTTTTACTCCAACTTCATATTTATCAGCTATCAGATCGACTTTTTCCTTTACATTTTTTAGCGTTGATTTAATCTCGTTTAACTTTTCTAGCACCTACTCATTCCTCCGGAATTTAATTTCATTCAATGTAAATACAATTTCAGTAATTTGCTGTGATCTGAATCAACTTATGGTCTGATTTTTATCACCGACATTCTATTCAAAAAAAACCTTGTTACTCTCAAGGTAAGCTATAGGATTTTTCTTTGAATAGTGAATATAATCTCTTAAAAAAAGGCAATAGGCAAGAGTTAATCAACTAGGGATGTATTACCACTGCCTACTGCCTACTGCCTACTGCCTACTCCCAGAATGAAAGTATCTTACCTAATTGAGAACTGCTATAATGACCCCTTTGGGTAATTCAAAATTCAAAATTAAAACTTCAAGATAAGGAAAATGAGAAATTTTGAATTAATTCATTCTGGGTACAAGCCCCCACTGAATAAAATTCAGTGGTCTTCAATCAGTGGCGGGTACAAGCCCCCACTGATTGTCATTTTGAATTAATAATTTTTAATTTTGAATTGGAGGGAAGCGACTTGACTTGTCACTAACTTGAAAAACCATCAAATGTTGGCTGGGTAAATCATTATTAGTTTCTTGCCAAATTAAATTCACGGCTTCCATTTCTTTTTTCCCTGGTTCTGAGTCATTTTATGCAAACCTTTAATAGGAATAAGTGGGTTTTATTTTCGATATTCCACCAGCACAACTCTTCCCTTTGGCTTGAGAGCTTTAAGAATCGATTCCATCATTTATCGGGGATATTCAAGCTCATGGGAAACATCTACTATTAAGGCTAAATCAATACTATTTTCAGGAAGTGTAGGGTCAGTTACACTTCCTAATATTGTCTCGACGTTATTAACATTGTTATCTTCTGTTAAAAAGTCAATGACGTCGATCATTTATGGCTGAATATCTACTGCTAATACTTTTCCTTCAGGTACCAAAGGAGCGATTCGGAAGGTAAAATAACCAGTGCCTGCTCTAATATCTGCCACAGTATCTGTAGCTTGTAAATTAAGAGCATCAATAACTACAGAAGGTTGCTCTTGGGATTCCCTGCTAGGGCGTTCCAGCCACAACATTTCCTGATGTCCCATCACTTTAGCAATTTCTCGACCCAGATAGAATTTGCCAATGCCATCTTTGCTATGAAAAGAGCGGATTGTATACACTTCACTAGCATTGATGTTTGATGTTATTTCCCCAGTATAGGTATAATTCGTTAGTACTAGAACTGGGATGAGTAAGACAGCGATCGCAGCTGCCAACAGATATTTCCTGAAGTTTGCCATAAAAAATATAACTACTGAAATTGCCCGGTATAACCCATGAATGCACGTAGATTAGAAATTAACTATTTACAATTAACAAATTACTAAGGGCCAGCAATAGAAAACCCCCGGCGAGTTGGTGGGTTTTCTGCTAACTGCACCTTGAAAGTGACGTGATCGCTAATGTCACCACTTTTTACCTCCAAGGTCCAATCCCCAGGACCCAGAGGCCAAAAGAAGGAATTGGATGAGTCGGTAGTTAGCTTTTCACCATTCAACCACCACTCCACTGACTCAGACTTTAGCCCAGCCACCTTGAACTCTAGCCGTTGAACAGCACTGTTGCTATCTTGATCGGATTCAGTAGGGTATAGCACATATAAATCCCCCTCCCGAGGAGACAAAATTTTCAGTTTCCCTGGCGCTATATTTCCTTGGGGTTGTCTTGCTAACCACTCGTTGTATTCATCAGGTAAATTAACGATGTACTGGGGCGATTGCTGATTAGCTCCAACACTGGTGATCTGATAAAACGTATCGGATTGACGTTCGTAATCCTGGAGGTCGTCTGGATAGAAGTATTCCTGGACAACAGTTGGACAAGCAGGAGTGGGACGCAAACCGGAAAGGGCACACACTGGACGTTGGACTAAACCGGGAGGAGCTTGAAACGGAGCAGGTTCTTGAGATTGATGCAGGTGTAACATAATCCGATGCCAGAGGGGAGCAGCACCAATTACCCCAGACACTTGTTCCATGGGCTCACCATTAAAATTGCCTACCCAAGTGGCAACGGTATAGTTTTTGGTGAATCCCACAGTCCAAGTATCTCGGAAATTAGAAGAGGTGCCAGTTTTAACAGCAGCCGGAAAAGGTAAATTCAGTACTGAATCGACACCAAACCCCTGAGCACGAGCTTGAGGGTCACTCAGTATATCTGTGATTAATGCCCAGGTTGAAAGGGTTGAAAGTTCAAGGTTGGAATGTTTAAGGTTATTTGGTTGTTCGCCTTTGGCATTCCGGTAGGGTAGCTTGAATAGTGGGCTTTGCTTACTTGCTTGATGATCTGACAATTGTTTACTTCCCCCGCTTGCCTGTCTTTCCTGTCTTCCCTGTCTTCCTTGTTTTCGATAAACCGACAAATCATCCCTATTTGGCGAGGGGCTAGATAGCGTAGTGACAACGGATGTGGGTTGTCCAAGTCGTGCTAGGGTGAGGTAGGCGCGAGCTAGTTCCCAAAGACTAACTTCACCACTACCTAGGGTTAATCCTAATCCATAATGTTCTGGAGACTGGGTTAGGTGTTCAAAACCTAGTTGATGTAAGTGCAACAGAAAGTTTGATACTCCAACTTTTTCCAATACCCTAACTGCTGGGATATTAAGGGAATTGGCTAGAGCAACGCGAATGCGAACTGGTCCGAGGAAAGTTTCGCTGTAATCGGTGGGACTGTAGAGTCTAGCTCCGGGAATCGCATAATAGGTGGGAATGTCGGCTAAGACGGTGTTGGGACGAATAATGCGTTGCTCTAGGGCTAAGTGATATAAAAAAGGTTTGAGGGTCGAACCGGGTTGACGTAGGGCTTGGACTCCGTCATTGCGTCCTAAGTCAGCTTCGGAAAAGTAATCGGGAGAGCCGACATAGGCGTATACTTCACCGGATTTATTTTCAATGACAATAGCAGCAGCGTGATGGACATTTTTATGGGCAAGCTCGCGAACTACTTGCTGCACTTGGGCTTCAACAAATTCCTGTAGGGGACGGTCGATAGTAGTACGGATTTGTGAGGGATGTTCTGATGGTAATTGGTTGGCAACCAAGAATAAAAAGTGTGGCGCGGCAATTATTCCTTGCTGTCGAGGTAGTAGGGAAATGGCTTCCTCATAAGCTTGGTCTGCTTGAGTAGCGGTGATATAGCCATCCTCTACCATTCGCTTGAGCACATAGATTTGCCGCCGTTTGGCAGCATCCCAGTAATAATAAGGATTGAGATAATTAGGATTATTGGGTAGACCAGCTAATAGGCTGGCTTGAGCAACATTGAGTTCACTGGCAGGCATGCCAAAATAAATCCGAGCAGCAGCTTCTAAGCCATAGATATTGCCACCCATAGGGAGTCGGTTGATATAGGCTGCCAAGATTTCATCTTTACTCATCCCTGCTGCTAATCGCCAGGATAGCCAAATTTCTTGGAATTTGGCAGGTAGAGTGCGGGGGTTGGGTTCCAGCATCCGTGCCAGTTGCATGGTGATGGTGGAGGCACCACTGACAATGCGTTTCGCCTCAATGGCTTCAATTAGCGATCGCATAATTGCCCGCATCTCTAATGCCCCATGGTGATAAAACTCTCCATCTTCTGCGGCGAGAATAGCATGGAGAAAGTGCGGGGAAATTTGATCGAGAGGGACAACCGCAGTATGGTCTTGGTCTCGACTGAGGATGGTGCCTAGGGATAAACCATTGCGGTCACGAAATTCTACCGCTAGGTCATCTTGAACTAAATCTTTAGCACGAATGGGAGCAAGATAGGGAAGCGATCGCACGGTGATGCCAAGCAGCGCCAAGCCAAGGAATAGTTTTATAGCGCGCCGATGTTTGGGATTCCGCCTCAACCAAATTTTCTGTTTGATGATGTTAATCGAATTTCTCATCAGGGAAACAATCTTGTGTAGCTCATTACTATGAGAACCGTTATAACCCAATGGTTAGAGGAAGGCTGAGGTGATTAGAGTTTTGATCAAATGGTTAAATCTAACAAAGCATCGGAGCAATTTTGCTGTATGTTTGAAGAACTGTTAAGAAAACCTTGAATTAAACATGGATTTAAGAGTACAATTGGCGGAATCCTTGGATGAGACAACCTGGGACTTACTGATTCCTCATGTGAAACGAGATGCAGTACTGGTGGTGAATGAGGGACTGGATTTGTTGGATGTTGGGGTAGCGATCGCAAATGATGATGTGCTATCTGTCCAACATTGGATCAGTGAGCAGCTAATGCACAAGCCTTTACTTGAGCAACTCTCTAATTGGAACAGCAACCAGAACAAGCGGTTTCAGGCTCTGATTGTACAACCCTACGTACTGGTGCAAGAACTCTTAACGGACTTCACTTGATTAACCTTTTCGAGGCTTGCCCTAATTCAGCCCCTGTCTGACCTGTCGTCAACCACAGCAACGCCCTAGCCCCATCTCGCAAAGCTTTATCAAGGGGTTCAGGAGACTTTTCGGAAGGAACAGGTAAGGGCTTGAGAACAATTCCTCTACTGCCAAAAACGATATCACCAATCAAGCGAGCACGGCGCATATGATAGTCAGAAGTAATCAAATAGACACTATCGATGTCTTGAGCTTCTAACTGATCCACTAAGGTAGTAAAGTTAGTCACCGTATCCACCGCTTTGTAGTCTAGGTGGAGGCGACTGACGTCAATTCCTTCCCGAGTAAATAACCGTTTAGCATATCCCTTCGGGCTGCCAGAAGATACCCAAATGTCGAGGTCTGGGTGCTTTACAGCAAATTTTGCAGCAAATCTCTCCCGGGATTCAGATCCCCCTAAAACTAAGGCAACTTTTGGTTGCACTAAATAGCTTTCAATCCTTTTGTAACCAAACATCAGAGTCAGTGTTAAAACGAGTGTCACCCATGGTACTAATTTAGCTTTATAGTTAGGACCTGATGAGTGGGAGTGAATCCTGAAAATCATAACTCGAATAGATGTCGAATAGATAGATGGCGTCGTTTAACTCAAAGCGCAAGGAAAGCAGCTTTCTTTAGGGATTACTCATTACTTGCTACTTGTTAATTGCTGCTTGTTAATTGCTAATTGTTGATTGTTGATTGTTAATTGCTAGTTGTGACTTGCTATTTGTTACTTGTTAATCGTTAAGCAACAAAAACCAAAACATTGAGAAAGATTTACCAATCAAGCTTAGTCTTGATCTTTCACCGGAAAAACTGATGAAGGAATTGTCAACGCTAGCTGATAGAGTTGACGTCGGGGGAGTTGAGTTAGCTTAGCTAACTGACGACTCGCTTGGGATCGCGATACTCCCTGAGCCATAATCTCTATCAATTGAGCTTCTAGTTCAGCTTTTGATAACATAGGCTTTTGTTGGGAAGCTCCACCAATTATTAGGGTAAACTCTCCCTTGGGTTCTAGCTGAGTAAAATGAGCGATCGCATCCCCAATAGTTCCCCGCCAAAACTCCTCATGCAATTTGGTTAATTCCCTAGCCAATACAATTCTACGATTTTCTCCCAAACAGTTTGCCAAATCTCGCAACGTATTAAGCACGCGGTGAGGCCCTTCATACAAAATCAACGTTCTTGGTTCCCCCTTGAGAGAGTCTAAACGTTTTTTTCGACTTTGACCCTTGGTGGGTAAAAAGCCTTCAAACACAAATCGGTCTGTCGGTAGTCCTGCAGCACTTAATGCCGTAATTCCAGCAGTAGCACCTGGTATGGGCACTACCGATATCCCCTCCTCAATAACAGCCTTCACCAATTTATAGCCAGGGTCAGAAATGCCTGGCATCCCAGCATCGGTAACCAACGCAATGGTATTTCCTTGACCCAGGCGATTCAACAACTCGGGTAAACGCTGGTCGTGATTGTGTTCGTGGTAACTCACTTGCGGCGTTTTAATTTGAAAATGGTGCAATAGCTTCCCGGTATGGCGCGTATCCTCCGCAGCAATCAAATCCACGGATTGCAGAATTTCCACTGCCCGAAACGTCATATCCTGCAAATTACCAATTGGTGTTCCCACCACATAAAGCATTCCCACTTTTCTTCTTTGTGTACCCTTACGTCTTTGCGGTTAATCAACAAATCACGGGCTCCTACCCCAACAGATGAAACAAGTCAGCCAGAATGGTATTGGAGAACAAAAACCCTTCCGGGTCAGTTAATCTCAACCGTCCCGCCACTGGTAACCTCTGACCATAGGTTAAATTAACCCTTTCGCCATTATCTCCCACAACCTCTACCCAGTTACAACCGTAGTATTGCAGCAAAGCCGTCCAAATCTTTTCCAGAATTTTTTCCCCAAACCTCTCAGCTAGCATAGACAGACTCAACCCCTCTGCCAACCGTAGACCTAGCATTAGGGTTTCTAACAACACATCCTCTGAAGTTGTGGGTGAGCCATCCGAAACCCCACCTGCTTGTACCAACTGTTCCACCCAAGCATAATACTCCCGCCTCGTGCGTGGTCTAGTGAACCGATATCCTTGAGTATAGCTAGCCGCACCCATGCCAAAACCGTAATAAGGGCGGTTTTCCCAATACACCCGATTGTGACGGCATTGATGACCAGGCAAGGCATAGTTAGAAATTTCATAATGTTCGTACCCCACGCTAGTAAAGACCTGCTGTGCTAAGCGGTACATCACGGCAGTGGTTTCATCAGTCGGTAACGGCTTAGTTCCAGAGGTGTACTGGCGGCCAAAGGCAGTGACAGGCTCAAGCACTAGGTCATAGCTGGAAATGTGGGTAGGGGCAATCTTGACCGTTATTTCCAGAGACTCCTGCCATTGTTCTAAGGTTTGATCCGGTAGACCAGAGATTAAATCCAGACTAAATTCGGGAACCTCTACTTGATGGATCAGTTCGATAGCAGTGACGATATCTTTAGAGTCATGGGTACGGCCACAATTGCTCAGTAATTTATCTTGAAATGCCTGAACCCCTAAGCTGACTCGATTGACCCCCAAATCTCGGTATCCCCTTAACTGATCTTTGGTGAAGGTTCCTGGATCCATCTCCATGGAAATCTCCGCATCAGCCGCAATTCCAAAGCGCCTGTCTAAGGTATCTAGGATTTTTGCTAGTTGTTCAACTGTCAGCAGGGAGGGGGTTCCACCCCCAAAGAACACTGTGTCTAAACTCCTTGTGGTGGCTGGAGTGATATTAATTTCCTGACATAACACCTCGACATACTGATCAATCATGCTAGAGGTACCCTGTGTGGCCTTATCCCCTACCACAGAGACTGGAAAATCACAGTAATAGCATCGACGTCGGCAAAAGGGAATATGAACATAGGCAGCACTGACTCTTAAAGAATCGCAAACTTTCTCATAATTTCTCATAATTTCTCATAATTATGTAATAAATTGACCACTGGCTTTTTACGGTAATACTTCAATCAGGTAAGCCAATCCGATACCTGGGATGAACAGTTATTAATTAAATAAATTTTTTATTAGTTTTATGATCATCTTTTGGCTAACCTCAATCTCCTCCGGAGCGAGATCACCCGCTTAAGAAGAGTCAACAGTAGGAACCCTGTAACTCCCTTGAGCAGATAACTCCAGCCCATTGAATTGCCCAAGCTATTCCTCGGTTAGCCTAGGCAATTCAACGGTTTACTGAAGCTAAGTCGTATCAGAAAATACAGCGATGTAAACGATATACTAAATATAGTTGTTGACTATCAGGTTGACGACAGTTTATGCAATCGTTTTAAAAGTTTTCCTAAAAAACCAACTACAAAACCAATTGGAAAGGAAGAATGCTTGACTTCGTCATTATACTTTTATTTATCATAGCAGCAGCAAGCATAGGCTTCGACAGTGTGGAATTGCTACCCGGTCATGTGCAAGATCAAGTCAGCAATTTGACAGCGTTACGCTCGACTACTGCATGCTTTGGTGCCATTATCGGACTAGCGCTAGGGTTAATGGCCCAAGTAACTTACCGTCGGGTAGAAGCCCAAGTGCGAAAAATGCCGATTGAGGTAATTTTGACCAGGGCTATTGGTCTGATCCTGGGACTGCTGTTAGCTAATTTGATGCTAGCGCCAATTTTCTTACTCCCCATCCCTTCTGAATTTTCCTTCATCAAACCCCTGACTGCCATTTTAGGAAGTGTGATGTTTTCCTTCTTGGGGATTAGTCTAGCCGATACTCATGGTCGCACCTTCTTGCAGCTGATCAATCCTAATAGCCTCGAATCAGTTTTAGTGGCAGAAGGCACGCTTAAATCAGCCTCAAGTAAAGTTCTAGATACTAGCTGTATCATTGATGGTCGGATCGAAGCACTGCTTGAGACGGGTTTTATCGAAGGTCAAATTCTGGTTTCCCAGTTTGTCTTACTAGAATTGCAGCAACTTGCCGATGCTGCCAATGATCAGAAGCGAACTCGGGGACGGCGGGGGCTAGATATCCTAAATCGGATGCAAGCTGTTTACCCAGAACGCTTGGTGATCCATTCCGCTGATTACGATGACCTACAAACTGTAGATACCAAATTGGTACGTTTTGCCCAGGAAATTAATGGCACTCTTTTAACCAATGATTACAACTTGAGTAAAGTGGCTAAACTCCAAAAGGTGCCAGTGTTGAATGTCAATGATTTAGCCCAAGCCGTGCGTCCTCTGTATCTACCGGGTGACATCCTAGAGCTGAAAATCCTTAAGGGCGGTAAAGAACCTACCCAGGGAGTTGGTTATCTCGATGATGGGACAATGGTAGTGGTAGAAGAAGGGTATAAACACATGGGTGTTGAACTGCCAGTTATTGTTACCTCAGCGTTGCAGACCTCAGCAGGTAGGATGATTTTTGCTCGACCTCAAGCTTCGGTGACAGTTTGATATTCGTGATTTTAGAGGTTGACAGGTTGGCAGGTTGCAGGTTGAAGGTTGCAGGTTGAAGGTTGCAGGTTGCAGGTTGCAGGTTGCAGGTTGTATGTGAGAAATCTAGGTTTGTTTTTCTTAAAGCTCTAATCTTCAACCATCAATCGCCTAAGCCTCAACCGTCAACATTTAAGATTAAACCTTATAACCATCAACCGTCTAACCTTGGCTTTTCGGCCACGCTACGCGAACAACATTCAACCTCCTAACCTTCAACCTCCTAACCGTCTAACCAATGACTGATCCCATGCTAAGCCTATGCATGATTGTTAAAGATGAGGAAAGATATTTACCACAATGTTTGAGTAGTGTCAAGGATGTAGTGGATGAGATGGTCATCCTAGACACAGGTTCAACGGATCGAACGATTGAGGTGGCGCATAGCTATGGCGCTAGAGTTTATCAGTTTGAATGGTGCAATGATTTTGCAGCTGCTCGCAATCAGGCGTTGAAGTATGTGGAAGGGGAATGGGTACTGGTGTTGGATGCTGATGAAGTGTTGAAACCGGAAGTTGTACCGGAAATCAAGCAGGCTATCCAAAATAGTTCCTATCTAGTTATTAATCTAGTCCGGCAAGAAGTGGGTGCTACTCAATCTCCCTATTCTCTGGTTTCCCGTTTGTTTCGCTATCACCCAGAGATTCGCTTTTCTCGTCCCTATCATGCTATGGTGGATGATACTGTAGCGCAAGTGTTACAACGGGAACCCCAATGGCAGGTGGTGTCTCTATCCGAGGTGGCAATCTTACACTACGGTTATAGCCATGATGCGATCGCATCACGGAATAAGTTGACGAGAGCCCTTACGGCGATGGAAGGCTATCTGGCTAGTCATCCGTTTGATGCTTATGTGTGTAGTAAACTCGGGGCGCTTTATATTCAAAATAATCAAGTAGACCAGGGTGTGGAGTTACTCAAGCGTGGTTTAACTAGCACGGAGCTAGAGCCAGCGGTATTATTTGAACTGCACTACCATCTGGGGAATGCTTATACTCGCCAAGGAGAGCTTAACTCAGGAGCAATACATTACCAACAGGCGATTCAACAACAGATTTTGCCCCAGTTGAAATTAGGAGCTTACAATAACTTGGGTAGTTTGTTGTTAACAGCAGGGGAGTTGAATCACGCCAAAACGGCTTATGAAATGGCAGTTAAGATAGACCCCAGTTTTGCCCTTGGACATAATAATCTGGGCATGACTTGGAAGGCTTTGGGTCAGATGGAAAATGCGATCGCATCCTATCAGCAAGCGATTCAATTCAATCCAGAGTATGGAGAGGCTTATCAAAACTTGGGAGTGGTTTGGCTTAAATTGGGCAACGTTGATCAGAGTTTATCGGCCTTTAAAAAAGCGATCGCACTTCACGAAACCCATAACCCAGCTGAAGCTGAGCGTCTTCGTCAGGGACTTGAGGCTATGGGATTTCAGGTTTAATTTTATTAATTATAAGATCAGTACTTATTGGATGAAGGGCTTTGCTCGTTTCAAGCTTTCCCTTAATATACTAGGTAATTAAGACCCGTTAATCGTTAATTTAAGTTTTCAGTAATCCCTTACAAACACACTAGATAAACTTTCAATATTTAGAGAGTTTTCATGAATACTACCACTATCTCCTTACCGCCTACTCTAGAATTAAAACTGGACTTAACCGACGAACAATTCTGGCAACTGTGTCACGACAACAGCGACTTAAGATTTGAGCGCACTGCTACTGGAAAATTAATTATTATGTCCCCTACAGGTAGCACCACAGGTGAACGAAATGCTGATCTAATCTATCAACTAAAAGCCTGGAGTCGCCAGAACAATCTGGGTAAAGTGTTTGACTCTAACACTGGATTTACACTTCCCAATGGTGCAGACCGCTCTCCTGATGCGTCTTGGGTTCAGCAAGAGCGCTGGGATGCTTTAACCCCCGTTGAACAAGAAAGATTTGCCCCGATATGTCCCGATTTCGTAGTAGAGTTAATGTCTCCTAGCGATTCTCTCGAAAAAACTCGTTCTAAAATGCGAGAATACATGGAAAATGGGGCAAGACTTGGCTGGTTGATTAACCGAAAACAGCGAAAAACTGAAATTTATCGTCCCCATCAAGCTGTAGAAATTATCAACAATCCTGATACTATGTCTGGGGAAGATGTTTTGCCAGGATTTGTGTTAGATCTTTCTACAATTTGGTAATTTGTAAATGGTATTTTAGGGTTTTTGTATTCAGTAAATCATAAGCATATGCTGAATGCTTACCTTTAGCTAATTACCTGACATTTTCAGCCAACCAAAAATCCGATCTACTGTTAACTCCAGGTTAATATCCTCTAATACAGAAGGGTGATTGCTACCTAATCACAATTCTGGTTGTTGACCCGGTCGAAACACTAAAATAGACCTATCAGCAGGATCAATTAACCAACCTAGCTGACAACCATGTTGTAAGCAATAGAGAATATTGCCAATTACCCGATTTGAACTCTGTTCTGAAGAGAGGATTTCAATTGTCCAATCGGGGTGCAATAAAAAATCATTGGGAACTTCCCCATCGTCATCAAACGGAATTCGTGACCATTTGAAAACCGCTATATCAGGTACAATAGAGCGTATGCCAAAACTACAGCGCAACTCTGGGAAGGCATAAGCAATTTTCTGGCTTTCTGTGTTTTCGTTGATACTATTGCATAGCCTGAGCTGCAATCGACTATGCTTTCCTTTCGGCATTGGCTTTTGGACAATATCGCCGTTGATGTATTCCCTGGCTGGCTTTGTTTCTGGGAGCTTCAGAAATTCTTCCAGGCTATGTGCTGGGGTAATTGTGACAGTCATCGCTCCTAAATTATGGGTAAATCTTTCTTTAGTTTACCAGTATAGCATTTCTATTTGAATTGTTAATCTACTTCCTTAAGAAAAGGTAAGAGGCAAGAAGCAAGAGGAAAGAGTTAATCAAGTAAACAGAAATTTTGGATAATCAAAAAAACGGTAATCATTTTTTTGATTTATTTGTAAATGCTATAGAATTGTTTGAGGGTTTCCTATAAAGCGATCAGATCATTATTCTTGGCTTCCACTAAATCCCGTTAGGAAATATGCAATTTATTTTAGGTTACAAATTATTTCGCCAACAGCATCAGGTACCTCAACTCAAGCTATCTTTTCAAAGATATCAGGCTACTACAGCCTTTCGCCCACACCCGTTCCTCCAGTAAGGCTAACAAGGCTGCTTGTCACCCAGTTAAGTCAAAAACTTATCCGTTGCTTCGATCAAAGCACTGCGGATACCTGGTTCTGTCATGGAATGACCGGCATCAGGTACCACAATCAACTCAGCTTCTGGCCAAGCCTTATGTAATTCCCAAGCTGATACCATCGGACAAACTACATCATAGCGTCCTTGGACAATCACCCCAGGGATAGATTTAATCCGATCTACATTCTTGAGTAACTGGTCTTCTGGTTCAAAAAAGCCTTTATTGACAAAGTAATGACATTCAATTCTGGCAAACGCATCAGCAAATTCCCCCTCACCAAACTTTTGGATCAGGGTTGGGTCTTGGAAGAGTTTACTGGTACTTGCTTCCCAAATTGACCAAGCCCGAGCTGCTGAATTGCGGGTTTGAGGATCCGGACTGGTCAACCGTCGATAGTAAGCAGAAATTAGATCATGGCGTTCTGCTTCTGGAATCGGCTTGATATAGTCTTCCCAAGAATCAGGAAAAATATAGCTTGCTCCCTCCTGATAGAACCAACGAATTTCTTTTTGCCTGAGCATAAAAATTCCCCGCAAGATCAGTCCTAGACAGCGTTCAGGATGGGTTTGACTATAGGCTAAAGACAGAGTACTACCCCAACTACCGCCAAAAACTACCCACTGCTCAATACCCAGTTTTACTCGCAGTTTTTCGATATCACTAACTAAATCCCAGGTAGTGTTCTGGTCAAGTTCAGCATGGGGGATACTTTTACCACAACCGCGTTGGTCAAACATGACAATTCGCCATTTCTGTGGGTCAAAGTATTGGCGATAAACGGGTTGGCTACCACCTCCTGGTCCTCCGTGTAACACCACTACTGGCTGACCTTGTGGGTTACCCGACTCTTCAAAATAAATGGTGTGGAGGTTAGAAACTCTTAGGTTTTCCTGGTTGTAAGGTTCGATGGGGGGATAGAGTTCTCGCATAGTTTTGGCTTGGGGTTACAGTGTTCAGTACATACAGTACATACAAAAGCAATAATCTCCAAACCTCTATTTGAAAGTAATATGCTAGTAATCTGGCTTAGCTGACTGTCACCTGTTCACACTCAACCGTCAACCGTCAACTGTCAACTATCAAATGATCAAAGAGTTTCTCAAGCGGAACAAATCCCTTCATCGCAGGGTTAAGCTCTATAAGCGTAGACAGCGCATTATTCGAGATCAGCCCAGGTGGGATTTGGTCTTGAAAGGGTCTCTAAACCAATGGCAAAATGCCCTAAAGGCTGCCCAAACTGGCTCTAAGATTCTGGTAGCTACTAGTGTGGGTGGAGAAATCCATTCCATCACTTTAGAAAGTCTACTAGCAGTGGGGTTAACCCTCAGGGGTGCTCAAGTTCACATTTTGCTCTGTGATGGTATTTTACCGGCTTGTTTTTGGTGTGATGTCAGTTTTTATCCCAAACAGGACTTGTTTGTAAACCATGGTCCTAAACGTGACTTGTGTAACGACTGCTTTCCCCTAGCCGATCGGATCTATAAACCCTTAGGATTGACTATCCATCGCTACAGTGACTTTCTCACAGATACGGATTACCAACAGGCCAAGGAGATAGGTAGTAGTCTCACCATTGCTGAGATTGAAAAGTACACCCTAAATGGGGTAGCTGTGGGAGAACACGCTTTAGCTGGAGCTCTGCGATTTTATGCTCGTGCTTCCCTGGAAGGGGAACCGAATGCTGAGCCGATTCTCAAGCGTTACTTCCAAGCGGCAATCCTGACCACTTGGGCAACCCGTCGGCTGCTGCAAACGGTTAAGGTTGAGTGTGCTGTATTTAACCATGGCATTTATGTTCCTCAGGGGTTGACTGGTGAAGTAGCCCGTCAGGAAGGGGTGCGGGTGGTGAACTGGAACCCTGCTTATCGCAAACAGTGCTTTATCTTTAGTCACCATCAAACCTATCATCACCAGTTGATGTGGGAGCCAGTCAGTAATTGGGAAACTATACCGTGGAATTCCCAGATGGAACAGGAGTTGATGGACTATTTGAAAAGTCGGTGGCAAGGAACTCAGGATTGGATTTGGTTCCATGAAAGTCCTCAATTTGACCTGACCAAAATTACTGATGCGGTAGGAGTAGACTTTTCTCGTCCTTGTATTGGGTTACTGACTAATGTGATGTGGGATGCTCAACTCCATTACCCAGTCAATGCTTTTCCGAATATGCTGGAATGGGTATTGACAACTATTCGGTATTTTGCTATGAGGCCAGAGTTACAGTTGTTAATTCGGATTCACCCAGCGGAAATTCGAGGGACTTTGCGATCGCGTCAACCCTTGTTTGAGGAAATTCGTCAGGTTTTCCCCACTCTTCCTCCAAATGTGTTTGTTATTCCCCCAGAAAGTCCCGTTAGCACCTATGCTGCTATCCTCCAATGTAATGCGGCTCTGATCTATGGCACTAAAATGGGCGTAGAGTTGACTAGCATGGGCATACCTGTAATTGTTGCAGGAGAAGCCTGGATTCGTAATAAAGGCATCACTATGGATGCGAGTTCTGTAGAGGAGTATGTTCAGTATTTAGATCAGTTACCCCTAGGGGATGGCTTACCTGAAGCAATCATAAAACGAGCAAGGAAGTATGCTTATCACTTTTTCTTCCGGCGCATGATTCCTCTAGAAATGACCACCGAAGCTAGTAATCCATCGGAATTTAAACTTCAGGTATGTGATCTCAATGAATTTCTTCCTGGTAAAAGTAAAGGATTAGATGTTATTTGTGATGGCATCTTGACCGGAACAGAGTTTATCTATAGTCATTAGTTAATTATCAACTACCAATTATAATTTTATTTGGGTTACAACTAATGATTAAAAGATGATAAAAATTGCTGTTGATGCTACACCAATCCGCCATAAGTTAAGTGGCATTGGCATGTATGCCTTAAATTTAATTCAGGCACTCCATAAGCTAAAAAGTCAGGAATACTTTCAGTTAAGTGTCGCCTATCAACCAAGTGTCAGACAATGGTTATCTCGTGATTGGTCATTTCTGGAAGTGCTAACTAGGCATTTAGAGATTCAAAATCTAGAGATTAAAACTATACCGTTACCGGTTACAATCTCTAGTTTACTAGCCACTTTACCTAATCCCATCTTACCTTATTGTGAGCAATACTTAGGCAATCCTGATATCCTCCATGGTACTGACCATGTCGTTTATCCCTGTAAAAAAAGCTTGCGGGTTATGACGATTCATGACCTAACCTTTATTAAATATCCTCAGTATGTTAACTCAATTGTAAAAAGTTATACTGCTCGGGTAAAACAATGTTTACGGTGGACTGATTTAGTGATTACTGTTTCCCAGTCTACTAAACAGGATATCGTCAATTACCTAGGGGTGAATCCTGACAACATCCAAGTTATTCCTCAAGCTAGCCGTTACTCTACTTTAGATTTACCGAATACACTAAATTTACCGAATACCAAGGTTGAGTCTTTGCTGACATCAGTTAATTACGACTTCGCCCAACCCTATATTTTATTTGTCAGTACTCTTGAGCCGAGGAAAAATATTAATACTCTGATTGCAGCATTTAATTATTTAAAGCAACGGCATCAAATTGAGCATCAGTTAGTACTGATTGGGCAAAAAGGATGGTCTTATGAATCTATTTTTGCCGATATTGCTAGCTCCCCTTGGAAACACCATATTCATCATCTGGGCTACTTATCGGATCAACTGGTAGCCTGGTTTTACTCAAATGCAGATGTTTTTGTGTATCCTTCCTACTATGAAGGGTTTGGTCTACCTGTCTTAGAAGCGATGACTTTGGGTGCCCCTGTGATTACCTCTAATACTTCATCTCTGCCTGAAGTAGCGGGAGATGCCGCAATTTTAATTGACCCTAATCAGCCAATTGAATTAGCAGATGCTATGGTCAAGGTGATCAGTAATTCTCAATTCCGGGAGGAATTGATTAGAAAAGGTAAGGAAAGAGCGATGCTATTCTCTTGGGAGAGAACGGCAAGGGAAACTCTAGCAGCCTATACATCTTTAGTAGGAAAGGGAAGAGGGGGAAGAGTACTTGAGGGCTCAAGCCTTGTAGATAATTAATGAGATAATTAATTAAATCATTAAGCAGAATGGGATTGATCAAAGGTCACGCGGGGCGCGATTGGCCGTAGGCCACGCTACGCGAACGCATTTCTGTTGAACCTAATTACTCGGTAACCTCCGGGTCAATTCCCATCGCCCTTAACCGCTCTGCTAGCCACTGTGACCGTTGTTGTTCTTGCTCGAAGAGTAACCTTGCCTGTTGCGCTTGTTGAGCTTTCCTTTCCGTAGAGGTCGGCATTCAATAGAATGTGAAGTCTCAAGTGTAAAGTGTGAAGGTTGGCTTGTTTAGTTGTTCACTTTTGGCCTCCGTGATCTTTCACAAGAATGAAACAGCCCTACAGGCTTCAGCTGGGTGAGGATGTCAAATACCCATTTTCTACCAGAAATTCCGGCGAAATTTCATCCATGGCTTCAGTAGCTGGCACTCGGTTACCCAGCAACTTATCGACATATTTCCCTAAAATGTCACTTTCGATATTCACCCAATTGCCAGTCCGTAAGTGGCTAAGATTCGTATGGCTGTAACTATGGGGAATCACCGCTACTTTGAACCAACTGCCGTTGGGGTCACACTCAGCAATCGTTAGGCTGACCCCATTGACAGCAATGCTACCCTTGGGAACAAGATAACGAGCTATCTTATGCTGCCATACATCCGTCAAGGAAGCTGGTGCTGTAAAGGACATTTCCCAGGAGTTTGGTGTTTGTAAAGATTCCGTTAAGCAGCCAATACCATCAATGTGACCCGTTACAAAATGACCCCCTAGTTTGCTACCCACACGCAAAGACGTTTCCAAATTAACGTAAGAAGTTGTCTGTAGCCTTTGTCCAAGGGTGGTGCGCCCCTGAGTTTCATCAGAAGCAGTGGTTGAGAAGCCTGTGGGCAAAACTGTCTCTACCGTTAGGCAAATTCCATCTACTGCTACACTATCACCAGGTTCTAAATCCTGTAAGATAACATCCATAGCATCAGAGGTAGCGGAGACAATAAAGCGATCGCTTCCCATTGGTCTAATTGTGCCGAGAGCTTGAATTAATCCTGTAAACACTGTTGTTTATACTGTTCTTCTGTAAGGGGATGAACTGGTGCAACTAGACTGTTAGTAGGAAAAGAGCTGGCATAGGTTTGTGTTTTTTTAGTGAAGTGGCCAAACAAATTTCCTGAGACTAAGGCATACTTGGAGAATACAATCTTGTTGATCTCACCGAATTGGATTCTCAAGGGCTAATCTTACCGTTGACCGGTAACGTGAAAAGAACAGATCTGGCAAGCGCAAGTTTCGGTGCCCGTCTGTACAGTACTAGTTTACCGCTTCGCTTTGATGCCCCTGATGCTGACCGTATTCTAGAGGCTAAGCTGATGATTGAAATGAGAGTTGCTGGCATTGCAGTAGATACTGTAACACGTAGCCCCATCGTGTTACTCAAAGATGTCTTAGATCGGCGTGCTCTGCCAATCTATATTGGGCAAGATCAAGCAAAGGCAATTATCAGTGCTTTGGAAAGACAAACACCACCCCGTCCCCTGACCCATGACCTAATGGTCAATTTTCTAGAGGAGTGGAGCATAACACTGGATCGTGTTATAATACACTCTCTCCAAGATAACACATTCTATGCCAGCCTATGTGTTAGTCAGGGTGAGACAAAGAAAGAAATTGATGCTCGACCAAGTGATGCCATCTCGATTGCCCTGCGCACTGGCAGTCCGATTTGGGTGATGGAAGAGGTGATTGCTGATGCTTCGATTCCTGTAGACCAAGATAAGGATGAAGAGGAGCGTAGAGCTTTTCGGGAATTTGTATCTAATATCCGCCCAGAAGATTTTCTTCACCGTGGAGGATATAGTCGTGGTAGCTAAAGCCAAAATATTGGGATTAAACGGGATTTAACAGCAACAATATATTAATTGCTCTGTCAAAAAATTATGGAGATGTTTCTGAAAGCCTTACCATCTAGCCATTGGTGAGAGTTTTCCAGATGCTCTAATCCTGATGCTATACCCTAAGTGAGCGTTGGGATAAATGGATATATCCCAAACTATCTATACCCGAAGCTATACCCGAAGCTATACCCCAAGACAATCGATGGCCATCAAGTGAGCTTTTTGCGCAACTGTTTTTCGGCAACATTTTAACCAAAGATGTGATAACCAAAGATTTGATTATTTCAGCAGTTGGGGAACATGCGTTATCGGCGGTTTGGTAAAACTAATCTCCAGCTTTCAGTATTTTCTTGCGGCACCATGCGTTGCTTATCATCTGAGTCCAATGCTCAGAAGACAGTGCAACAGGTAATCACTAAAGGAATTAATCACCTGGAAACTGCCAGGGGTTACGGCAAGAGTGAAGAGTACCTTGGTAACATCCTGAAAGCTGGATTGTCAGTACCACGAGACCAGCTATATATAACCACCAAGATTCCACCAACCCCTGATGCTGATTTGATGAGTCAGTGGATTAATGATTCCTTAGAACGTCTACAGCTCGAGTATGTCGATTGTTTAGCAATTCATGGGATTAACACTGAAGAGCATCTGTCCTGGGTAAAGTCTAACACTGGCTGTATGGCAGCTGTCCAAAAAGCCGTAGCCGAGGGACGTATAAACCATGTTGGTTTCTCAAGCCACGGTTCAATAGAAGTGATTCTAGGGGCAATTCAAACAGATTTTTTTGAATTCATCAACCTGCATTACTATTACTTCTTTCAACGCAATGCTGCGGCGATTGAATTGGCTGATCAGAAGGATATGGGTATCTTCATCATATCTCCTGCTGATAAAGGAGGCAAACTCTACACCCCACCACCAACGTTAGAGAAACTGTGCCATCCCTTCTCGCCACTGGAACTGAACTATCGGTTTTTATTAAGCGATCCCCGCATTACCACCCTTAGTATTGGACCGACTAACCCAGATGAGCTGACTCTGCCTTTAAGTGTGGCTAACCGAGACGAGTCTTTGAGCCCAATGGAAATGGCAGCATTCTCTCGTTTGGAAACCCAATTGAAGAATGCTCTAGGAACTGACCGCTGTAGTCAATGCTATGCTTGTCTACCTTGCCCAGAAACCATTAATATTCCAGAAGTCTTGCGGTTGCGCAATCTTGCTTTAGCTTACGACATGACCGAGTTTGGTCAATACCGCTATCAAATGTTTGAAAATGCTGGTCATTGGTTTAGGGGGGTCAAGGGAAACCGTTGTACCCAGTGTGGTGACTGTCTTCCCCGTTGCCCCGAACAACTGGATATTCCTTCCTTACTCTCTGATACCCACCAGCGTCTTAATGGTTCTCCTAGGCGTCGTTTGTGGGGATAAGGTGAGTTGGTTGTTCGCCCAAGGCAATTCGGTTTAGGGTAGGTTGTCTGTCAGAATGCAGAATGCAGAATGTAGAATTCTAAATTCTTAATTCTACATTCTTAATTCTTTTAAGGTTGGTTGCTTTAAGGTTGGTTGATGGATAAAAAAAACACCGTTACTAAAATAAATCCTTTATACCTTGTGCCTTGTGTCTTGTGCCTTGTATTTCTAGAGAGCTGTTTTCTGGTTGGCTGGAAGCCTAAACCAGTTTTAGCTCAAAAGACTGTAAAAGTGCAGCCGGACACAGAAGCTGTGAATTTAAATTTACTGCAGCCAGATAATCTTCCTACTGATGGGTCTGTGATTACTGCTGATACTATCTCTCAAACTAAGCTCACTACTCCAAGTTTCTGGTGGGCTGATGAACAGTTTGGCGGTAAGCTACTGGATAATTGGTTAGCTTATCCGAGTAAAGGCCGGGTAGATTTGGTAGTGAATCGCCAACTCTGGAGTCTGCTTAACTATCTAGGTAGATATGCTTTTATTAACAAAATGGGAAACGTTGCCAGGGATTATGACTACAATACCAGAGTATTTAACCAGCGAGGAAAGCCTTTAGGAGCCTATACCTGTGATGGTAATTCCATGTGCCAGGTGGAGGTATGTATACCTGGCCAAGTCCCTTTAGCTGGTAAAGTCTCGACCTTTTGCCAGTTATCACAAAACTAGAACAGGGAATTTTCACGTACTTCGCATTTCTTTCCACAAGGATTCATACTGCTTTTGTGTAGACTCTGGTAAGGGATGGAGGAATTCACACTTGTTGAGAATTGCTGCTTCTGGCAGCAGTAGAGGTAAGGTTTGGAGATCTTGTGGCAGCTTCTCCCTAGGCATATTAACAAGAATCGGGGAAGCAGCATTAGTCAGTAGAGAAATTTGCTTGGCTGATTTGCTTTGCCAGCAAAATTGAATCCACTGTTTGCTTAAATCCGACCCAGAGTTACTTTCTGAGGAGTCAGAAGCAGAGCTGACTGATACGGGTTTTACCCATACATCTGACCACAGGGCTGTTCCTGACTGAGGCACCACTGCCTCAATTTGGCGATCGCGTGTTCTTAGTGCCAGGATATCCGTAGACCAACCGACTGCGACCCAGGTATCCCCCAACACTAGAGGTTTTAGGTAGTGATCCGAACTGTAGAATTTAACCTGTTTAGCCAGTTGTCGAAGTGCTGGTTTCAAGTCTTTGACTTGATTTAAATCCTGTTGATTATAGGATAAGCCTAGGTTTTTCAAGGTTAAACCAATCACTTCTCGGGGGTGGTCTAATACAGAAATGCGATCGCGTAAAGACTCACGCCACAAGTCACTCCAATCAGTGGGAGTCCAGCCTAAGGCTTTGAACTTGTCACGGCGATAGGCAATCACGGTAGCACCCCAGCGATAAGGAGCACCCCAAATTTCTCTTGAGTTGTCTAGCTGACCAGTTTGGTCACGTTTGACGAGTTTCTGGTATTCTGGTGGCAGTTGTTTCCATCCTGGCAACGTTTCTATCTTCAAAGGTTGGATCAATTCCTGCTCAATGGCTGACTTGAGCCAATAATCTCCTAAGGTAACTAAATCAGTACTTATCGGTTTCCTAAACCTAATCGGGAGCAAATCTAGGGGAAACCAATCTTGGTTATTTTTGGGTTTGCCTTGCTCTTTCAAGCTTGTCAGGAGTTGGAATAAAGCAGATAGTTGTTTCTCCGGGTCAAAATTTAGCTTAGCCCGTAGTGTTAAGGTCTTACGAAATTCACCCAACAGCTGAACTGGGATTGAATTTTGCAACAGCCTTACCTTTAAAGAGGCTTGTTGTCCGATATTACAACCAGATGCTAACTGACTAAGGGCTATGCTACTAGCACCTAGTATCAAGGAGCGTCGCTTCATAAGTATTTCTGAATTTCCTATAGTTACCAACTATTTGACCTTAATTTACATTGGCTCAATAGCAACTACCATAGCTATTACCAATTAACTGACTTTTGTGACCTGTTAGGCCAACAACCATCTGCTAGATATGATAAATCTAATCAATTAACAACTACTTATAGTCTGGTTAACAAAACTAATCCAAGTCAAGGGCTAAGGCATCTGAATCTACTTTTACATCACTTTTACATCACTTGACATCAATGATAGTTTTACTCTTATTAATTGACTCTTAATAAGAGTAAGCATGATCAAAAGAACGAAAACACCAGCTATGTCTCCCTTTTCCTCCCCGTCCTCCCCCTCAACACACAGTCTTGTTTGAGACCTAACTATAAGAAATCTAAATCTGTAAGATAGAGTGATGGGGGGATATAAAAATCTATATCAAGCGGTTAATACACTTATTGGTTCTCTTGTCAACTGCTATTAGTTTACCATCTTTATAGGAGTTGGAGAAGGTAATCACATCGGGAAAATTATCCGTATGTTATGTATTAAAAATTACTATGGCCAAGGAATTAATTCCGAAAAAACCGATTGTGCTAATTTTAGTCCAGAACTTGGTATAAAAGACAATTATTAATTAAAGCTGAATTAATCAGGGTAAATATTAAGATATACAGCGGCTATCTGGTATTTTTGAAAAAATCACTCTGGAAAACAGACTCTAAGGAGTTTAGAGCTGATTTTTGACTGATTTTTGACAATAGTTAAATAAATCAGCAATTCATCGGATTTTGATCGTTAAGTGACTAGGATAAAAAAGAACTAAGTTATGGCAGTTTAAAATCCTATGGATGAATATCAAAATCAAATCATGGCTCTAAGTCATAGAGTGGATACTCTTTGCGAAGCCATCGAAAAACTCAGTTTGAAGCTTTCAGAAGGACTTTCTGAACTCAAAAATAGTTCAAGGCAGGAAACTGAGCAATCTCAGCCAACTCGGGAACCGATACCCCGGACTCAGGAAAGTCCAAGTTCCATGAACCTACTGACCCAACATAAAGATGTGCTGATTGATAGTAACTCTGGGCTAGGTAGTTTCTCTAGCAATAGCAACAATAATATCTCTGCTGATATTCAAGTTCAACGCTTAACTGCCCAACTTACAGCAGCCTACAATCGGATTGCTGCCTTAGAAGAACAACTCCTAGCACAGCGAATTCATTCCTAATTGGCAGTCTTCTCCAGATTAGTCTAAGGGTTGAAGGTTAATAGGGAAAACAAATCAGCACCTCTGTGATTTTCTAACTAACTTGGTCAGACTGTAAAGTGTTTTTTCACTGGCTCCAACAACAATCACCTCAGAGAAAGACGATATTGCTCCACTAAGTTTTCAATGGCTTGAAGTAATTCAGCCGAGTTCCAGCCCTTATAAAGGTGGGCTGCGATCGCACATCCTCCAGCACCCACACCTTCTTTGACATATCCTTGCTCATATGCCTGTAGCTGAGAATAACGAGACTGGCTAAAACTCAATTGTGTTGCCAAAAGGGGTACACTCCCAATATCTTTTGCTAATCCAACCGTGTCACCAGTCGAGTCTTCTGCCACCCAGCGAGTTGTTCCCACAACTACTTGTGCTGGTTGCCATGCTAGGGAATTACCCTCAGTAATACTGGGGTGGGCTAAACCCGACTCTGCCAATGCCTGTGCTAAGGTATAAACCGCTAGCATTTGGGTACCACCAGCCAGTAAAACGCCACAGCGACGACTAGCTGCCATTGCCATACCTGCTGCAGCAATTTGCATGGGATCTCCCACTGCTGCCACTAGCTTTAAGTGATCAAGTGGTGATGGTGTTAGGGCGTGACAGGATGAGGAGGTGAGGGAGTATAAAGGTGCGGTATGGTGGGGGTGAGACGGTGAATTTTTCTTCCTAGGTTCACTTTCGGGAAGCTCCCCGGCTCCCCTACCCCCTAACCCAGCTCGTTCTAACCCCAGCTCCACCACCTCCCACTTTTGACCATGATTGCACTGGGGATGGCTACTGTTAACCTTACCAGCGGCATCAATCCCCAAGCCAGTGAGCAAACTAAGTGCGGTGGTAGTTCCCCCAACCACACACTCACTAATAATCAGATAGCTATCACCAACCACACTTGCTAGCTTTTCTCCCCACTGTAAACCTTGCCGAAATAACCGTTTCACTGTTTCCAGGGGCAAAGCATTTCCAGACGTTAGGCACTTAGCAGGAATACCACCTAAGTCAATGGCTGGTACTGTCGGAGGGTGAGGTAAACCAGCATTGAACAGATAGATGGGTAGGTTAAATGCCTCAACTACAGCACGGGAAATCAATACAGGGGATACTCCCACAGTTAGAGCAGGAAGGGGATATTGAGGTTGGCGAGTAACTCCATTGACCAAAAACTCAGCATCAGCGATCGCAGTATACTGACGATCATCTGGGGTAGCACCAGCAGCAGAAATGCCTGGAATCAGCCCAGTAGCAGTGAATCCTAAAATACAAGCAAATACCGGTGAGCATCCTTGATACTGCTGTAACCATCGTTTTCCGTTTACCTGCTGGGTATACACTCGGATCATTATTCCTTAATTTTTAGTCCTTAGTTCTTATCTGAAATATAAAAATAAATAGAAACAAATGCTACACTAAAGATGAATTGTGGTGAAAGGTGACAGTAAACTTTGGATAAGGTTACAGAATCGTTTTGTAAAAGTAGCAAATTAAAGAAGTAAATACTTTACTTGTTAATAGGACTATTTTTTAAAACACATTTTTACACACATTATTTAGGGATATAATTCCATAAATTTCAATAAAATAAAATAACAATTGCCATACTTTACACGGGCATAAACTGAGGTAAATGTAATCGGTTAAGCTTAAGCTCTAAGCTCCAAGGGCTCAGAGCTGATTCAGAGCTGATAACTATTTCCGGAAAGCCTAGCCCTCAAGTAGCGCGTAAGCTGACGGTTCAAAGTGTAACAAAAAGTATCTTATGAATTACAAGTGATCAATTACTAATAGCTCAATCGTAATCCAGCAAAACTTTTACCCAGTTTGGTGGTCTAGGAATCGGGTTTCCTAATCGGTCTAGCATTAGTAAGGCTACAATATGCACCACGAATAAATAAATGGCATTATTGATTATAATCATTACTATAGCCAGGGTTTGAACTAGAAATAGACTGGGCTGAAATAGCAAGCCCAGCTTGACAAACCACCAATCCAATAATCCTGTCACCTGGGTCATCACGTAAACCCAGAGGTCTTCCCCCAGTAGAATTGAGAACAACCAAAACCGAAAAAAGAAGCCTATTGTACCAATTAGCGTACCCATGCTAATAGAAAGCAGCCAGCTAGCTCGACGTTTCCAAAAAGCTCCCAGTTGCACCCCCATTAGACCATAAGGGACCAAAAAGATAATACTGCGAGTTACTCCCATAAGCACTGATAGTAACAACCCCGAAACCAGTGCTGCCATCCAGGATGCCCTACTGCCCCTCCTTAGGTAAACTAAAGCAATCGGCACTGGGAAAAACATTTTGAGTATTGGTCCTAGAGGAAAGTAATAATTAATCAGCCAAATCAAGCTAGCGGTACTGGCCAGAAACGCTGTTTCTACCATGGTTATAGGTGTCTTAGCTCTAGGGTTTAGACCATTACCCAGGCGCTGTGTGTTAGCAGAAGTGGATTGTTTGTAGACTGCCCTAGGTTCCCTCTTTTCTAGTGGGTGATTTGGCTGCCCAGTTAATTGATCCCCCATCTCAGTTACATCAGCATTGCTCTTAGGGAATTCCGTTGTTGATTTTGTGGGTTTGTTTTTAGATTGGGCAAAGAGATCTTGTGAAGCCGCTTGACCATCATCAAAAGAATCACTCATGCAAATTTAGTAACCTCTTGAGGAAAGGGACAGATGATAACAGAAGAGATACTGTTAAAGTACCCTTGCATCTTAGCCCATCTGAAATTTCTCCTCATTTGGAGATACCTTATATCTCTTGACTAGATAATCATCTTTTCCAGAGCAGGCAGATCACAGATAAAAAGGATATCCTGATCCCGCATGATCAAGCCTTTCTTCTCCAGCTTTGTCAGGACTCGTGTGACCGTCTCCCGCGCCAATCCACTCAGGCTACTTATCTCTCGATGAGGTAAGTTAGGAATCTCAGTTCCTCTTTGTTTCAATTTGCCTTGTCCTTCAGCGAGAAACAACAATGTGTCTGCCACTCGTGAGGTACTATCTGACTCCCGCAAGCGTAGGCGTCGGTTAACCTGACGCAGACGCTTTGCCATCAACTGAGCTAAGTGGACACCAGCCAAAGGTTCCGTATGAATTAACTCAGTAAAATCCTGAGCAGGTATACTACCAATGGTTGTAGGGGTCAAGGTAATCACATCTGTTGAACGAGGTACTTCCTCTAACGCTGCCATTTCACCAAAGATTTCTCCTTTCCCAAGAATATTCAGGGTCACCTCCTTCCCATCCAGGTTATAGGTGCGAATCTTTGCCCAACCATCTAAGATGAAATAGACAGACCCGCCCCAGTCATTCTCCAGTAAAATCACTCGATTTGCAGGATGGCTACGGGTAACCATATTAATAATGGCTTTTTTGACACTAGAATCTGGTAAGCCAGCAAAAAAAGGAGTGCTAGCCATCGAATCATGAACATTAGAGTTAACTTCAGATGAATTGTATCGGTCTTCCATGGGATCATGAGCGCTTCGTAAACACCTTGAATAGATAGATGATCCGCTGTCAAATCAAGTGAGTCAGGGAGTTTGCCTGTGTCAACTAAAAGAAGCCAATGAAACAGATCTGCTTAACCTCACCACCTTTGGTAGACCAACGACCATGACTGATGCGAGTGAAATTGCCTTGACAAACCAAGATTCTTAAACTACTTGCAGTGAGCTGAGGTAGGCTAATTCTGGTAGAGGGGTTGGCAATAATCACATCGGCTAAGTACAGTTATTATGCTCCATGATGAACAATTTGTAATAGTTTGGTGACTGTGGCAATTTAACATTAGACACAGGGGGCTGACTCTGACTCCTGTATGAATCAATTTGTTCTCGTCAAGGGTTTCAAAGTGACTGCTCAAACCGACATTCAATCTCTGATTGCTGATATTGACCACATTCTCCATAAGCCTGACTTTCCTTTACCATGGTTCAAGTCTGGTGACTTAGCGGCTGCACACCAGGTTTTGCGGAAAGTTCGTAGCTACCTAGTTTCCCAACAGCAGAAGCTAGGGGTAGAATCGGACAAGACAAGTACTACAGTCACCCCATCTCAGACGGGAGTAACCACATCTGTTCAGGAGGGAGTGCAGCAAATCCTGCAAGCGGTTACTCAAGAAATGAACCTTCTACGTACCGATTTGACGAAACCATTGCAGCTAGAGTTAGAGGCTCTACAGCAACAGCGGGAGTCTCTGGTACGAGAAATTCAGCATTTGGAGAGTACCAAGCAACAGCTGGATTACTATACCAAACAACAAACTGCAAATGTGCAGTTTGCTTCAGACTTCTCACAAGGGCTAATCAACCGCCTTGTCGAAAGCTTGACCCAAAAGCTATCTCAAATTTTAGCGAATTGGGAAGCTCACTTAAACAAGAATCCCACTAGTGACGACTCAATCAACCGATTGCCTTCAAATCAGGACGAGATTGTTGCTGTAGTCGAAAGACAAAAGGTTATTGAGCAACTACAGCAGCTTCAAAAACAATCTGATCAACTCATACAGAATATAGATCTTAACCAACGGTTGACTTTTGAGACCCTACAAAGAGATCTTCAAGGTTACCAGCAGTCTTTATCTCAGGAACTTGAAAAAATGCACAGCTTAGGCATGCAGGGAGAAATGTTGTTTGCTGCTTTTGTGAATCGTCTAGCTCAGCAGTTAGGACGAGAAGCTTCAAGCCTATGGCCTTCTTCACAACAACCAGCGGATGTACAGGTTCAAGTTGAGGATAAGGATAGCTTTAAATTACATCCGGAAACCTTATTGCCCAAAAACTCTGTGACTATGACTGAGGCGGTGTCTGAGCGTTCGCGTAGCGTGGCCAAAGGCCAATCAGATTTGAAGCAGGAACCACCAATGGATTGGTCAACAGGAGAATTGCCTCAATCCTGGGGGATAGGATTGTCTGAAGAAAATACACCATTGCGTTCGCGTAGCGGCTCGTACCGAGCATCGCTTAGCGTGGCCTACGGCCAATCGCACTTAAGCGATCCTACGCCAGAGTCCGAGAAGACATCTGTGAGCAATGACTCCCTTGAGCATTCAGAAGTCATTGCTACTATTAATGCCTTGACAGATTTGTGTCAACAGATGGGTGTGAATTACCTGAAGGGGTGACAACTAGGTGCTTGAGGGTTTGAGACCCTGTGGGGTTTGTGGGATATGGCGTGTGGCTGGGAGGTGGGGTGGTTTGGAAGATTAAAGAGCGATTTGAGCAAAGAAAATAGTGGCTTGTGACGATGCAAGTTTCTTTCATTACAAAACAGATTTGTTCGGGCAGCGGAGCGTCAGCCCTTAGCAAGCCCTGGGACGCTCTTAAGAAACTCGGATGAAGCGCGTCCGTTCTGTTTTCGGTAAATTCTTGAAAATTCCTGCCAAGCTGGCAACATGGCTAAGCTATAGCAGTGTTTACTGATCTGTGATCTTAAATCGGCTTTTCTAGCCCCCTTTTAGCCCAGTCGAGAGGGAAGTTGCGGCTACATAAGCTTGCATTTGCCTGCCTTTGACCTAAGGCTTCCCCTCATGACTTGACTATAAAGGAGGTTTTTAACTTGGATTTAGTATCAGAGGTAGTCTTTAGGGATGTCTACCTAGCAACTTAACATCAATTGCATTATTTTTACCTCTAATCATTTCCAGTCATTTGTTGATTAATAATAGTTAACTATTATTACCAAAATTCAGACTAGAAGTCAATTAATTCAACCCCAATTCACAATCCCTTCACGAATTCGTCGATACAATGTGAAAGTTCAGTGAAATGATACAAAATATACTACTCTTTTTTTGAAAAATCAAAATACTATGAGCAGAGGCTTCGATTAAAAATTATTAATAAGGCGGTCAATAAAAATGACAAGGTCATCTACCTATATATAAGTTACTTTTATAAAAAAAATTAACTTTAGTGGGAACTTTTAAAGTTTTCAGCGGTCTGGTTAATAGACTATTTAGTGAACAACAAAGACTTTAGGGTTAGTGGGTGCCTACCAAATCTTTTGGAAAATGGCAGGAGACTCTTCCATAAAGTTTTGCCAAAAACTACCTAAGCAAGTTGGCTCTCTTGAGCTTAACTGTTCTATCAGCCTGGGGATTTAAAGCAATTATTCCGTCGTTTAATCAACTTTAGATAACTAAGAAAAAGCCGTGATTATCTCCAAGTCTTCTGCTTATACCTCGATTGATTCACCAATTTGGGATAACAGAATACCAAGTTATTTATTTCAGCAAGAGGTTCATCAGTCTGCCAACAATACTATCAAGCGATTAATTGATATTATTGGAGCTTTGGTTGGATTATTAATTACCGTGAGCATCGCAATTCCGATTGCGATCGCTATGTCGATAGTCGATCCCGGTCCATTATTTTATAGTCAGATCCGTTGTGGTCTGAATGGGAAACCCTTCCGAATCTGGAAATTCCGTTCAATGATCGTGGGTGCAGACAAACTCAAGCACTTAGTAGAAAACCAAGCTAAAGGTCATATATTCAAAAATGAAAATGATCCCCGTATCAGTCGGATCGGAGGCTTTCTACGCCGCACCAGTCTTGATGAATTTCCCCAATTCTGGAACGTCTTGATCGGAGAGATGAGCCTAGTTGGAACTCGTCCTCCTACCTTTGATGAAGTCATGAGCTACAACCGCCATCACTACAAGCGTTTAAGAGTTAAACCTGGAATCACTGGTGAATGGCAAGCCAATGGTCGTTCAAAGGTGACTGACTTTGAAGATATCGTTCTTATGGACTTGGATTACCAACATAAGTGGTCTATTGGCTACGACCTGAAGCTGATTGTGAAAACTATCATGGTAATCTTTAATAGGCATGGTGCTTATTAATATCACGTTATAAGTTGTTAACCCGATAGTACTAAATCCAGGTTGAACAGAATGCTAAAGCTAACCCTATCTACAATGTTTTATTGAGAATGTTTGATTGAGGTGGGGTTAGCTTTAGCAAATAAACAGGCATCGATAACAGATTGATTAATTAGTGACAGGATAATCACTCCTGTTATTTTTATCTTATTTTTATCAGTAAAGTTAATCCTATTTTTCCAAGACTTACCGACCCTTTTTGAGAACTGCTATCAACAGACCAATCAATACAGAACTGGAACTATTGATTGGAGATTAGAGTTAACTATAATCAAGTTGAAGAATAACCTCTTTAATGGTTCCTAATACAATAAAAATCAACACTGAAAAAATTAACGCTGATTTTATGAATTGATCCAGGGAAATAAATCTTAATAGGTGATATTTTATAGTCATATTTATTTTTTAATGGAGCCTACGGGAATTGAACCCGTGTCCGCCCTGGTTATTTACTTATCGCTCATTCACAGGCATAGCCCCTTTAACCCTCGGAGCGGGGATCATCCATTATCCCGGATGACAGGATGCTTTGGTGAAGTCTTAGCTAGCAAACCGACCAAAGACAGCTTACTAGAGCATCCGTTGGGGTTAAGTCCGTAGTCCTTAACGGAGTCAAACTACAGACGCTCGAACCTGTTTATAGGTGTTTAGGCAACAGCAGGTGCAGCCTTACGAGCAAAAGGAACGATGTTGTTCGCAGTTACAATTTTTTTGAGTCCGGTATTTGCGAGAGAAGACTCACTCTCGACCTGAATCACGGGTCAGCTTTCACCAACACGTCGAAACCATTAAGGCCCCTTGGAGTTATTTCCTTTCTCTATTATAGTCAAGATTTCAAAGTAGCAACTACCAAATACGCGTGATCCTCTGGTGTGATCCTGAATTGGAAAATTTCTTTAAAGCTATTTAGCTGGGTAAATCCCCGCCTTCTATAAGGACGAGGACTTACGTGAACCTGTTAAATCTTGCTGCTGAGGATTTCCTCAATCGCTTGTCGTTCTGCTGGTTCAGTGACAGGCAAACTCTGGCGGGTATCAGTAATCAGCCAATCTAGGGCTGCCGCCTGAACATCAATAGCCGCACCAGTCTTGTCAACACAATAGCGTCCAAACACTAGCTTATCCACTAGACGTACTCCGGCTCCAAGGCGAGAGTATTCAAAAATGACGCTATTCTCAACCGTTGCTCCGCTACAGATCCAGCAATTGGGACCAATCATAGTTGGTCCGATAATCTTTGCCCCATCTTCGATGTGGGTCATAGCACCAATGTAAACCGGACCTTTGATATCTACTTTGTCCCAATTCACGGCCACATTTAAGCCAGTATAGATTCCGGGAGCGACTTCTTTGCCGGGAATCGGTACATTCTTGATTTCTCCAAGCAGCACACCTCGAACAGCTCGCCAGTAATCTGGGACTTTACCAATATCAACCCACTGGAAATCCATTGGTACCGCATAGAAAGGAGCCCCCGTTTCCACAAGTTTGGGAAATAGTTCGCCGCCAATGTCATATTCCTGACCAGAGGGGATATAGTTAAAGATTTCTGGCTCAAAAATGTAAATTCCTGTGTTGATATTGGTACTGAGGGCTTCCTCCACTGAGGGCTTTTCTTGGAAAGCTTTGATGCGACCAGTTTCATCTGTAACTACGACACCGTAGCTAGACACCTGTTCTCGTGGTACAGGTTTTGCCACTAGGGTAGCAATTGCTCCCTTTTCTTTATGGAATTTAAGTGCTGCTGTCAAGTCCAGGTCAATCAGGGCATCACCACAGAGCACCACAAATGTATCATCAAAGAAGGGATAAAAGTCCTGGATCTTACGCATGCCACCAGCTGAGCCGAGGGCTTCCCCAACCAGTTGACCATCAACAATGCGACCTTCAAAAGAATAAGCAATTTCAACGCCAAAGCGTTGCCCATCTCGAAAATAGCTTTCAATTTCGTTAGCCAAGTGAGAGACGTTGACCACAATTTGGTCGAAACCATGTTGTCGTAATAGTTCTAGTAAAAACTCCATTACTGGTTTTTGCAGGATGGGAATCAATGGCTTGGGAATAGTGTAAGTGATAGGGCGAACGCGAGTTCCCTTGCCAGCTGCCAGAATCATGGCTTTCATGTATCTTTTCTCCTTAAACTAAATCCATAGAGGTTGATGTGGGCAATTGAGTACGATTCTAACTAGTCCTTGAACTCTCACCCACGATTAGCACGAGGGACTTTAGTCCCTAACTCTTTTTCATAGCCACCGCTATTACACAGTGGCAAACAAGCTGGAATTTTCTGTAACCTGTGCTTTGAGTGATGCTTTGAGTGACCCCAGTTGAGAATTACTGGTTTCCTGACAAGGCTAGTTGATGTTATAATGACCCGCTTTTAAGCGTGGGGTTCATTACTCCAATTTACGGATTTTTATATCTTGGTAGAATTCTTCTTGGCATAACTCAACCTTAGACTGAGCAGATAACAATAGCAGTCCCCAGAAAACACTAACTCTGTCCCCTATTCGTGATTCAATAGGAGCGATCGCTGTTTCTGTGTCAGCTTTTCCCGACATCTTGGCTGTTCTGAGTTTGTCCTCCTGGTAAGAAGAACCAAGGGAAGTTGATGCAACTGATGATGGGGATAACGTCCACCACTCTAACAACTGATTTAAATTCAGCCAATCGTTGTCTGGCGCTAGCTCATACCAGTAGCGGGATAGAAATTCCTCCAGCCGTGTGGCAATCTCGGTCAAGTTTTCATCATGAGCTAGATGGGCAATACGAGCTGCCTGACTACGGACACTAGAGCGAGTCCCTTTTTTAGGGGAAGGTAAGGGGTTTTCACCCAGTTGGACTGCCATCTCCTGCAACTGTTTAATGAGCTCTGGCAGGGTTACTGGGCGTCTTTTAGGGGGTCGGGCAGCAGAGCGACGGCGTAGATGACGTTCTAGATTGCGAGGCAAACCTCTATCTCCCCTGCCATCAATTTCCTCGGACCCATCCAGTTCTTCGGATTCCTCCAACTCCTCGGGTTCTTCTAAACGTTCCAAGGTATCGGCTTTCAGTAGAACTAGCATGGATGCCCATAGAAACGCTTGCCCAGACTGAGACAAGTCCGTGTCACGGTATCCGAGTTCTGGATCACTGTCTAATGCCAGTGTACTTAGATAGCGGTCAATGACATCAATTACCTGAACATCCCATGGGTCAATTTCTCCCCGCTGTGCCACATCAATGAGAATAGCGATCGCTTCGGTAGCAGGTGTTGTAGTCATCTATAGGACCCGTGTCTATTGACTAACGATATATAGCCATGTCTTGTTCGATACTGTTGGTCAATTAACTGACGGCAGGACTTACACAAAACTGGGCACCAAACCCTATAACCTATAAGTACGCTTACTGACCCTACTGGTAGAGTTACTGCGGAAGTCCTGTAAGGTGTGATATCAACTCCGGTAGCATCGGTATTGTATGATTTGGAGGGAGGACAAATAGGAGAACGAAAATAAGGAAGCGTAAATTTTACATCTTAAATTTTCACTCTTGTAGAGACCTTGAATACAACCTCTGAAGCAAACAGGATTTATCTGAATAGACACCATAAATTTGCGAGTTTTAGGGGTGAATTGGTAGCCCTTATATTCGTCTATGGGGAGTAAAGTTAACTGCTCAAATAGAACAACTTACTGGCGCTTTTGGTCTTCGATGTACTTCTTAATAACTTCGATAGACCCAGCGAAACGCTACAAACGCCCATAGCTTTTAGTCCCAAGCCTAGGCAGTCTAGAGCGAAGTTGCGGGAATTATTTTATGAGATATATAAGACATACCTTTAATGTTTGACTGCTTTATAAACTCCAAACTTAGGGTTAACTTCGATAGAAAGACGTACATGGACTTGCATTACTTCCATCTCTAGAATTTATTAGTCCATGTTCGGGCAAGCTTCTATAGTTAACTCTTCGATCCTGCTCTCAAGGTTGCCTGTAAGAACTTTTTGTCTGTACTTAGGGCAAACTATAACAGGTTACTTACAATAGTAAACAACATTTTTGTTAGACTTATATTGCTTCGGCATTGAATCCTATAGCTTATAGGGGAGATTCAGCTACTTGACATTTTACCAATCCCCAATAGCGATACCAAAATTAGTCTAATAGTGGATTATCTGACAATGGGTCAGATGCCGATAAAAGCAACTGTTTCTGTTCAATCTCAATTTTGTATTGTTGAATGTCGTCTTCTAATTGTCTAATCTGTTCATCCTTTGAGTGTATCTGCCCAACCATCTTACGAGTTCCTAGAAAATTGAGAAATCGCGTCCACAAGCTGAATAACCAGGCTATTACTGCTCCAAGCCACATGGATAGAATCAGTGCAATCGCCAAGGGAGCCTTAACCTGGATACCATCAATAATCCTAATGGAAACAGATTGGGTATTTTCCAAGCCAAATAAGACTAGTGCCAGACATAGAGCGAAAATCAGCAAAAAATTAATCTGTCGCATCAGCTTAATCCAAAACCGTTGCAGTTGCTTCCTACTTCTACAACAGATAACACGAAAATTCGGCTTTTTTAACTTGCCGATTACTGTAAAGTGCACAGGTGTCCCAACGCGCACAGGTCAAGGACATCTACTTGGCACGGTCATCAACTGAACTTTTTACCTCTTTTACCCCCGCTGTTTTGGGGAGCTGGGGAGAGCTTGGATTAGCTCAGGTTATGACTTTGTGCAGTATAGCAGCAGTTGGAGTTCGCTTCAAGCCTACACCTGCTTGCTAGGAAGATATAAAAGATGCCACCAAAACTGGTCAATTCTAAGGCAAGAAACATGAATACTAGAGTAGCTGATTTACGTAAGGATTACACATTGAAGGGTTTGAGTGAAACCGATGTCCACCCAAATCCTTTCGAGCAATTCAAAATTTGGTTTGACCAGGCAGTGGCTGCTGAGTTGCCAGAACCGAATGCCATGACTATAGCTACAGCAACACCCGATGGCAAACCTTCCGCCCGGATGGTACTTCTGAAAGGCTACGATCAGCGGGGGTTTGTCTTTTACACTAATTATCAAAGTAACAAGGGGCAGCAGTTAATCGAGAATCCTTGGGCTGCCATCACGTTTTGGTGGGCTGAGTTAGAACGACAGGTACGGATTGAGGGGCGAGTCGATAAGCTAACAGCCGCTGAGTCTGATGATTATTTTAACAGTCGTCCCAAGGGTTCTCAGCTGGGGGCTTGGGTGTCAGATCAAAGTCAAGTTATTCCCAGTCGTGAGGTGTTGGAGCAACGGCTACAGCAACTGAACCAAGACTATGAAAATAAAGAGGTACCTCGTCCACCGCACTGGGGAGGGTTCCGGGTAATTCCATCAGAAATTGAGTTTTGGCAGGGACGTCCCAGTCGGCTCCACGATCGGTTGCTGTACAATCGTGGTAAGGATGGGGATTGGGTGATTAAACGATTGTCCCCTTAGTAACCTGGTCTTCATTGTCTTGATCCAAAGCGCGAGTGGATTGGGTTCTGTGTAAGGAAGCTGGGTTGGTAGTGGTAAAGATATAGTGATTTGCTTACGGTCTGGTCAAGGTAACAGGAGCTAAAATCACTACTTTTGTAGCACTCCCAAACTTTCGATATCTCGAATCCCCTAACGTTTACGCCGAGCTTTTGAGTGCTTTGATTTTGGAGTTTGGATAATAGGAACAGTAAAGTAAAACTGAGAACCTTGGTCTTTGCCAGCTGAATTTGCCCAAATTTTTCCACCCCAGCCTTTGACAATTTGGCGACAAATTGCTAAACCTAGCCCTGTTCCCCCAGTAGTTCGCCGCAGAGCACCTTCTTCTTGATAGAAGCGGTCAAAAACAGCTTCCAGCCGATTGGGTTCAATACCACGTCCAGAATCTTCGATAATAACTACTATCATCGAATCATCCAGCGTTTGGATACTTATTTTTACTTCTCCTTGTGGGCTGGTAAATTTGCAGGCATTATCGAGAAGTCTAGCTAGAGTTTCAACTAGCCACTCCCCGTCGGCTTTGACTAATGGAAGGTTCTCTGGAACTTGAAGCGATAAACTAGGTCGTTCATCTTCAGAACGGCGAGCGCAAACATTACTCAGGGCAAGGTCAATGCACTCTCTTAGGGAGAGGGATTCTGGGTGCCATTCCACACGACCACTTTCTAAGCGGGAAAGAGTGAGGAAGTCCTGAATCAGTTTCCGCATTCGTTCAGCGTCAGCGAGGGCAGTATTGAGCATGACCTGACGCAATTCTAGGGACATATCTGGCTCACTAGCTAGACTCTCAAGACATACTTGAATTGTGGAGAGGGGAGTGCGCAGTTCATGACCTGTAATCGCTACTAAATTGCTACGGGTGCGGTCAAGAGCTTCTAGCTGCTGATTCAAATCTTCTAGGTTGGCGTAGGCTTCCGCTTGAATCAAAGCTACACCGACTTGAGTTGCGATCGCATCCACTAAGGCTAACTCATCCTTTTCCCATTGATAAGGTTGGGACCCACAATGATGTATATCTAACATGCCCAATAACTGACCCTGATACAGCACTGGTACCTTCAGCCAAGAGCGAATGGCAAGCTCTTGGACTAGATTGTGCAAGGTTTTTGATCGTCGATTACCAGTTTTCTTTGTGGAATTAGTACCGTTAATCCGAGGATCTGTCTGGGTGTCTTCTACATAAATCCGTTCTCCACTCTGGACAACCTCTTGGAATAGGCAATTGTCTTGCAATGGCCATATTTTTCCTAGTGTGGCAACTAAAGGGTCATCCCCCTGACTAGAGGGCTTTAAGAACTCATGATTGATGATAGTAGTGGTATCTGTTGCTTTACAGCGATAAATCAGACACCGTGATGCTTCAAGGGCTTTACCCAACTCCTGCACAGCGACTTCAAGAATGGCATTGGGGTCAAGGGATCGCCTAATGGCGTTGGAAATAGAGTTGATCAGAGATTCTTTCTTGCCCTGAGCAGCAATGGAGCGATAGGCTTTGAGCAATTTATACTGACCTGCTTGTAGATAAGTCACCAAACGCTGGACAAAAGGATCAGAATTGGCGGAACTTTGAGCTTGGTCGAGAAGGGATAGATTACTGGTGGAGTTTTGGGTTAATCGAGCACTAACTACTGATGAATCGTCTAAATACTGAGATTTGGCCTGTTCAATCTTAGCGCCTAGTTCAGGTCGGTAAATTTGAATGCGATTGAGTAATATCTCCGCTGCTTTTTGACTCACCTTCCGGTCAAATGTCCAGATTCCTTCAAAACGTCGGGATGAGTCCATTTCCCCATTGGTAACCTCTAGTATTGGTGAGGGTCGTTCTTGACAAATCAAACAGTTTGTGTATGTTTTCCCAATAACTACCAAATGCCATTCTTGAGAGAGGGCATCGTTGGGTTCAAATGCCACGGTTTCGTGATACTCTGAACTACTCTTAAATTCTGTTTCCGGTGCTGCTAGTACATAGACTTGGGGGGTCTGTTGAGCAATGCGTCGATATCGATGAGCTTCCTGACGGTAGAAACGCTCTCGCTGGAAGCTAGCAATGACCAACGGCTGCTCTGAGCCAGCTAATACCTGATCTTCCATGGCATGGGAAAGTGCGGTCAAAGAAGACTTGAAGTACACCTGTGACCGCAGTATAGGTATAGCTTGCAGTAAGCTTTGCAGCACGGAAGTCGTAATAATCATTAATAAATTTTCATCACAAATCCTAGATATTTTGGAAACCCCAGCTATGGGCGACGGGGGAGGATAAACCAGCTTGAGCCTTTAATCCCAGTCAGAGTATGGGGTGTTGACAGCCTAATAGACTTTTTATGTGTACCTTTCTCAATTTATCTTATACACAGGGGATTGAACACAGCGAATTTTGAAGCCCCACCTTGTTTCAGATGTATCGGGTTAATTCAACCCGATATCGTTGTTTTTTAGTAATAGAGACATCCCCAACCTCCAAGCGTCCTTTACCACGAATGGCAATCAAATCTCCAGATTTGACTGTATAGCTAGATTGCTTGACCTCTTTCCAGTTAACCCGCACATCCCCAGTGGTAATGAAATCAACCATCTTGCTGCGGGACATACCAAAGCCAGCCGATGCGATCGCATCTAAACGCATGGAAGCTTCTGTTGTTGTTCTGAGTTTCTTTTTCGGTTCCCTAATCTTGAGTTCACTCAAATCAATCCGTTGAGTTTTGACAGGTACCGAACGCACCTGATTTAAATTCAGCTCCAGAAACTCTACCAACTCTGGTACGACAATCACCTGAGCACCTCGCTCTCCCAAGACAATAATGTCCCCAATCTTCTCTCGCACCAATCCAGTGCCCAGAATTGCCCCCAAGAAATCCCGGTGAGTTGCGGTATCAAACAAAAAATTCCCAGCAATATCCAAACCCACCAATTCTACCTGAGATTTATCCAGAGGCAATTCCTCACGGGCGATCCCTAACCGTTGTCGTTCCGCCTGAGGATATCCTCCCCAAGCCAGCAATTGCACCTCTGTCAACCGTTCAAACTGCTGAGCAACCTCTACCAAAACTGGCGGTGATAGAAAATCCGTCAATACCACCTCCCAAGTCTTAATTGCTTGATCAGCTTGGTCAATCACACGAGCCACATCTTCTCGATTCTCTACACTTTTTAAAAGTTCTTCTCTAGGTAGCATTCCTAATAATTTGTTAAAGACGTTTGATTAATGGTCTAAATAATTATTTCCTCAAATTCTAATCAGGATTTAGCAATAGGTAATCAGTTTCGCATACTATCTATTACCCATGACTAACTCTAAAAGTTATCTTTATTAAATTTTATTAATTTTAATTTACATTGAGGCTTAGTTACTTTGCCCTCTTTGCGCCTTTGGGATTTTTACCACCAAAATAATTGCGCAACCCTTAAATAGTCTAGAGGAACTCATACCGTTGAATAGTCTCTGGCTGAAACTGACGCAGAATTTTAGTCCCTAGCTCTGTCAAACTCTCGGAGCCCTGAACCACAA